>JBCCOO010000060.1:0-32782 GCA_039025345.1 Cyanobacteria bacterium P01_D01_bin.105 | reverse complement strand
GTTTGAGGTGAGCTGGGAACCGCTGAGCGAGGAGGCGAAGCGGCTAGCGGGACTGCTGGGGCTATTTGCGGCAGCGCCGGTGAAGTGGGACTGGGTAGAGCAGGCTTGGGCGCTGGCAGGCGGTGAGCAGGCAGAAGCAGAGATGGATGAGGATGCGCTGGCCGATGGGCAGGCGGCGCTGCTGAAAGTGAACCTGCTGGCGAAGGCAAAGGAAAAAGAAGAGACCGGCGAGCGGCGCTATGGGGTGCATCCGCTGGTGCGGGAGTTTTTTGCGGTGAAGCTGGCAGGGCTAGCGGCGGCGGTAGCGTTGCAGCAAGGCTTTGCGCGGGCGATGACGGAAGTGGCGAAGACGATTCCGCAAGCGGTGACGGTGACGGTGCGGGCGCAGGTGACGGATGCGGTGCCGCATATGGAGGAAGTCGCGCAGCGGTGGACGGCTGGGCTGGCAGAGGATGACAAGACCTGGTGCTGCATAGGACTAGGCCGATTTTATGAAAGTTTGAGCCAGTGGAGTGATGCCGAACGATACCGTTTGAGAGCGTTGGAAATCAGTCAAGCGGAACTGGGCGAGCGCCATCCCTACACCGCATCCAGTCTCAATAACTTGGCCGCACTGTACGAGTCCCAGGGCCGCTATGGCCAAGCCGAGCCGCTGTTAGTGCAAGCGTTGGAAATCAGGAAAGCGGAACTGGGCGAGCGCCATCCCTACACCGCATCCAGTCTCAATAACTTGGCCGCACTGTATCGTGCCCAGGGCCGCTATGGCGAAGCCGAGCCGCTGTATGTGCAAGCGTTGGAAATCTGGAAAGCGGAACTGGGCGATCGCCATCCCTACACCGCATCCAGTCTCAATAACTTGGCCGCACTGTACGAGTCCCAGGGCCGCTATGGCGAAGCCGAGCCGCTGTATGTGCAAGCGTTGGAAATCTGTCAAGCGGAACTGGGCGATCGCCATCCCTACACCGCATCCAGTCTCAATAACTTGGCAGTACTGTACGCAAACACCAATCGATTCTCTCAAGCGGCTGAAACCATGTCTCAAGCACTCAGCATTCGCGAAAGCCAGCTCGGCCCAGAGCACCCTGACACTCTTTCATCAAAACGAAGCTTGCAAGCCATTCAACAAGCGCTAGAGCAAGCCACCTAACGCTGCGTACCGGGCCGCAACCCTTCTGCCTCACCCCTGAGTCATTCCGCACTATTCTGCGCCATGCGGGAACCGTTCTACATCGCCCTGTATTAAGAACGTTGTGTGGGCAATCATTAACGATGATTTACCCACGCTGAAACAACAAATCAACGAAATTCTGAAGACAAAATAGCCTTGAACTGATACCCATTCAGCCAGTTCAGATCAAAACCGTCCGAAATCATTAAGGTTTGGGCTGTGGGTTCTTATACTAAATCCCTATACTAAGTGGGGTCGTTCGCCGATGCGCGATCGCACCAACTAACCATCTGCTTGTCTCGTACCCGCTTTGCTAACCGTCTGCTGTCGCTAAACCTCTATGACTTCACCGCCACCTCAGCCGCCTAATAAGAACGGCCAAAATAAAACATCGCCGCCTAAAACATTCTTAGGCTCCATTACGCAAGCATTTCACACGATGCAGGCAAATGTGGACTTCTCCAAGATTCCGCTAAAGGCAAATGCGCGGGTGCCCAAACTGGTGGTAGAAACTAGCGACGGGGCAGGCAAGCAAAACGAATATCCCCTGGTGGGCGAGCACTACCTGCTCGGGCGCTCGTCTAAAAACTGCGACATTGTGGTGCGCAGCCCAATTGTCAGCCAAACGCATCTGGCTTTAACACGCGACAGATCGCGACCTGGCAATCCCTTTGTCATCAAAGACAAAGGCTCCACCAACGGCATCTACCGCCGCAAAAAGCGTATCAAAACCCTGCCCTTGCGCCACGGCGACGAGCTCACCCTGGGCCCTCAAGAACTGGCCGATGCGGTCACGGTGCGCTACATTGACCCGCCGCCCTGGTACCTCAACGTAATGCGCTACGGGCTGTACGGCATCAGCGGCTTTAGCGGCCTAGTGGCCCTGTGGATTGTGGGGATTGAATGGCCCAAAATCAACGTGCGGCCCATGCCGGCATCGGTAGCAGGGCCCGTGCTGATTCGCGCCGAAGAAGACGGGGCCTCGGTGCCGCTCAAAGAGCTGCCCAACATTGCCCACCGCGAAAAGAAGCGGCTGCGAGAATATTCGCCCTATCTGCCGCTGGCCGCTGTGGCCTCAGAAGACTCGCGCTTTTATTGGCACACGGGCGTCGATCCGCTGGGCATTGTCCGCGCCCTGGTCACCAATGTTCAGCAAGGCGAAATTCGAGAAGGGGCCAGCACGCTAACCCAGCAGATGGCCCGCAGCATTTACTACAACTATGTGGGCACAGAAGACAGCGCCGCGCGCAAAATTCGTGAGGCGGTTGTGGCGCTGAAGCTGGAGACGTTTTACAGCAAAGACCAGCTGATGCTGCTGTATTTAAACCGGGTGTATTTGGGCAACAACCTCTACGGGTTCGAAGATGCCTCCCAGTTTTATTTTGGTAAGTCTGCGAGCGATTTGGATATTGCTGAGGCGGCCACGCTGGTGGGCATTTTGCCCGCGCCCAACGCCTTTAATCCGGTTAGGAACTATCAGGCAGCGGTGGACTACCGCAACCGGGTGATTCAGCGGATGGTGCAGCTCGGCATGATCTCTGAAGAAGATGGGGCGAGGGCGAGGCGATCGCGCATCGAACTCAGTCCCAACGCACAAGAACTACTTAAAAGCGCCCGCGCGCCCTATTTCTACAGCTATGTGTTTGATGAGCTCGACCAGCTATTGGGCACAGGATTGGCCCGAGAAGGTAACTTCATCGTTGAGACCAGCCTAGACTTGAACACGCAAGCAACGGCGGAAGCTACCCTGCGTGAAACCATTGCCAACCAAGGCGCGCAGTACGGCTTTTCCCAAGGCTCGCTGGTTACGCTAAACACCACCGACAGCTCAATAGAAGCGCTCGTGGGCGGCTACGACTGGGAAGCAAGCCAGTTTAACCGGGTCACCCAAGCGCTGCGCCAACCCGGATCAACCTTCAAAATATTTAGCTACGCGGCAGCGTTAGAGCAAGGCATCTCTCCAGGCAACACCTTTGCTTGCTCAAACTTGAATTGGGGAGGCGTTGCAGTAGCTGGCTGCCGCTCGGGCAGCGGCGCCTTAGATATGTATGCCGGCATGGCCCGTTCAGAAAATGTGGTGGCGATGCGGATCGCCCAGGAAGTAGGGCTCAATCAGGTTGTTACTTTAGCGCAGCGAATGGGCATTGAATCTGAGCTGAATCCGGTGCCGGGATTGGTGCTAGGGCAAAGCGAAGTGACGCCGCTAGAAATAACCGGCGCGTTTGGGGCGATCGCCAACAACGGCGTTTGGAACAAACCCCACGCCATCGAGCGCATTTTAGACAGCAGCGACTGCGCAGACGTTAATAACGCATCCACCTGCCGAGTTATTTTTGATGTTTCGCAGCAGCGCGCAGCGCGGCAGGCACTGGATCCGAGCGTGGCAAATACGATGGTGGGGATGCTGCAAGGCGTAGTGCAGGGCGGCACCGGACGCAACGCTTATTTGGGCCTGGGCGAAGGCGGCAAAACCGGCACCACCAACAACAATGTGGATACGTGGTTCATTGGCTTTGTGCCCCGCAGCCAAGTGGTGACGGGCATTTGGCTAGGCAACGATGACAACACCCCCACAGACGGCAGCAGTGCCTTTGCCGCGCAGCTTTGGGGCAACTATATGGGCCAAGTGCTGCGTTAGCGCCATGGGAGCGGGATTAGACGCGGTCGCAGTCTCCCGTTAGTGCCGTTGGAGGAGTTGGAGGGGTTGGCCCGATGGGCTTTGTTCAGCAGTGGCTGCTGGGCGGGCATTGGGCGATCGCCCTGTGATTGATTAGATGGCACAGGGGATGGCACGGGTGTCGCAATGGTGTAAGTGTCGGTTAAGCCGGTGCGCCCCTGAAGCTGACAAGACTGAAAAGACTGCATGGGGAAATAGGCGTGGGTGTACTGGCGTGTACTCGCACTGAGCAAGATATTAAACGGGGCATCGGCAGGCAGCGCTTTGGTCATGGTTTCTAGGCGGGCAGCAATATTGACCGCATCGCCAAAGAGCGAATAGTTAAATCGCTGCCGATTGCCGACTGTGCCACCAATGAGCGGGCCCGTGTGAATCCCGATGCCAAATTCAATCGTGGGCAAGTTCTGCTGGGCGAGCTGGGCGTTCAGGCGCTTAAGGCGCTGGTGCATTTCCAGGGCGGCATGCAGCGCCGCAATGGCATCGGCCTGGATTTCTTCAGGACTGTGGCGCGGTAGCGGCGCGCCAAAGACCGCCATAATGGCATCGCCAATATATTTATCCACCATGCCGCCATGCTTCATGATGCACTCGGTCATGGTTTCAAAATACTGGTTGAGCCAGGGCAAGAGTTGCTGAGAAGGCAGGGTCTCGGCAATGCTGGTGAAGCCCCGAATATCCATAAACAGCACGGTTGCGGTGAGGGTTTGAGCCGCGAGTCCGCCTTTGTCTAGCAGCACGCCCTTGTGCCGCCAAATCAGCTCCGCTGTCCCAGCAGATACATTCATCGACAGCAGGGCCATCAGCTGTTGCTTTTCCTGCTGCTCGTAGAGCTGCACGGCCAGTGACCCCAACAGCACTGTTCCGATCGGCGCGGCAACAGGCAGCCACCAGCCCGCGTAAAAAGCACCCAGCGCCAGCGCTGCCCAAACCAACGGAAAGGTGGCCATTGTGAGCAGCCGCGGATACATGCCCTGTCGTCTAAGCAAATACCCTGTAGTCAAAGCCAAGCTCACGAGCAAAAGTGCGCTCTGCCACGCGGGTGGGCGCCGCAAATAAGACTTATTCAGCAGGTTGTTGATGGCCGCTGCCAAGAAATGAACCCCGCTGACGGAGTGATCAACCCAAAAGGGCGATCGCATCGGATCCG
Source organism: Cyanobacteria bacterium P01_D01_bin.105 (assembly GCA_039025345.1). Taxonomy (GTDB): domain Bacteria; phylum Cyanobacteriota; class Cyanobacteriia; order Phormidesmidales; family Phormidesmidaceae; genus Phormidesmis. The sequence continues at coordinate 27,790 of JBCCOO010000060.1, read as the reverse complement.
AGGCAAATGTCGTTACGCCCACCAGCACAATTTTGTTCTGCATCAGGCGGGGATCAACCTGCCCCTCTAGCACGTCTATATAGGAATAAACGGGCAGTGTCCCTGGTCCCGCTTCCATCTGCGCGGTTGCGGTTTCTCCGGGCCAGCTCACCCAAACCGGCGCTTTTTGGGGCAGCCGCGAGTCAGCGATGGCTGGTTCAGAAACCTGCAGGGCCGCCACGGCAAGGGAAGGCACATGATTGTTAGCCCCTTGCAGGGGTAACTGGCGTGTGAGCCCGTCTGAATCTTGCTGAGAGCTCAGATCGCCCCTTTTAAACGCGCCTTCCGCGATCGCGCTAATAGAGGGGGTCACATCTAAGAACGTATCGGCTTGGGCAATGCCGGTTGGGGTGATGCCTTTACCTTGCGCAACGCCTAAAACAACATTGCGACTGCGGGCGATCGCCTCAGCAAACTCCTGATCTTGAGGGGTTGGCTCGGCAAACGACAGATCGAAAACAACCGCAGCGGGCTGGCCCTCAGCTAAAACATTCAGCAGATCCGCATATTGATGACGGTTCCACGTCGAAAAGCCCTTACGCTTCACACTGGTTTCATCCATGGCAATGAGCACAACGCGCTTATCCCAGTGGGGCACACCCGCCAACTCACGCCTCACCTTATGCATGAGGTTATAGCTTTGCTGCTCAAAAAACTCCCACGCCCCCAGCCCCAAAAAACCCACTGAGATCGTGGAAACGGCCAGCGCCGACCACAGCCCAAAACGGGTCGTCAGCGCTGGCTGATTGCGGTTGCGTCTGCGCTTAACGAAAGCGTCGTAGGGGGCTTTCAGCCAAGCGACATAGCCATATTTCGAGCGTTTTTGGAAAGCGTTATCAGAACGAGTCTCAGGAGTCAGTGGCATGAAGAATTGTCTGCCACACTAAGAATATTTACGGAAAAAACGTTGAAGGTGGCATAACAATTTAGGCCGCCGCTCTCAGCGATGGCAACGGTAGTATTTCCACTGATATCCTTACAAGGGATACATACTTTATTGGGCATACGGATACACAGAACCATAATTAAGTTATTGCCTGTAATTGCGTAAGCCATATAGCGTAGGCGCTTTAGTTATGTTACAGGTACAAATGTTTTGCTGAAATGCGGGCCTAAATGCGGGCCCAAATGATGGATCAGCGGGCGGATTAGCGCCGTCTCGATTTGCTCATCATTTTTTGAGATAGCTTGAGCTGAAGATTTTCCTGATGGGCCCAGTCCTGCAAAATCCGGTAGAACACTTGGCGATCTCGGCTCTGTAACACCGCGGTTTGATCTGCCGTTTCAATTGCGTATGGGTAGCCGTTGCCCACCACTACTTCAGCCCGCACCTGATTGATCACCGCCTCGGCGCGGCCCGATTCCCACACCCACAGGGGGAGCTCGATGCGGGCCGGATAGTTGGCGTTAGTTTTGAGATAGGTAAACGCGATGCGACTACGCATTTCGGCGTAGTAATTGAGAATATCACCGCGATCGCAAATCATCAGCGACGTGCGATCGCCCCACTGCATCAGTGGGTTTAGCAGCTTCGCATCGTGAATGGCTCGCGTTGTCTCCAACTTATCCAGCGTGCGCAGCAACGTTGTGATGTCATTAGATTGCGCTGTATCGACATAGCCAACCAACGGCACCTGATGTTTTTCACTGGCTCTGAGTAATGTCAGCACCTGCTGAATGTAGGGATCGCGAATGTTTTCATCCAGCAGAGCGGCAAATGACAGCACTAGCGAGCCATCAAAAAAGGCTAAGCACTTTTCCGGATCGCGGTTATGTGCCAGGGCGCGATCCTTCGCCTGATGGATGTATTTAATGAGACGCTGAACTTCCATTGAAAATCGGCGCATATTGATCCAGCGGTCCATCGGTTGTGATCTATCTGACACCAAATCCTTTGGCGTCATCACATCGAGCAAAATATCTTTTTCGTAGGTGCCCTCGTCGCAGTGGTGATTTTCAAACCAGCCAATTTGCACCAGGGCGATAGGAATAGAAAAGTCTTTTTGAGGAAACACCTGGGAGCCATCGACAGCGAAAGTCGTGACATCTTTTAGGTGAGACTTGGCCCAGGCGAGGCTTTGCTCGCGGTTATCCCAAGCCAGACCGCTGCGGAGAATGCCGTTATGCTTTTTGGGAATTGCCTCTAATGGTTTCGCGCCTAAATCCCCACTCTGCTTTTCTATCCAGCGATCGCGGGCCTCCTCTGACAAACCAATCCACCCTTCCCAGGCTTGAGCGTATTGATTCAAATAGCCAGCTGTACTCTCATCGAAGCTGGCAAAGTCAGCTCTTTTTTGGCCCAGCACCCGTTGAATTTGAGAAGGTTTGATTGCCATCGCAGAAACTGGAGAAGAGGGAAACAGGTTCATCTTAATGGAAGGAGAACACTTGTACCCACTATCAGTTCAAATCAGTCAAGTTTTCTAAATCCACTGAACGCAGGTTTCTTCCGAGCAATCAGGAGCAGTAATGACTTCAAATAGCTTCACGAATCCGATTAAGTAGTTTTTGGGGCAAGCCTCATTAATGAGGCTGCTCTGAATCAAAGCTTTAATATGCTTGTGTATAGATAAAGCTAAGCTACACCAAACTCACATTGCACATATAAGACATGAAGTTCCGATTGACGTATTCAGGCTCGGTAAAAAGCTCCGGAAACAAACCGAAGCCTGAAAACAAACATGAGTTGAGGCTGGCTTTCCACGAACAGCTTGCCGTTCTCTGGGCAATCAACCCAATCTTGCAAGGATTCTCGCAGACTAAATTTCCAAATTTAGAAAGAGCAATAACGCCCAACTACTCGGCAGATCTTGACGAAGCACTGCTTAATAACTCACCTCCAAAATATTCATACTCCCAATTGCTTATCAAAAAGCACAAATCACATGACGTCAAATGGCATCCATTGGTGACGGTAGAGAACAACTTAGTATGTGAATTGTCTATTTTAATGCTGCGTCCCAACGACCAGAAAAGTGTTGTTCAGGGCGGCGATGTTGATGGCCGACTGAAAACGATCTTTGACTCACTTTCGATACCCAAGAGCGGCGACGTCTTGTCGAAATTTGCCACACATAATGGTATTTTCTACACCCTACTCTCTGACGACTCCCTGATCTCAAAAGTAACAGTCGATACGGACGAGCTACTACAGTTACCACAAAATAACGATGATAATCATGCTCAATTAGTTATCGAGATTAGTACTCGAAAAAGGAACGAACCGTACATTACCCTTTAATCATTCACACAATCATGAGATAACAACGTAATGCACTAGAGCCGCTGCGAAGATGGGCATTTTCAAATGGACAATCACTCGTTGCGGCTCTGTGATTGCGGACGTTATGTGATTAAGACGATTGACTCATACGAAGCCTTTCCACCGAAACTACCGTGACATCGTATCCGGATCAAACTCAGGATACAGTCGATGGGGATATATCCTTGACCGAGAGTACGCGATAGCTCCGGAACATTACGTTCGCGCATTTCTACTGATACAGAATGACTTAGCGCGACTTTTTGAATTCATCGAACCGGCTGACGAAAATCTCCTGGCTTACTCTTATCGAACACACGAGCTTCTGATTCGGACTTGTATTGAAATTGAGGCCAATTTCAAAGCGATTCTAAAAGAGAACACGTACAACCCTGTAAATAAGAAAGGAAACGCGATACCTGAAAATCGATGGAATATTCACAATTACCGAATCGTGAATAGCACGCATCATCTTTCATCATACCGAGTACACGTGCCAATCTGGGCTGGATCTCAATCCACGTTTGCACCATTTGCCGAATGGAATTCTGGTCAAAAGCTAACTTGGTACCATGCCTACAACAAGAGCAAGCATGACAGGCACGATCAATTCAAACTGGCAAATCTTAAGAATCTTTTGAATGCTGTAACCGCACTGCTCGTCTTGCTGTCATCTCAGTTTTGCACACAGACTTTTTTACCTGAGTCAAGCGGTCTGGCAATTTCCGGCTACGAATACTATGACGGCCAAGCTGCACTTGGCGGTTACTTTCGCATTGTATTTCCGAACGATTGGGCCGATGACGAGTTGTATGATTTCAATTGGACAGACTTGAAGAATGAAACTGATCGTTTCAACAAAATCGACTACGACGCAATCACATAACTATCGTATGCACCGGAGCTGCTGATCCAGTGGGGATCAAGTGGATGAGTCATTGGCAGCAACCCGGTGATGCGTGTCGTTAGCGATCGATGCCTGGCACGGAATAGCCCCATCGGGAAAGGAAAGGCTGCCAGCGATCGCTTACCAGCTCAATACTCTCCGGCGAAAACGCATATTTGTTCTTTCGGTAATGTTTTTGTTCAGATAAGTACTGTTGAAACAGAGACTTATCTATCTCCCAATTTTCCAGTCCTAATTGGGCGTAAACAATCTGAAACTGTGAAATTGGGTCGGATTCAAAAGACTCAAAGTTGAACTCAATGAAGTTCTCTTTAGGCAGATCTTGCACATCTCTGTATAGGGCATTCATCATCTTTGGATAGCTGCTGAGAATCACCTCACGCACCGGCACCTGATTAAACGGTTGAAACGCGAGTTCAGGGAAAAGCTTACGGTAGAAGTTCTCAGTCGAGTGAAAAACTCTGTAGGGATTGCGGTAGATGTGAATGAATTTGGCGTTGGGATACAGCCGTCTGAGATGAGCCACACGGGCGGTATACACCGGATTTTTAATCAGGAGCTGCTTGCCCGGATTTTGAAGGCGCAGCTTTTTATAAAAGTGAATAACAGTTTGTTCCCAACGATGAATCTCTTGCTGACTCGCCCCTTCTAAAAAAATGCCTGCATTGAAATATTCAACAAATCGCTTTGGGAAATAAAGCCCATGATAAAAAGACAGCGTTTGCATGCTCGCTAGCGCAATCTCATCCTCTTGAGGAGAATCTGGCTTTACCGGCACATTGTCAATAAATCGCCCTTCGGGAAGGGCTTTATTGAGCATCGGTTCTAGCGCTTTCCCAAGGGTTAAAAAATCCCAGGGTAATCCGGTTGCCAGCGGCGTGAGGTAAGCAAACTGAGGCGAACGGCTGAGCACGTTGTACAAAAAAGTGGTGCCGCTACGCCAATGGCCCAAAATGAAAATAGGCGGCCTATTAAATTCTGTTTGCGAGTTTGGGATAAAAGCACCTGACACAGAGCCCCTCAAAGCTAAAGCATCAGAGGCCAAAGCATCAGAGGGCAATGCATCAGAAGGCAATGCATCAGAGGCCAACGAATTTGGCACTGGCGAATAGCGCGATACCCACCAACGCTCGTAGGTGGAAAACGGCCAGCGGGCCAAGGCCGTTGCCAGAAAAAGAACAAAATGCAGCGGATAGCGACCAAATCCGTTCTTAAGAAAAATGGTCAGCAGCGTGCGCAGATCGCTTCCCATCAGCGGGTGCCGTAAGCGGGGCTTAGGCCACAGGTTATCTTCCTGTGGGCTGGGCACAGGCTTTCCGTTGGAGTCGGCTGTAGAAACAGTAGGCGATGCAGGCGCATTTTTTGGCATTGTGGCAGAGGCTATAAGAAGCTATAGAACGAAGCTGTATTTTAAGGAGCGTTGTTTGCAAGCAGTATGGCGAAAAACTGTTTAGTCACGGGTGGACTCGGATTTATAGGACAGTATGTGGTCAGTGAACTGCGATCGCGCGGCCATCGAGTACGCATCCTCGATCTAAACCAACCCTTACAACCTATTACTGGCATTGACTACGTGCAAGGCTCTATTACCGATCGCGCGTTGGTTAACTCAGCAACGAAAGGAGCGCATTGGGTGTTTCATTTAGCCGCAAATGCGGGCCTGTGGTCTCGTGATAAGCAATCATTTTTGCGCATTAATCAAACTGGAACCAGAAACGTGATGGAAGCTGCACAAGCAGCGGGTATAGAGCGAGTAGTGCATACCTCTACCGAGTCTATTTTGAAAACCGACAAGCGATCTTCTTCCAGACCAATTAACGGATTAGATAATGGGCTAATTGATGAGTCAGTGCAGCTTACGTTTGAGGATATGGTTGGCCCCTATTGCCAAGGGAAATACCTGGCTGAACAGGAAGCATTTGCAGCGGCTAAGCGGGGACTACCAGTAGTAATTGTGAATCCAACGGTGCCGATTGGGCCGGGCGATCGCCGTCTCACGCCGCCCTCTCGCATGATTTTAGGCTTTCTCAACGGCAACTATCCCGCCTTTCTCAACAGCAGCCTTAATTTAGTTGACGCACGCGATGTTGCGATTGGCCATATCCTAGCTGCCGAAAAAGGCCAAGTCGGCGAGCGTTACTTACTCGGCAACACCAACCTGAAGCTGGCAGACTTGCTAGCACTGTTGCATGAAATTAGCGATCGCCCCATGCCCCACAGGCAAGTTCCCTACTGGCTCGCATATGTTGTGAGCCTTGGACAAGAATTCATCGCTGACTACATCACCCACAAACCGCCACAAGCGCCGCTAACGGGCGTTCGGCTGGCCGGCAGCCCCATGCACTTTAGCAGCCATAAGGCACAAACGGAGCTAGGCTTTACAGCGCGGCCTATTCAAGCATCGCTAATCGATGCGCTGAGGTGGTATGAGGCACAGGGCTTGCTGACGTCAAAATAGTCGCCTACGTGGTTGCTTATTCATTAAACGCGCGCCAGGTGAGGCTAATTCTTGGCCCCACATTTTTTTGCCGTTTAATGGCATGTACCCAATCTTCTTGAAGGTCATTGGTCATATAAAGCAGGGAGCCGGGTGGCAAAACTATCGAATGTTGGATCGTTTTATCGGCTTTGCTGCGGTAAGTGATTTTGCGCGGATAGCCCAAAGAGACAATCGCGACCCCCGTATTGGGCTGAAGATCACGGGTATCGTCGGCGTGAAAGCCCATTTTGCTGTGACCCGTTTCATAAAAGTTGAGCAGGCAGTTGTTGAAGCGGATATTAAGGGCGCTGTGCAGCTGACGGGCAACGGGAACCAACGCCGGATGCATGGGCACAGCGGGGTAGGTCATTTGAGCATAGTTGTAAGGTACGCCAAAGGAGGCCGTGCGCCGCGCCGCCATACTGCCCTCCCAGGAAATCGTAGAGCGTAGGGTATCAAACAGCTTCATTTGCTCAGCTAAGAAGCTGTCGTCAATAAAGAGTTCAAGCGATGGGGCAACTAGCAAAGGAAACGCATAAGATGACGACTATGTTGTTGATAGCAGATTTTTCGGATGTTATTCCACTAAAAAGCCGGGATTATGCCTCGGCTTTTTAGATTTGCTGGCGTTTTAACCTCAGCTCTTTAATGCTCAAATCTTCGCTCTGAGATTAAAGATCTCAGAACTTGTGGGCGTGTAGTACCTCCATGACATCACAGAGATAGGAGATGCCCGAGTAATCGTCAAAGAATTTCTCGGCGACCTCGTCTGAAATTTTGACGGCCATCTCCCGACTGGGGGTAAGGACCTCAAATTTGATATTTGAAAAGCTGTCGCCAACAGTGGGCTTTCCTGACGAGCGTACGTTGCGACTGCCTTTGCCGCCTGTTTCCATCACCGTATAACCGGGCGCCCCGGCTGCGTCGATAATCTTGGCGACCTTATTCAGCAGCAACTTTTCCGTGATGATGACAAGTTTAGTAGCTTGCTGAGACATATGCGTTACCTCTTTATGCTTTTGGTCATGTAATTGAAGTCGTTGGGTTAGCGAGTAGCTGGCGGACTGAGCAATTTTTCGTTTCTTAGTCGGCAGCTATCTGGCAAGTTAACTATCTGGCAATCTATCTAGCCTGTGGATTCTAGCCTGTGGACTGCTCTTAGGTTGAGCTGCGGGGGTTAGAGCTGGGGGTTAGATTTGGGGGCAGCCGTCAGCTGTCTGGCGCTAGCCGCCTAGCGCTTGCGCAAGCCCAATAAAGAGTGGAATACCGATAGCAAGTGCAACGGGTGTGCCGACAGCTGTGGACGCGCCGATGTAGGAAGAAGGATTGGCTTTGGGAATGCCGGCTCGCAACGTAGGCGGCCCAGAGATATCTGAACTAGAGGCCGCGATCACAGCCAAGATGACAACGCCGCCAAGGCTGAAGTTTGTTAGATAGTGGGCAATCATGCCAAGCCCGAAGGCAATCAACCCGTGCAGCAACGGTGCAATAAAGGCATACAGTGCGAACCACTGACCTACTTTACGCAGCTCACCGATTCTTGCGGTTGCTTCCATCCCCATAACCAACATCAAAATCGACAGCAGGCCGCGGAAGAGCGGATTGAAGAAGCTTTCATAAACACTTTCCGGGCGGGTCAAGATACCGAGTGCAAGGCCCAGTAGCAGGGCAGACAGTGCAGAACCCTGGAGGCTTTCTTTGACGATGGGCCATATCTCAACGTTCTCGCCGTAGTACGCTTGCTTGCTGAGAGATTCCTCATTTTTGAGATACTTTTCGCGCCGCTTCTGGGTGGTGTAGATGCTAGCCACCACAATTGCAGTGACAAGGGCTGGGATGTCCATAAAGGGATAGAGAGCAGCGGCCCAGGCTTCATACTCAAGGCCTTCCGACTCTAGCAGCGTTAGGGCAGCCGCAAGGGTAGAGCCACTTACCGCGCCAAACAAGCCCGCTGTTGCAATACCATCAACAACTTTGACACCTGGCAGTCTGGCTAACGTGTAGCGCCCAATAAAGACAATTAGCATGCCTGTTATCACGGCAAACGCGGCGGGCAATAGCATTGCTGCCAAGTTGGCATTGCGGATGGCAATGCCGCCGCTCAGGCCGACTTTTATGAGCAGCATGAAGACGATGAACTTATAGATCGCCTCTGGAATTTGCAGGCGACTATTGCAGGCAGCAACAACCATGCCACCAATCAGAAAGCCGAGCGTCGGGGACTGTAGCTTGCCCACAAAGAGCGTCGAAAAATCGGATAAAAAATCCATGTTGTAAGGCCTCCTTACAGCGCAGCGCCAAAAGCACCGAACCGCTGCTAATTAGTTTTAAAGACGGGGATAGGAGATTTTTGAAGCGCTTCAGAATCTCAGGAGAACTGTCCAGCCCAATAAAGGACTTAATCTATCGACATCTAATATCTCATTGATTCAAATCTATCCTATTAAGCCTTGAAAAATTGCCTAAATTGCAAAGAAACCTAGACGCAATTTTCTATTTAGTCGATAACTAAAACTTATCGCTGGAGGGATAAATGTGGCTCAAGGCTGATTTATGTCAATCTATCTCAAAGAGCTGTAAGCCAGAAGATTCGGGTAAAGTTCCGTCAATGTCGGTGGCTCCGGCTGGCGGTGGCGGGTTGGTTACATCCTTCGAATCGGCTGAAGGGCTGGGTGCTGCCTGGGCGAGGGCAGACCACACAATGGCAATCAAAATCCCTGCGCCCAGGCCCCAGATAAAGGCCCAAATATGAGAAGACTCTAGGGTGAATCTTAGGTGGCGATCGCTGTCGTAAACGTGAACTGCCCACCCTTCGCGGGTGGATGTTTTTATCTTTGTTTTAGGCATAACTACGTCCTTCTCTTTTTAATCAAGAAATGAGTCAAGATTCATGGCTGTTCTCACTAGCTCTCAGTAACAAGCTCTCAGTGACAAACTCTCAGTAACAAGCCCTCAGTGATAAGGCGTGTTCGCATATGTGTGATGAGCTGATGACGTTTATCAGTTCTGTGAGAATTACTTCTATGATGTCTGAACGGTCTGCAGGCAAACCATATCAATTTCAAACCGAAAGAATAAGCTTGAGATATGGAAACTGAAATCAAGTCCCTAAAGTTATAGATAAAGTAGGATTGCAAGATAGATAGCGTAGAGTTGCCAGGACATCATTCTCTTTTGTTGTTCTTTTTGGTGATTAGCTGTCTGGTGATTAGCTGTCTGGTGATTAGCTGTCTGATGATTAGCTGTCTAGTGATTGGGATGTGTGAGCTAAAACTTAAATTGAGGATGTCGGAGAGAAACTGTTTAGCTAGTTACCTGTGATAAGTGGCTGTGGTGAGTGGCCGTAATAAGTGGCTGTAATGAGTGACCGTAATGCGTTGGAAGGGACAGATGAAAGCATGGCGATCACTTCTGAAGATGGCAACATCAATGCTTCTTCTCTACAGCTCAATTTGCCTGTTTCTATATTTCAGACAGCGACAGCTGATCTATCGCCCTAGCCCTGAGCTATCCCTGCGGCCCAGTGCAGATGAATTTGACATGCCTTACGAAGATGTCTGGATAGCCGTTGACAAGGATCAGATGCATGGCTGGTGGATCCCGGCAGATGAAAGCAAGCGCTTCTCCGTATTGAGAGGTGAGCCTGCCCATGTCCTGACTCAGCCTAAGGTCATGCTTTACTTTTGCGGTATAGGCAACAACATGGGCGACTACAACTATCTCGCTCGGGCGGCAGCGCTTCGTCAGTTGGGTTTTTCAGTGCTGGTATTCGACTATCGCGGCTATGGACGCAGCGACGGTGATTTTCCCAGTGAGGCGCAGCTATATGCCGATGGCGAGGCCGCATGGACATATTTGCAAGATGAGAAGGGGATAGCCGCAGAAGACATTTTGCTTTATGGCGAATCGATGGGCGGAGCGATCGCCCTAAACCTCGCCGTCAATCATCCTGATGCGGGTGGATTGATTATGCAGAGTACCTTTACTTCTATGGCAGAGACCGTAAAGCACAATCCAGTGGCCAACGCATTTCCGATTGACTGGATACTGCATGAAGAATTCGACTCTGCGGGTAAAATTGATCGTCTCAACATGCCTGTGCTGTTCATCCATGGCAGCAAAGATTCTGTTGTTCCTGTTAGCATGAGCCGGCTTATGTATCAAAAAGTATCTGGCCCCAAGCGACTCTGGATTATTCCAGAGGCCGATCATGTGAGTATTTACCAGCCTATATTCTCTTATCTCAAAGCCGTCGCGCAGTTTACCTATGACTTTATAGAGAAGTGATTCACCTAAGGGTTGCCTGATGGGAAATGAGCTATAGATGGAACGTGCACTTACAGAAAAATAACCAGAGAAATGACTGTTTATTGCGCTCTAGATTAATTGTTTATATATGTTAAGTACGTAGATATGCGTTTTAGATCTAAATCTTTCGGTTCCGAAGCGTTAACCCAGCAGCTGACCCTCTTAAAAGAGATATTTCTAGACCAGAATGTCTCAAATCAAGTGGCATCAGCCAATGAAGCCCAGCTAGCGCTAAAGCAGTCCTTATCGTCGGCGATCGCCATTGGCATCACCACTGGCACCTTAGGCATTTTGTTTGACTTATCATTTGCCGTTCTTATTTTTTCTAATAGCCTTTCAGAGTATCTCTCTGCGGGCATCGGATTTATTCTGTTTAGCGCTGCTATTACCCGCATTTTCGTGGGCCTAATGAGTTCATTTCCAGGGATGGTCTCCGATCTGGCCGGGATTCCAACCGCCATTTTGTCTTGGAGTACAGGCATGGTGGTGCGGCAGCTACCGACTGATGCGACCTCTACTGAGCTGTTGGTTACAGTTATTGTCACCATTGCGATCACCTCTTTACTGACGGGGGCGCTGCTTTGGCTGATTGGCGCACTGAAGCTGGGTAACGTGGTGCGCTTATTGCCAGATGCCGTAATTGGCGGATTTATTGCCAGCAGTGGTTGGCTGCTGATAAAAGGCGCATTTGAAGTGCTGATAGGGCAAGAACTGGCGATCGCCCCTCTACTGGCGCTATTTCAATTTCCCAATCCAGCTGTCCACCCCATGCAGTGGCTGCCCGGTGTGCTGCTCAGTGCCTATCTGCTGATGGTGACGCGCCGCTACAAGCACTCGCTGGTGATGGCCGGTAGCTTGGTAATCGCAACGGGGCTATTTTACGGTGTGCTATCGCTGATCGGCATCTCTGCAGCGCAGGCCAATGCACAAGGATTCACCCTGGGCATTCCCAAGTTTCAAACCACTTGGCAGCTTTTGCACTGGTCAGATCTGTTACAGATTAACTGGTCAGCGATTGGTGCTCAGTGGATGTGTTCTGGAACGGTGAGCGTGCTAACCGCTATTTTGCTGCTGATGAATGTCAAGTGCATGGAAGTGGTCTTGGCCAAAGAGATCGATGTGAATCATGAGCTCAAGGTGGCCGGCGGTGCCAACATCTTGATGGGCCTGGGCGGCGGCATTCTCTCTTTTCAGTCGTTTGGGCGCTCGGTGATGGCACACAACATGGGCGGGCGCACCCGACTGGTCACACTCGTGGGCGCGGCGACGTTTGTTGTACTGCCGCTGATATGCTCGCCCATTTTGACCTACTTCCCAACCCCAATTTTGGGCGGCCTGCTGCTTTATTTGGGGTCTTTAGCGCTGATTGAGTGGGTGGTGCGGGCACGCAAAAAGCTCTCCGCAGTGGACTATTGCATGGTGCAGCTAATTTGGCTGGTGAGTGCCATCGTAGGCTTTTTGCAGGGGCTAGCGTTAGGCTGGGCGATCGCATTAGGTTTGGTGATTTACCAGATGGTCAAGCAAGACGACTGAATCATGGCAGCCCTCATCCCCAGCCCTTCTCCCGATGGAGAAGGGAGCCAGACTCAAAGTCCTTCTCCTCAGGGAGAAGGATTTAGGATGAGGGGGTAGCAGTATGTGATTTATTGGCGAGTCTCTTTTGGCTTTACGAAGTAATCAAACCATTTTCTAGGGCGTAGCGCACCAGCTCTGTGCGGCTGTTGGTGCCTGTTTTGCCAAACAGACGACTGACGTATTTTTCTACGTTGCGCACGGTTGTGCCCAGTCGGCTGGCAATTTCTTTATTCATCAGGCCTTCAGAAACCAAATCGAGCACATCTTGTTCGCGCGGGGTAAAGTCGATTTTAATGCCGTTGTTGTTGGGCTTAATCATGCTGCCGCGCTGAGTGAGCAGGGCGCGGATTTCTTCAATTTGGCGCGCCATCACAGCAATATCAGGCGTGTCGCCTGAGGCCGCGGGCGCTTGGGCAGCGCGGCGCTCGATCAGGCTGTTGAGAATGGCCACCAGCTCTTCAGGATCAAACGGCTTAGCGAGGTAGGCATCTGCACCTGCGTTGTAGCCTTGAATGCGATCGCTCGTCATGCCTCGAGCCGTCAAAAACACCACTGGCAAGCCTTTGAAACGCACATCTTCGCGCACCTGCTTCAAGAACTGATAGCCATCCACCTGGGGCATCATAATGTCTGAAATCAGCACGTTTGGCGTTTCCTGCTGGAGTAAATCCCACCCTTCAGCAGCGTTACTGGCCACGCGCACTTCAAACTCACTGTCTTCTAAGTAAGCCTGTACGGACTCGCGTAGGCCTGGCTCATCATCGACGAGGAGGACTTTACTGCCAGAAGTGCTACTAGAAGAAGAAGTGTCTGCCATGGTGCTTGCAGCGATCGCTGCCCTTTGTACGAGATTGGTCAATTGAGTCAATAATACCGCTATGACTTAACCACACCAATTGCCCATCATGCAGAAAACCGTACAGCCAACGATTCAAAAATGGACAACCCTCAGCTCTAAGATGGCCTTTGAGCATCGCTGGTATCGACTCAGGCAAGACGTGGTTCTTTTGCCCAGCGGTCAAGTGATTGATGACTTTTTTGTCAGTGAGCGACCCGATATCGCAACGGTGCTGCCGGTGACCGCAGATGGGCAGGTGGTGTTTGTGCGGCAATATCGCCATGGCATTGGAAAAATTTTGCTGGAGTTACCGGCGGGTACGTTTGAATCTGGTGAGGATGGCGGCGTTGAGGCACCTCTGGCTGTGGCAAAGCGCGAGCTGGCCGAGGAGACAGGATATGTATCGGACGAGTGGGAGGCGATCGCCACCTTCTACAACAGCCCTGTGAAGCAAAACAACCAGATTCACCTGTTTAAGGCCAAAAACGTACGCCTCGCCCAAGTTCAGCAGCTAGACCTCACGGAAGAGATTGAGGTCGTGCTCAAGCCTATCGATGAGATCCCACAGCTCATTTCTACGGGTGAACTTTGCGTCAGTGGCACCCTTACCGCGCTTTACTTGGGCCTTGGCCATGAACTTGGCATCGGGTTCGGTGGCAGATTCAGCGGTGAATCTAGCCATATTCCAGATTAAAAAGTCGCAGATTAAAAAGTCATATTAAAAAATCCACGCATCTCCGATCGGAATACCGGGGATTGTGGCAGAATTTACTGAGACGTTTTCCGACAGAGTCAACTGACAACGTAACGAAATCAGAAGGTAACTAAATTACATGGCACTCAAACTTGGCGATACCGCTCCTGACTTTACTCAAAAGTCATCTATGGGCGACATTAACTTCCACGAGTGGGCTGGCGATAGCTGGGTTGTTCTCTTTTCACACCCCGCCGACTATACTCCCGTTTGCACCACTGAGCTAGGCTTGGTTGCGTCTTTGCAAGATGAGTTCAAAAAGCGCAACGTTAAGACCATTGCCCTCAGCGTAGATGGCGTAGAGTCTCACCAGGGTTGGATTAAAGACATTGACGAAACCCAAAAGACCACCGTCAACTACCCTATCTTGGCCGATGACGACAAGAAGGTCGCAACGCTGTACGGCATGATTCACCCTGAGTCTGCGACTGGCAATACGCTGACGGTGCGCTCTGTTTTCATCATTGCACCTGACAAAAAAATCAAGCTGACCCTCACCTACCCTGCCAGCACGGGTCGCAACTTTGACGAGATTTTGCGCGTGATTGACTCGCTGCAGCTCACCGCTTACGAGAGCGTTGCGACACCTGGTAACTGGCAAGATGGCGGTGACTGTGTGGTTGTTCCGTCTATCTCTACCGAAGATGCGAAGAAGAAGTTTCCTAAAGGCGTCACTGAGATCAAGCCTTACCTGCGCATGACCCCTCAGCCTAACAAGTAAGCGATTGGGTGTTCGACAGTGATGATGAATATGCCTCATCACCTGTCGAATGCTGCCAGACGAATGCTGCTGGCATGCTCTTAAAAGATAAAAACGCGCTGCGGGTTAGCCCATGAGCAGTGCGTTTTTGTGCTTTAAACCTGTTATTTGTAGTCTATTGCATCCGTCTATTGCATCCATCAATTGCTATAGACATGAAGATCTAATCAACGTTGTCTGCTTATGAAAGTGCTTGGCCCCCTCCTTGGATTTTTGCTGGTGGTTGCGACAATCGCAACTGGCTTTATACACATCGCGCAGTGGATAGTGCTGGTATTGGGTGCGTTGTTTACAGCGGCCTATATCGGCGGGAAATGGACAATTTGGCAGGATGTGTTTGCCAAGCGTGATTCTCCGAAGGAGGAGCGGCTTCGCCAGCGGAAAGCCTATCAGTCGCTGGCGGCAACTTACGTCGTTGAGACCATCATCGTATTTTCCCTTTACTGGCTAGGTCGAGGCGTCTCTGGCTTAATCGGATAATTTCTTAATCGGATAATTTTGCCAGGCCCTATGGCCTAAGACGTGTGCTTCGCTAAGATTGCGGCCAGCCCAGGAACAGCCGCAGCAACGTCCGGTTTTATCGACTTGCGGAGCTTTTTATAGGATCCTGCGATGAGGCCATTGCCACTCCCCGCGATGCGGGCATCGGTGGTGCTGAGGATGAGATCTGCAGTGCGATCGCTATGCTCACTCAAGTAGCTCACCGGATCGCCCTGCGATTTGCCCTCTTCCCAAATCGGATCAAGCGCCTTGAGCGCTTCGGGCAGCAGCCGCGTAATGGCACCAGGAATATAGTCTGCGCCGATGCCTTTAACCACCTTATAGGTTGCTTTAAAAGCCACACCCGAGAGTCCGCCTTTGGTTGCAACCTGCTTATCCATTAGCTGGGTGCAATCGGCCGCAATGCTGCTGTAAGTTTCTGTATCGTTAATTTTATTAGTAAGTTCCATAACAAAGTGCAAAGGCTAGCAACTATGACGAGACGCGACTCGCTCCGCGTCATTATCTAATGACTACGCTCAACATCAGATGTTTCTGATGAAATTTCAGAAAATCCTTTACGTTTGTGAAAGTAGCTTGAGCTGACAGCTTGCGATATAGGCCGCGACGATGAGATCAAAGCTGAGACAAACAATGACATACGCTCCCGGCACAAACAGCGCCCCAGCGCCTAACCAGTGAAAGTAAATATCCCAGACAGGATGTGCAAGCCAGCCTCCTACCAGCCACCAAGGAGACCCCAACGCACCTAAGATGGCTGCCAGTCCATAGACCACTAGGCCCGCACTTTCTAGTGCAATCCAAGCTTCGCTGCCGGTAAAGCTAGCCAGTACCACATAAACCGTAGCTGCCACGATTAACCCTGCTGCCAAGATGCTCTTTTCCAAGGTCGGATTTAGCCTTGCAATGTGAATGAACAGCAGGGCCAATGACCAGCCCAAAACTAAGCAAAGCAGCATATCTATTAGCAAAGTGCCCCGTTACGTCTCAGCGTATAAACCATCGATACGTAAAGGTTGCCACGTCCGATGCCTTAAATAGACACATCAATCCGAAAAATTTGTTCTGAAGGCTTGGCACCTGCCAGCTTATCCCAGTTGATCTCCGCTAAAAATTCTCCAGGGTCGGCAGTCTCTACCACGTCAGTGCCCCACTCTCCGGTTTGTAATGAAGGCGGTGCGCCTGTGGCTGGCGTTGTCTTTTCTCCGCCCAAAGCCATGACGGTAAAGCCCTCATTGTTGTGCTGCTTGCGATAGGTCGCTAGGGCCTCAGCGCACATTTGTCCCACTTGAGCTGACGTGTAGCGCCCCGTCTCGTAGCTCACGTCAACCACCCAATGCGGATGGGAGATGAGGGTTGCCTGAACGCCAGAGTGATTGCCCAGCCCCTGGACAAAGACCTGGGCAAATTCTTCGCGGCTAAGCGGGTGGACTTCATCATGAGTCAGGGTGAAATTGTGAGAGAGCAGCATTCTGCCGTCAAATTTATCTGTCATAGTAGGGCGTCGGTTGTAAGGCTTTGGTCAAAAAAATATCCGATTCGGCGGGTGAACCCGCTTAGCTTATCGGTTTTTGACGGGTCTGAACATCTATCGCAGTACATCCTACTGGCCATATGGCCGTAATGCTCTTGAAATAATGCTCTCGAAACTAGCCTCTCAGGTTTCTATTTTTCGCGCTGACTTTCCGTTTGCGCCTGCTAAGCTCCCATTTTTCTATGGCTGGGTGATTTTGGTGGCGAGTGTGCTGGGCGTCATGGCTAGCATTCCTGGGCAGACGATTGGCGTGAGTGTCTTTACCGATCATTTAATTGAAGCGACGGGGCTATCTCGTTTAGATTTGGCCAATGCCTATTTGGTGGGGACGCTGACCAGCGGATGTTTGCTGCCCTTGGGCGGTAAACTGCTGGATCGATTTGGCGCCAGACGAATGGCGGTATTGGCTGCGATGGGGTTGGGCCTAACGCTGTGCTATTTGGCAGGGTGCGATCGCCTGTCACAAATCATCTCTCAGGCCGTTACCCCCCTTTTTCCGTTTGCATCGGCGACGATGACTGCCGCTGTTTTGCTAGTGTTGGGCTTTGTCAGTTTGCGCTTTTGCGGGCAAGGCATGCTGACTATGACTAGCCGCACCATGCTGGGCAAGTGGTTTGAGCGCAGGCGCGGTCAGGTATCGGGCATTGAAGGCATTTTTGTGGCGTTTGGCTTTTCGGGTGCGCCGTATTTTTTTAGTTTGGGCATTGGGGCATTGGGCTGGCGAGGCACTTGGTTAACCTTGGCGGCGGTTGTCGGCATTGGCATGAGTGCGGTGAGCTGGCTGCTGTTTAGAGATAATCCGGAAATGTGTGGGCTGCAGATGGACGGCAAAGTCACCCCGGCTGTGCTTAAAGACCCTGCAACACCCATGTGGGGCCTCACTCGGCGCGAGGCAATCCGCACTCTGAGCTTTTGGGCCGTGACGCTGGCCTTTGCCTCGCAAGCGCTTTCGGTTACGGGCATTACGTTTCACATTGTCAGCATTGGCGCAGAGCTAGGCATTGCTGAGGCAAAAATGGTGACTATTTTTGTGCCGATTGCGCTGGTGTCGACCGCGGTGGGATTTTTAGTGGGCTTGGCGTGCGATCGCATTCGTTTGCAAACGATTTTTATCTTCATGATGGTGGGGCAGGCGATAGGGATTGGGGCGATCGCCAATCTCAATATCGCTGGGATGATGTTGCCTGCAACACTCGGCCTGGGTATTAGCGGCGGGTGCTTTGGCACGCTCACCACGGTGGTGCTGCCTCGCTTTTTCGGGCGGCTACACCTGGGCGCTATTTCAGGTGTGCAGATGATGGCGATTGTGATTGCTAGCGCAATTGGCCCATCGATGCTGGCCAATGTACAAACGGCAACGGGATCCTATCGCGGGGGACTGTACGCTTGCTGTTTGTTTGCACCCGTGGTGATTGTTTTAATGTTGTTAATTCAGCCGCCCGCTCAGAGTCTGTCGCGATAAAAGACTGCTCGTGCGGAATCTGCCTGCACTAAATCTGTTGTTTAGGGCATTTAGTTTAGGTCGCTTAGTTTAAGTCGCTTGACCATCCGTTGCCTTAGCCATCATCTGAGCCACCAATCCATTGACCATCCGCTCGTGCGACAGCGGCAAAATCTCTTTCCCATTCAAAATTTCTTGAACAATGATGTAGTGCGTGATTGCGCCTGCAAACATTCTGGCGGCAACTTCAGGATCGGGCAAGTTGAGCTGAGGCTGAGAGGTAAAGTACGCCTTCAAGCGCTCTAACAGCGGTTTTTGAACTTCTTGAACAAAGGTTTGAGCCAGCTCAGGAAACCGCTCAGACTCTCCGATGATTAACCGCATCATTGTTGGCAACTGCCGATTGCGAGAAAACTCTTCTAACACTGTTGTCGCCAGCCTCCGCATTGCTTGCTCTGGCGGCAGTTGCGAGACAGGCCCAGACTGCAGCTCCCCTAAAATCTGATCGGCCCGCTGAGTTGTTTGCCTAATGAGCGCCACAAACAGCCCTGGCTTGTCTTGAAAATAGCTGTACACCGTCGGTTTAGAAACGCCTGCAGCGGCGGCAATGCGATCCATACTCGCTGCCGCATAGCCTTGAGTGGAAAAAACCTGTAAGGCACCTAACAAAATAGCTCGTGCTTTCTCTGGGTTGCGCACAGGGGGCTTTTTTGCTTTGTTCGAGCTGGCGTTTGGATTGGCGTTTCGGTTGGATTTATCTGAAGTGGCCACTCAAAGAATCCGCTGACTGTATGAACGTGAACGCGAGTCACGCTAGATGCACTTGTTAAGTTTAACCGATAGCTTTCTTGACTTTACTAAACAGTTTAGTAAAATAGAGATGTCGAGAATCTTACTGTCGAAAAAATCTTATTAAGTGTTTCTCTGGAGCCAGCACTATGAATTCTTCAGGTGTTTTTAAAGTGGAATCGGTTGCTGACAATTCTGCATCGGGCGCTAAGCAAGGCAAGGCTGTTCGCCGCTTGCTCGCGATCGCAGCCACCGCTCTTCTGGGTTTCTCAGGTGTGGTTGTTTGGCGATCGCACCAACAAGCCGCTCAGCTTGCAGAATCAGAAAGGGTTGCTGCGCAAATGGTTGCCCCAACAACCGTCACAGCCCTCGGGCGACTGGAGCCCCAAGGCGAAGTGATTAATCTCACCGCGCCCACCTCCACGCAAGAGAGTCGGATTGATCAGCTACTGGTGAAAGTGGGCGATCGCGTTCAAGCCGGAGAGGTGATTGCCGTATTAGACAATCGCGATCGCCTCCAAGCAACCCTGCAAAAAGCCCAAGAACAAGTCCGCATTGCGGAGGCTCAACTGGCCCAAGTCAAAGCTGGGGCAAAATCTGGAGAGATCCAAGCGCAGCAGGCAGAAATTGCTCGCCTAGAAGCTGCTCAAATGGGCGATATCGATACCCAACAGGCCACCCTTGCGCGGCTTGCCGCTGAAGTAGACACCGCCGAAGCCGAATTCCAACGCTATCAGTCTCTCTATAGCCAAGGGGCCATTTCTGCCTCCGAACGAGATGCCAAGCAGCTCACCTACACCAGCGCCCAGCGCCAGCGCCAAGAAGCTGAGGCCGGTCTGCGCCGCATTCAAACCACTAGCCGCCAGCAAGTTGAGCAGGCTCGCGCCACCCTAGCTCGCATTAGTGAAGTGCGCCCTGTGGATGTATCCCTTGCCGAAGCTGAGGTGCAATCTGCGTTGGCCAATGTAGCCGAAGCTCAGGCCAACTTGGCGCAGGCCGAAGTGCGATCGCCCGCGGCAGGGCAAATTCTCAAACTCTATACCCAGCCCGGAGAAACCATTGCCACTGAGGGCATCGCTACCCTCGGCCAAACGTCTCAGATGATGGTGGTTGCTGAAGTGTATCAAGACGATATTGGTAAAGTGCAGCTCGGACAATCGGTCGCTGTCACTTCAACCGTTTCAGAGCAAGTACTGCAAGGCACTGTGGAGCGCATAGGGCTGCAAGTTGGACAGCAGCAGGTTGTCAATGAAGATCCCACAGCCAATATTGACGCCAGAGTGGTGGAGGTTCACATTCGTCTGGATGAAGCGGACAGCAAGCAGGTGGCCAGTCTCACCAATTTGCAGGTGACCGCCACTATCGATATTCAGTAGCGCCAATATTTCAGTGGCCAGAACTCATATTCAGAGTCCATACTCAGAGCTAATTTTTTAGTCGCATCGCACTATCACACCGCACCATCACGTCGCACTATCATCAGGAGTTGCTGATATGCTCGGCTTTCTCAACCCTTCCAAATCCATAAAGGCCCTTAAAGATCGCACGCCCCTGGGCCTACTTCAGCTCAAGCACGATCCGATGCGATTGCTCACGGCAGTGGCTGGCATTGCGTTTGCCGACGTGCTGATTTTCATGCAGCTAGGCTTTGCCGATGCCCTCTACAAAAGCAACACCCAGTATCCCAGAGCGCTCAAAACAGATTTAGTGCTCATCAGCACCCAGGCCAAAAACTTTTCTAATCTGCGCACCTTTCCTGAACGTCGCCTGTATCAATCGCTGGATGTTCCGGGGGTAGCGACCACTGATGCCATTAATATTGGGTCCAAGGAATGGCGAAATCCTCAGACGCGAGAGAAAAGCTCACTGATGATTGTGGGTCAAAACCCCACTCGCGAGGCCTTTGACATCCCTGAGGTCAACCAGAAAGTTGCCCTTACTCGTCTCCCTGATACGTTTTTGTTTGATCAGGCTGCTCGTGGTGAGTATGGAGAGCTGATTGACACGGTTCAGCAGGGCAATGCTGCCCAAACTGAAATTGGCCTAAGAACTGTTGATGTTGTTGGACTTTTTACCGTAGGTGCTTCATTTGGTGATGACGGTGCGCTGATTACCAGTAATCAAAACTTTTACAGGCAGTTTCCTCGAAGAGCGTCTGGCACCGTAAATCTGGGCGTGATTGACGTTGAAGATGGCTATGATGTGGCCGCTGTGCAAAGGGCCTTAAGCGATCATTTGCCGCAGGATGTTCAAGTGCTAACGCACGAGGGATACGTTGACTTTGAACTTGCTGAAATTCAGGGCAATTCTCCTATCGGCGTGGTGTTTAGCATTGGCTCGGCAATGGGATTTATTGTAGGGATTGTGATTGTATATCAGGTGCTCTCTACCGATGTGAACAGTCACCTGGCAGAATATGCCACCTTCAAAGCGATGGGCTATCGCAACAGCTATCTGCTTGGCATCGTG
The DNA here is from genome assembly GCA_039025345.1 of Cyanobacteria bacterium P01_D01_bin.105. GTDB lineage: Bacteria > Cyanobacteriota > Cyanobacteriia > Phormidesmidales > Phormidesmidaceae > Phormidesmis. The sequence continues at coordinate 6,134 of JBCCOO010000060.1, read as the reverse complement.
TTTGAAGAAGCGCTGATTTTGTCTCTTTTAGGCTTTTTCCCCAGCCTTGCATTGGGCATGGGCATTTATGCATTGGCGGCGACGGCGACGGCCCTGCCCATGGCTATGACGGTTCAGCGTGCCATTGTTGTGTTTGTGCTAACTGTGGCAATGTGTGGGGCCTCAGGGGCGATCGCAACCCGCCGTCTTCAGGCTGCAGACCCGGCTGATATTTTCTAGGACTGATGTTTTTTAGGGCTGATATTTTTCTAGGACTGATATTTCTTCGAGCCGCTAATCATGACTGCATCCATTTCTGTTCACAATCTCGATCATTATTTTGGTACGGGCAAGCTGCGCAAACAGGCGCTGTTTGATATCAACCTTGAAATTGAAGAGGGTGAAATTGTCATTATGACGGGGCCATCTGGCTCAGGAAAAACAACATTGCTGACCCTAATCGGCGGGCTGCGCTCTGCGCAATCTGGCAGCTTAAATGTTGTTGGACACGAGATTGCGGGCGCTAGCGAAGATGAACTAGTGCAGGCCCGGCGAGACAATGGCTACATTTTTCAGGCGCATAATTTGCACGGTAGCCTAACGGCGCTAGAGAACGTGCAAATGGGCTTGGAAGTTCGTGGAATTTTATCTAAAGCTGTGCGACATAAAAGAGCCGCTGAAATGTTAGAACAAGTCGGCCTGGGCGATCGCATTCACTACTATCCTTCAGATCTTTCCGGTGGACAAAAGCAAAGAGTCGCGATCGCCCGCGCGCTCGCCAGCCATCCCAAAATTGTCCTAGCAGATGAACCCACCGCTGCCCTTGATAGAAAATCAGGTCGAGACGTGGTGAATATCATGCATGATTTGGCAAAACAGCAGGGCTGCACCATTTTGCTCGTCACCCATGACAATCGCATCCTAGATATCGCCGATCGCATTGTCTACATGGAAGATGGCCGCCTCTCGAAACAGCCCGACGAGACGGCCTAATCTCCAATAGACTTTACGCAAATCGGCTTACGCAATTGGGTTTAGGCAATTGGTACTAAGCGACCGGCGTACCGAAAATCTTCACCTCCGTCAGAGAAATCGCCCCTATTTCCGCTAACTGAATTCTCAGGTAGCGCCCCACTGCATTAATCCCTATAGTGTCAAGATCCTCCACTTGATTGGAGTTGTTGTAACGCCACACGTCCGGATCTTCTAACACAGCGCTCAGATTGCCCCCCGTGAATTCTGCTGCGGAGGCCAACACATAGTAATTAGACAACGGTTGATTACCCACAAAGATTTGAACAGAACTCAAATTGTAGATAGCCCCGAGATCAATCTCCCAGAAGGCTTTATCTTCCACGGCAGTTGCCGTGACAGAACCATTGGCAAAGGTGCTATCTGTATTGCCATCTACCGCGCGAGAAGCCAGCGCACCTGCTGCCGTAGAAGATTGGAAGGTTGGCTTCCCAAAGGCCAAGTTACCGTCATTGGGCTGACCATTCGTAACGGTGATTTCTACTTGAGCCGTATCTGAGCTACCTGCATTATCAATCACCGTTAGGGTCGCAGTTTGTTTGCCCGCACTGCTGTAGGTGTAGCTAGGATTTGCCGCCGTAGAATCTATGGTGCCATTTGAGTCAAAGTCCCATGCATAGCGGCTCAAACTACCGTTGGGAGAATTAGACTCCGTACTGCTAAAGTTAACCGTCAGCGGGCCAGCCCCTGCGGTGACAGAAGCCGTTGCAACCGCATTGGGAATTAACCCTTCTCCGCTGCTGGGATCATAGTTCAACTGATAAAGCGCCCCATCAAACATGGAGAGATACTGAATCGTGCCGTTAGGCGCCAGTTGCAGATCAGAGACCCCGCTGACATCTCCCACATTGCCAAATTGTTGGTAGTTACCTTCATCATCAGCCGTATATAGCGCTCGATAGAAGTTGGCAAAGAAGTAGCGGCCATCGTAAATGTCTGGATAGGCCGTGCCTCGATAGACAGCCCCGCCTGTGATTGCATCAAGTCCGCTACTGCCGTGAGGTAACTCAACAAACGCCCCTTCATAAACAAAGTTGTTGGGGACAGTGCCATAGCGAGTACGGTTGTCACCTTCAAAATAGGGCCAACCAAAATTAAGCTGATCAGGCTCGGTGGCATTCGCTCGAATAACGTTGATTTCCTCTGGCCCGCCGTCAGTCACTTCTCCAAAGTAAACGTCTCCTGTGGTGCGATCCACGCTCCAGCGCCACGGATTACGGACCCCAGTGACCCAAACTTTGGAGCGCACACTATCGGGGTTGGCCGGATCGTAATAGGGATTCTTGGGAACCCCAAATCCGGTATTGGGATCTACCCGGAAGAACTTGCCTTGTTTGGAATCCGGATCTTGTGCTTCAAACCGGAGATTGTCGCCAAAGCCGCCATCACCCCAGCTAAAGATCAAATTGCCGTCATTATCAAAGTCCACATCGCCCACAGCGTGGGTGGCATGGGTCATTTTATGGCCATCCAAAATCACTTCTCTGGTGGAGAGATCCGCCACATTGGGGTTAGTCGCCGAGGCTTTTACCCGAATTAAGCGACCGCTCGCTGCAGAATTAAAACTAGGACGATCCGGCGTTTCAGGTTCTAAATCCACCACATAGCTGAGATAAACCCAGCCATTATTTTCAAAGTCAGGATCCAACGCAACGCCCATTAAGCCGCGATCCCAGTAAGAGTTCACCTCTGCGTTGATATCAATAAAGGTGCTGGTAACCTGGCCATTTTCAATGATTTTCACGCGGCCAGCTTTTTCAGTGACAAAAATGCGACCATCTTCGGCGTAGGTGAAGGCCAAGGGATTGTCGAGTCCCGAGACAAGCGTTTGGCGGGTGAAGCCTGCGCCGCTCGGTGTTGGATTTTCAACAACGTCAGAAGCAGGCAAAAGAACAATGTTGTCTAAGAGAGGCCCTAGGCCATCAGAGGCACCTGCGGCGTCGGATTCGCGAAGGGTGAGGCGATCGCTACCGCCGCTACCCGTCACAATGGCCGTCAACGTTGTCCAACCATTGTTAGTAGACCGTGTGGTGGTATTCACAGTAGCCCCATTCCACTCCACCACCACGGTTTCACTAGGGCTGCCTAAAGCACCTCCTGTACGCGCACGCATATCAAACGTTAATCGGTAGGACTCACCCGCAGCAGTTTGAATATCCTGGTAAATGCCGTCTAATGGACTCCCCCCGTTGTAATCCAGTTCAAGATGATTAGTGCCGTCTGAAGAGGTCACTCCATTGTGACCGCTATCCCATATTTCCAACAGTTCTCCATTCAATGATTGCCAACCGGCGACATCAGCCGCATTCCAAGTGCTCCACTGATCGTTATCAACCGCGTTGGCCTCAAAGGAGCCATTCTCTATGCCCACGAAGTTAGACGGCGGCGTACCACTCCCTCGTAGAGAAATATTGTCGAGGAGTGGTCCACTGCCATTGGAGGCCCCAGGAGATGCCGATTCACGGAAGGTGAGGCGATCTGTTCCACCGGTTCCTACCACCTCAGTGGTGATAGTTGTCCATACGCCCTGTCCAGCGGCTTTGAACCCATCTACTTTTAGCTTCTGGCCATTCCACTCAGCCACAACAGCTTCATCATCACTGTTGAAGTTAGCGCTACGCGATCGCACATCAAACGTCAGCGTATAGGTTTGTCCTGTCTGGGTCTGAATATCTTGATAAATGCCGTCTATTTGCCCCACACCTTGATAGTCCAGTTCCAAATGGTTCGTGCCGTCCGATGAGGTCACCCCAATGTGGCCGCTATCCCATATTTCCAGACGCTCTCCATTCAGCGATTGCCAACCAGCAACATCGGCAGCATCCCAGTTGCTCCACTGATCGTTATCTACCGCGTTGGACTCAAACGAGCCATTCACTAATAACTCACTAGCCGGTGGGTCACTCACAGGCGGCTCATTAGCCAGTAAAACAACATTGTCTAGCAAGGGGCCAAGGCCATTGGACGCACCCGGCGTTGAAGATTCGCGCAGCAGTAAGCGATCGCTTCCCCCCGTGCCCACAACTTCAGTGGTAATCGTTGTCCATACGCCCTGGCCAGCGGCTTTGAACCCATCCGCTTTTAACGTTTGACCATTCCACTCAGCCACAACCGCTTCATCATCGCTGTTGAAGTTAGCGCTGCGCGATCGCATATCAAACGTCAGCGTGTAGGTTTGCCCTGACTGGGTTTGAATATCCTGATACAGGCCATCTATCGCAGCATTGCGATAGTCCAATTCAATATGATTAGACCCTTCACTAGAGAGCACGCCACTATGGCCACTATCCCAAAATTCAATTAGCTCACCGTTTAAAGATTGCCAACCTGCCACTGCCGACGCATCAAATGTAGTCCATCGGTCGTTATCGACCGCATTCGCCTCAAACGACCCATTGCTCAACAGATTTAACGTCTCCTGATAAGACGATTGCGTCATCTCATCGACCGCTATTTCCACTTCAATATCGCCCGTACTGACCTCCAGCACCCAGTCAGCACCCAGCCCAGCATGGCCGGTCAGATCGTTAGAGGCAGCCACATCTGCTCGCGTAAGCTGACTAATCTGCTGAATAAATTGATTATCTCCAGCCGCAAAGTCACAGCCGTAGAACAACAAATCGGCATCTGAAGATAGGGCATTTCCCCAAGTGGCTAGGGCATCTTCGTACACACTCAAATTAGCTTGGGAGAACGTGCCATTGGCAAAATTCAGGGTATTCTCACTGCCGTGAGAGAAGATATGAGTCCCCTCTAAATTTTGGTATTTTTCTAGGGTTTGAGTAATCTGCTCAATAGCATCGACTTGATCATTCAACAAAAAGACTCTGTCCACTTGGAGCCCCTGGATCAAAGCATCGGACTGGTTAATATTGCTATCGACGAAAGCAATTTCTCCAATGCCTGAGGCATTGGAGATAGACATCATATTTTCTGGCATGCTTCAAAAGACGTTAACTGTTTTGAGGCTCAGCACCGTAATGCGTGTGGCTGAGCCGAAAGATGATTTCCGCTATAAACGGCTGTGACACCCACGTGATATCCAGCATTTTATGCAGAATAAAATTTGTCCCCTAAATCCATATCTCTCAGTCAATCTCCCAATCAAAAAAAGAGAATCAACGCTGGCAAGAGATAAGATGAAATCCGTTAGGAAAGCGCTGAATCTAATAGTCTGTCACCCTCTCCCTAAATCCCTCTCCCGTAGAGCTTTGCTCTTCTCAAAGAGTAGGGCGAGGGACTTTGACTAGCTCCCTTCTCCATCGGGAGAAGGGTTGGGGATGAGGGGGCGCAAGAATGATGATTCATCTGCCGGATTTCGTATCAATAGATAAAGGCAGCACCCAGTGAACCCATGACAAAATGGGATAAACAACTTGCAACAGCAAGGTAAATGAAGGGAAGATGCATAAACCAGAGCACGCTTGTGGAATGCTCTTTTCCCAATCAGAATATGGCTCTGATTCAGTAATTCAGTTCAGTAATTCAGCAATATGGCCCTGATTCAGTAATGTGGCCCTAACGCAAAGTGGCCCTAATCAAAATTTGCCCCTGATCACAATATAGCAAGGCGTAACAAGGCGCACACCATTCACCAGCGTCGTGAATAATGAACACTTCGTATCGCGATTACTATACGCTTTTCCATTGAATGAATGCACCCAATCAATGGCGATAGAAGATGCTTTGCTATAAGAGGCTTTTATTTTTTGCTGGTATAAATTAGACCTAAGTATATTCTTGAATACTGACTTATGCCATTTTGTAGACAAAGTTTACATAGAGCGATCGCCTTGGAATAGAACGGTTTCATACATCAGGACATACATCAATAAAAGTTGTTGTATCGCCATCAACGATGAAGTTCTTCAGGACTGTAGAGAAGTGTCTTGTAGGGAAGTGTCTTGTAGGGAGGTGTCTTGTAGGGAGGTGTCTTGTAGGGAAGTGTCTTGTAGAGAATAGGCTCGCAGAAAAAAGTCTCTTAAGTAGGCATACACAATATTTTGTAGGATAAAAAGGCCGTCGATCAACTTGCCGATGCCAGCCCCATTACGCATACAGTTATCCGCCGAAGAAAAGCGAACGCTATCAGAGTTACGAATCGCATCATGCGTCCCCTATCG
>JBCCOO010000059.1:0-33924 GCA_039025345.1 Cyanobacteria bacterium P01_D01_bin.105 | reverse complement strand
GGTTCCAGTGTGGCATGAGTGCCAACAATTGGTGAGTACATTGATGCGGCTCAATCCTGGCAAGATTCACAATTATCTCAAGGGATTGAAGGCGATGAATGCTGTCCTTGCTGCGTTGTAGACGTTGTGTCACCCCTTCAGGTCATTACCATAATGATATAGGTGATTAGCTTTCGGTTACCTCCATACTCTGCGCTTTGGGGCGTTGCATCCACCAACCGACAAAAGGAAATTGAATCCAGAAAGAGAAGTAGAAGAGCGTTAAATACCAGTATGGAATAACAAACCCGATGCCCAGCCCCTTGTAAACAGCCAGCAGTAGATAGTCATAGATAAAAAGCGGTAGTGTAAAGTACAGTGCCAGCCAACATGAGTTGACTAAATGCTTACCATCAGTCCAATACTTTTTGAGGGTGTATTGCGTAATCGGAAAGTAGATGACGGTGACGAAAATACAAATCATAACTTTTGTCCAGAAAGGCCACCGCTGGTAATAGTCAGGAAGTCCGATGATGTAAAAGCTCAGCCAAGTTATGAAGCTATATGCCAGCAACTGGAAATGTTTCTGAGTGTCCATAGTTGTCCGTCACAACCTCTAGGTTCTTTCTTGCTATTTTCCCCACAAGCATACATGTGAGCAAATTACCCATTCAATTACTTCTAAGGTAATTAAATGGGAGAGGTCAGCGAAGGGGTATTCGGTCGTGCCTTAGTAAAAAGTGGGATAGGTTAAAACGTCATGCCACAGCCAACGCTGCGTAGTTAATCCAGCCCGCTGAGCAGCTGTATCTTTACGCCGACTATACTGCCAAATCCATTCGTTCGAAGGGTCAATATCAATCAGCAGTTTATTCAAATTGCGATCGCCCTTTTTGCACAAGATAGCCGCAAAAGCACAACCGCTAGAAGTTGTTGTCAGTGCTAAAGATAGGCCCTCTATCATCACCCTACAACATCATCGACCATGCTCGATCTCCAACTAGCCCATATCCGCCATAGCGCGAGACACAGCAATGAATTGAGACTAAAATCCAGCAACATTAGCCACAGAGAGAGATTACTCCAATTGACTTCTGCACTGTAGCGAACCCATTGAAACAGCAGCGCAAAAGGCAGCATGATGAGCATAGTGCTAGCGATTTTGATCCTTGCCCAGTCACCTTCCCAAGCCATCCATAGTTGGAGCGTGCCCACGCCAATTAACCAGCCGCAGAGAGTACGGGCTGTAAGAGGAGTCATGGTCCAGGGCGCGATCGCAACTAACAAACTGGGGACTAAGTAAAACAGCAGTGCAATCAGCGTAATAATTAATCCGTTGATAAACCAAAACTGACGAATAGGCTGAACAATCGGACGTAATCGCCGCCGTCCTATGGGTGCGGATTTCTTTTGGTGAGTGTAGAACAGCCCTGCAAAAATAGGCGGTGGCAACAGATAACTGGCAAACCAAACATAGAAAGGGGGAATCGCCAGATTGAACTTATCCCAGTGCAGAAACGTAGTCAGGAGCATGAAGGCGGTGAAAATAGCAGCTGGGATGCTGATAGCTCGAACCTGCTGCCAGCGGCCAGCAAAGGTGCCTAGAATAAACATGAGTCCTACATATAGGTAGAAGCTACCAAATGTAGCCGCCATCACGGTGGGTTGGATCGGCCAAGCGAAATTTGTGGATGTTTGATCGGGCGCTACAAAGACTGCACCGATCGCAGCAACACCAAAGAAGATCTCAACAGCTAGCCATGCCCTGAGAGGCAAGGAAATAGGCGTACGATGGGGATGAGATATTGAAACAGTCATAATATTCTCTCCAATGATTGTTGTTTGGGTACTTTTAGGTTAAATTCGGATTTGATGAACTTCGCAGCGCCGGTGAGCAACCCAAAAGGGCTAAAGCGAAGCTGATTAGGCTAAGGCTGCTAAACCATATCCAGACGCTAAGACGGGTAAAGTCAAACAGTGCCAAATGATGCACAGAGGAGAGGAGAATACCTGTGGTAAACACAAGGGTGGCATAGATTAAAATTCTGACTTCCTGCCACTTTTTTTGAGTGAGGGCATATAGGCTCCCCAGTCCATAAGAAAAGAAAGGCGCACTATAGATGTGAGCTAGGAAAGGTGTAATCTTCCAAGGCCAAAGGCTGACCATTGCCGCAGGGGCTAGAAATAAACAAATTGCTAAAAGTGTGAAGAGACCGCCTTGAAGCCATAGATAAATGCGCAGGAATTTCGAGAGATCTGGGTCAGATTTGTGAGTCTCAGGATGAACAGAGCGCGCACTATTCATCCTGAGATTAGGAATACGTAGATTAAAGGCTTGCACTATAGGCAAGGTGCCTGACCTGCTGTGCCTTCTACAAAGCCCTCATTGATCTCAATGTCAGCAGGGTTAAAGGTGCCAACATTCCGACTGGTGACGTTAGCTAGGTCAACTACCTGGAATTGCCCTGCTCCATTGCTGATAAGGTCAAAGCCATCGCTAGCTGGGTTGATAACGGTATTGTTATCGAGCGCTAGGCACATATCAGTATCAGCCGTGTGAGTAATGCGAACGCCATCGCCGTCAGGATCCGAAGTTTCGGTTTCGGCTGCGGCTGCGGCGACACCAGCAACGACACTGGCACTGGCTTCAAGCTCTTCCAAGTCGTCTTCGTCTAGCTCGTCGTCACTGGGGGGTTGAACTACAACTGAGGGAAAGCCACCGGGATCAGTCGTAGGTGTGGTTGTCGTGCCAGGGTTGATAATCGTATTGTTGGTCACTGTTGCGGTGACATTGGCATTTTGTTCAATCAGGGTGAATTCAATGCCGTCATCGCCTGCATCGGTGATGGTGTTGCCATCTACCGTAATGACTGCCGTGGCCGTCTCTTGAATGTCATTAAAGAAAATGCCTTCCTCTCCGACATTTGAAATTTGGTTGTTGACAATGTTAATGGTGGCATTGGCATTGTCTTCAATAAGGTTGAATTCGATGCCCTGTGTTGCCGCGCCGAGAATGTTGTTATCGGCGATGGTAATGTTGGAGACGGTGTTGTTTTCAAGATCATCAAAGACAATTCCTTCTTCATTAGCAACTGTAATCGTATTGCCTGTTATGGTGATGTTGGAATTAGCCCTGTTTTCGATTCTATCAAATTCGATGCCTGACTCCCCGCTTATAATCTGATTGTTCTCAACGTTAATCGTTGCTACAGCATCGTTTTCAATGTCATCAAATTGAATCCCTTCAAAGGCAACATTGCTGATTTGGTTATCGTTAACGGCAATGGTGACATTGGCATTGTTTTCAATGTCATCAAATTCAATACCGTCTCCCCCGGCGTCCAGAGGGTCTACATTCTCTGCATTGATGACGTTCCCTTCAACCGTAATCTTGGCGACAGCATCCTGCTGAATATCTTCAAAGAAAATGCTGTCGAGTTGAGCATCGGTGATTTGGTTGTTGGCAACGGTGATGTTGGCAATCGCATTCCCCTGAATGAGGTCAAACTCAATGCCTCTATCACCAATCGTATCTAGCGTATTGTCAGCGACAGTCACCGTCACATTATCTTCTCCTTCAATGTTGCCGAAGAAAATGCCATCGCTTGCCGTGTTCGAGATTTGATTGCGAACGATGGATACTGTGCCATCAATATCAGGCAGGTTAATGCCTGTATCAACGTTGGCAATCACATTATCTTCAAGGGTGATATTCTCGCCGTTAGCCTCAATGCCATTGACGACTGGAGGTTCCAAGGCCGCTGCTAGACCGAGATCAACTGCTGCACCGTTTGCAAACTTATCCGGATCAATCTCTAGGCCGGAGACCAATGTGTTACTGCCAACAGTGACTTGGCCCGTAATCGTAGGTAGGTTGCCGCTACCCGAACCTGGCAAAATCACTTCACCAAACTGAGTATTCAACTGTTGAACTGGCCCCACCGAGCGCACTTGCACCCCATCTGGCAGGGTAAAGCCACCGCCTGCATTACCTTCCTGCACAAAGATAATATTGTCAGCATTGGCATCAGCAGCATTCGCAGCCTGAGCAATGGTCGTGAAAGGATCTTCAAACGTGCCTTCTCGAGCAATCGCTGCTGTGATAATCTCTGCTGCGAGCGTCGTATCCCCTAGAACAGTTGGAGGAGCCGCATCCGGATCCACCTGACGAAATACAAACGCATTGCCTGTCTCCGGATTAATGGCTGTCACGTCTGTTTGGATAATCTCAACATCCGTTCGACTTTCAACTAAGACCGTGTTGGTACGGTTAATGGGTTCTGCGGCTCTCGCCCAGATTTGCGATCCTAAGCTCTCTTCTACAGGACTCTCTTCTGAATCATAAGAACGGCTTGGCGAGGAGCCTAAGGACGCATTTACAGAGAACATGACGTTGGTGCCAAATATCCCGTCATCCTGCACGCCCAAGCCAAAGCGTAAATTGTTCTTAGGGCGGTAGTCCAGCGAGGCTCTAAAGCCCAAGCTATCTTCAGAGGCTTCTCCCCCTAAGTAATACACACCGCCTCGGCCCCACAGGCTGCTGCCGCCGCCAAAGTCAATCAGCTCAAGTCCGCCATCGAGTGAAACCGTGGTCAGCGCGGCCTGCACCTGATCTACTTGTTGCTCGTCTATTAGCAGCTGGTTGCCGGTGAACTGAGGGTTAGCAGCCTGGATCTCGGAGGAGATAACCTGACGGGCGTTGCCTAACGGAATGTTGGCATTGAGCGTAACATCCCAGTTTTCGCCGAGTAGCTCAGCGCCTGCATTGGCCTGGGTAAAGGTGCGATCGCCTGTATCACGAGCATCTACACCCGCATAAATGCCCCAGATAGTGCTGTCATTGAGCAAGGCCCGGTGGCCTGCCTGCAAGCCACCGCCAAAGTTACCGTCGTTGTCAATGCTCACCCGGCCATCGAGAAAGGTGACATTTTGCCCAGGCGTTTGAAACAAGGGGAGAAAGCCACCCACGCTGGAAAAGCCCTCATGGCCAGCTCCTTCGGTAAAGCTGAAATTAAACAGCGGATTTAGTCGAAGCGCCTCTGCGCCTGACGGCGTTGATTCGGCATCAGCGTCAGTGGAAGGCTCAACCTGCTGGGCGATTTGAGGGTGTTCAGGCTGAGTGGGCGTTAGCTGTTTTTGAAGTGGCACAGGAGAGGCGATCGCTTCTGCTGAAATCGCTAATACACTAGCCAAAGACAAACAATAGCTGAGACCAGATCCCAGCCCTTTTAAGAGGCGTGATTGAATGCGTGATTGGATGAGAGCGGGATTAAGTTTCATGGGGACTAGACCTACCTATTTAGTAAATAAAGGAGATGAACAAAAGAAGATGCGCAACGCATCGTTTGTTGTTCTATGTCCCTATTAGAAAATCTGGAAGGCTACGTTAAAGGCTGAGAAAGGGTAACTTTGAGCTGACCTAGAGCTATTTTTAAGAAAATCTTTTTTTAGAAAATAACTTTGAGAAGCAGACTTTGTGGGCATCGCGCCGTCAAAAAAACAAACAGAATAAAACTTAGCCCTCTGTTCTAATAACAGAACAGAGGGCTAAGTAAACAACACGATAGGAAGAAGTATTCAGATGATGTATGTTAGGTGGTCTCCTAGCTGCGTTGATCTAACGCCTGACGGCGTCTTTCTAAAATAGATAGCTCTGTAGAAGGCGTTTCTGCAGAGGCTGTTTCTTCCTGCGGTGCTGGTGTCTCACTTACAGTCGGCTCAGCTGTCTGAACGCTGTCTTGTTCAGCGGTGACGTTTTCTGGTGCCGCTTGCGCAGGGGTTTGCGGATAGTAGTTGTAAGCTTCCTGGTCGTATTCCGACTTGTTGCGGGCATCGAGTTCACTTAAACGCAGGGTCTGAAGCTTAAACTCATAGTCAGATGGCGCATAGTCAGACTTGTTGCGTGTATCAAGTTCACTCAAGCGTAGGGTCTGAAGCTTAAACTCATAGTCAGATGGCGCATAGTCAGACTTGTTACGCGTATCGAGTTCGCTTAAGCGCAGAGTCTGAAGCTTAAATGTGGGTGCGTCCCATTCAGATTGGTCATACTCAGACTTGTTACGTGTATCGAGTTCGCTTAAGCGCAGAGTCTGTAGTTTGAAGTCAGCGTTTACTTGAGGCAGGGCCTGAGCAGATGGCGCAATCGCCCCTGTTGCCAATAGGACAGAAATGGAAAGAGCGGAAAAAGTGAAGCGTTTCATAGCAATACCTAAGTTGTGTGTGTCATCGAGCAGCAGCGGTTCACTTGACTGGCCTTTGATTGGCCTTTGTCTGACCTTTGCTGCTTGCTCTATGTCCCTATTAGAAAACTTGGAAGGCTACGTTAAGGGCTGAGAAAGGCTAACTTATGGCTGACTTGTGGTTCTTTCCCGTTTCCTTCGTTCTGAGGGCTATTTTGAGGGTTATTTGATTAGGTTCAACCCTGCCTCAATCCATAGCATCCATCCATAATGGCCCTTAAGATTTCCTTAGTATGTAATGGCGCCATAAAATGTGTGGAGTCATAATTGAAGCGGGCTGTTTTAATGGGGGTAGACCTGGAGATGTTCGTGTCATTTGATACTTATACTGTGCTAATTTCACTGGCAGATTAATCCCGATGCCCCGTTCCATTAAGGCGCACACAAACTACGTTGACACCATCCGAGTTTCGGTGAAGCGCAATGGGTTCCAAACCCAGCGTGCTCTGGCTGAGCGGGCGGGCTATTCACTGGCAACAGTGAAGAAGTTCCTCGGCGGTAAGCCGGTCGACTTTGCCACGTTTACAGAGCTGTGCGAAACCCTCAATTTAGATTGGGAAACGGTTGCTGACTTAGGCGACACCGCCTCTGTAAGACAGGTGGCTGCTACCTCACTGACAGAGCCCCTGCGCGTAACTTCACCTGACAATCTGTCTGCGCCTCAAGCAACTGAGCCGGATGCCCTACTTTCCCAACGTCAGGATCTGCAGGCTCCTCCCGATCAAAGGCCTCGACCTCAGGACTGGGGGGCCGCTGTCGATGTGTCGATTTTTTATGGTCGCGAGCAAGCGCTAGCAACCCTAGAAGACTGGATCATCGGTGACCGCACTCGCTTGCTTGCTCTCTGCGGAATAGGCGGCATCGGCAAAACAACGCTCACGGCCAAACTGGCCCATACCATTGCCGAGCAATTCGACTATCTCATTTGGCGAAGCCTCAAAAATGCACCGCCCGTACAGGAAACGCTAAAGAACTTATTAACCTTTTTTCTAGAGCAGCCAGATATCAGTCTGCCTAGCAACGAGACTGCCGATACCTTAGACGATCAGCTTCGGCAGTTGCTGAACTGTGCGCGGGCCCATCGCTGTCTGATCGTGTTAGATAATGTGGAGCCTTTGTTTGAAGAAGGCGATCGCGCCGGTACCTACCGAACCGGTTACGAAGGCTACAGCGACTTGTTTAAAGCCATCGGAGAAGCTGACCACAATAGCTGTTTTATCATTACCTCACGCGAGCTCCCTAAAGAAATTACGCTTCAGGCCGGAGATGCGATGCCGACCCGGTGTTTTCAGCTGTCTGGCCTTACAGAAGCGGAGGGTGAACAGCTCGTAAAAACCACAGGTGGCCTCACCGGAACCAAGCAAGAATGGGCGAGCCTAATCTGCGCATACAGCGGCAACCCACTCGCGCTCAAAATGATCGCAGCAGCTGTCAGAGATTACTTTGATGGCGATATTGCGAGCTTCTTAGCCCTCGCTGACGAAGACTCTCTAATTTTTGGTGATATTCGGCAGCTTTTAGTGCGGCAAATCAATCGCCTAACGCCGCTAGAAAAAGACATTATGTACTGGCTGGCTATCAACCGCGAGCCAGTGGCTTGGCAAACCCTCAGGACTGATTTGGTCGAGGCCGTGCCTTTAAACAAAGTTTTGCAGGCGATTGATTCTCTCGAACGGCGTTCTTTAATTGAAAAAGATGGCTCTCGCATCACCCAGCAAGCAGTCATCATGGACTATTTCACGGGGGAGCTCATTCAGCAAATTTGTCACGAGATTAGCGCTCAAGGCTCAGCGCCGATCAGTTCAGACCTGATCGGCTCAGCTCTGATCAATCGCTATGTATTAGTCAAAGCCAATGCCAGAGACTATATTCGCCAAGCGCAAACCCGGTTTATTCTTAGCCCTGTTGCTAAGCAGCTTCAAGAGGCTTACACCTCTGTTTCAGATATCACAACAGCGCTGTTAGAACGGTTGAATGAGGCCCGCACACAGCCGAAAAAAAGCGGCTACGTGGGTGGTAATGTGCTCACGCTTCTGCGCCATTTCAAGGTTGATTTAACCGGCTACGACTTTTCTAATTTGGCCATCTGGCAGGCTTATCTGCAGGGCATAAACCTATACGATGTGAACTTTTCTGGTTCAGATCTCTCCCGCTCTGTGTTCAATCAGCCGTTTGGCAGTATCCGCACCATGGCGTTTAGTCCAGACAGCAAGGTGCTGGCAACGGGCGATACCAACAGTGAAATCTGGCTTTGGCAAACGGCCTTTTCGCCCACGTCAGGCGATATAAAATCCCATATTTCAACTTTTCAAGGGCACCAAAACTGGGTATGCTCGGTGGCCTTTAGCCCCGATGGCAAGCGGCTGGTGAGCGGCAGCGCCGACCGCAGCATAAAGGTGTGGGATGTGCAAACAGGTGAGTGCCTGCAAACCCTAACGGGACACCAAAACTGGGTGATGTCTGTAGCCTTTAGCCCGGATGGTAAGCGGCTGGTGAGCGGCAGCGCTGACCGTACGGTAAAGCTGTGGGATGTGCAGACACAAGGTGGCGCGGGCGAGTGCCTACAAACCTTGAAAGGGCATGGCCACGGCATATGGTCTGTGGCGTTTAGCCCCGATGGCAAACAAATCGTAAGCGGCAGCGCGGATTGCACTATTAGGCTGTGGGATATCAGTGCGAAAGATGGCACAGGTAAGCCGCTGAAAGCATTGAAGGGGCATGAACATGGGGTGTGGACAGTGGCCTTTAGCCCCGATGGTAAAACGTTGGCCAGCGGCAGCGCCGATCAAACCGTGCGCATTTGGGATGTGGCGACGGGCCAAGGCCTGCAGACCTTGACGGGGCACAACAACTGGGTGTGGATTGTGGCCTTTAGCCCTGATGGTAAAACGTTGGCTAGCGGCAGCGCCGATAGAACGGTGCGCGTCTGGGATATTAAAGCGCAGCAGTGTTTGCGCGTGCTCTCAGGCCATAACAACTGGGTGTGGTCTGTGGCCTTTAGCCCAGACGGCCAGTACTTAACCAGCGGCAGTGAAGATCGCACGATGCGACTATGGAACACCCGCAGCGGCCAGTGCCTAAAAACCCTGCAAGGCACCAGTAACTGGGTGTGGGCTGTGACCTTTAGCCCGGATGGTAAAACGTTGGCCAGCGGGCAGGGCGATCGCCTGGTTCATCTGTGGAACATGACCTCAGAAGCTATAGGTTCAGACGACATAACGTCAGACAAGATCGCTTCTGAAGCATTGCCTAAGGCATTAGCAGGCGCTCAAAATGCCATTTGGTCAGTGGCCTTTAGCCCCGATGGCACCCTACTCGTAAGCGGCAACGAAGACGGTAAGGTGCACCTGTGGCAGCTGTTTGAACCCTATCGTAAACAACAGTCCTGCTGCAGTTTTTCAGGGCATGCCAAAGCCATTTGGTCAGTGGTGTTTGATGCCAAGGGGGAAACCATCGCCAGCGCCAGCGCTGATCAGAGCATTAAGCTGTGGGATGTACAAACCGGCCAATGCCGACAGACCTTACTTGGCCATAAACATTGGGTGTGTTCAGTAGCGTTTCATCCCCAGCGCAATATTCTCGCCAGTGGTTCTTATGATCGCACCATTAAGCTGTGGGATTTGGAGACAGGTGAGTGTATAGAAACTTGGCAAGGGCACACCAGCGGACTGTGGTGCATTGCGTTTTCTCCTAATGGGGACTTTTTGGCCAGCAGCAGTATCGATCAAACCGTGAGGCTTTGGGATGTGCGCACTGGGAAATGCCTACAGGTCCTAAAGGGCCATGAGAACTGGGTGATGGCGGTGGCCATTAGCCCCAATGGTGAATGGATTGCTAGCGGTAGCGCGGATCGCACGGTGAAGGTATGGAACGCGAGTAGCGGCGAGCTGATTCATACCCTAAGCGGCCACTCTAATAGCGTGTGGTCAGTGGCCTTTAGCCCAGATGGAAACTTTCTGGCCAGCGGCAGCGACGATAAAACCATCCGGCTTTGGGATGTAAAGGCCGGTACCCTTGTGAAAACGCTTAAAAATAAAGAACCCTATGAGGGGATGATGATCACTGAGGTTGCGGGCCTGACCCAATCTGAAATATCTACGTTAAAGCAGCTGGGCGCAATTACCCCTGCGATCGCAACGCTTTAAGCATGCGCGGCGGTGAATCACGTCTAAGGAACCCATTCTAATGAATACACCCTCAGAACAATCTATAAACGTAGCGGAGCGCTCACTTTCAGTTCATCCAGATCACGCTCAACCGCTGTCATTGCCGCCCATGCTGATCACGGTTGCGGCGATCTCATTATTTTTGACGGCAACGGTCGGGAGCGCGCTGTTCTTTTTTCCTGAGATTATTCAGGCGCGTTGGGTCTGGCCGCTAACCCCTTACAATACTCGGTTTTTGGGCGCGATTTATCTGGCCGCAGCCGTGGGCTTTACAAGTTTGCTCACCGGTCGGCGTAGCGCCTTAGCGCGGCTGATTGTGCCGATGATTTTTGTTTTTACAACAAACGCGCTAATCGTGTCTTGTTTGCAGCTTCAGCAGTTTAATGCGGGGCGACGGGCTAGCGATCTTTGGTTTTTGGTATACATTATCGACTGCGTTGGAAGTGGGTATTTTTGGGGCTATTACAGACACCATGTTTTTGCGGGGCTGCGCCGACTGTCTAAGCTATGGTCTGTTGGTTTGGGTGTGCAGGCGGGGCTGATGGGCGCATATGGCTTAAGTCTGTTGTTTTTCCCAGAGACGACGGGTGGCCAATGGCTATGGCCGCTAGATGTTTTTCACAGCCAAATCTATAGTTCCATTTTGCTGTCGGGCGCGGTGGGTGCAGCGATGCTCTCGCGACGGGCAACGGTCGGTGAGCTGAGGGCGTTAGGAACCATTCAGTTGGTGTTTAGTGGATTGGTAATATTGGGTGTGGGCATGGTTGATAGAACAATGCAGGGAATTGATTGGAGCCTTGCTTTGAACTGGGTTTGGATGGGGGCAATAGCACTGCTTGGCATCTCGGGATTGGGCTTGATTGGACAATCGAAAAAGCTGACATGACCCTGCTCAGCGCCTTACTAAGGTCAGCTTTTCATATAGGGTTCAGCTTTTTATATAGGCCCTGACTACTTTGTTATCTTTATGGGAGCAGGCACCTATGTTATTTTCTTGACGGAAAGACAGCCTGCCCTCAAAAAGGAGTCTGGCTTTCAAAAGTAATCGGACGTTGGGTTTTAGGATGAACAAACTTGAGTGATTTCGCGTGTAAAAACAGTCTTTTCGAGAGACAATCGCACGAATCGTTGCCGTCACCATCTCTGGCATAATCCTCTATGCCGTACAGAACATCACCCAAAATAGGCGAATTCAATCCATCTGGATGCGCCGCATGCAACCGTAGCTGGTGGGTGCGGCCTGTGTAAGGCACAAACTCAATCCTTGGCTGCTCGCCGCCTGACAACACTCTAAACCCAGTCTCACTAGGCTTACCTCTCTTGGTATCTACCATCTGCCTCGGGCGGCACTCAGGGCAGCTCCACAGCGGGAGCGCAACGGTGCCATGGTTACAGTTAACAGGCCGAGAAAGAATCGCCTCGTAACGCTTATGTACTTGGCGCTGAGCAAACTGTTGGCTTAATTCAGCGTGGACAGTGGCAGATAAAGCGATCGCCATCACCCCAGAGGTATCCCTATCTAACCGATGCACCGCCTGCAAAAAATCACTTGCTGGCATCTGGTCTCTCATCTGATACCGTAACCGGCCTAATACACTATCTTGCAAATGCAACCGCCGCCCTGGCACTGACAAGAGTCCCGCTGGTTTATCAACTACGATTAGCCCCGCATCCTCATAAAGCACGTTCAACACCGCTCTCTTTCCGTGCGCCAGCTCAGCATCTAGCTTAGAAAAGTAAGCTGCCTGCATCTGCTGTTTCCACCCATTAGAAAGCACAGCATATTGTTGTTTAAGCATTCTAGTTTGCTTATCCGCTTCGGCAACAGATTGCGCTAGCGGCGCGATCGCCTCATTTCTCTTCTGCTTTAACGCTCTTCGCTCCCCACTATTCTGCTGGCTCTCATGAGCCAACCCCGCCAGCGCCAGCGCCAGCGCCTCTCCCCGCAAATGCTCAACATACTCAGCTCGCTGCTGCGCCCGCGCCGCCTTTCTCTGCCGATGTACAACAGACAACTTCTCAAGTTCTGCTTCGTAGCGCCCAGCAACCTGTTTATACTCTTCTCTCACCGCTGCCTGCCCAAGTGCGATCAGCTCGTTCTTTAGTCGAGTGAGCTTGGCTAAAGTTGCCGTTTCCACCTGTTCCAGTTCTGCCCGCACCATAGACCCATCCATATGTCAGTAATGTAGAAATGAGCCAATCTGCTTAGCCCGAAAATAACTCACCGAATACACAATCCCCAGCAAAATTACCGTAAACAACACCAGCGCTACCGAACGGTTATAAAGCGCCGAGCCCATCAGCACCCATAGCCACGGCGAACCAATCTCTACCACCATTAACAAAAAATCTGACTTATTTAGCTGCCGCTGCCGAAACAACGTGCCAATCGCCGCAGGCCGAGAATTCCATAGTCGCAACAGCGACGCACTCACCGAAGCGCCCAACGCCGCCACCAGTGCCGGCAGCCAAACCTCACCCCGCCAAATTAAGACCAAAAACGCAGGCGACAATACCACCCAAACCGGAATCAGCGCCGCAGCCTGCTTTAATCGCCGCAACCGATGACTTGCCATGGGCGAAGATTTTAGTAAATCTGGTGCTTCTTCTCCTGACAAACAAATAAACGTCAGCGAATATGCCAGCTGCCCCGCTAAAAACGGCAGCCCCAAATTCGCGATTCGGCCCATATCAAACAAAGCATCCGCTTCGCCCCCCTGTATCAAAATCCAGGTTAGCGGCAAAATCAAAATTACCTGAAAGGCCACCTGAGACACCAAATACGGATGGCGGAGCATCGTCCGCCACTCCTTTTTCAACATCACCCTATTAAACCCACCGCGCCATACGCTCTCTTTTTGAGAACCTCTTGTTCGCGTCCCCTTTTGCGTTAACGACTGCTGCGTCCCCTGCACAAACGTATTCTCTAAGGCCAACACCGTTGCCGCTGCGATCGCCCCGCTCATGCCCAGCATCAGCACCACCGACAGCGGATCAAACAGCACGGCCCGTGCTGGAAACCACACCCAACTATCCACACCAAAAGCCGTACCTGGCGCAGCCCAGGCCTGAAACCGCTGCCAAGCTCTGCTCACATCAAATCCACTCGTCAGTAAATAATTGGGTATCTGAAACCCCACAATTACCCCTAAAGACAGCAACAGATTTAGAAACTGCACGAGCGATCGCGCCCGTTTTGCCCCCACCCATCGCACCACCTGCAGTGTTACTAACATCCCCAAGCTCGCTGCCATGACACAGATTGAAGCCAGTGCTGGATACATTCCCAACAGCGCCGGAAAACCCACTAAAACCGCCACTATCCCTGCCGGTATAACAAATACCCCAAACCCAAAAAACACCTTCAGCGCCACCGTTACCAACCGCACGGCAAAAATCGCCCTTGCGGGAACCGGGGAAGACAACAACACATCTAAATCTCCCCGCTCAAACAACACAACAATGCTCTCCCGCATTGCCTGATTGAAGGCAAACATGAGCGATAACAGCCACAGCCCCACGGCCACCCAAATCGCCTCGGCAGGCAGCACCGCCCCTGCTGTCACCATTCGCAAAGCACTAAAGCCCAACCACAGCAAAAGCAGCACACTGCCAACGGTCACCAACCCAAAAATCATCCAAGCCCAAAAGTACTTGGCGTCTCGAATCTGCCGCCACCACAGCCGCAGCTCATTTTTCAACAACAACCCAAACGCACCGCCTCCTAATGCTCCCGCACGCGCGCCCAAGCTATTGCCAAAATCGCCCTTACTCATGGCTATCCGCCTGCGACTGCCTGGTGCCTCCTTGGCTAGACTCTTCTTGATTTGAACTTTCCTGATTCGCCTGATCAATCAGCGTCAAGAAAACACTCTCTAACGTCCCGCCATCTTCCCCAAACCCGGCTTCTCCACTCAGCACCCTTAGCTCCTGCAGCGTCCCTGCCGCAATCAACCGCCCCTTATTCAAAATCCCAATTTCCTGTGCCATCCGCTCTGCAACATCCAGCACATGGGTTGTCAAAATCACCGTATTCCCATCTGCCACATACTCCAGCAGCATCGTCTTCACCAGCCGCGCCGCCGCTGCATCTAGTCCATTCAAAGGCTCATCCAGCATTACCAGCTTAGGCCGGTGCATAAATGCCCCCGCCAGTGCTAACTTCTGCTTCATCCCTCGAGAAAAGGTCTCCACAAAATCCTCGCGAACTGCCCACAAGCCAAGCTGCTTCAGCAAATCTTTCGCCAATGGCTGAGCCTTGGCCACCGGGACATTCCATAGCCCCGCCACAAATTCTAAATACTCCATCGGCCGCAGTTTGCCATACAGCAACGGCTCATCCGGCACATACGCGAGGCTTTGCTTTGCTGTCCGCGCCGACGCCGTAATGCTGTGGCCACAAATCAATGCATCGCCCCCATCTGGTGCCAATAGCCCCGCAATCATTCGCAGCGTCGTCGTCTTCCCCGCACCGTTTGCACCCAAAAAAGCATACAGCACCCCTGGCGCGACCGATAAGCTCAACCCATCCACCGCCCGATGCGAACCAAATTGTTTCCTGAGTCCATGCAGTTCTAACGCAGCAACCATAAATTTAAATTGAAGACCATCGCCTCAACTAAGCCTGTCAATTATAGGCCCTTACAAATAAGGCTTCACAAAATAAGAGAGATGCACCTTCAGCAGGGACATCTCTCTTATTTTGTGAAGGGTGAATTTAATCTATTGAGGCGACACAACAGAGATTTAGATACCTGTGTTTAGACTGGAAGCGTTATCACAAATTCGGTGCCTTCGCCGCGCTTAGAGTCACAGCGCAGAGTGCCTTTATGCTTCTCTACGACTATTTGGTAGCTAATAGATAAGCCTAAACCGGTGCCTTTACCCACTGTTTTGGTTGTAAACATCGGCTCAAATATTTTATCTTTTACGTCTGATGGTATGCCAGGGCCATTGTCCGCTATGCGGATTTCAACCTCATTATTATCGTCTTTGATTGCCGTTTTAATAGATATCTTGGGTGCGGCTGGGAGCGCGGTAGGCGCTGACTGGCTACTGACCGTCTGCTGGGTCAAGGACTCTTCTAGGGCATCTAGTGCATTGGCCAAAATATTCATAAACACCTGATTAAGGGGGCCTGCGTAGCATTTTACTAGCGGTAAATTGCCGTAGTCTTTAACCACTTCAATAGCTGGACGAGCGCCATTGGGCTTTAAACGATGACCCAAAATTAATAAGGTGCTATCCAGCCCACCGTGTAAATCAACCTCTTTAATATCTGTCTCATCCAAACGAGAAAAGGTTCGTAAAGATAGAACAATCTCTCGAATACGCTGTGTTCCCATCTGCATGGATGTTAGCAGTTTGGGTAAGTCTTCCTGGAGAAAATCTAGTTCGACTTCATCGGCGGCTTCTTCTACTTCAGCGCCAGGATTTGGGCAGTGTTCACGATAAAGATTAACAAGCTCTAATAAGTCTTGAGTATAGTCTTTGGCGTGTTTTAGATTGCCGTGAATGAAATTGACAGGATTGTTAATTTCGTGAGCAACGCCAGCGACTAGCTGCCCCAAGCTGGACATTTTTTCCTGTTGAATGAGATTAGTTTGTACCTGTTTCAATTCGCTCAAAGCTTGCGATAGCTCGGATGTGCGCTGCTGTACGCGATGTTCTAGCTGCTGAGTCAAATCTTGTAGTTCTGCCTCAGCTTGCTGACGCACCGTCACTTCTTGCTGTAGCTGATGGTTTTGCTCTTCTAATTCATCTTCTGCCAGCTCACGGCTTTCCTGACTCAGCACAAAAATCCAAACGCCAATCCCGCCTAGCACCAGCAGCGCAGCATATATTTCAGCAATCATGCTGCGAGCAGATTCTATCGTTTCAAGACTCAGCTCAGTATTGGTTAAGATTAACGGGTAAGAAAACCCACCTAAAATGGCGGCAAGGCTGCCAGACAATAACAAAAATAACCCCGTAAAGCGAATAATCCGAACGCCAACCTGGGGTGAAACTTTGTCTCGAAAGGCGAGTTTAGCAAGCTGCGCTGACAAGAGGCGGCTGTCTCCTGAGGGCTTGCAGCTATCGTGACAGTGCGCATCCAGGCTGCAGCAAAGGGAGCAAATGTGTCCATCATAAACCGGACAAAACGCCATATCAGCAGGCTCATAACTTTGCTCACAAATGCAACAGCTGAGTAGAGAATCTTTTGGGAAGGTATCGAGTACGGTGTTAGTGCGGGCGATGTAGTATTTCCCTTTGGTGAGAACAGCAAGTGTGGGTGAAAGCACAAAGGCAACACCGAGGGCAATAAAAGATGAATACGCCTGGGCATAGTCTCCGAAGACACCAATAAACGCAATGATAGAAATGGCTGAGGCAATCCCCATAGAGCCAAATCCGACGGGGTTAAAGTTGTAGAGATAGGCTCGCTTAAATTCTACATATGAAGGGCTGAAGCCCAATGGTTTATTGATAATGAGATCGGCGACGAGCGCACCAATCCAGGCTAGGGCCACATTGGAATATAGCCCCAATACGGCTTGTATGGTGTGAAAGACGCCTAGCTCCATGAGCAAAAGGGCGATCACAATATTGAACACCAGCCAAATCACCCGCCCTGGATGGCTGTGGGTAAGGCGAGAGAAAAAGTTAGACCAAGCCAAAGACCCCGCGTAGGCGTTGGTCACATTAATTTTAATTTGCGAAATGATCACAAAAAAGGTGCCCACAAAAAGCACCACCTCGGGATCTGCAAACATATCGGCAAAGCCTGCCATATACATTTGAATCGGCTCTTTGGCCTGGGCCACCGAAGCACCATGTTTAATGGCTAAAGACGCCAAAAACGCACCGCCAATTTGCTTGGCGCCGCCCAGAATAATCCACCCCGGCCCAGCTAAAATCACAGCTAGCCACCAGCGGAAACGGTTTTCCTCTGTTTTATCTGGTAGAAACCGCAAATAATCTACTTGTTCTCCTAATTGGGCAATCAGCGATAGAGAAACCGTCGCTGCCATACCAAATAGCAGTGGATGAAAAGCTGCGCCACTGGGAGAATCGCCGGCAAAATTCATCCAGTAGCTAAGGGCATCGGGCTCTTTAAGGTAAACAAACACATAGGGGGCAATCATCAGGCTCAACCAAATTGGCTGTGTCCAGAGCTGCAGCTTGCTGATTAGGGTAACCCCAAAAAAGACAAGTGGAATAATAATGATGGAGCACAGAACATAGCCCAGCGCTAACGGTAACTGGAAATAGAGCTCCAATGCCTGCGCCATAATGGCGGCTTCTAGAGCAAAGAAAATGAATGTAAACGATGCATAAATCAACGATGTAATCGTTGAGCCAATATAGCCAAACCCAGCACCTCGGGTTAGCAGATCCATATCAATGTTGTACTTGGCGGCGTAATAGGTGATGGGCACGCCTGCAAAAAAGATAATGCCGCCAGCGATGATAATGGCCCAAACTGTGTTGGTAAAGCCATAGCTCATGGCTAAAGAGCCACCAATGGCCTCTAGCGCGAGAAACGAAATACCACCCAAGGCGGTATTTGCCACCGAAAAAGCTGACCATTTGCGAAATGACTTCGGTGCATATCGCAACGAGTAGTCTTCTAATGTTTCATTGGCGACCCAGGTATTGTAGTCGCGCCGTTCACGCACTATTTTTTTTCGGGTTGTTGTCGTCATTAGACTGTCTAACTTCCTGATGGCGTGCCTTCACCCCTATTAATCCCTGTGGAAGAAATAAAGAAGTACACGTATATACTGAATCTCAACCATTACGGTGACAGTAGGGTGATATAGCCCTACTGTCAGGTCAGAAATGATACATATCCCAGCGTGAAATTGCCCCAACCCAAGCCCGTAATGGGTTTATTGTCACAGCAGTTAGCGATGGGGATGGTCATTTGCGGGTGATGAGTTGGAAGAGCACCAACGGAGGCAATTAGGGGTTCGAGACTAAACCCACCCACCCCTAATTGCCTCCGGCGTTAGTCCTTGTTCTCGCAGTCCTCTTAAGCTTCTCGCGCCATCTCGCTTAGCCAATCGCTTTCCGGCCTCATCTCGAACCAACTCACAGTGATAAAAAGTCGGAATCTCCCATCCCAAAGTCCGATATAGCAAAATTTGCTTTGCGGTATTTAATAGTAAGTCTTCTCCGCGTACCACCTCAGAAATTTCCATAGCATGATCATCGGCAACTACCGCTAACTCATAACTCGGAAACCCATCTCGCCGCCACACAATAAAATCTCCAAAATCCTCCCCAACCACAAAGCACTGAGGCCCACAGTTAAGATCAACAAACTCAACAATTTCCCCATCCGGCACCCGGAAACGCCAGTTCACCTCACCCGGTTCATGTGTTTTTGCCCATTCATCTGGACGCAGCTTAACCGGAAAGATAATCTCCTTATCTCCCTCATGCGGTGCACTCAGCGCCCGCGCCACATCCTTACGAGAATGGGGACTTGGATAAATCGTTTCTAGCTCGCTCAGCCTTTGCCAAACCTGTAAGTAAAAAGGTAAGCGATCGCGCTGACAATACGGCCCAAATGCACCGCCTACATCTGGCCCTTCTTGCCACCGGAAACCAAACCACTCAAGGTCTTCCAGCATGTCAATATAATACTGAGGCTGGCAGCGATGCTCATCCAAATCCTCCACCCGCAGTAATAGTTCACCGCCCGCTTTCTCTGCCCGCTGCTGCGCAAGCCAAAACGTTTTTGCATGGCCCAAATGCAAATGTCCCGTCGGTGTTGGTGCAAGCCGTCCTCTATACGGCATATAGCTTTTCAACTATTCCAACAAGCTCGTCACCGTCGCACTGTATGTTTTATAAGGCTTCACGCCGGTCAATGTCTCTTTTAGCTCACCGCCTTTAAAAAACATCACTGCAGGCATCCCCTTTAGTCCAAAGCGTTTCGGAATTTGCTTATTCGCATCAAAATCCATCTTTACTACCTTAGCTCGGTCGCCATATGCCTCCGCTAACTGATCGACCATGGGGGCCACCAGCTTACAAGAGCCGCACCAAGAAGCCATGCCATCGACGACTATCAGCGTATCTTCTGCCAGCAGCGCATCCAGTTCTGCTTCATCATGAATCAGCGCTGCTGCCCCTGTCTCTTGATGCCCCAGCATATACAGCGCATTGGCGACTTCCTTCTCATTCAAGCAGCCGTTAACCGTTGTCAAACGCCCATCTCGCGCATACAGCTCAATCACCGGCAGTGTGGCTTTCTCATGCTGGGTCAAGCGATCGCGAATTACCCGCGTACTCTCCCTTGTTTCCTTCACTATCCGACTAATCAACAGTCCCGTTCTTCCTTTTAGGTAAGCGACCTCAACCGGCTCCCGCTCAAACCGCATGAGCAGCTCATCCAGCTCATGCACCTGCGCAACCGATTGCGGAAAGTCAACCAGCACCCAGCCATCCAACATATCTGGCTGCTCAATTCTGCGCCGCAACAATTTCACTAAAATGGCATTCGGCAGTCGCTCACCTGCATCCAAGCAACCTTTCGCTTGAGTGCCTAGCTCAGAGGCTTCCGCAATTTCTTGTTGCACAAGTTCATCTACAGAAACAAATGGCACATGCCAACGCTCAGCCAGTGCGATCGCCTGCTTTTTTACCCCCGTACCCGGCTGCCCTAGCACGATTAGCTGCTTACCTTTCATAAAAGATCTGCCTCTATGGATCTGGCCCTATGAATGCATACAGCCTCAGTATGTTTTATGCGATCACAACTGGCCCTTTTTACCCATATTCTTTTACATTCACTCAACACATAGAAATGTTTGCTGGAAAACGTTCTGCTAGAGGGGTTTGACTGAGAGCGTCCTGAGATAAATGCCGAAAGCTATAATTGCCAAAAGTTTAAGTGCCAAAGGTTTAAGTGCCGAAAGCTATAGCTGCTGCACAAGCTGCTCAGACGAAGTTACCCACCCAAATATCTGCTGAGTCATCGCCACCGATACACGATGAAACTCTGGCACTAAAGACGCGCAGCAATCTTCTAAAAGTAAGCACTCGTAGCCCAAGTCGTTGGCTGTTCGCAGCGTTGTGTGCACGCAACATTCCGTGGTCACCCCCGTAAGCAACAAGTATTGAATGTCTCGCTGCCGCAGAATCAAATCTAAATCAGTCGCGACAAAAGACCCCTTGCCCGGCTTATCTAACACAATCTCACCTGCGATCGGCTTCAGGTCATCCACAAAATCATGGCTCTTAGAGCCTCTGGTGAGCAATCTCCCCATTGCCCCTACGCTGCCAATTTCTGCATTTTGTTGCTTTGAGCGAGCCAGCTTGTGCGGCGGGCAGTCACTCAAATCTGGGCGATGGCCTTCGCGAGTATGGATAATGGTGATAGGAGTTGTACGCAGGCACTTGAGCAAAGCTTGTAACGGCTGAATGGCTTTTTGGGTATGGCGCACATCAAATCCCTTGCTATCGGCCCACCCGCCCAAAGAACAGAAATCATTTTGCATATCAATCACCAACAGCGCTGCCCGCTCAAGCTGTAGGGTGAAAGGGGAAGGCCGAGCTGAGACGGTGATACTGGTGTGGGGCGTATGGATGATGCTGGTGTCTGTCATTTGAAGAAGAGAAGCATATATTCTAAGAAAACATCCTAAGAAAATGCCCCGGCAAAACCAGGGCAAATAAGCGCGTAAGCATTAGGAGTCAAGAAACGTAAAAACGAGAGAAAAAGAAACGAGAGAAAAAGAAACAAGTTAGCCTTGCTCAGCGTTGAAGAAATCGAGCAGGAACAGAGCATAAATTTTAGTGGCCGCGACCACTTTTTCCATATCGATAAATTCATTGACCGGTGGCCAACCGTCTTCTCCGGGGCCAAAGGTAATCGAAGGAATGCCGCTATGGGAAAACCGCAGCGTGTCGCAGTACGCATTCTTGCGATATAGCACTGGCTCTTTCCCTAAAATACGCTGATAGGCGTTAGAAAGCACCTGCACGTGCGCCGCCTCTTTATCTACCTGAATAGACGCCGGGACAAAAGTTTCCCCCTCGACTTGAGTAACGGTGGCTTGAATCGTCTCATCTTCCGCTTTCATTTGGGTCAGTACCTTGTCAATATCGGCCACAATTGACTCATAAGTCATCCCCGGTACCAATCCAATAACCCACACCCGCGCTTTACAAGACGGCGGCGTAAATTGACCTTCGCCAATTTTGCCTGCTTCAATCCTCACGGGGCAAATGCTGGGTTGGGTAGGGCCATAAATCTCGGGCGCTTCATGGGTAAACGTGGTGTGCTTCAGCGTTTCGATGAGCTGGGCCATGTGTAGGATGGGATTTACGCCTTCGTCAGGTCGCCAAATGTGCGATCGCACGCCCGTCATTTCAATATCCAATACACACAGCCCCGAATGGGCCAGTGCAATGCCGATACCCCAGTCATCCTCATTCGTCCACGAGGTCGGCTCAGCCGTAATCTCATAGTCAGCCGTTAAACCATACTCATTTAACAAATGCAGCGCACCGGCTTTGCCGTGCCGTTCTTCATCCACGGTGTAGGCGCAAATGAGTTCGCCGCTGATCTTTACCCCGGCCTTTTTAAGTGCTTCGATGGCAATTAGCTGACAGGTCATATTCCCCCGCGTATCTGAGGTACCCCGTCCGTAAAGATATCTTCCCCTGAGCGTTGCATTGTAGGGGTTGTGCCCCGACATATTCCATTCTTGTGGATCGCAAGACGGATAGGTATCTAGGTGATCATTGAAAATTAAAGACGGCCCGTCTAGCCCGTCATTCCAGCGGCCCACTACGTTTGGTCGCCCTTCGATGGCTGAGACCCATTCAACCGCTAACCCAAGGGACTGCAAATGTTCTCCTACCTGCAGCGAAATATCTTCTTCGTGAGGCATCGGCGCTTCTGGATCAATCGAATTGCCGCATCCGGGTTGCCCTGTCGGCACTAAATCTTTAATGAGCTGAACGCACTTTTCAGTGGTGATTTCAGCCAGCACTGCTGCTTCTAGAGAAGTCAGTTCAGAGGGGCTAGGAAGGGTCTCTAACATAGGATCTCACTCCAACAACTTAAGCGTTAACGTCTTTTTCTAGGATCTTTTTTCAGAGTCTTTTTTTAGGGTCTCTTTTCAGGATCTCTTTTCAGGATTTTTGTTCAGGCATTTTTGGCCACCTTTATTGTCTATCTCTTTTTTCCCTGCCAATGCACAATCCGCGTAGATAAAAGTCTGAGCACAATGTCAGAGATCACACCAAAAAAGGCAATCATCAAGATGCCAACAAACAGGGCTTCTACATTAAAAAACGTACTGGCATCTTGAATGATATAGCCCACGCCCAAATCGCCTGCCAGGAGTTCTGCCGCCACCAAAATACCAAAGTCAACAGAAAGCGCTACCCTCATGCCTGTGAAAATGTAGGGCAAAGCAGCGGGCAAAATCACATACAAAAAGATCGCCAAATCACCTGCGCCAAGGGTGCGTGCGGCTAAAATCTTCTCATTGGGGCAAGCGCGTACCCCTTCAATCGTGTTGAGCATGACAATCAGCATGCCAGCATAGAGAATGATAGAGACTTTAGAGACTTCACCAATTCCAAACCAAAGAATGAACAGGGTAATAAAGGCCAAGGGTGGAATGGGCCTTAGCACTTCGGTAATAAGGTAAAACGCCGCGCGAATGTATTTGTA
Source organism: Cyanobacteria bacterium P01_D01_bin.105 (assembly GCA_039025345.1). Classification (GTDB taxonomy): domain Bacteria; phylum Cyanobacteriota; class Cyanobacteriia; order Phormidesmidales; family Phormidesmidaceae; genus Phormidesmis. Next base: position 10,858 of record JBCCOO010000059.1, on the reverse strand, counting down.
ATAGCCCATCAGCAGGCCCAGCAACAGCCCTACTATGGTGCCAATGCCAAACGCTAAAAAGACTCGCTTCAAGCTAGCCAAAACGTGTGCTATCAATGGCGTCCCGGCATAGCCCTTACGGACAATCGCTAAAAACTCACCGACAATCCCCGACAAGCTTGGTAAAAAAAGCTCATCAATCCAGCCTTGACGGGTCGTGACTTCCCAAAGCACCAAAATCAAAAAGGGAATTGCAATTGATATAACAAACAACAGGGCTTTTTCACGGAGCGCCTGGGTTTGTAAATCTTGCCCCTTAAAGGCAGGCACATCGTTCGGCTTTGAGGCTTTTAACTGCATGGGTTACGTGAACTGGGTTGAGTTTTAAACTTCAGCTAGCTGTCCTATTTCCAAAGAACTTACTTTCTAAGAACTGATTTTCTAAGAACCTATTTCCTAAAAAATAAAACAGCTAGCTAATTGCCTTCATCTTTAAATACAGGTCGGTGCGGTAGTGATTAAATTCCTCAGATACTCGGTTCATGGCACCGTAGCGGGGCTTTGGCAACGTAATCGTGGTCTCATCATAAATACCGCCCATGTTGCGATCCAAAATAATGATGCGATCGCTCAAAAACACCGCTTCCTCAATGCTGTGGGTCACAAACAAAATCGCCCCTGACACCTGCTCATGCAGCTTCAGCAGCTCTTCTTGTAGGCCCTCTCGGGTTTGAACATCTACCGCTGCAAACGGTTCGTCCATCAACAGAATTTCTGGACGAACCACCATCGATCTTGCCACCGCCACGCGCTGTCGCATCCCACCAGAGAGCTGATAGGGGTATTTGCGATCGCTCCCTTGCAATCCCACCAACTTGATAATGGTGTTCACCCGTTCCTTCTTCTCGTACTTAGGCAAAGACTGAAAGCGAAACCCAAAGGCAATATTTTGCTCAACCGTCATCCAGTCGAACAAAGCATTGCCTTGGAACACAACCCCCCGCCGAGCTGATGGCCCCTTGATAGGCTGATCGCCATGGGTCACCAAACCGGCCAGCGGCTCATAAAAGCCCGCCACCAAATTTAAGATGGTGGACTTACCGCAGCCCGATGGCCCCAATAGAGTCAAAAACTCACCTTTGTGAATGCTGAGGGTTAAATCTTCTAGCACTAGCCGCTTGCGGCTATAGCCAAACGTGACTCGATCTAAACCGATAATTTTGTCCGTATTGGAGCCACTCATCACAGAATTGCCCCTGTCGGGATTGTCTGTGCTGTGGCTGTGGGTTGGAGAATGCGTCATCTGCGAGAACAATGACTGAGACATTTATTTTGCATCAAGGTAAGCAGCAACATAGCTAGAGTTAATCAGCGGTGCGATATCTTCTGGAACACTGTCCAAACGCCCTTGATCAACTAAGAACGTTGCATACTCCGTATAGGCTTTGTACAAATCCGTAGACTGAGGTGCACCGGGCTCACCTAGCCAATCATCAGAGAGCTGGTCTTCCATTTTGATAACGGTAGAGCCTTGACGACCGACCATGTCACCAAATTCTTTAGGCGTGAGGTTAAGCCGCTCGGCTTCCCACTTTTGGCCCGCGGCCGGATCCGCTAGATAATCTTCCTGGGCCATTTCCCAGGCTTCCATAAACTTCATCATCACTTCCGGATTTTCTTCGGCAAATTCCTTGCGCACGCCCCATAGCGCAACAGCATAAGCACCCACCGATTGGGCCGTGGCAATATCTGTTCCGCCTAGCTCATTTAGCTTGCCGGCTGCAGGTTCCCACGTCCAAGCCGCGTCAATCTGACCGGCTGAATAGGCCGCCGCCATTTCTGAAGGCTTTAGGTTCACCAGCGTCACATCTTCTTGTGTCAGACCTGCCTGATCAAGCGCAGACAACAAAGAATGGTGACCTGAAGTACCAATCGTGACACCGAGTGTTTTACCCGCTAGGTCAGAGACATCAGCGAGTCCTTCTCCGGCAATTAGTCGCTCAGCCGTCATCGGCGCATGGTCTAAAAGCACGACCTCAAGGTCAACCCCAGTGGCGTAAGCCGTCAAAGAGGGAAAGGGGAAAAACCAGGTGATATCGACTTCTTTGGCTGCCAAAGCGGGAACCATTGCCCCCCCAGAAGAGTAAGGGCTAAGTTCCACATCTAGGCCAACTTTTTCAAAATAGCCTTCTTTGGCCGCCACCATTGTAATGTTGTTAATATCTCCCGTTTGAAACCCAACTTTCACCGTAGGCAAATCCGACGGTGCGGCTGCAACTTCAGCATCAGGGGCGCTGTCGGATACTTCTGGCGTGGCTTCTTGCGAGCAGCCTACCGCCAGCACCATGGAGCAAACGGCTAAGCCACTCATCGCCAAAAACTTACGCCGCTTGAAAAAAGTTCTCAAATTTTGTTGCATTATCGTCTCCTGCAAACAATTTGTTTATTTGTATTTGATTACGCTAATTACGTTAATTCACCTAACTTACAGAGTAACTTAGACACCGCTGGAGATCGGATTTGTGGTGAGCGCTACTGTTACCTGTGTAAGGGCATCCACACCCAGAAAGAAAATTTATGCACTCATCAATTTTCTTTCTGGGTTTGAGCTATCAGTTTGAGCTATCAGCCTGATAGCTCAGACAAGGGCGTTAGCACCCGCTGTATTTTCAGTTGCGCCTAAAGGCAGCCCCCGTTCGCGATGAAAATATCCGCCTAATCTGGTGAGATAAGGTTCACAGTGGGGCAGTGCAATAAAGGTGACACCAGCGGGCAATCCATTAGACTGAAACCCGTTTGGAATGGCGATCGCACACAAATCCAACAAATTGACAAAGTTTGTGTAGTAACCCAAGTTGGCATTCAATCGCAGTGGATCTGCCTCAATTTCATCAATGCGATAAATCGTCCCCGTCGTTGGGAGCATTAGACAATCTATTTCATCCCAAATGGATTGCACCTTTCGCTTCAATGCTTCGACCGCATAGAGGCCTTCAAAGGCTTCTGCAGCCGTAATATCTTTAGCCTTGAGAATAATCTCTCTCGTAATCGGAAAAACAGCAGCCGGCTGCGCTTCAACAAATTCACCCACTGACGCATAGCGCTCTGCTACCCAAGGGCCGTTAAATAATAAATTATTGGCTTCTAAAAAGGGATCATAGTCAATTTCAACACAGGTGCCCCCTAACTGCTTCAGCGTCCGAATCGCACTGTGATAGAGCGCTTCTGCATCTGTATTACCAAAGAATTCTTGGTGTTTTGGGCAAGGCACACCAAACCGAAAAGGTTGTTTCGGCTGATAGTGAGTGAGTTTCTCAGGCGAGGCCTCCTTTTGACGAGAAAACGGCTGGAGGGGATCAAAGCCCTGAGCAATATCAAACACAATCTGGGCATCTTCAGCCGTTAAGGCAAACACACTCAAACAGTCCAATGTTTTACAGGCCTCGATGGTATGGGCCGTATTCAAGCGTCCTTTAGTGGGCTTAAGTCCCACAATATTGTTGAATCCAGCAGGAACTCTTCCAGATCCACCGGTGTCAGTGCCAATGGCAAAAGACACTAAACCCGCCGCGACAGAAAGCGCTGCGCCCGAGCTAGATCCACCCGAAATGTAGTCTTCAGAAAACGCATTGTGCGGCACGGTATAGCCGGTTCGCACACCGACTAGCCCCGTTGCAAACTGGTCTAAATTAGTTTTACCAATCAGCATCGCCCCCGCCGCTAGAAGCTTCTGTACGGTTGGGTTGGTATGAGCTGCCTCATGCGCAAACCCAGGGCAAGCCGCCGATGTTGGTAGCCCAGCAATATCAATACAGTCTTTAACGCTAAAGGGAATGCCCCATAGCGGAAGTTGTTTTCGGTGTTGTTCTGACTGAGGCATCTGCGCCAGGGATGCAGCGCGCGATCGCAAGTCTGCTTTTGGTAGCGTATAAATCCAAATGCCATCATCTCCACGCGCTTCTAGGCGATGAATAATCGCCTCAATGACATCTTCAGGAGAAACGCTACCCGTAGCGTATTGCTCACGCAAGCTAGAGATCGTCAGCGGACTATCAAAATTGACCATGACTCTAAAATAACGCAACAGTAGCGCAACATTGGCGCAGCCTAATTGTGAGAGTGTCTATTCTCTACGTGCCGTTGATAGGCCACTAATAAAAGAAATTTATGGATTCAATTGTGATTTTTATTGGCAATTCAGTCGTTAGATAGGCGTCTGTATATCTACTTACAGATGTAGCTGGAGCAGCACAGATTAAATGAAGCGAAATCGAAAGGAGTTCGTTCATTCATGAAGCCCTATTCTACTTGGTTGAAAAGAGTTTCCATTACCTGCGCACTAACGCTTTCGGCAGCCTTTGTAGCCGGTTGTTCCACCCCTTCTGACACGGCAGAAACAGAATCAGGGGGCGACGTTGCTGTAGAAGCGGGTGAGGAATCCCTAGCGGGTGAAACCATTCGCATCTCAATTGGCACTCAAGATCAGGTAATCAATACTGCGGTAGGCGGTGCGGTTGTCAGAGAATTAGAGCTTTTAGAAAAACATCTACCCACTACTGGCAAATATGAAGGTGTTGAATACGATATCGAGTGGTCTAGCTACACATCTGGGCCACCCATTACCAACAAAATGTTGGCCAACCAAATTGATATTGGTTTAATGGGAGATTTTCCGGCGGTTATTAACCTCATCAAGTTCCAAGAAGAAGGTGGCGATGTAGAAACCACCTTTATTGGCACGCTGGCCTACAGCCCTAACGGCGCAGGCAACGCGGTTGTGGTGCCCAAAGACAGTGAAGCAACGTCTCTGGCCGATCTGAAGGGCGGCTCAGTGTCTGTTCCCTTTGGCTCCGCCGCTCATGGCATGGTGCTAAAAGCACTCTCAGATGCGGGCATCGATCCAGAAAAAGACATTGACCTAGTTAGTCAAGCACCCGAAGTCGGTGGCACTAGCTTGCGGACTGGGCAAATTGACGCACATGCTGACTTTGTTCCTTTTGGCGAACTGTTTCCTTTCCGAGGCTTTGCTAAAAAGATTTTTGACGGCGCACAAACAGGTGTTCCGACCCTGCACGGTATTGTTGTTCGCTCTGACTTTTCAGAAAAGTATCCTGAAATTGTTGAAGCCTACCTTCAGGCCATGCTCGAAGCCAACGACATGTTCCGAGAGAGTCCAGAAGATATTTCGGCTCAGATTGAAGAATGGTCTGGCATTGAGAAAGAAGTGGTTTACATGTTCTTAGGGCCATCGGGCCTCCAGCCGATTAACCCCAGCATTGGAGACATTCAGATAGAGGCGCTGAAAAACAGCATTGCGACGCTAATTAGTTTGGGCAAAATCGAATCGCCGGTAGATCCGGAAGATGTGGCGGCGTGGGTGGACGAAGGCTACCTTAAGGCCGCGATGGAGAACGCAGGCCTAGACTACGATGAGGTGATTGAAGCGGGTGAAAGCTATGTGATCACCGGGGAAGATGCGCTGACTAGCGAGCCGATTGAAGAACCCAAAATGGCCGCGCAGCTATGGGTTCAAGGCGAAGAAACCGTCACTAACTTTGCGTCCATTCCCAATATGGTGAAAAAGCTGACTGAAATTCAGGGTGAAGGTCAAGCTGCTGATGTAATCTTTGTGCATGATCGCAACAACGGCTGGAAGCTATTTGGAGAAAATGCTTTCTATGTAGAAAGCGGCGATGAGGTGTCGGCCTTCTTGCTCGCTGACGATGCAGAAGCCTTTGCGGCAGAATCCGGTGGTACGGTCGTCTCGTTTAAAGACGTGATGCAGACCTATGCCAGCGGGCCACAGCCAGCGCGGATCAGCCGCATTACACCGGATGAACTGCGGCAAGCATTGAGAAATGTGTTGCCTATACTCGCCAGTTAGGCTCAAACCCGACCCTGCTGTAATTGCTTAGAGGCTTACAGCAGGGTCGGAGTGGGCGGGCACAGTATGAGGAAATGCCAACGTCTAAATCTCTCTATCTTCGCTCTTTTCATTCAGTGTGACTATGGCAAGTGTTGTCCCCAAAAGTTATGCCCAATCCCGTCAGCAAGACTCTAAGCTGTCGCGATCGCTCAACCGTTTCCTAGCAAATCGCTCCGCCCTGCGGGTTCTGTCGCTGGTGCTCTTCTTTGGCATCTGGCAAATTTTGTGTGTTATGCGCTTTAAGCTGTTCATCAACTTTCAGCTGGTGCCTTCTCCTGTAGAGGTCGCAGAAGCAACGGTTGATTTTTTCCTAAGCGAGCCGGGTGTTCATATTCGATCTAGCGTTGTTCGTGTCCTTGCAGGTTTCACCGTCGCCTCAGCCTTAGGTATTGTGCTGGGCATGTTCATTGGCTGGTTTCAAGTCATTGAAGACCTGATGATGCCTTGGCTAGAGCTATTGCGGCCCATTCCCGCTGTGGCCTGGATTCCCCTGGCCATTTTGATTTTTCCTACGGCAGAAACAGGGATGATTTACATCACCTTTGTGGGTGCATTTTTTCCTGTGCTCATTAGTACCATTCGCGCAGTTGAAAACATTTTGCACGACATTGTTTTAATTCGGGTGGGGCAGTGTCTAGGCGCAAAGCAGTGGCATATTTTCAAAGATATTGTGATACCTGGTTCGCTGCCGGGTATTGCCAGCGGCTTAGCAATTGGCATGGGTAATGCTTGGTTTTGTTTGGTCACCGCTGAGATTTTGGCAGGGCGCTATGGGGTCGGCTACATCACTTGGGAGTCTTATGTGACGTCTAACTATCCGCCGATTGTGATGGGAATGTTGCTAATCGGCCTCATGGGTGCAGCCAGTTCTTGGGCAGTTGGGCGTGCCATGCAGGCGCTTATGCCATGGCGAGTGATTAAGAAGCAGGATGTGTAAACAGGGCCATCCGCCAAGCAACTTCAGGCACAGCTAACTTTAGAAATAGGCAACTTTAGGAAGATTTTTCATGGTTATAGAAGCGGTGCAACCCTCAACAACATCACTCAAAGCACCGACAGAACCTACCAAGGGCGCGGTCAATGTGGAAGGCATATCCATGGTCTTCCAACAAAAAGAGCGTTCTCATCAGGTGTTAGACTCGGTCAATTTTCAAATAAAGCCGGGTGAGTTTGTGTGTTTGTTGGGGCCTTCTGGCTGTGGCAAGTCTACTTTGCTCAATATCATTGCTGGTTTTATCAAGCCCACAGCGGGCTACATCACAGTCGATCAGCAGCAGGTTACCCGACCTGGCGCCGACCGGGGGTTTGTTTTTCAGCAGTATTCTCTCTTGCCTTGGAAGACTATTTTTCAAAATGTCGAACTGGGCCTCAAGATTAAAGGCATGCCTAAGGCAGAAAGGCACGACATGGTGGGTGAATACCTAAATCTGGTTGGGCTAGGCAGCCACCGAAATGCCTATCCGGCAAAGCTTTCAGGTGGCATGAAGCAACGAGCCAGCATTATTCGGGCGCTGGTTAATTCACCATCTGTGCTGCTCATGGATGAGCCGTTTGCCGCCTTAGATGCCCAAACCCGGCACATGATGCAAGAGCTGTTGCTCAATATTTGGCAAACGTTGAAAACCACGATTGTGTTTGTGACGCACGATATTGAAGAAGCTGTATTTTTGGGCGATCGCATCTTTGTCATGGGCGTACAGCCAGGCCGCATCAAGGCCGAAATCCCCATTCCTTTACAGCGCCCTCGTCACGTTGATGACATGCTCACTCCAGAGTTTACCCAGCTAAATCGACGGGTCTTTGGCCTCATTAGAGAGGAAACACTCAAAACGATGGAACAGATTTAGGTTGAAGCCACTGGAACGTAAAAGAACAAACTAATTGACTGGGAAATAATGAAAATAGAAGATCTCTAATATTCTCAGTTGAGAACGTTTCGGGCAGAATACTGAGCGATGTTGCGCAATAGATAAACGCAGGCGATCACATAGAGTAGCAGTCGCTTATGACAATCATCAGAGCAATATCAGAGCGCTGAATTAAAACCCAAATTAAAACCCAAACTAAAGCCCAAACTAAAGCCCAAACTAAAGCCTAGATCAAAACGACGACGCTACTTTATGACGTTCTTATCCTTCTCTTAACCTTGTCGCAGAGTACTGTATAGATTTATTGATAATCTAATGCCAAGCGTACAGGTGATAGAGAAGCGTACTGAACGGAAAACGATAGCCTCTACCTACTCACGAGAACTTGCTGAGTTTGTCGGCACATTCACACTGGTTTTTGCAGGGACCGGGGCTGTGATGGTAAACAAAATGAGTGACGGTGCCATTACCCATTTGGGCATAAGCTTCGTGTTCGGTGCCGTTGTTGCATCCATGATCTACGCTTTGGGCCATATTAGTGATGCCCATTTCAATCCGGCTGTAACGTTAGCATTTTGGCGCAGCGGCTTTTTCCGCAGGCGACAGGTATTGCCTTACATCGCAGCGCAAATATCAGGGGCCGTAATGGCCTCTTTACTGCTGCGCGTGGCCCTGGGTGATGTGGCCAATTTGGGGGCTACGCTGCCACTAGACGGCAACTGGCTACAATCTCTTGTCCTAGAGACCATTCTGACGTTTATCTTAATGGTTGTGATTTTAGGCACTGGCCTCGATAGACGGGCGCAAACGGGGTTTGCGGGGATGGCAATTGGTCTCACGGTGGGGTTAGAAGCTGCATTTATGGGGCCAATCACAGGAGCCAGTATGAATCCGGCCCGCTCGTTTGGGCCTGCTTTAGTCAGCGGCATTTGGGCGCATCAGTGGCTGTATTGGGTCGCGCCCATCTTAGGGGCGCAGCTTGCGGTTTGGGTATACGGGGCGCTATCTAATGGGTTTTCAGACAGCGCAGAAAAAGCGTAATCCTACGCTTGATTGAGAGCAATTCTCCTTTAATCGCCGTGACAGACGCCCTCGTAACGACGAACGTCAGTGAGGTATTGCATAGAAAATTGCGTAACAAGTTTGATGGCTGAATTATTGCTATCGGCTGGGAATAGTACAAGTGCTACTTGATATTTAGTTCCAAACGGTTCTCATTGCCGATAGGGCTGATACTGTCTCTCTGCCCAAAACTAACTCATTGTTGCTTTCATCACTTTCAGTAAAGCCTAATGGTTTTTGGCAGCGGCTCAAACTCAATCAGCGAATTACGCTAGGATTTTCATTGGCGTTAGGGCTGATGGTTTCAGGCACGGGCGCAGGCATTCTCGTTGGAAACTTCTATCAACATGAAGCACTAAAAGCAGAGACTTTTTAAGGCAGGCACTGGTTTTTGAATCAGTCATGGCCAGGCACACACAGCGGTATGCGCCCGACCATGGCTGCAATCCGTCTACTCTTTGTTTTCTTTCTGAATATCAGGGACAATGTCTGGGCGCTCTTTGCCTTCCCAACCAACGGGACGCTTTGAGTTATACCAAGCAATAGAACCAATTCCGACAGCCGCGATAAAACCGACAACGCCGACAATAGTTAGAAACAGAGAGTAGGAAATAGGGTCTGCGACCGTTTCTTGGGCAATTAGATACATATGACAGCCTCGCCAACCTTTAGTGGAATATCTTTTACCATACCAGCTGAGTTGCGTCTGGGCATTGCAGTTGACTGTTACGGTCTAAACTTCTCCCATCCTGCCGCTAACCGTGCCGGGTCAGGCTCTTTTCGATGGATGATTTCGGTCAAAATATCGTAGGATTCGACAAGTCTTGGCCCTGGACGATTGAAATATTGATTCCCATCCGTTAGGTAAACTTCGCCATTTTTAACTGCTTTTAGCTGGCTCCAAGGGCTTTGAGCGGCTAGCGCGTTTGTGGCCTGCCGCGTTTGGGCAAGGTTGTATCCGCAGGGCAACACAACGATAATATCGGGATCGGCGGCCAACAAATCTTCCCAGCTCATCCAGTCGGAGTGAGTCCCTGCGTTACCAAGGCAATCTATGCCTCCCGCGAGGGCGACCAACTCAGGCACCCAGTTACCAGCGGCCATAAGCGGCTCAGTCCATTCGATACAGGCAACTTTTGGCCCAGGGGCACTTGTCGCTAACGTCGTGAGCTCTGAGGTTATGTGCCCTGAGGTCATGCTGGGCAAACGGCTTTTGAGGCGATCGATCGCGCTAGCCGTTGCTTGTTGGCTTTTCCCCAGCGCCGCAGCAACGGTTGCCATATCTGTCCATAGGTCACTCAGCCGCGCTGGCTGTAAAGAGACAATTTGAATATGCTCAGTTGCTGGTTCTTGAGGGCTTGGCTCCGTATCCGTAGATGTCAGTACTGTAGACATCAAGTTTGCGGCCATCAAATCTGAGACCGCTTTTTCCACATCGGATAAGCTGACGGCGCAGACTTCGCACTGGGCTTGCGTGATGATATGGGTGGGCCTGAGCTGAGCAAGTACGTCTGTTTTTACGCGGTAAACACTGAGCGCTGATGCGAGTAAATCGCTAACCCGCTGATGGATTTGTTCGCTCGTGCCGACCGGATCGAACTTGGGTTCGGTGCAAACCGGGAGTGCCTCTACGGAGGCAGGATAATCACATTCGTGCGATCGCCCCACTAAGCGATCACCATAGCCCAGCGCTGCTACAATTTCAGTCGCACTCGGAATTAAAGACACAATGCGTAAATTCTGCCTGTTCTGTTCTATATCCATATCTACTGTGTCGTCTGCGTGTGTTGCGTATTCTGATAGCCCGCACTCATCATCAATAGTGACATCATAAACTGCTATATCTACCGAGACTGCCATCTCGACTAAGACTACGGGCACAATAAGTAGGTATACCCAATATTTTGTAGGATAAAGAGGTTGTGCACAGATTGCCTAATGCCAGCCCCATTACGCATCCAGCTATCCGCGGAAGAAAAGCGAACGCTATCAGAGTTACGAGTTGCCTCTTGCGTGCCATATC
>JBCCOO010000058.1:0-35459 GCA_039025345.1 Cyanobacteria bacterium P01_D01_bin.105 | reverse complement strand
CGCCGAAAACTCAATCAGCACCTGCTTGAACGCTTTATTCACAACTTAGACTTGGACGAGACATTAATTAAATCGCATCACAACTATCAGAACCTCTGTGAATACGGTGTCCTCGTCTCGTAATTATGTCCGGAGTATTGAAGAATGTGATATTCCTTTATATTTCGGAGGCTAAAGGACAGGTGTCTGAATCCTTTGGTCTAGGTGCGCAGATGTCCCTGTACTGGTTCGGCTAGTTTGGATAGCGGCAGCGCGTAGCCACTGGTGACTAGATAGGTTTCTGTGGCGATCGCCCCTACCTGCCGGCTGAGTATGCCTAATCGATCTCGAAATCGTCGTCCTGTTTCATACGCAGGTACCACTCCCCATCCTGTTTCCTCTGCTACCAAGATGACGGTGGCTTCTGTGTGCTGTAGTGCACTCAATAGCTGGGCTTGGGTTTTCATCCATTCTTGAGTGCTTTGCTCGATTGAGTTGGCTAGCCATGTTCCTAGGGAATCGATGAGTAAGCAATGTCGTTGGTCGTGTTTGGCGATCGCCTTAGCTAAATCAACTGGTACTTCTAAAGATGTCCAATGACTCGGGCGCCTTTTCTGATGCTGTTCGATTCGCGCTTGCCACTCTGCATCATTCAAATCAGCTTGAGCGGTTGCAATATATACGATCTGTTGATGCTGTCCCCCGAATTTCGCTGCTAGTTGCTCTGCCCATTCACTTTTTCCCGAACGGGAAGGCCCCGTAATCAAAAGAGTACTCATAGATTAAGAGGGTATGCCTGTGGTAAGCTAAAGAACTGTAATTTAGCCCACTGTGAGTTCAGGGGGCGCTGCTGAATAACTGATTTAAGGAGGTCTTTCGCTTGGTGGATTCTGCTGTAGAACCTACAAATATAGAAACGAGTGAAGCGGTGGAATCGGCTGACTCCGATCCTCGATTTATCTTAAAGGTACTTTGGTTAGATAAAGACGTTGCATTAGCCGTCGATCAGGTTGTGGGTAAAGGTACAAGCCCACTCACTTCCTACTTTTTCTGGCCCCGTAACGATGCTTGGGAACAGTTAAAGACTGAAGTGGAATCCAAATCTTGGATTACCGATGAAGAGCGTGTTGAGCTCCTCAATAAAGCAACTGAAATCATCAACTATTGGCAGGAAGAAGGCAAAACTAAGCCGATGAGCGAAGCTCAGAGCAAGTTTCCTGAAGTGGCCTTCACGGGTAGTTCATGATTGAATTTATGGTCAGCAATTGCTTGTAGGCAGTTAGAGCTTGACTGTTTCTTTTTCCACCCCTTTTATGCCTGGCGTCTTTATCATTGAAGGCCGCTCTTTTTGACTAAAGGCATAGAAGGGGTTTTCGATTGAGCATGTGAACTTTTATAGTCGCACGCTGCTTAGCTAGCAGAGTTGGTTTTATCGTCCGGTACTGGTCTGCATGCTCACGGAGCCCATAAGGCTATAAAAGGTTTTGTGGGCAAGTAGGTGTTGTTGGCTTTTTAAGATTTGCCCCACTATGAAAAGCTCCACTATGAAAAATCGCTATGAGGTTGCCCGTTTAGGAAAGACTCATAGCGAAGGAAGTGTATCAAAGATACGCAAGACTGTTGTGGAATAGAACTAATCTACTAAATAGCGCCACCTGCTGCCTGTAAGCGAGCGCGAGCCTTCTTCAACGCGTTGTTCGCTTTGATGACAGCAGCGCGATCATCTGCTGCAACGCTACTAGAGTTAGCTTGGGCTTCTTCGTAAGCTTTCTCGGCTTCGGCTTGGTCAATGGTGTCACCGCGTTCTGCACCGTTGACCAAAACAGTGACTTCATCTTCTTCGACTTCTGCGAAACCACCCATCAAGGCGATGGATGTCCACTCGTTGCCACCCGTTGTCGATCGAACGCGTAATACGCCCGTATCCAGTGCGGTTAGCAAAGGTGCGTGGCCGCCTAAAATACCGAGTTGGCCAGTAGTGCTCGGCAAAATGACTTCTTCGGCTTCGTCATCCCAAACTGTTTGATCAGGCGCAACAACGCGCACGACTAAAGACATAGCTCTCTTGAATAGTTTTGTTCATGTTCGGACGTCGGGATTTGACAGGTCAAATCCCGACGAGATGCGTTACTTACGCTTCAGATTTGAGCTTTTCAGCCGCTTCAATCACTTCTTCGATGCCGCCTTTGAGGTAAAAGGCTTGCTCAGGGACGTCATCTAGTTTGCCGTCAAGAATCATATTGAAACCCTTGATGGTCTCTTCTAGGGTGACGTACTTACCTTTCATGCCAGTGAAGATTTCTGCAACGAAGAAAGGCTGAGAAAGGAATTTCTCAATTTTGCGTGCGCGCGCAACCACCTGACGATCTTCTTCGGACAGCTCATCAAGGCCCAAAATGGCAATGATGTCTTGCAGCTCTTTGTAGCGCTGTAGGGTGGACTGTACTGCGCGAGCAGTTTGATAGTGCTCATCGCCCACAACATCAGGTTGGAGCATTGTGGATGCAGAATCCAAAGGATCTACTGCAGGATAAATGCCTTTAGATGCAAGGGCACGAGACAGTACTGTCGTTGCGTCTAGGTGAGCAAATGTGGTGGCAGGTGCGGGGTCAGTTAAGTCATCCGCAGGAACATAGACTGCCTGAATGGAGGTAATGGAACCTTCCGTTGTAGAGGCAATTCGCTCTTGCAGGTCACCCATGTCCGTACCCAGTGTCGGTTGGTACCCTACTGCAGATGGCATCCGGCCGAGGAGTGCAGATACCTCAGAACCAGCCTGTACAAAGCGGAAGATGTTATCTACAAAGAGCAACACGTCTTGCTTGTTGGCATCGCGGAAGTACTCAGCCATGGTCAAAGCAGATAGGGCAACGCGCATGCGAGCACCCGGTGGCTCGTTCATTTGGCCGTACACTAGAGCCACTTTAGATTGGCTCAAGTCATCTGCGTTGATTACGCCGGATTCAATGAATTCGTTGTAAAGGTCGTTTCCTTCACGGGTACGCTCACCGACGCCGCCAAATACAGAGACGCCGCCGTGTTCCTTAGCAATGTTATTGATGAGTTCCTGAATCAATACGGTTTTGCCAACGCCTGCACCGCCAAAAAGTCCAACTTTGCCCCCTCGTCGATAGGGTGCCAATAGGTCTACTACTTTGATGCCGGTTTCAAATACAGCTGGCTTAGTTTCTAAGTCGGTGAGTTTAGGGGCATCTCGGTGAATCGGCAAAGAGCTTTCTGCAGCGACCTCGCCTTTTTCATCTACAGGCTCACCCAACACGTTAAAGATACGCCCAAGGGTTGCTTTGCCGACAGGCACGGAGATGGGAGCACCTAAATCTTGAACTTCCATGCCGCGGACGAGACCGTCAGTGGAGCTCATGGCAACAGCACGCACCTGCGAATCACCGAGGAGCTGCTGTACTTCGCACGTTACAGCAACCTCAGCACCGGCAGGATTCGTGCCTGTAATTCTGAGAGCGTTATAAATATTGGGCAGTTCATTACCCGGAAACTTTACGTCTAAAACGGGGCCAATCACTTGTGTGATGTAGCCAGTATTTGTTTTCTCTGCGGTGGAGACCATTCCTGCGCCTATCCTACGTTTAAGCTTTTATGGCGACTCAGTAACTTATCTATAGCGTTGGTCACTTAGCTTAATAAATCATTGTTCAGCATAATCAGTGGCTGCTGAAACCGCTGAGTAATTGCAAGCTAAGCAACGCGCAAGCATGCGGAAGCCCACCCTCTCGGAAGGATAGTGCATCTGTACACTTGCTATATGACGTTTTAAAAGTGCCATGTTTAAGATTATCACTAGATGTATCGCCTTTAACGGTTTTGTCTGCTAGGCAAAATTTTAGTTGGGGATCAGGGGCGACTCTAGAGCGTTTCTAGGGCATTTGTTTTAGGTGGCGTCGGCAAGACAGTTCGGGAACCCGTACCGGGCTGATCGTTGCGATCGCCTGTTCAGCTTCGATAAATTAGCACTCGACAGCAGAGAGTGCTAAAACACCGCTTAAGTGTCACTTTAAGTGAGCCTACGCAATCTTTGCGCCAGCGAGTGCTAGAGATCTAGAAGCCAAAAGGGTTGGATCTTGCACGGATAAATGCGCTGGCATGTCGAAATCCCAGTATTTTGATTCATCGCGGAGAACAGTAAGTAACTATGGCAGCTATCTCTTTGGGTAATTCAACCCTAAAACCTTTAGGCGATCGCGTCTTCGTCAAAGTTAGCGAGTCCCAAGCTCAAACTGCAGGTGGGATCATTTTGCCTGATGCAGCTAAGGAAAAGCCTCAGGTTGGCGAAATTACAGCTGTGGGGCCTGGCAAGGTAGAGGACAACGGTAGCCGTCGTGCTATGGATGTCAGTGTCGGCGACAAGGTTTTGTACTCCAAGTACGCAGGTACCGAGATCAAGCTAGGTGACGACGAGTATATTTTGCTCTCTGAGAAAGACATTTTGGCAACCGTTGCATAGCCCCGTTTTTCTTAACGCTCGTTCCCATAACTGAAGAAAGAACAAATACCTATACACCCCGACTCGTAAATTATGGCAAAACGCATTATCTACAACGAAAATGCCCGCCGCGCTTTGGAGCGCGGTATGGATGTTCTGGCCGAAGCCGTCGCAGTTACGCTGGGCCCAAAAGGCCGTAACGTCGTACTCGAAAAGAAGTTTGGCTCCCCTCAAATCGTCAATGATGGCGTGACGATTGCCAAGGAAATTGAGCTAGAGGACAACGTTGAGAACACAGGCGTTTCTTTGATTCGTCAGGCCGCTTCTAAGACCAACGACGCTGCCGGTGATGGCACCACAACGGCAACTGTACTGGCTCATGCAATTGTAAAAGAAGGTTTGCGCAACGTTGCGGCAGGTGCAAATGCGATCGCGCTTAAGCGCGGCATTGACAAAGCAACTGCGTATTTAGTGGAGCGCATTGCTGAGCAGGCTAAACCCGTGGGCGACTCTGAGGCAATCGCCCAAGTCGGCACGATTTCGGCTGGTAACGACGCTGAAGTTGGCAGGATGATCGCCGACGCGATGGACAAAGTGGGCCGCGAAGGTGTGATTTCTCTAGAAGAAGGCAAGTCGATGACGACTGAGCTAGAGATCACTGAAGGGATGCGCTTTGATAAGGGCTACATCTCTCCCTACTTTGTGACTGATGCTGAGCGTATGGAAGCGTCCTTTGATGAGCCTAAGATCCTTATCACCGATAAGAAGATTGGCTTGGTTCAAGATCTGGTCCCTGTATTAGAGCAGGTTGCTCGTGGTGGCAGTCCGCTGCTGATTATCTCTGAAGATATTGAGAAAGAAGCGCTAGCGACGCTGGTGGTGAACCGTTTGCGCGGTGTGCTGAATGTAGCTGCTATCAAAGCACCCGGTTTTGGCGATCGCCGTAAAGCCATGCTTGAGGACATTGCTGTTCTCACAGGTGGCACCGTTATTACGGAAGATGCTGGTCTTAAGCTAGATACAGTGACATTGGAGCAGTTGGGTACCGCTCGCAGCGTAACCATTACCAAGGACAGCACGACGCTAGTGGCAGAAGGTAACGAAGCGGCTGTGAAGTCTCGCTGCGAGCAGATTCGTCGTCAAATTGAAGCGTCTGACTCTAGCTACGACACCGAAAAGCTGCAAGAGCGCCTGGCTAAGCTTTCTGGTGGTGTGGCGGTGATTAAAGTGGGTGCAGCAACTGAGACAGAAATGAAAGATCGCAAGCTGCGGTTGGAAGATGCCATCAACGCGACTAAAGCGGCTGTGGAAGAGGGTATCGTCCCTGGAGGGGGGACAACCCTTGCTCACTTGGCACCTGGCTTGTCTGACTGGGCGAATGCCACCCTCGATGGCGAAGAGCTAACGGGTGCAATGATTGTTACGCGCGCGCTGAGCTCACCGCTCAAGCGCATTGCTGAAAACGCGGGACAAAATGGCGCGGTTATTGCTGAGCGGGTGAAAGAAAAAGATGCCAGCATTGGCTATAACGCCGCAAGCAATGAGTTTGTAAACATGCTCGATGCTGGGATTGTTGACCCTGCAAAAGTCACTCGTTCCGCATTGCAAAATGCAGCTTCTATCTCTGCGATGGTGCTAACGACTGAGTGTATTGTGGTAGACAAGCCTGAAGACGATAAAGCAACCGCCGGTGCTGGCATGGGCGACTTCGACTACTAAGTCACTTGTCAGTGATTCACTGGAATGCAGTGTTGATGTCAATATCAATCCCATAACAATGGAGGTGGCCTGTCTGATGACAGACCACCTTTTTTCTATCACCTGATACCGTGAAAGCTATAGCTTTGGTCGCGCTTGCCAGGAGATAAAGTTCCATATAAAAGTCCCATCGTGGATACGGGCTAGGCGACAAGCGTGTAGACGGATACATTCGGCACGTTCCCCACCGTTCAAATACCATCCATCCACCCTAAAAGCCTTCTATAATGACGCCCGACGATATCACAACCGCATTACAAACCCGCTTTGGTCAAGACGTTGCTCAGCGAGTATCGGACGATGCTTGGCAAGTGGAGACTGACGACGTGAGGCTGCTGGCTATTCGTCCAGGAGCTTGGCTCAAGCTGATGATTCCATTAATGCAGGTGGCTGAAGCTCAGCCGTTTATTACTCAAATGATGGCTGCGAACTTCGATGAGACTCAGGAAGCTCGATACGCTTTTCATCAAGGGGTGGTGTGGGTAGTGTTTCAGTACGATATGGCAGCCTTAGAACTTCCTCAGTTTGAGAGTGCTGTTGATTGTTTGCTGGCCCTGAAGACAGATGGCGTAGACATATTTTTCAATCGTATGGTGGAAGCGCAACTGACGCAGATTATTCTGGCTTCTAAACAACAGGGCCAAACCCTAGAATCCACTATGAAAACCCTGGATCGGTTTTATGCTGAGGGCATGATGGGTGACATGGGGAGTGCTGCTAATAGCAATTATCAGCAGCAGGCGTTAGGGGCGTGGCGCAGGCAGTTAGAGCGGCTATGGCCTACTATTCAGGTGGATGAACATGAATAATGTTGTTGCGCAGTTAAAGCGTGATTATGAGCAGTTTCCTCATGACCAAACGTATGAGCTGTATGCAGAAGATGTGCATTTCAAAGATCCGATGAACGAGTTTGATGGCCTTGATCGCTATCGAGAAATGATCGGTTTTTTAGATCGGTTTTTTGATGATATTCAGATGGATTTACATCGTATTGAGCAGGTGAATCCCAGTTTGATTGCAACAGAGTGGACGCTGACTATGAATGCGCCACTCCCTTGGTCACCTCGCCTTTCTATTTCGGGTCGTAGTGAATTGGGTTTGAGTCAGTATGGCTTGGTTAAGTCTCATGTGGATTATTGGAATTGCTCTAAATTAGCGGTGCTGATGCAGGTGTTTGGCCGTTAGGTGTGTTTGACGATGAGTCGTGTGCTCTCAGCAAAGAGCCTCACGCTGAGATATTAGCGTGAGGCTCTCGATGATTCTGTGCTTTATTTTGGTGCTTCAGCTTTGGGTTTTACTAGACACGCTTGCCAAAGGACTGGCAGCCTATTTATAGACGCCATTGTTGAAACGATCGGCACCTTCGACCAGCGCTGGATCAGGCGCAGAGATGGTGAAGATATCCATATTTTTTTCCAGGCGATCGCGCTCAATAGCGCTCAGGTTAGGAATATCCAACACATCTTCGACGTTCTCGTAAGGTGCATTAGAAACTACCTTGCCTGCAATGGTGGGGTACAAACCCCGATACTTTCTAAATGATGCGATGTTGGTATTATTGACGTCGATTTTATTGCCGTACTCAGTCGCCAATTTGTCATCTACTGAGTTGCGTAGATCTTTACCACCTGCATTTGCTAACAGCGCACTACCGGCTGAACTGGTAATGGCTGGATTGGCAATAGTACTGAAGCTAATCGCCTCAACGGGCTGCGCAGCACTCAATATCGAAGCGCTCACCACTAGGCCAATGGCGACCACTGCGGTCAGTAACTGCTTTAGTGCTCTCTTCATATCGCTCAAACCTTCTTGTTAAATAGTCTCAACACATTAATCATGAGGATATCATTTTCCTCAGCCTTTATAGCGGTGCTCACTTGGCCATTGGAGTGGTTTCATGAGTTCAAACGCACTAAAACTGCTCAGTTAGTGCAATATACGGATTCTCCAGATCGCTTAAAGGCGAATTCTTGAAGGTTAAGCAGTCAATGAGTTTTGCTGCTTCTTGTAGGTATTCAAGAATCTATCTAAGTCTGAGAAAGCGCACCCGTGGGTAATGAGTGGACGTTCGTAGCCTTTCATTTCTACCGAGTAGCGTTTGAAAGTTTGCTCGCCTATGCCCAAATGCTCCAGAGATTGATAGGTAGTTTCGCCAACGGCAACATCTAATCCCAGCTGCTTAGTTGAGCTTTCAAATCGAAAAGCCGCGTTCACCGTATCCCCCAGTGGGGTGTAGTCAGGATGATCGTTGCTCCCTGCGTTGCCAACCATTGCATAGCCCGTATTCAACCCTGCCCCAATTCTGAGCGGAAACGGGAGTGGAAACTCTTCGTGGAGCCTACCGGTCATACGGTTGAGTTCGCTGACGGCTTTCGAGATTTGCAGCATAGATTCTGGTGTGACTTCTTGAGAGCCATGAATCCATACAGCCATTACTGCATCGCCAATGTATTTATCGACCCAGCTGCCATACTCATTGATGATTTCCCCAGCGTAGCGAAACCAAGTGCCGATCACTTCTGAGAGTACTTTCTCATCAAGCTGACGGGTCATGACTGTATAGTCGCGAATGTCGACCACCAAGACAGAAATCATCTGGCGAATGTGAAGCGCAGCGGTTGCTGTGAAATTTTGGGGCTCTCCGTAGTCGCGAGTGGCAGCAGTGCGGTGAACAGGACAGAAAAAGTTGAGTTCCGTTTGGCCAAAGGTGATAGCGTCGCCATTGTGCAATGTGACAGGTACGCTGACGCGGCGACCGTTGAGGAAGGAGCCATTGCGACTACCTAAATCGATGAGGTAGTACTCGCCCGTGTCCATGTATTGCAACATGGCATGATTGCGAGAAATCCAGCGATCACCTAAGACAAAGTTGTTGTCATCACTACGGCCTACTGTCCAGCAGTTATTTCCAGTCAGCGGCAAATACTGCTGACCACTCTTTGTTTTCAGAACTAAGCAAGGTCCAAGTTGGTGTGAGGTGGTCTCTGTAGTTGCCACAGTTATCAGTGAAGAAGTGACCGGCGGAAGATAATTTGACGTACCCATTGCTAGCGCACTTTTGAAGTAGCGCTAGAGATGCTCAAAAAAATGCCGGCAGCAGACGTTAAAAAGTGCAATGGCAATAGCCTATAGCCATACCAGAATTCGCACCAACGTGTTTTCACTGAGTGCTATTGGTCACTCCGGCCAAGGCGGTCTGTCTAGTTCCGTCGGATCTAATTCCGTTAGGCATATGAGCGATCTAGTTAGAACTACTGAGGCCAACTATTTGCTCCGGCAATAATGCTTTGGAAATGTCAGACCTTGAAAGTCAGTTCATACGACGCTTACATAGGCGCTCTAGCCTCATTCAAAGCCGGTAAAGCGCTGAAGCGAAATTGCTTACGAGAGGATAGCGGCTATGAAGAACAAGCTATCTACCAAAATAGTGCTCAAGATTGCGCCGCTAAAGGCCCACCACTGGATGCTTTTTGATCGCACTGGAATGCTGCCTAGCATGATCAAGAGTGCCAGCAAAACAATGGCATAGCCAACACCTTCGTAGGTTCCCATTTTTAGGAGCGCACTGTGTAAAATAGTCCCTGCGCGGTCAGGAGGATTGACCATAAGCGCTTGCCAATAAGGAATTAAACCGACGCAGTAGAAGTAAAGATCTGTTATGGCTGTTCCGATAAGAGAGCCTAGGTAGAAGTAGTTACCGATTTGAGTATTGTGACTGCTGCGGGTCGTTTTTCCATAAAACATCAGGGCCAGCACAACCGGCAGTGCGAGACTTTCTATGGGCAGATGAATGTAGGGGTTTGTTCGAAACCATCCCCAGTAGACAGAGCCCGCTAGCCAAGTCCAGCTAAAGCCAACAATTAAATCACCCCAGAGCGCCCGGTTGGGGTGATGCGCATCTGTATCGTTCATCCAGCGGTACCCTAACCCCAGCCAAATGCCCGTCATCATTAAGCTAAGCGTTGGCGCTACTCTAACCAGAGGTGCTTGGATAAAGACTGGAACCGCCACAAGAAATGCTGCAAACCCAAACGCTCTTAGGCGATTGCCTTGGGAATTCTCTGCTAGTTGGGTGAGGGCAGCATACTGTCGTTTTAACCGCAGGCTCGCTGTCGTAATGGCAGAGATGTCCCGAAGAGGGGCATTTGCCATTGGAGCATTAGATGCTCTTGTTAAAGGGATCTGCAAAGTCTCAACATCCTTAACTTGTACGGTGGGCTGCTTAAGAACTTGCAAAGTGTTTCTGAGATCGAATTAATTATTCTTAACATAGCATGCTTTAACAGTAATGCTGTGTCCTCTAGTCCCTGTCTATTCAACAATAAGTTTGCAGAGTTGGGTGTTTTATGAACGGTTGCTTTTGCAGCGTTTACTAGGTGTTTAAGCAATTTTAGCTAGGGTCTTGTCTAGATGGTCTGAGTGTAGCGGTTGGGCATAGTTGGATGATCTTTAATTTAAGCTCTTCTTTACAATTCTTCCTGTATTTATGCCCTTATGAAGATTAGTTTGAGGGCCGCTGACGGCTTTTTGGGAAGCCACAGCTCAGATACAATCACCTTTGGATTTGAGAAAAATGATTCAGACAGATGCACGCAAAGAATTTTAGGAATTATTTATTATGCCGGTAATGATGGTTTTGTCTGTCTGGCAACAGTCTGTTTTTCACCAGGCAATGCTATTTGGCCAGGCAGCAGTTGATGGGCAGCAAGCGGCTGTTCAAACCATGACGCTGTGGCGAGCGATTGTCATTGGTATTGTGCAAGGCGCGACTGAGTTTTTGCCTATTAGTAGTACTGCACACGTGAAAGTCGTACCTGTTTTATTGGGTTGGGGCGATCCAGGCGTGTCGTTTACGGCGGTTATTCAGCTGGGCAGTGTCGCGGCTATCCTTTGGTATTTCTGGGATGATTTGTCATCTGTAACCGTTAAGTTTGTTAGAGCTACGATCTCCAGAAGCTTTCGTTCATCAGACTTTCGATTAGGTTTCGGTATTGGCCTGGGGACGCTGCCGATTGTGATTGCAGGGCTTTATCTCAAAATATTTGTGCCAGATTACGACGAGTCTATTATTCGATCAACGGGTGCGATCGCGATTACCTCTATTGTGATGGCAGCTCTCCTTGGCCTTTCCGAAGTCATCGGTAGCCGCAAGCGGAACTTTGACAAGCTTGATATGAGTGACGGTATTGGGGTTGGGCTGGCTCAAGCATTGGCCTTAATTCCAGGTGTTTCGCGTTCTGGTTCCACACTGACCGCAGGACTGTTCTTAGGACTGACTCGTGAGACGGCAGCGCGATTTTCTTTTTTGCTCGGAATGCCGGCCATTTTGCTGGCGGGCTTGGTGTCTCTTTCAGATGTGGTGGGCGCAGATAGTGCTGTTGGAGCTGTTCCTCTTATAGGCGGGCTGATTTCAGCAGTGGTGTCTTCCTATTTGGCGATCGCTTGGCTGATTGAGTTTTTGAAAAAGCACAGCACCTGGGTGTTTGTTTGGTATCGCTTAGCGTTTGGGGCAGTGCTGCTAATTGCGCTCGGCCTCGGTATGATCGAAAACATATAAACGCTATTTGCCTTAAGGTCATCTATGCCTGCGCCTCTGCCCACACCTGTTACGGCTGCTCCAACCAAAAGTGCTGCTATCTCACCTGCGCGCATTAGTAGTGTGGTGCCGGGGTCTATCGCAGAAGAAATTGGGTTTGAATCGGGTGATGCTCTCGTTTCTATCAATGGAGAGCGTCCTCGTGATCTAATTGACTATCGTTTCCTGTGCTCGGATGAATTGCTGGATTTGGAAGTGATAGATGTCAAAGGGGTGACGCACACTGTCGAAATCGAGAAAGACTATGACGAAGAGCTAGGGCTAGAATTTGAAACTGCTTTATTTGACGGTCTTATTCAGTGCGTGAACCGCTGCCCTTTTTGCTTCATCGATCAGCAGCCGCCTGGAAAAAGAGACACGCTGTATTTGAAAGATGATGACTACCGGCTGAGTTTTTTATATGGCAGCTATTTGACCCTAACGAACCTACCTGCTTCTGAGTGGGATCGAATTGCTCGGATGCGGCTATCTCCTCTATATGTGTCGGTTCATGCCACTGAAGGAGCGGTGCGATCGCGTCTTCTAAAAAATGATCGCGCTGCCAAAATCCTCGACCATCTTGCCTGGTTCGCATCGCATCGTCTTCAAGTGCATGCCCAAGTCGTTGTTTGCCCTGGCATCAATGACGGTGCTCACTTAGAGAAAACCTTACGAGATTTGGCTCGCTTTCATGCCGGAGACGTCCCTGCAGTCGCTTCTGCGGCAGTTGTCCCGGTAGGGCTGACGCGTTTTCGACCTGATCAGGATGAGTTGGTCCCAGTGACGCCTGAGAAGGCCCAAGAAGTGATTGCTCAAGTTCAATCGCTGCAAGCTGAATTTCAGGCAACCCTGGGAACGACGTTTGCTTGGCTAGCCGATGAGTGGTTTTTGATTGGTAAAGCGCCGTTGCCGTCCGAAAGCCACTACGAGTCTTATCCGCAGATTGGCAACGGAGTTGGCTCAATTCGGCTGTTTTTAAAAGAATTTGAAGCGATCGCACCCACCCTCCCTACTCAGGTTTCCACCCCTCGAACCTACACCTGGATTTTGGGCAATGCTGTAGAACAAGCCTTTGCCCCTATTGTGGAAAGGCTCAACCAAATTCAAGGGCTCACCATTCGGATGGCTGCAATCAATAGCGACTACTGGGGGCAAGCTATAACGGTTACGGGTTTGCTAACCGGCCAGGACATCATCACTCAGGTGGCAGATACAGATCTCGGTGATGGCGTTTTACTCCCTTCACTCATGCTTAAGCAGAGCGATAGTAAACGACCAGAGGAGACTTATTTTCTGGACGATATATCCGTTGCAGAACTTGCAATTAAACTAAACAGTTCAGTAATATCTGTGGAAGGGCTCCGTGAATTAGTGAAAGCTTGTACTGATTAGAATGCGTTACAAGTAGCGCTGTTACCTGGCTCCTATTGCCTACGATGCCATCTGTCGTATGGTTAGGTGAAGTGATCAAACCTCAAACTAAAGTTTTTTGTTGAAGCCATCAACACTATGCGATATATCCAACCTGCTGCCTTTTTGCTATTACTCGTGGGGAGTTCGGTGCCTTGTCTATCGCGCACCGCTACGGCTGCTGAGATGACCCCTGTCCAACGACAAGGGGCTGATGCGATTAGCGAAGAAGTCAACATTACCCATCAGTCCCAGTTAAGCGCTGAACTCACAGCAGTCAATCGCTTAATCAGTCTAGGCGCTTTGTTAGATAGCGCTCAAGGTGAAACCAATCGCTCGCTGATGACAACGGCTGTTGCTGGACCTTTGCTAGGGTCTTCTCGGCTGCGTAGTCATGCGATGGGGACATTGATCCAGAGTGGTGCAGTGGAGGAGTGGAGGCGACTAGCGCAGGCCCAGCCGTCCGCAGAAGTTGAAGAGTCGTCTGAAGCCGAAGATAGTCTCCCAGAAGACTTGCCTGCGTTGGAAGATACGCCGTCTTCTGAATCTTCTGAGCCTGTATCTGAGTCTTCTGAGCCTGTAGTAGATGACAATTCAGGGGTGAGTTCAGAGGAGGCTGGCGAGCATACGGATGTAGAAGCCTTAGACTCGGAAGCGGTTGAGGGCAGTTCGGAAGACGACTCCGTTGAATCCATTCCAGAGAATGCTGAACTGGATGCTGTCCCTGATGTGCTGACGAGTGATCCCAATCCCTTGAGTGTCCCGGTTTTGCGCGAGGAGGTTGAGATTGATAGAAATCCTGTGGTCACGTTAGAAGAAGCTGTCCAGCTCGCCTATCGAAACAATCAAACTCTTCAGGCTTCTATATTGCAGCTTGAGCAGGCTGAAGCTGCTGTGGCTGAAGCAAGGGCTGCATTGCTGCCCAGCGTCGCGGTTCAAAGCACGCTTAGTAACCAGCAAAGCGGTACTGTTGATGTGACAGATTTGGACACCACGCTGCAGCTTAATTACAATTTGCTGACCGGTGGCGGGCGGGGAGCCTCCATCAGAGCGGCTGAAATACAGCAAGATGTCAGTGCGCTAGCTGTAGAAATTCAGCAGGAACAGCTCAGATTAGTGACGGCTAACCTTTACTACGCGCTGCAAGAAGCAGATGAGCAGATTCGAATCAACCAGTCGTTTGTCAATGAGGCAGAGCGCAACCTGCGGGATTCTGAGTTACGTCAAGAGGTTGGTGTGGGCACCCGTTTTGACGTGCTTAGAGCTGAGGTGCAGCTTGCTAATGCTCAGCAAGCGCTGGTGCAATCTCAGTTTAATGAAGACATTGCCCGTCGTGATATTGCTCGGCTCTTGAACCTACCGCCAAAGGCTGGACTGGAAACTACGCCGGTAGCTAGAGCTGAGGATTGGCCGCTGGATCTGGAAGAGAGCATTTTACTCGCGTTTCAAAATCGGGCAGAGCTTGAGCAGCAGTTGAATCAAGCTGATCTCAGCGAACAACAGCGGCAGATTGCCTTATCGGCGATTCGGCCTCAAGTCAGTCTGTTTGCTAACTATGGCTTAAACCTGGATATTGATGTACCAGGGACTGATTTTGGTGATCTGAGTGATAGCAGCAGCGTTGGTCTCCAGCTGAACTGGACGTTGTTTAACGGTGGGGCTTCTCGAGCCTCGGCGCGTCAGCAAGAGATAGGGGCCATGATTGTTGAAGAGCAGTTTAGTGAAAACCTCGACCAAATCCGCTTCGATGTGGAGCAGGCTTATTTCAACATTCAAGCCAATGAGACGAATATCACAACGTCGAACAGCGCGGTTGTACAGGCAGAATCTGCGCTGGAGTTAGCAAATCTGCGCTTACAGGCCGGTGTGGGCACTCAGCTAGATGTGCTTTCTGCTCAAACTGAGCTAACCCAAGCGCAAGTCAACAATGTCACAGCCATATTGGGATATAACCGAGCATTGGTGGCTATACAGCGAGCTATCAGTAACCTGGGGCTATAAAGTCTTCGCAATACAAACGGTGAGAAAATTGCGATTGAGTGAGGCGTAACTACAGGTTCGTGCTCAAAACGCTACATATTGCATCTGTCAGGTTAGTTAGGACACTATCATTGGCTGAAACCGTTATAGGGTAGCTGTGTGCTTAGCGAGTTTTGGTGGCTGCTGTCTGAGCGTCGTGAGTGATCGCGATTGCCAGGTTATCTTTTGTGTTAGTGACATCTGTGTTAGTTGGGTCTGTATTCGCTATCCGTGTGTCGCTCTCGCGCCAGTGGGGCTGGAAAACATTTTCCTCACACAGTCGTTCGATGACCTGATCAGCGCTGAGTAAGCGCTTGAGCATGACTTGCCCAATGGGTTGGGATGATGCGCAGGCAGGTGTTTTCGGTTTAACTTCAAGCATCAGAATAGACTCTTCTGCTTGAAAGAGCCACAGGAGCTCTCCATTTTCGTGGATACAGAGGGATTGCTTTTTTAAATAGGGTTTGCGGCGTTTAGCCTGTTCATTCCACAATCCGCTAAATTCCCAGACTCTGCCGGTCGTCCACCCGTCTGCTAAGAAGAAGTATTTCACGCCATCACCATTAGTTGTGTTAGAGGACAAATTATTCAAGATCAAACAGGGCCGAAAATTAACCAGCCTGTTAATTGAAATGCGAAGGTTTAGATGCCAAGGTTAACCGGCTTATTATGACGCGAAAAAAATATAACTGTGCTGTAACACTAGACAAGCCTTAACATTCATGTAGATGCATTTTTGCCCGGATGGGCTAATCCTTTGACAGAAGTATTAGATGGTAGATGCACCCTGACAAAACGCTTGGATTCAGATTTTTCTGATTATCCCAGGCGTTTTTTTTTGCCATTTTGATTAGCTATTCCGCCCGGTACTTTTCTCCGTGATAGGCTGAGCCCTGAAATCATGTAATAGGGAATGAACCAATTATGGCTATGCGAGTTGGCTTGCTATTTGGCGGACGTTCAGGAGAGCACGAAGTCTCTATTCGTTCAGCTGGCTCCATCGCTAAGGCGCTATCGGCTGACGGCAACCTCGAAAAATATGAGTCGATTCCTGTTTACATTGGCAAAGATGGCAGTTGGCTGAGTGGCAAGGCTGCGCAGCAGGTGCTTGAAACTGGTCAACCACTCGCGGGCGGCCCCGCTAGTGCAGGTGCAGGCGATCTCCCGGATGCTGCTAAGCTGACTGAACGATTACCTAACTTATCTGAAATAGGCCCTATTGATATTTGGTTTCCTGTTCTGCATGGTCCCAACGGGGAAGACGGGACTATTCAAGGGTTGTTGGAGGTGCTGCAAATGCCCTATGTGGGCTGTGGTGTGCTAGGTTCTGCTCTTGGCATGGATAAGCTTGCAATGAAAAGTGCCTTTGCTCAAGTGGGGTTGCCACAAGTGAAGTATCGTGGCGTTTCTCGCGCTGAAATTTACTCCAATCCCTGTATTTTTCCCAAGCTATGTGACGACATCGAAGCTGATTTGGGCTATCCCTGCTTTGTCAAACCCGCTAACTTAGGGTCTTCTGTCGGTATTGTTAAAGCGTCTAGTCGGCAGGAGCTAGAAGCTGCTCTAGATAGCGCCGCGAGTTATGACCGCCGCGTGATTGTTGAATCTGGGGTTGTGGCCCGTGAAGTAGAGTGCTCTATCTTAGGAAACGACAATCCAAAAGCGTCTGTATTGGGTGAAACGCAGTTTAGTACAGACTTTTATGATTACGAGGCGAAGTATACAGAAGGGGGCGCGAAGCTACTGATTCCTTCGCCTGTGCCAGATGATGTGCGCGATCGCATACAAGAAATGGCTATCCTTGCCTTTAAAGCGGTAGATGCTGCAGGTATTTCCCGCGTAGACTTTTTCTATCTTGAATCGACAGGTGAAATCCTCATTAATGAAATCAACACCATGCCTGGTTTTACGGCTACCAGCATGTATCCCATGATGTGGAAAGCCAGCGGTATTGACTTTCCAGAACTGGTTGATAAGCTCATCCAGCTGGGTTTAGAAAGAACCGCATAGATATCAAGCATTGCATAGTTAAAGAACCGCACAGCGAACGAGACAGAGAGCGTTAGGGAAGTGCGTTTCTGCTAGGTTCTTTGGTTAGCTGTTCTGGCTCAGCGTAATCGCACGAGGGAGCCAATGATTGGTCAGTTTGCAGATGAGTCTTGCATTGTTGTAGGCCTGACGCAGCGTTAGGATCGTATGGCCAATGTATTTCCCCGATGGCTCGCGTCGCACAACCAGTGCCAAATCAACTGTGTGCCCGTGCACTAAGCACATAGGTAACATCAAATCAACGCTGTTGATTTTGGGGTAATAGGTCGGTACAGCTGTGGTGTAGTTAATCTGCGTGCGGCGCAGTGTTTTTTCGAGTGCCTCTTCCAGTCGACTCACAATGTTTTGATAGTCAGCTGGAGCGGCGTTTAGGGCTGCAATGAAGCTACGTTTATAGGCATAAAACTCGGGTGTGCTCATACCCTGAGTGCTACGCGGGGTAAAGCCTGCTGGGGCGTAGCGCTCTAGGAAGGGCAGTGGCAATCTGGCCATGTTGTCTTTAACGACATGCTGCCAATCTACGGTGGGTTTACCTGCCGAGAGGTGGTAAAAGGCCTTGTCTGAATTCTCGAAGTAGTTGGCCGCAACGGGAAGTTGAGCAAACTCAGCGACTAATGTTTTGCCGACATAATCTTCGCCAGCGATGCAAAAGCTTAATGTCCGTTGCGAAGATAGGTGTTGAGAATGGTCAGGCGAACGGTTTTGTGAATGGCTCAATAGAGCATAGATAGGCCGCAAAAGTGTATCTAGCAATCCTGTATTAAAGGCACAATATCTTTGGTTATTGCTTGTGAGAACTTTGTTTTCGTATTGTAGGCGAACAAAGGTATAGCGCAGATAGCTTTTAAGGATGGGGTAGGCAAAGTCTTCAGGTGGCTTAGGGCCAAAGTACCAAGGTTCGGGCAGCGTAATGGCGGCTAGTTCACTCACTTTCTGGTTGAGAATTTCCATCGAAATTCCTGCAAATTTCATGAGTGATTCAGGACGATGATCTGTGCGATTGCCATGGTTGGGCAAGGCACTGTGAGGTAAGCTCGATGAGCTATTGTTACGCCGTTGGGGCCACTTCAACGTTGTTTTAGATGAAGGCTTAGCTGCAGTTTGCGTAAAAGAACCAGAGGGATGAGCAAGTCTCAAATAATCAGGACTATCGGCTTTAAATACAATTAAATCTGAGTGACTTTCCAATAGGTCTTTAAGACTCTCAAAGCCGTACTGCTGCGGAGAAAAGTCAGGCAACCGTTTTGAGATAGCCTCGCTTAAGCTGTGCCAATGAACCCATTCTGGAGTGCTGTTGGAAGACGGTTTTTCAAGAGACGACTGCTCAAGCGAGGCTATCTCAAAAGGCGCTGCTTTAAAAGACGTGAGGCAGTCAGTGAATAGGGTGGTTGTGTCGGTGACGGTGCGGACGTAATAAATAGGGGCGAGCTGTCGGTTGCTCTGGTCAGATTGAGGGACGACTTTTTCCAGCGATACTAGTTCTGGCAGCGATTGTAGTAGGTCAATGAGCTTTGTAAATTTGTACCGCTCATATGAAAAGTTGGGATCTGTTTGTCGCAGCAGTGCGCCGATCCGCGATGCATGCACTCGCTGATTTTTAGGCAGCTGGCAAGTGGCACGATACACCAATCGTTTGAGTTCTGGTGGTGCTTGAGCACTGCTATGAGCACTGGCTTGAACTGCGGAGCTGTTGGCCTTTCTTTGAAGGGGCGTACTCGGTTGTTTCTGTCGGAGTGTTTTCCTGAAGAAGTGAGTAAAAAAGTGGTGAATGGATTGGAAAAATGCTCTCATGAGGTGAGCGTTGCGTACGGTCTAAGCTGGCCGCTGTAGAGGAAGAGGATAAGTGAGTAGACGCTAAGTGAGTAATGTTAAGAGATGACTTTACCTATAGCGTAGCGAGCTGGTTCGTAAATAACCGCTGTATAAGGTACATATTTCCTGATTTCTAGATTTCCTGATTTTTTGACGTAGACAAAAATTGCATAGATCCATACAACTGCACAGACCCATACAACCGCATCTTCGTCGCTAAAATAATGACTTGCTGGCTATTCCACCGCCCAAGGTAAGCGCACCATCATCTGATTACGGCCTCTGCGCTTAGCTTCATAAAGTCCTAAATCAGCGGTATCGACTAGAGTACTCATCGCTAACTCTGGTTTAGGGACAATCGTTGTTACACCCAGGCTGATACTGACATATGGTGAAACCTGAGACGCCTGATGCTTTAACTGAAGGTTGAAGACGTTGGCTGCGGCCTCTTTTGCAACTTGCTGTGCGCCTTCTGATGTCGTATTTGGCAGCAAAATAACAAATTCTTCCCCGCCGTAGCGAGCTGCAATATCTTCAGGACGCCGAACAGCGTTGCCGATGGCTTGTGCGACCTGACGTAAGCATTCATCGCCCTGGGGATGTCCGTAGGTATCGTTATACCGCTTGAAATAGTCTACGTCGCATAGGATAAGGGATAGGGGCGCATGCGATCGCATTGCCCGCTGCCACTCGTCAGCTAAATGCTCCTGAAAAATACGTCGGTTGGCAAGCTGCGTCAGTTCATCTACTTCAGACAGTGTCTGCAAACGATTAATTTTTTGTAACCGCGTGATAATCGGGGCTGCAAACAAAGCAAGGCTCACAGGCACAACCGGCAACCACCACCCCGACAGCCATAGTGCCAGATAGCTAATACTCACGGTACTTGATAGGGCCAGCCCAAACATGGAAAGCCGCTGCAGATCGTTGCGCCCCATACGATATAAGCAAAGGCCCATCCCGCCTGAGAGCGCAATTAAAAGTATCTCTAAAGACGCCGGCAGCATTTGGATCATGTTGCGTTGCCCAAAAGCGGCGCTGATCAGCTGACTTGCAAAGCTAGCATGAATTTCAATGCCGTGACTGGGCAGTAAGTTGGGCTGCCCCGCAACGCGACTATAGGGTGTAAAGAATACATCCGCGTCGCCGGACTGCATCCCGCCGAGTAAAATGACTTTATCTCTCAAAGCACCAGGTGGCAGGTCTCCGTTGAGTACTGCTTGGGCACTAAAGATCTGAAAAGAAAGGTTGGAGCGCCAGTTCATCATGAGTTGGTAGCCACCTGCATCGGCACCTTGATAGCCGCCTGAATTGGATTCGACGGGGGGCAGGCGAGCATAGCCTAACTCCAATATCTCAGCGTCAGGGTTAGGCACAATGTCATGGCTGGCTAAATATTCTAAAGCCACTCTGAACGCGAGGCCTTCTAAGGCTTCACCGGTTGCATTAGGCACTAAAAAACCGCGACGAACTCGGCCATCCGTATCCACAATTAAGTCGCTGGCCGATATTTGTCCCTTTTCTGCCAGAATTGAATTACCTGCAACGGATGGCAGCGCCACATCATCCACCACTTTTGCAATGCCGATAATATTGGATGTTTCGCTGAAGATTGTCTGCAGGCGGTCGTAGCCTTCTCTATCCGTCGGTACATTTCGAAATAGGTCTAGGCCAATAACGGTAGGGTTTTGAGCCTGTATGACTTCTAACAGGTCGGCCAGTAGGGTGTCAGTGAGTGCTGCTTGCCCATATGTGTTGATATCTTGTTCATCAATTCCAATGATGACGATGCGTTCATCTTGTGGTTCTGCTGGCCGCCGGTTCATCATCCAGTCGAAAGCATGCAGTTCCCACACTTGGAACGCACCTATGCTCCTCAGCCCCATAATTCCGCCAGTGGCTAGTAACGCTAAGAGAGGGGCGAGATATTTACGGTCAAAAAATTGTCGTCGCCAGTTGCTTAAAATAGACGTCCATGCCATGGCAGACGACTTGCGGGGCTGGTTTACCACGTAAAATCTGTCCTTTTGCAGTCCCCTTAATGGGTGTGACGCTCACTTTTAGTAAGCCCATCTAGACATGAAAAACCCTGCCACCAAAAGTGTTCGATGACAGGTGAGGCCATGATGAGAGAGGCTCTTGTGTAGGGTAGGAATGAAAACGTGAGTATTAGGACGCTGCTGTTGCGAGTGAGAGGTCTAGAGGTACTTCGGTACCCGCTTGCTCTAAGAGATCGCGAATATTCAGCAAGGTGTTGAGCTGAGCTTCTTCCCGGTAAGCGCGAATGAGGGCGTTGAGTGTGTCGTACCAAATACCGTGAGAGGCATAAACACTGGCTTGTTCTGTCTGCGTCATGGTGCTGGTATTAATGGGAAGATCGTCGGTGGCTATACGTTTTACAAAGCTGCGAGCATGAACCTCATTATCGCCGCCGTTGCATGTCATAAAGACCGTCCATCGATAGCGAATGCCTTCTTCGAGTTCTAGAGCGGCGGGCAAGGTTACTTCGATTAGGCCTGCTGAGGCATTGATTTCTTTTGAGTATACCGGTTCTGCTTCGGTAGGATGAGACAACACGAATTCCATTTTGGTCACTGCTTTGCTCTCAAGAAACCAAGCAAGGGTAGGCTGCGCTTGAGTGGTGAGCTCCGTATTATTGCCTGCAGGGACTAGCAGCGTAAGTGCAGGATCAGGCAAGTCGGAATCGAGCGCGCAAGCAGAAGCCGTGATGCCTCGGCGCCCACCTGAGAGCGTGCTGGAAGCACTGCCGCGATCAGGATTAGGTTTCCAACGAACGTTGGCTTGAGCGCTTGAGCCTATTTTTAGGTTGTGCAGAATGCTGGCGGATGGGGTGGCGGTGGGTGTGTATGTCGCTGACCATGCGACTAAAGCAACGAGTGTGCTGAGAATGTGACGTTTGCTCATGGTGAAGTTTCCAGGGTGATGTCGTAACAGCACTGAAAAGGGTATTTACCCCTTTCAGTACCTGCCCGATGGAAATTCATCCGGCAGGCACCTTAATTAGGCTGTTTTCTGATGTATAAATTTATACTTTTATTTCGACTAGGCGTCCGTGCATTTTGAAATAAACTTTCTGTGACGGCAGCTAGATTTTGTTTGAATTGTTTGTGAGTTTGAAGGCTTGATGGTTAGTTGAGACTGAACGGTTAGATGTGATGATGCCTATCGCCGACTGTTCGCATACAGTCGGCGATAGGCATAAATTTGATCGCTTTTAGCAGTGAAGCATCTGGGATTTAGGTTTGGTGAGGGTGCTTTCCCGTAATGCGATCGCTTGAGTTCCATCGACACATGTCCCTCCCGACACATTTCTATCGGAGGTCGCCGCTAACCAAGCGCGATTGCCTGAGTAGCGCGGTTGAGTAGCGTGGTTCTGAGTATCGATTTGCTTAGTAGGCGCGACCATCTCTGTGCACAAATTGACTGGTGCCATCTTGAGCCAATTTGTGCACAAGGTCTGCGTCTGGATATTCAGCGGTGTCGGGCCGGGTGCGATCTCCAATTTCTAAGTACACAGCTGCTGCCTCAGAGCGGTTGATTAACTGATGTCCGTTGGCTCGCCCAGCGGCAAAGCCAGCCATATCACTCACGCCCAGCGTCTGCTCGCCTTCATTAGTAAGGAGTGTGAGCTCACCCTGCACCACATAAACAAACTCATCTTGAGCAGAATGCCAGTGTCGCAGCGCTGACTGGGCACCCGGTTCTAGGGTTGTGAGGTTAACGCCGAAATGGGTCAGGCCTGCTGCCTGACCAACCCGTTGACGCGATCGCCCTGCGACGGCTGCTTTAAACTCATCCGGATAGGTTGTGTCTGTTACCACTGGAACTTGAGATAAATCAATTTTCACAGTGTTGCCTCGTGCATTTTTACTTGTTGTCTAATACTTTTGGTAATGACGCTTATTTGCCGTTTTGCGTCTGCCGTTTTGCGTCTGTCATTTTATCCCTAGAGCCGGGCTTGCCAACCGGGTTCTAACGGACACTGCTGAAACGCTGGCAGTTTTTCTGCTCTAGCCGATAGTGCTGCGACACCAGGATACTGAGCACTGTTGATATATTCAGGCACCATAAAGTGAGTAAACTGCCACGCGATGCTGACGGTGATGTCAGCTTGAGTGAGGCGATCTCCTATCATCCATCCCGACGTTTCCTGAGCGTAGACTTCCATTAATTCATACGCTGATTCCAGTTGAGCCTTTACCCGATCTATCCAAGGCTGATGAAACTTCTCCGCTGGCCGTAGCTTACGCTCATATTCAATCTGTACGCTTTTATCACAGGCGTTAATGGCAAGCCCAATTAATCGTAGTGCCTGTTGATAATCCGTCATGTCTGCGGGCATCAGCGAAGCACCCGCGTTATTTGCAGAAAGCTTTTCCACGTACTCCAAAATTAAGGTGGAGTCCATTAGCACTTCATGGCTATTTGTGATTAACGTAGGTGCTTTAATCAATGGATTGATGTCACTAAATTCATCCACATTGTGAAAGACGGAAAGCGGTGCATGGTCAAAGTTAATGTCTAAGTGATGCAGTGACACAGCGACTCTTCGAACGTAGGGAGAATCAAATAATCCGACTAATTTCATCGCGAATCCCTGAATACAGCTGTCTACAGACAACCACAAATCGGTGTGGAGGCAAATCGATTTAATCGATAGCGTGTATCGGATGCATGTTTATTAGAGAAGGCAAAGCTTACGGTAGATGCTTTGGCTGCTTAGATGCTCAAGATGCTGACTGTGACAAGACCCGTAGTGAGGCCGTGCTAGTCGGGTAATGCCTGAAAGAGACTGCTGACTAATGACTTTGCTTTTTCATCTAAAATGAGCCAATCGATCTCACCTGCTTCATCAAATAGGGAGTTATCTGCTTCGATGGGGTCACCTTCCGTATGATTGCTTTCATGGGTGGCACATACTCGGTAGCAAGTTTCCCAAATATCAATGGTTTGAGCCTTGGCCTGAGCCCTGGTCTGGGCCTCGGGTTGGCTCTCAATGCTTGAATCGGAGATTTCCTTTTTTGTTAATCTCAGCGTATATAGTGGCGAAGGCTGGGGCAGCTTAGCCATTTCTGCAGCTACCCGATCATGTTCTTCCGGTGGAACGCCGTGCAGCCCTTTTTGTAAGTCAGCGTAGGTTTGTTTTTGTGCCTCTGTGGTACCTGCGGGCCACATTAAATTGTCCTCGTACTGTCCTTGCCAGTCTGTGTTCTCTAATTGCTTGCGAATGTTGTCAATCACTCGGATTAACGCAGGCTGCATTAATTGCTCAACGTTAGCTCGATCTTGAGGGGTGGCAAAATGAGGGACAGGTATTGGCATCGTTGCTGATTGATGGGGGTGCGGGCGTTACTGTTCCATTCTGAACCAAGCGGTGAGTGCAACGGCAAGACCATCAGCAGCATCATCTGGCTTGGGAATGCTGTCGAGCTTCAGCTCGCGTGTAATGGCATCTTGCACCTCTACTTTATTAGCGTTACCGTGGCCCGTAATCGACTGCTTAATCTGCGCAGGCGTATATTCTACAAAGGGGAGGTTTCGCTGTGCGAGCACCAGCATGACCACCCCCCGCGCTTGGGCCACCAAAATGGTGTTGCCCATTCGATAAAAAAACAGCTTTTCAATCGAAACCAAATCTGGCTTGTATTCATCTATAACGCTGTTCAAGTCGTCATAGATAGTGCATAGTCGTTTTCCGGTATCGGTTCGCGCCGGGGTTTGCACCACGCCGTAATCAACGGTTGTAATCTTTGGTGATAGCGCTCTCATCTTAGTCGGGTCATATTCAATCACCCCAAAACCGAGAATCGCCAGCCCTGGATCTAACCCTAAAATACGCTTAGTTTCAGTTTGTTGGGCTTCTGCCACGCTGACTCTGCAATCCCTACCGAACGCCCGCAGGCTTTTTTCCGTTCATGCTTGGTTCAGCTACGCCAAACGCTTTGCTGAACGTCTTCTCGACCTTAAATCCAGAGTCAATCGATTCCAAAGGATCCTTCCGAAGACGGTGGCGCAAGCATAGCGCAATCACCTTTTGAATATCTTCTAAGGTGACTTCGGTGCGACCTTCGTAAGCGGCCAGTGCTTTAGCGGCGCGGTTGCTCACAATGTCACCCCGCAGACCGTCTACATCTAGTTCAGAGCAAACTTCAGAAATTTTGACTCTGAATTCGTGCTCCAGCGTGACATTGCTTAAACGATTTTGTGCTGCAATAATCTTTTGCTGCAAAGCGTCTTGTTCTGCTTTGCACTTCGCTGAAAATGTTTCGGGGTCTTGGTCAAATTCTGTGCGCTGTTCCACAATTTGCACGCGCTGCTCAGGATCGCGCACAGTGCGAATTTCCGCGTGCATGCCAAAACGATCTAGCAGCTGAGGACGCAGTTCACCTTCTTCTGGGTTGCCCGAGCCAATGAGGACGAACTGGGCAGGGTGGCGGATAGAAATGCCTTCGCGCTCTACTGTATTCCAACCCGATGCTGCAGAGTCTAGCAGCACATCTACGAGGTGATCATCTAATAGGTTGACCTCATCTACATATAGGAGACCGCGATTTGCCTTCGCTAGCAAACCTGGCTCAAATGCCTTCACGCCTTCTGCCAAGGCTTTTTCAATATCAATCGTGCCGCAAACGCGATCTTCGGTTGCGCCTAACGGTAAATCAATCATTGGCACTTTTTTGCCAGCTACTGGAATGTCTTGACCTTCTCGTTCAGCTATGACATCTGGGTTATTAGGTGCGCGGTTAAACGGATCGTCTGCTACGACATCGATTTCGGGCAAAAGATCAGCGAGGGCGCGGATAGTGGTGGATTTGCCTGTGCCGCGATCGCCCATAATCATGACGCCACCGATCTTAGGATCGATCACGTTCAAAATCAGGGCTAGCTTCATATCTTCTTGGCCGATCACCGCAGTGAAGGGAAAAACGGCTCGACGTGCAGGCTTCGCGATACTCACAGGCTTTCAATACTTTGTTTTAAGAGCTTTCCTATTGTGCCACAGGAGGTTATACCTAGTTCCTTTTCAAAACAAAAGGCGCCTTCCGAAGAAAACGCCTTTCATATTCACTATTAGCCAATGCTCTTAGCCAATGTTCTGCTGATCGGAGCAGTGGGCGTTGTAGCTGGCTTCTCGTAGAGTACTTACCATTCCTAACTACACCAATTTGTATCTAATAGCCCATGATCATCGCAAGCTGCGGGTTCTGGCTCGCAAAGACAGGATCGATCTGTTGCGGTTGTTTCGTCAGCTCGTCTGATGAGTCAACCGCATCTGCCATGGAGAATTCAAGGGCAGTGTTATTGAAGTCGAGCTCCAGTGTGTCTTCGAATACCGCAATTAAGTCATTGTTGTATAGCAACCAAGCATCGCTGCCTTGCTGCTGTTGCGTATAGTCGCTCGCCGAACCGTAGAGCTGAACAACATCTTCAGCAGCATTAAAGTCTTGAATGAGAGCGTAGTCTTCATCGCCACCATCTACATAGTAGGCTTGGCTATCACTGCCCAACACAAAGGTGTCTGCGCCTGCCCCGCCAGACAAAATATCTCGCTCAAAGTAGCCAGCTGCGAGCTGATCTGTTCCTTCCAGGCGGTCATCTCCAATGCCGCCTTTGAGAGTATCGTTGCCACTGCCCCCTTCGAGTTGGTCATCCCCCCCCTCTTCAGGCG
This sequence comes from Cyanobacteria bacterium P01_D01_bin.105, assembly GCA_039025345.1. GTDB lineage: Bacteria > Cyanobacteriota > Cyanobacteriia > Phormidesmidales > Phormidesmidaceae > Phormidesmis. Next base: position 8,708 of record JBCCOO010000058.1, on the reverse strand, counting down.
TTAGCTTAATTTCGATCAGTCCCCTTAAGGAGTCGTCAGAATTACGGTCATCCCATCTGGCCAATTTTTCACCGCTCATGACATAGTTCATTGCAGCATAATCCTGAGAGCCACTATAGTCATCGGGCTGTCCTGGACTCCAGTTGGTATAAACCTCTTCATTGGTTTCACTAACAATATAGTTACTGACTTCACCGCTGGCCCATGTCCAAGTACCCTCAGTTTGAGCATCAGATAAGCCCAGCCAGAACATTTCGTTACGACCAAAAGTACTTTGGATCCATTGTTCTTCAGCTGCGTCATTGATGGTTACCAAGTTGCCACCGAGACTCTCGGCATAGGCTTGAGCATCTTGCCATTGCATCATGTTATCCGTCAGCAGATAGACACTGCCATTGTGGACTATGCCCTCATCAATATTGAGTGACAGTTCCTTTTCAATAATGCCTTGCCATTCCCAGGTTCCCTGGTTGTCGTCCCAGCCCTGATCATTCCAGTTGAGAATGGCATAATCTTGGAGGCCCTTACTGTCGTCATAGGGTTGTCCTGGTGCCCAGTTGGTATAGGAAACCGCTTGACCGCTAACCCACTCAAACTGCCCCTCTTGATTTTGATCATTCAATCCTGTCCAGAGCCAATCATTATTTACCCCAAAGGTGTCTTGTAGCCATTGGTTCTCGGCCGCATCATTAATAGTCACCAAATTACCGCCCAAGCTGACAGCTTGAGTCTGTGCATTCTGCCAAGTAGCTGCGTCACTCAGGGTATAGAAACTACCCTGATAAATAAAACCATCGCCTAGCTTGCTCGCTACTTCCGGGAATGCTCCAGTGCCATTCACCCCATCACCGTACAGCACATCATTGCCGGAATTCCCGTACAGCACATCATTACCTTCCCCGCCGTAAACAGTGTCGTTACCTTCGCCCGCTTGAATGAAGTCATCATTACTTGTTTCAGTGGTTTGTTGTTCGACGACAGGTGCAGAAACTGGAATAAACTCTACATAGTCAATTCGGGCAAATTCGTTGTACTCGCGAAGGCCTTCTAACCTCAGCTCATCGTCTGCATTAACCTGTACCTGAGTTGCAATGGTTCGTCTGACTAAATTACCACTGCTGACCAGATGTGACCCTAAAGACTGATCTAACTGCCACGAATCGAGTTCAACACCGCCTAAACGGGCTGAGAGAGTTGCAAGTCCATCGGTTTCGTCGTAGTAGGCAACCACAATGTCGTAGTAGCCGGTATTACCACTAAACGAAGTTGTTGCTGTTCCCGAGGAACTTGTTTTGATCAGTCTATTGTTGGAAGCTAAGCCATTGGATTCAGTAGAATAGCCATTCAAACTCATTGATTCGGCTTCTATTCGAATCGGGCTGCCGAGAACAACAGGTTCAGCAGTTGCCGTTTCATTAGTCACATCAACTTTCACAAAATCAACATAGTCGATGCGAGCTTGTTCCGCTTGGTTGCTGTTGCTTAAGCCTGATAAACTGGTGAGCTTAAATATATCACCGTTGTTTAGCAGCACTGTATTGGCTACTGTTCGAGTCAGAAAGTTTTGGCTCGTTGCGTTAGTATCGCCCAGATTTTGATCGAGTGACCAAGTATCTAAAGTTGTCTCATTCAGTGCTGCACTGATTTGGCCAATGCCTGTGTCATTTTCGTCGTAGTAGCCAACCAGAATGTTGTAGTAACCAGACTCTCCGCCAAACGTAGTCAGTGCGATTCCCTCGCCTTGATTACTTACGCCAATCAAAGCGCTGCCAGAAGAAGAATTATTATTTTCTAAAGCATAATCACCGAGGAGTGTCATACTTTCGGCTTCCACTCGAAATACATCGTTAGAGGCGGAATCTGCAGATGTGCTATCGCTGTCAAGTGTGGGCGTTGTTGATTTCTCAGTGGAGTCTAGCGGCGTGACCAGTAAATTATCGAGCGGAATAAACTCTAGATAGTCAAAAGATGCATTGTCTGAGCCTTCCATGGCTGTTGTAATCGTGAGTTCGTCGCCGGTCTCTAATGCCAACTCTTGCGCTAGCGTACGTGTGTAGAAGCGTTGTGTATCATCACTTAGGGTAAAACTGTTGACCAGTTCTCCATTGCGGTCAAATGCTAACTGGCCATCACCCATAGACTCGTCGAAGTAGTGCACAACCACCATATAGTTACCAGCGGGGCCAGAAAAAGCTGTGGTTGCGGTTGTTGTTCCGGTTGTGCCAACGCTATCGCCAGAATCACTGCTCCAATCTGTTCTAACAAAGTAGTCTCCGCTTAGCGTCATGCTCTCTGCTTCGATCCGAATTGGCTTGAGCGGAGATGCTTCTGTTACGGATTCTTTTGCGGTATTGCTGTCTGCTGCGCTTTCTTCCTCTTGCAGCCGTGCTCTTAGGTTTTGAAGGTTTAGACTTCCCCCATACACATCACCATAGATGAGGTCGTTGCCGTTGCCCCCCTTGATGTGGTCTTGCCCTTCACCGCCAATCAGGATGTCGTTACCTGCTTCGTCAACTAAGCGGTCGTTGCCGTTACCACCTTCTACAATGTCATTGCCGCTGCCACCTTTGATATCATCACGCCCTTCGCCACCGCTGAGGATATCATCCCCCGCACCACCGCTGAGAATGTCATGGCCATCCTCACCATGGAGTTCGTCATCGTCGTTTTCGCCTAACAGCAGGTCATCGTCATCGCCGCCGTAGAGTAAGTCTTTGCCATCTTGACCGTAGATGATGTCACGGCCCGCTTCTCCCCAAATGACATCGTGACCGGCTTCGCCATCAATCAGGTCATCTCCTGCACCTGCCTTAATCCGGTTCTGCTTTTTATTGCCTGCGATGATGTCGTCTTCGTCACCTGCTTGGAAGGTGTTAGCATCCTTGCCGCCTACACCCCAATCGGCCTGCTTTGTGTTCTTATCATATGCTTGTTCTTTCTCATCAACCGTGGCGAAGAATGTATCTAACTGTTGCCAAAGTTCGCCGTAGCCGAGTTCCAACATCTCAGTTTCAAACTGTTGCCAGAGTTCGCCATAGCCCAGCGAGAACATCTCAGTCTCAAACTGTTGCCAGAGTTCGCCATAGCCCAGATTGAAGATATTGTCTTCAATCATCTGCCAGAGTTCGCCATAGCCCAAATTGAGCAAATCTTCGCCGTATTCTTGCCATAGTTCACCGTAACCCAACTCAAAGACAGACCACAGCTCGCCATAGCCCAGCGAGAACATACTATTTTCAAATAGCTGCCACAGCTCACCGTAGCCCAGCGTATAGAAAACCGAGCCTTCTTCACCTGCTCGATTCTCGGTTAGGAGCGCAGACTCAAGGCCTAAGTCTTCTGCAACGGCTTGCTCAGCTTGTTGCAACAGGGCGTCTAAATTCAAGCCCGTGTTGATGACATCGTAATTAATATCCCAACCCAGTACATCCAAGGCTTGTAAATCTAGCAGTCCTAAGCTGGTGCGCTCTTGGTAGGCCAGGGTGGGGTCCATGATACCCATCGCCACCTGCAGCCGCTCCCAGTGGCTGGCTTGGTAATCGACTCCATCGGAGAAGTTAGCCAGGTTGGTCGCTCCGCCATCTACAGAAAAGTAGCTGTTTTGGCCAACGGTCAGGTCACTGACTGCGCCATCGGGATTGAGAATCTCGCCGCTCTCCAGACTGTAACGAAACAGGTCGAGGGCAGTGAAGCCTTCTGCCTGAGTTTCACCGGAGTAGAGCTGATTTATCTCAAGGGCACCGTCTAGGCCGCTGACAAAGCCGAGCTGATGGCCAATTTCGTGCAGGGCCATGCTCATGAAGTCTAGGGTGCCTTCGGGAGCCTCGCCGCTGCGGGTGTAGTCGTAGTTCCACTCGAAGGCATTGCTGACTAAGACGTAACCGTCTAGGGCGTTGGCATTGACCAAATCTCTGTCCCAGGTGCCGCCGTCGGTTAACGTCAGGGCTTTGTCCATGCCCAGCGCTTTGGCTTGGGCAGAGGTGAGCAGAATGTCAGTGTTGCCGTCGATGACTTGACCATTGGAGAGAAAGTCGACGGTGTTGCCGTCTTGTAACTGGGCAACGGCGTCTGCATCTATATCAGAGGTGGCATCGGCTTCTACATATTCTTGATAGATGCCGTAGTTTTGTTCGTGAAAGATAGGGATGGCACCGCCAACGGCTTGGCCGTCTTGCCCTAGGCTGGCGCTGGAGGCGATGTGAAGGTTAACGGTGACATCGTCAGTGAGGTAGCTGCTCCATATCATAGCGGCCAGTTCAAAGCCGACGCGCTGTTCTAGGGAGATGCTGGGGTCGTAGCTAAAATTGAACTGAACCATTGGAATGAAGGGCTTAACCCATAAGAGTAGGAATAATGAAGTAAGACTGTTTTTTAAGGAGTGATTGTATTTCGGGTCTCTTATACAGGAATCTGTTTGTATAAATTAATACTCAATTAAGCTGTGTGGTTGTGTGGGTGAACCTACGGGTGTGTATGAATCTTGGACAAATATCGCTAGGGATAATTGATACTCAGTTCATTCAGTCACCATGCGAACGTCCGTGAATACCGTGATTAGGTGTTGGCAACCCTACTCACACCAAGACCGTAATGCTTTGTTGTTTGTAGTGAAGACAGTTCAACTGGTGCTGAATTTAGCTTGGGTTCCGGGATATTGTTCTCTTCAGATTATTTGCATCTTTGATGTCAATAATCATCCATCGTATCCAATCAGAATCTTCTTCTTAGTCTTAAGGGCTTTGGATGATGGATGGGAGATAATTGATATAGATAGGAGAGAATATACTTGAACGTCTCTTTCTTCTGAGAGGTGTGTGAGCCTCAATTTTGAGGGCCGTCTTTTACGTGGTCGTTGGGCCGCTCGGATACGGGGCACACGTCGGACCATAATCGCGTCCGGCGAAGTACTACAACGGGGCATGCCCGGACGCTGCCGTTCAATGATCGGCTGGTCGAAATCTTCTCAGAGCGCTGGCATAAGGGTGTAAGGGCGGATGAATTAATCTTCACCACAGCTCTTTGAAGTCGGCTATTCCCTTGTAGGGATTAGGGCCAATCTCAGTATCTTCAGTCTCAACCCGTTTCTGCTCTGTCGATTGCTGAATGACGTAGATGGTATTGCCGTCACCAGAGCCGATCGTACTGCCAACAGCGCTTGAATACAGCGGTTATTATCTGGCTCGTTCATTGTCTACAGGTGTCCAGAGTTCGCAAAACAGACCTGTCGGTTACCTACTCAACCGACCAAAGTTACCGGGAACAGGCCCCAAAACTACCAACCTATCAAAAAACGACAACAGCCGCCCTCTTTAGAGAACGGCTGTAACCTTTATGCTGCAAATATTTCAGCAATCGGAGCGGCGGGATTTGAACCCACGGGCTTGCAGTGGGTAATGGCTTCGTACACCTCGACCTACGCCCTGGTGCGCCTGCTCGGTGGACATATCCGGGTGGGCCACAGGTAGCGCTGTGGTAACAGAGCAGTGGACTGAAAATCCTTGCAACGGCGGTTTAAGTGACCTTTGGTTCCGACAGCACCGTTAGATGCAGCGGCTGCCGCCGCCAACAAGACGGCCAGGAAAACCTTGACGTCTTGAACCCTTTGAATCTTCCGTGTTAGCAGCAAGGCTAGGCGCAATTGACAGGCTTATGTAGAGCAATCCACAAAGTCCAGTTGTGGCTAATTTGAGAACAAGGTTGTAGTGCATGGTATGTGTTTTTAGGATGGTAGATGTTTTTGAAGTGGATTAGATTGTTAGCGCTTCCAACGGCGCGACACAGCCGCACCAACTCGGGGCTTACACAAAATCAAAGCCCGAATTAAAATTCACGCTGTTGACGTTCTTGAAAATAGCAACTAGGTCTGAGGTATTGCCTTCATAAGAAAGGTAAGTATCGTTACCTTGTCGTACTTGTTGATAATTAACTGCTGAACCATAAAGCTGAACCGTATCTTCAGCGGCATTGAAATCTTGGATGATTGCGTAGTCTTGAGTGCCTTGGCCTAGATAATACGACTGGTTAGCATTGCCCAACACAAAGGTATCGGCCCCTGAGCCACCGCTTAAAATGTCTATTTCTAAGTAACCAGCAGTGCTCGCATCAGTGCCATCTAAAACATCGTTTCCAGCACCACCCTCTAGGGTATCGCTACCAATTCCACCAAAAAGGAAATCATTGCCAGCTATGACCTCACTAGTGGCCTCAACGCTCGGCTGAGAGGTTGTTGTTATTTCACCCGTTATGAGCTGAACCACTTCATCAGCATCTAACGCCCGGTTATAAACTTTAACCTCATCCAATGCACCATTAAAGTGGTTCCCACCGGCCAAATCACCACCGATGACCAAGGCCTCATTACTGGTGCCGAATGTGATATCCGCTTGGTGGCTACTATCCAATTGGCCATCAATATAGAATTGCACAGCGCTGCCATCGTAAGTCACTGCGACATGATGCCACTGACCAATTGAGAGAGAGTCATTAGAGGAGAAAGTCTCAGCCCCGACAGCGCCTTGTAGAGACCCATAATTTGAATCAAAAAGCAAACGGCCACTACTGTCCAATTCCAAGGCATAAGAGACATTCGAGGTCCCTTTCATAATCAAACCAGTCCAGGTACTAAAGGCATCTGCTTTAACCCAAGTTGCTAAAGTCAGCGTCTCTGTAATGCCGAGTTCAGCTGAATCAGCTACCATCACCCGATCATTAGTACCATCAAAGTCTAAAGCACCACCGTCTTGTCCATCAACCCACTGGCTATCCGTCGGAAGGGGTGCGTTGTAGCCGCCACCATCGTCATCATCATCGTCATCGTCATCGTCATCGTCGTCATTGCCGCTATTCACCCACTGAGTGTTGTTGGCCATGTTGAATAGGGTGCCGAGATGGTTACCCGTTTCATCTGCGGCCTGGGTGCCAGTCATCTCATCAAATCCCCAGTGAGCAACCAATCCCTGACTCAGGTCATTTATGCCTACATCCCCATATAAAAAGTCTTCTATGGTATCTCCATAAATCCAATCGTTGCCTTCACCGCCGAAAATAGTATCGTTACCTTCACCGCCGAAAACAGTGTCATTGCCTTCACCTGCCTGAATCAGGTCGTCACTATCGGTTTCAGCAGAGACAGGGGCAGACACGGGGACAAACTCCACATAGTCAATCCGAGCATATTCACCGTTTTCACGAATGCCCTCTAGCCTCAGCTCATCACCTGCGTTGACCTGCACTTGAGTGGCAATTGTGCGCCGCACTAAGTTGCTGGAACTGGCAAGATTCGAGCCCAGCGATTGGTCTAGCTGCCACTCATCGAGTTCAACCCCGCCCAAGCTAGCTGAGAGCGTTGAAAGTCCATCGTTTTCGTCATAGAAGGCAATCACAATGTTGTAATAGCCTGTGTCACCACTGAACGAAGTTGTTGCACTCCCAGAAGAGCTTGTTCTGATGAGGCGATTATTGGAAGCTAAGCTATTAGACTCAGTGGAATAGCCATTCAAATTCATCGATTCGGCTTCTATGCGAATCGGAGGGCCAAGAACAACAGGCTCACTGTCAACTTCAACAACAGGTTCAGAATTGGCATCATCATTCGTCAAACCGACTTGAACAAACTCAACATAGTCAATTCGAGCATATTCACCGTTTTCGCGAATGCCTTCTAACCTCAGCTCATCACCTGTGTTGACCTGCATTTGAGTGGCAATCGTGCGCCTCACTAAGTTGCCGGAGCTGGCAAGATTCGAGCCCAGCGATTGGTCTAGCTGCCACTCATCGAGTTCAACCCCGCCTAAGCTGGCTGAGAGGGTTGAAAGTCCATCATTTTCGTCATAGAAGGCAATCACAATGTTGTAATAGCCTGTGTCACCCGTAAAGGAAGTGGTTGCTATCCCCGAAGAATTTGTTCTAATCAGGCGATTATTGGAAGCTGCGTCGCTGGACTCACTAAAATAACCATTCAAATTCATCGATTCGGCTTCTATACGAATCGGAGAACCGAGAACAACAGGCTCACTGTCAACCTCAATAACGGGTGCAGGATTAGCCTCATTGCTTGTCAAATCCACTTTCACAAAGTCAACATAATCAATTCGAGCCTGCTCATCTTGGTTCTTGCCATTCAAGCCCACTAGCCCCGTAAGCTTAAAAACATCCCCCTGATTGAGTAAAACTGTACTAGCAACCGTTCGAGTCAGAAAATTCTGGCTAGTTGCATGAGTGCTGCCCAGATTTTGATCGAGGCTCCAGCTATCCAGCGCTTCATCGTTGAGCGCCGCCCTGATTTGCCCAATGCCAGTAACATTTTCGTCGTAATAGCCGACCACGATGTTGTAGTATCCCGCTTCTCCGTCAAAGGTTGTTAAGGCGATGCCCTCTCCTGTTCCATTGACACTAATCAAAGCGTTACCAGAAGAGGCGCTATTCGTCTCTGTATCGTAATCGCCTAACAAGGTCATCGATTCAGCTTCTACACGCAACGATGATTCGCTGTCAGAAGTACCGGTATTACTACTGGCAGTGTCAGTACTCACACTAGGCGTCGTAGTTGTGGACTCTAGTCGAGTAACAAATAAGTTATCGAGAGAGATAAATTCCAGATAGTTTAAGTGGGCATTATCACCACCATCAGCAGTAGAAGTGACTGTAAATTCATCTCCGGTTTCCAGCGTGATATTTTGAGCAACGGTGCGCGTATGATGACGATCACT
>JBCCOO010000057.1:0-35821 GCA_039025345.1 Cyanobacteria bacterium P01_D01_bin.105 | reverse complement strand
TCATTCTCCTTCAAAGAGTGTCACGAACATGCCATTCGGATTTGGGGAATGGCTCGGCACAAGTTGCAGGGAATCCCAATGCTCGGCGACCTTGCCGTCGGCGTTGAAAAGATACATGTCGACGGCAGCCATTCCCTTATCCTCAGGGCTGTCGTTGTCCAAATTTCGGAAATTGACGTGTGCCATGGCCCAGTCACCCACCACGATCACTTTGTGGACGTCAATCGCGACCGGATACTCCTCGACCGATCCACCAAACAATTCAGCCAGCGGTTGCCGTCCGTTGGGCAACATGACGCTGTGCTGGATATAGCGGTCGGAGATGAATTCACGGAGCGTTTCGTCCGTAGGATTGGTTTCGAACAGTCGATAGAGATCGATAATCCTCTCTGCCCTTACGCGATCCGTTTCGTTATTCACGATGATCTGGGTCTCAAAATCTCTTGGAATGCTGTTTTGATAGATCGCGCCCTGTTCCCAGGCTCGTGTGGGTGCCGCAAAAGGATCTTTCTCTTGGGCTTTTACACCACCCACGAGTACCGTGAGCGTCAGAAACGTTATGACCATTAGTCTGAGTGCTTTTAGGGGCATGATGTCCTCATTGAAGGGTTGACATGTGTTAAGTCGCCGCCCTGGAATGTTGTGCCATCAGGGCAGCTTAGTCCCATGCAGCAGGATCTCTTCAACTCACCCTTGCTGGTCAGTCGGAGAGTCTCTTTCAATTTTTCCTTCCTTGTAAAAGTCAATTTTTAGTACATCGTGATGAATCGGCTGACCAGGATTCCTGCGATCTTTTTTTAAGGTTTACGCTTTTTAAGGCGTATAGTTGTGCTCAACTCTCTCAGTAAGGTTGTTTAGATAAAAGGGCTATGGACGCCAAGAAAGGAACTATTAATGCCAATTTCGTCAGACCAGGGACTCTGGGCAGCATCGTCACAACGATTCTTGACTTTGCTGTATCCCGTGGGATAACGGTTGAAGAGATTGCTCAAGTGATGGACCTCTCAGCAGTCGACTATGCTCGACTAGACACCCGCATATCGAATGACGAAGTGGGAAGACTGATGAGTCTCATGATTAATCGGTGGCCGAACACAGCGATTTCGATGGAAATTGCCCGGTCTGCTCCGTTTACGATGCTCGGTGGTTTAGTCAAAGGGGCTCAGTTTGCCAATGACATTGAGGCCATGTTGGAGTGGTTTGTAAGCAATCAAAGGATTATTTCCGACCAGTCGGTGGTGCATCTTGAGAAAACCGATTCAGAGGTGACGATGGTGGTTGCTCATCCTCATGAGCATCAAGATCAGGGGATGTTGCTTGAGGCTGCTACGGGTTTAATTTGGCGACTGTTGAAAGAGAGTACCGATTTGGAGATATCGCTGTTGAGGGTAGAGTTTGCAATTGCCAAGCCTGTGCCGATAAAAGCCTACGAGTCGTTTTTTCAAGCACCTGTTTCCTTTCGCTCAGGTCGCAATGCGCTTGTTTTCGCGAGAGAGAGTCTTAGTGCCCCAGCTCGCGATGCTAATCCTCAAATGTTCAGTTTTGTTGAACATCACTTTACCAAGCTGCGCCAACAATTGGAGAGTGATCGCTATCCTATTGCCCTTACCGAACTTCGTCAGGGCATTATGGAAAACGCAGTGCAGGGTGAGTATGGGGCAGCGGCAGCGGCAGCAAGCGCCAACATTAGTCTCCGTACAGCGCAGCGTTTAGCCAAAGAGCACGGAACGTCTCTCAACACGCTCATTAGTGAAATCCGCTTAGCCAACTCAAAAAGCTTTTTAAGCGATCCTGAAATTGATATTGCAACAGTTGGAAAAATTGTTGGATATACCGATGACCGCTCATTTCGTCGAGCATTCAAACGATGGACAGGGCTCTCTCCTAAAGAATATCGGAAAGAAACATTAGGAGAGAAACCATAGAGAACAAAGCAGCAGCAGATAGGCGGTACTGACTACATCGACAGAGCCTGCAGCAGAGCCTGCAAGTCAGTTTGGAAGGCGCTATCCAATGCCAGGATTGGGTTGGGTTTTCGACGTCCATTGGATATAAAAAGACCGGACTCACCATCGGACATCGCCGCTTCGATTCCCTCTACTATTTTCATCGCCTGGCGATCAGGCGCTTTAAATAGTAAAGGAGACAGCCAGCGTAGAAAAAAAGGCATCCCTGTGCTTTTCTTCGTCATGGGGCTTTTGGTCGCACCAGGGTCAACGGAGTAGATTAGAATGCTCTCTTTTATTAACTCATCTTTCAGGAAACAAGTTATCGCCGTCACGGCTAGCTTTGATTTGGCATAAGCATCAAACAGCCCACCAATTTTGTCGGGGTTTTGCAACTGTGCCACATCAATCTTCTTGACAGCGTTTGCAGCACTTGATGAAAAGTTGACGATCACCGATGGATTGCTATCTGATGCCCCTGCTGTCAGTTGAGGCCGTAATCCCTGAATTAACAGGTAAGGCGCCAATGTGTTCAGGGCAAAATGGCCTTCAACCGGTTGCGGACTCATGATCCGCTTGTCGGTCAAAAGCCCCGAAATATTGTAGAGCGCATTAATCTGAGGATATGTCGAGGCAATCTTGCTAACAACATCCTTGATCTGATTGGTATCCATCAGATCGGCAGTCCATCCGTCAAACTGCTGTGCAGGATATAACGCTCGGAGTTGGGCAAGCTGAGCATCAGCTTTTCCCTTAGATCGGTTGATCAAAGATAGATTCCATCCCCCTTGCGCCAGCAGTTTTGCCAACTCAGTACCGATCGCGCCTGTTGATCCAGTTAATACTGCGATTTTTCTATTTGAAGTCATGATTTAAGTCCTCTTTGGCAGGTATGGCATTACCTCACCTATTAACGCTATCTATTGAGCTGCTCGGATTCTCCATGTTGGATGTCATTCTCCAAAAACAAGCATAAAAACTCATGGCAATTGCCAAAGTTTAAATAATTGTCATCACGGTTCCAGGGACAAAATTGTTGTAGCTACCAAGGTCGATGAAGATAAAATATCCGATATCCAACAGTCCTCCCACAAGGGCTGAAATGAAGATAGAGAGAATATTCTCACGCCATATAAACGCTCCGCCAAGATCGTAACAACACCCACCCAAAGCAGATTGAATCCGTGCTGATTTATGATGGCACCCACAGCATCTGGGTAATCCATTGACAACGTAGCAGGATCGACAGCATCGGCAATGCCTGCGGCGGCTGTCGCCGTGTCACCTGAAATCGTCAAGATTCTGGCCAAGGTATGTACAGCCCCCCAAATAACCCAAAGGACGGCAGAAATCTTCAACAGGGTGCGTGTGGTTGATCGGTTAAGTTGGATCATTTGTAATTTTTTGGGGATTAACGCTGCACTGATAAAGCGATACTGATTCTGTTGCGGCCTCAAGCGCATCGCTATGCTTATATCTAGCATGGTGCAAAAATATGTACAATTGCATTTAAATGAGCATTAGATGTGCATTTTTGCGCAGGCAACTGGATGGACAATTGGAATGAGATTAGAACTGCCTATCAGGTCGCTCGGTTAGGCACCATCAGCACAGCGGCGGAGACTCTAGGGGTGCACCGCTCGACAGTCATTCGCCATATCGATGCGCTGGAGGCACGGTTGGGTGAAAAAGTGTTTTTGCGACACTCGCGGGGTTATACCCCCACCGAAGTCGGCTTGGATTTAATGCGTGTTGCCAAAGCCGCTGATGAACAATTCAGCCAGCTTGTCGGGCGGGCAAAGGGGAGTACAACAAATTTGTCTGGTGAATTTATTGTGACCTCTTTATATGTTGTTTCACCGATGTTGATCCCGATGCTAAACACCTTTCAGACTCATTATCCAAATATTGTTGTTAATTACATTGCAAACGATCAGCTGTTGCGCTTGGAGTATGGCGAGGCCCATGTCGCCATACGTACAGGCCCTAAACCTGAGCAACCCGATGTGATCGCCTTGCCCTTTACCCAGCTCAAGATAGGATTGTATGCCAGCGCAGACTATGTGTCTCGTCATGGAATTCCTCAAACGTTAAATGAATTTAAAGACCACTATTTCGTGGGATTGAGTGCACTGAGAGCTGGCCCCTCCTTTCATCTTTGGATGCAAGATCATGTACCTGAAAGCAATGTTATTTTTCGAAGCAACAGTTCACTGGTGTTAAACCAAGCTATTTTGTCAGGGACGGGTATTGGCTTTTATGCAGCTTATAGAGCTGAGCAGAACGCTGATTTAGTAGAGGTTTGGTCACACCAAAACGAATGGGACATCCCATTCTGGCTCGTAACACACATGGATTTACATCAAACCGCTAAGGTGCAGACCTTTCTCACATTCTTAAAGGAACAGGAAGTTATGGACCTAATTTAACCCTAAGTCGCCATGTCCATCTTGGCTATCCCTGCAGTACCCCTTCTACATAACTGTCCGTTAAGATTGGAGAAAAATTGGTGCAAGAAAAAAGACGACCTCTGAATCCTTCTATGTGATTAGCTTTCAGAGCCTAGATAGCCTTGCTGACATCGATAAGGTCCGTTGTTCGAGTCGGCGTACGTCCATTTTACTGACACTATTGATATGTAAGAGTTTCTGTGTTGACAGTCTCGGCCTTTAGGCGATTAAAAATGCCTGTTTTCTAACAGCTTGCACCAACTTTTATCGAATCTGGTGCGCTATTATCGAATCTGATGCATGTCCTTACTCAGGAATCCAGGATAGAGTAAGAGCCTAAAATTTCTAAAGTAAAAGGCTTTTGAACGGAATTTCCATCAACAAGGGTAAGGGATTTGATAAGGGTGACCTCATCGGTGAAAGCTATAGAGCTACAGACCTTGATAGTCAGGTGTCATACCCTTCATATTTGGATCGAGGCTCTTACCTGCAGCTTATTGAGATGCTTAACTTTCTCGCTATCTTTCGGAACAAGGCGAATTTTCACTTCGATCACTCTGACATCGGCGGCGGCTGTTGGATCATCATTCGCAGTCCCCGGTTTATCAATTTGCAAACCAATGTGCTCAACACTACCTTCTAGTTCACCGGTAAAGCCACCATATTCACTGACTAATGTGGCTTTCTGGCCCACCTGAAGATGGCGAATATCAGTTTCGTATACTTCAGCAATGGCATACATTTGTTGTGTTTGACCAATGTCTGCTATTCTTTGTTTGCTTACTGTTTTGCCTGCTTTGGTATGGAGTTTTAAGATTTGCCCTTCTACAGGCGATCGCCCTCTTTGAACAAGACATCCGCAAAAGCACTACCGCTGACATCAGCCCCAACGCTGAAGAAAGCGAGCTGCACCTGAGTTATGACACCCTAACGGGTGAAATCTCAGGCAAAGGGTTAACCATGAGACGAGAAGGCCAGCATATTACAGTGCAAGGCAATCAAAAACCTCGCGCGCGCATCACCTTTGAAGTAAATTACGAAACACTCACTACAGGAGAAGTGAGTGTTTAGGCAAGGTTCAACCATGGGATTAGTCAAGCGTGACTGCTGAGTTGTATTAAAAGTTAATCATGATTTCCATCCTTAAAATACTCAGAGTGACTTGCATCCAGAAAGCTTCTCGACAATCAACCATCCGTAGTCATCGTCGTAACAATGCCACACTTTCCTAATTCGTTGTAAAGAGGACTGCGCCGCCAAAAAAAAACGTAGTTGGTAAACCACTCACCGAACCGTGCACGCGGTCACAGCTAAAACGCTATCGATAAATTCTGGATTAAAAAGACTCCTTTCTTTTCTAAAAGTGTACTATCAGCTCTCATACTGAAATATTCTTCAGCCTTGATAATTTAGCTGGTATGGTTCTCCGTGTCGAAAGGCCGCTCGAACCCGGCCAATCAGTTTGCAGGCCACTGCAATAATCGCGCGCTTCTTCCCAGTATGCGGGAAGAGTTTTGTAAAAAATGTAGCCAAAGCTTTATCTTCCCCGATGGCCCGCCAAGCGACCTCTACCAGAATGGCTCTGACACGACTGTTGCCTTGGCGCGTAATGTGACCTCTGTGAGTTTTCTCACCACTGGAATATTCACTTGGCGTCAATCCTGTGTAACTGAACAGTTGACGTTCATTCTGAAATTGGGACATATCTCCCAATTCGTTCGATAAAATTCTGGCGGATAAAGGCCCGACGCCGGGTGCAGAGCGGTAGGTAAATTCATTCGGGTCTTCCTTGGCTTGCTGTTTTAGCGCTTTCTCTAGTTTGGAGATCTCTTCATCTAAGGTTTTCCAGACATGCGAGTAGGCTTCGATGGCCAGGGTAAATTCTGATGATGAGATTCGACCGAGCAATTCTTTTACCCAACGATGACTCATCGTCTGGTTCTCATCTGCTGCAATCACACCCAACTGATGAAATTTCATCCTGATCTTGTTCTTGACTGCGGTTCGTTCATCAACTAGCTGCTGCCGGGTGCGGCTGAGCTGTCGATGATTCTCCTCTTCTTCAGTGAGAACGCGAATTCCTTTTAATCGGTTAGATTCTAGTAGAGACGCTAATTTAGCAGCATCGCGTTTATCTGTCTTCACGCGATCGCTGATTGCAACCTCCACTCCGGCAGCATGAACCACAAAATTATGGATGCCATTCTTTTCTAGCTCTCGATGAAGCGATAGACCTGAAAAGCCTGCCTCATAGGCTGTATGAATACGGCCTCCTGAGAAATATTTCAACAGCTGCTCAACCAATTTCTGAGGAGAGGCGGCTGTTGTCCAACGCTTAGCGACCTCACCTTCTACTCTGACGACGACTGAATAGGTTTTCTTATGAACGTCTAAACCAACAAAAATATCTTTGCCTTTGTAAGATATCTGTTCTCTGTTTTGCTTGGTCATAATTGGTACTCCTTCGGCTAGAAGTCAAACGCAATCTTCCTCACAAGTCCTTTTAATCTAGCTTACTAATCCATCATAGGAACAAAAATGGCTGATTTAAGGTAACACTCTCAGCATAAAATAGACCGCTATCTAGGCGGCCCAGCTCCCTGAGTTGCGTCAGCTTCTAAGCTCTTTGAAATCGATTGAAGCCTAGCAACTCCAGCCAATGAGGATGAGCCTCTTCTGTCAATAATTGCTTTGGGCTTTTCCCGATCCGTTCTGGCTTCAGCGACTGCATGAAACAGCAGTGATTGAGGAAAAATTGAAATGGGTTGAGATAGTTGTTGCCCAGACTGTGCCGAAGGAAGAAGGGTTCTGTTGCAATAAATTAGCAAATGGAGAAGAGCCCTCTTGATCGCACTTTAATTTATGCAGCAACTCCGAAGACTTAGTTGATGAAGGAGATCTGTCCCATGACATCTCCTTTTTCTTGACCTTTGATCTGGCGCTTACGAATCATGTTTATGGCCTCATAACCTTTGATCGTGCTCCGAGCAGGGTTAAATGAGCAGAACCCCAGTCCAGGCTTGACAAACCGTTTTAGGAATCTATGATCCTGTTTCACCAAATTGTTCATATACTTGCTCTGCCTGGTTTCCGTGGTTTCAGGCAATGACTCGTCTGTTGTCAACGCCTCGACGCCGGTAGATAAGCTGCATTCTTATCAGACGGTGACCACCCTGGGTTCAATCGTGTGTGGTGCGTTGAGAACCTTGCGGAGAGATATCGCTTCGCGGCTTCGGTATCGCACTTGGCACTGAGCCTAAAATACAGGGTATTGCCCTCGGAATTCACGATTCGGTAGAGGGACTTCCACACACCTTTGATTTTGATATAGATCTCATCCACCCTCCACGAATCATGGGTACTCCGTAGATACGGGCGACAACGTTTGTCCAGTTCGGGACTATAGGCTTGTACGCAACGGTGGATCGTCGTGTGATCAACCTTGACACCGCGTTCCAGCATTATTTCCTCTAAATCCCGATAGCTCAGGCTATAGCGTAGATACCACCGCACATTCAGCAAGATCAGTTCTGATTGGAAATGACGCCACTTGAAAGGCTTTGAGGAAGTCATAAAATGCTGATAAGAAGCGCGACGGCAATTTAGACTTCCCTGAGATCGCAACAACCAGCATTATTTGCAACACAGCCCATCTAAACATCTGAATTCAATCGCGGAATCAAAAACGCAGAATTTCTGTTTCATAGGCATCTGGCACAGGCTCTGTTGTCCACACAATCCCCTCTCCAGGCTCTAAGGCAACATCAACAAACAGAAATTCCACAGGCTCTGTTGCCGTAACCATATTATTTTCAAAAGGCTGAAGATCCTCTGTTAAAAGCTGCAAAGTTATACCTTGTGGAATCACACCATTCAGTTTCCGCAATTCAAATCGCCATGCCTTAGCCTGCTCGATCGCCACCTCTAATACCTGTTCTGATACCTGAAGTCGATAGCGATCGCCGCCTATAGTCACCTCTTTAGAAAGCGCTGCTTGTGGCATGTTTTCTTCTTCATCACCTCTGGCACCCACCATCGCGGGCTGAAAGGTTATGGTCTGCCAGCCGAGCTGCTGTGCCCATTCGGCTAATCCATCTTGTAGCCATTGTTTGACCGAGCGCGAAGACGGATTGCCCTGACGCTGCTGAGTCATTTCAGTGCGCCAGCCGCCGTGAGAGAGAAGCGCACTCCAAGGGCCAAAGCCTATGGACAGCCGGGGATTGAGCTGTGTTGAATCGCTTAGAC
The DNA here is from genome assembly GCA_039025345.1 of Cyanobacteria bacterium P01_D01_bin.105. Lineage (GTDB taxonomy): Bacteria > Cyanobacteriota > Cyanobacteriia > Phormidesmidales > Phormidesmidaceae > Phormidesmis. Next base: position 27,180 of record JBCCOO010000057.1, on the reverse strand, counting down.
GCTGGATGAGCTGAGTTGCTTGGGCCAACGGCAGCTCTGGCACTGAAGAAACAGCGGATCTTGTGACAACATCGAGAGCGATCGCCTGCGCTAATTCAATAACGTTAAGGTCTGTGAATAGCTCGCTCGCCAGCAGGCTATACGTGCGATCAAGCCCGTCATAATCACCCCGAGATTTCAACTCAGCATGGGTGGCTCCGCCTGCTATCTTCACCCAGCCCTCTTCTGGATTTACCTGCAGCAGCAGGTAATAATCTCCCGCCCAGCTCGGAATATCTATCCATTCCTGCGGCACTCTGAGCTCATCATCATCAATGGCTTCACTGGGAATAAGCACCCAGCGATGCGCGCCTACCTCACAGGCACTACCGGTCACCCATTCCCAAATCGTGGGCCATCGCGCATCGCGCAGCATGGGCTTGGGAGTGGCTGCATCAGAAGCAGAGTGAAGCCAGGAAACGAGCGATCGCAGGGCCAGTTCGTTCAGATAAGCGCGCCACCGACTCAATGCAGTTGCCAATGTCTGACTTTGTTGCCACGCCTGCACCTGTAGGTCGGGAGAAATATCTAGGTAAATTTTTTCCAGATCTAAATCAAGGTCTAAATCAAATGGAGAAGAAGGGGAAGCCATGGCAGAAAGGTCTTTAGCAGACTCGACGAGTATTAGATTCGATGGATGTTAAAGGCGGGTAGTCAGTGAGCGCGTTGTGAAGCCGGCAGTGGCAGCGCTGCAATCATTTTTGTTGATGGCTATGAGGCATAGCGGCTAGTAAGCCATGCCTCTAGGGCAGCGCTGCTTTGATTTAGTAGGTCTGGCGATGGCGCAATATGCAGCGTCTCTTGGCTCCATTGGGACAGTGTCTGCAACAGTGACTTTTTAATTCGGCTGAGCTTACGTGAAATGCTGTATTGCTTAATGTTTAGCTGAGCGGCAATGTCTTTTTGGGTGAGTGTGTCACCGTAGTAGAGCTGGAGTAGCCGCTGGTTTTCTGCGTCCATTTGCGCGATCGCCCCAGCAAGCACATCAGTTAGCTGGACCTGCTGTTGTGCTCTTCGGGTGTGCGCTTCTTCTGCCATCAGCTCACCCATCGGTGAAGCCTGCTCATCATCGGTGAGGCTATCGACAAATTCACCCCCATCCTGACCTGGACGGGTGGCGTTGATGGAGACGCTCTTGGGATAGAGAAAACTGCGAACGGCCTTGGCAGCCGCACTTAGCCAAGTTTCAACGGTTTGGGCAGTGACGGTGCCGGTGTTGTTGAGGCTATGGCGATCGCGGTTGTATTGCTGCGCGATCGCCTGCCAAGTCGCTTCATCCGGGGCCGTTAATTGGCGACTACCCGTACGCTTCGTCGGTACATATATGAGTTGATAGATCTGCCAAGCAAGCACGTATGGCGCGATCTCTTGTTCTGTTAAACCCTGTTGAGCAAGCGCTGCGCTCAACCGCTTTTGGCTAACCTTTCGCAGCAGTGACCAATCCGTACAAATGTCCACTTCTCGGCGCTGGCGCAGATAGTCTCGAATAAAGCTACGAAAGGTGGTACTGGCGTAGTTTTTGAGATCAAAGCCCTGCTGCGAATTAAAGCCCTTAAGAACTTTTTCAAGCTGGGCGATCGCGATTTGAAAACAGTCAGAAATACCGTGTTGCGTGCTGGTAAAGCGAGTACTAGATTTGTAGGCCACCCAATAACAAGGCTCCTGCAGATAGGCGAGCAGGTGTGCTTGAGAACGCTGCCGTTTTGCGCCAGTTCCACTCGTGCTATCTCCCTGAGCATTCTGTTCCGTCTGCCAACACTTATGCCAGTGCAGCGCCCAGTATTTTTCCGGCTCAGTCTTAACCACTGTCTGCTCGCAGCAACGCTGCATACTTTTCTGCAACCGCCGGTCATTGACCCAGCCACTGGCCCGATCCGCCTCGAACTGCAGGAACGAGGAAAAGGCTTCAATAAGATCTGAACGGGCACGCATAGCTCAAGGAGATAGTAGGGGCAGGGTGCAGAAGCCCCTTACATATATCAAATGCACCTTATCTTTATCGCAGAGCGCCACAATGCTTTAAGTTTTACGACGATGCAGTTAGCTAGGCGAAACCTTTCACGAGGCCACACGTAACTAATCTCACGACCCTTAGATAACTCAGAGCGCATGACATCGCAACGCTCGAAGAACATCTAAAATTTCGAACAGCATATTTTTTATTCAGATGGCTGCATATTCGTTCTCCATGCTTCCTAAGTAATCAGTGAAGTCAATGAGGTTCATTCATCATGTCGTTTTCAACTATCAAGTCCATCACATTTATCGGTAAAGCAGCCCTGGGTCTAACGCTCGCCATGTCACTCTCTCCAATTGGGTTCGCTCTGCCCGCTGATGCTCAAATGAGCCGCTCTGCTCAGCCCCAGCGAAGCCGAGTGGTGCGTCCGCCTGCTCGCGCCACTACACCCACGTTCCCACCGATGATTATCAGTCCTCAGGGCGGACAAGGGCCAACACCAGCAGATAGCGCTGGTAGCTGCAACGGCGTTAGCGACTGCAACAACTTCATCGCGAATTGCATTGGCAGCGGTGGTGACTATATCCCAGGTACCACTAATGATGAGGGTCAGCCAACCAGCGGTAGCTGCGAGGTGGAATAACCGGGCTGGTTCAAAGTCAGATGACACGTTAGACCGGTTGGCAATTGAACCCTCCTCATCTATCGGCCTAAATCCAAGCCCACGATAATCGGATCATGGTCAGACGTTCTAAATGGCGTCTGACCATCAAACAGCGCTGCAGTTTGTTCAGATTCTAAGTTGTAATCAATCACCGATGGCTCATCCGCATTGATGTGCCATTCTGTTGTACCTGTAATCTGAGAGACCAGTGAATCATTGGCAAGGGCATAGTCTAGGGTGCCAAACTGCCCATCAAAAACGTAAGAGTACGCTTGGTTACCTAAAAACATCGTCGCTAGGTTAGTGTAACCAGCCTCTTTCAGTGCCACCATGGGATCTTCTTGGGCATAAGCATTCAAATCACCCACAATCAAAAAGTCTCCATCGTTGCTGCCGGTCGGATCGCTCGCTAGCCAAGCCGCCAGGGCCAGCGCGCCTCTTGTTCTGGTGCCGTTAAAGTGGCCTTGACCATCATTGGCATTAGCATTTTCTGCTGCCACGTTAACACCGCTTCTTTTGCCCTTCGATTTGAAATGATTGACTGATAGCGTAAACACTTCCCCGCTAGAAAGTTCTTCAAACGTGACGGCTAGCCCCGCTCTATTTGTATTTGGCCCATTAAATAAAGGCGCCTCTATACGTTCGGCTTCAGACAGATTGGCATTAAGTATCGGCAAGTCTTCATCGGTCAGGGTCTCTATGCTGGTGCCCGCCGCAATCTTGACCGTTTCAGGCTGATAAATCGCACCGACTGATATGACATCACTGGTATCTACAAACGGAGTATCGGGCGATATAAATGCATAAGTGCCTGCGCCCATCTGCGCATTTAGAGCGTCCACAAGCACCCCCAAAGCAAACTTGCCATCTCCGTTAGTATCTGTTCTAAACTCATTTTCCAGCTCCACAAGCCCCACAATATCTGCATCCATTCGAGAGATAGCCGTCACTAACTTGGTGAGCTGTCGGTTAAATTCATCAGGACTGTTGGCCCCTCTGGGGTTTTGCCCTCTGGGGCCGCTGCGAGCATTTTCACCCTGATCAAGGGTTGTAAAGAAGTTGAGTACGTTTAAGCTGGCTACCTTTAGTGAACCGCCAACTTCATCAGGCATGTCTGAGCGCGGATTCGTCGGCTGAAAATCTACGCCCTGATTAGACTGGATGCGATAGGTACCAAAGTCGAAGCTAAGGACGCCGGTCAGATTGCTGATGGTGTCGCCACCGCGCAGCGGGTTATCAGCGCTCATCGGTTGAGCGCCCCGTGCGAAGGGCAGCACACTTGGATTGGGTGAAAGGCGACCATCGTCTAGGATGAGCTTTCGGGCCGCGAGCGATCGCTGATACGCGGCAAATTCTGCCGCATTGGGCGCATTAAACTGTGTGAACTGATCCAGTCGGCCATCGGTACCCGGCGCATTTCCGGGGCCATTGCTAGACAGCACAACCTGACCAAATCGCCCATATTCAAAGTATTCCGTCACATATAGCGTTGTTGGAATCGTGACGAGCATCCCTTCTACAGCTTCTAATGCTGCGTCAGATGCAACGGGAAAGTTTATGGTCGCAGGGGTCGGTAGGGGGGCATCTGGCTGAAGAATAGTGAGGTTTGTAATATTGACTAAGGCTGTCAGCGCGTCGAAGCGTTCCTCCACAGTGCCCGTGACTTGAACGCGATTGCCTACCGTCACATCTACATAGAGATCTCCCTCAAACACAAACAGTCCTTCTGATGTGCGCATATTTTCATCGACATCCCCATCTTCCTCTTGCAAATAAAAGCCGCCCAGCCCCGCCGCCCCCTGAAAATCTCCAACCACAACGGCCTCTACGGTTATCGTCCTACCCTGCATCGAACTCTCTGCCGCTGCGCCCTGTACAGCACTAATTAGCGTGATGCGCTCTGAATTGGCAGCCCCTGCCATATCGGTGGGCGCGAATCCAAAATAGCTTGTAAATCCAGACGCCTCACTCGAAAGATAGAGAATGACACCGGTGATAATCAGATCGATCATAAGTTAGTACGTAGAGACCCTGAGATTTAGTGCATAACGTTATCAAACAAACGACCCATACTGGGTAAAGAAAACGTTATGGTGTACCCTATCGCCATGGCCAAACAACGACTCGACACCCTACTGGTAGAACAAGGGCTGTGCCCTTCTCGTCAGCAAGCTCAGCGCCTCATCAGAGCGGGCGAAGTCAAAATTGACCAAACCATTTTTGATAAGCCCGGTACGCTGGTTCCTCAGAATTCAAAGATTACGCTTAAACAAAAGCCGCCTTTTGTCTCTAGAGGTGGAGAGAAATTAGCAAAAGCGCTAAAGACTTTCGAGATAGACCCAACGGGCAAAATTTGCTTAGATGGCGGCATTTCTACCGGTGGATTTACAGATTGCTTGCTGCAGGCAGGTGCTCAGCAGGTATACGGCGTTGACGTAGGCTACGGGCAAGTGGCGTGGAAGATTCGCCAAGATCCTCGGGTGGTGCTTAAAGAGCGTACAAACATTCGTCATCTAACACCAGAAGGGCTGTATGGAGAAAGCAAACAAAAAAAAGACCAGAACCTAACAGAGAAAAATACAACAAATCAGACTGAACATCAGACGGTAGAAGCGAAAAGACCAACGCTCGGCGTTATGGATGTTTCTTTTATCTCTTTGACGAAAGTGTTGCCGACTTTCTGGACGCTACTGACCAGCCCTCGCGAAGTTGTTTTATTAGTGAAGCCGCAGTTTGAGGTAGGTAGAGAAAAGATTGGCAAAAATGGGGTAGTACGGGATGCGAAAGATCAGGCGATCGCAATTTTCCAGGTGAATCAGGCGGCGAGTGCGCTGGGCTGGCGCTACAGGGGATTGACTTGGTCAGATACCGTTGGCCCTGCTGGCAATATTGAATATCTGCTGTGGCTCAGCGAACTAAGCAGCGAATTGGCCGCAGCGGCGCCTCTGGCGTGGCCGTCATTAGACGCACTGTGTGACCTAACGCAAGCAGCTCGAAAAGCGCTTTAGCCGCGCGTATGCAACCCGTAAAGGGCTCTCCTAACAGTGGGGTTGAGCGCTGAAGGCGTCAGTTGCCTATGCGCTTATGGCTTCTGACTGGCGAGGGCTAGCTGTTTTTTGCTCTGGTTTTCTATCGGGTGAGCTGTCAGTACGTTTAGCGACGGCTTTCTGCGCAGCCTGTTGACTCACGGGTAGCTCAATTAAAAACTTTGCGCCTTGGCCGGGCACTGAATAGCATTTCAACAAACCGCCGTGCTGCGCCGTAACAATTTGGTGACTAATCGAGAGCCCTAATCCGGTGCCTTCCCCCACCGCTTTGGTCGTAAAAAAAGGATCAAAGATTCGATCTTGAATATTCGGAGAAATGCCAGGCCCATTGTCTGCGATCCAAATTGAGACGTTTTTAGCTTGCGCATCGTTGCCCAACGTCATTGTAGAGATATGCAGCTGTGGAGACGGGTTGTCATGAGCTGAGTCTAACCGAAGGGCTTCTAAAGCATTGGTGATGAGATGCATAAACACTTGATTAAGCTGCCCCGCGTAGCAGTTTACCTTTGGTAGCTTGCCATAGTCTTTTTTAATTTCAATTCCGTCTAACTGTGCGCTGAGCATCGCTAAGGCACTATCTATCCCCTCTTGAATATTGACTGTTTTTAGCTCAGCTTCATCGAACCGAGAGAAATTTCTGAGACTTAGAACAAGGTCTCGAATTCGCTTGGCCCCATTGCGCAACGAGTCAAAACTCTGGAGAAGATCTTTTGATGTGAACGCTAGATCTAAATCTTCTAGCTGTTCAACAATTGGCGGGGCTGGTTCAGGGTAGTGCTCTTGATAGGTTTGGATTAATTCCAACAGATCTTGAACATAGCCGTTCATGTAGTTTAGGTTGCCATAGATGACGTTAATAGGGTTATTTACTTCATGAGCGATGCCTGCCACTAGCTGACTCAAACTGGTCATTTTTTCGTTGTGAACCAGTCTGGATTGGGCTTGCTTTAAGCTATCGAGAGTTTGCCTAAGTTCTCGGGTGCGCTCTTCTACCCGCTCTTCTAGCACTTTGTTATGAACCAGGGTTTGTTCGGCTTCGTTGCGCTTTAGTAGGTTGACATAGGCTTGAGAGTGATAGCGTAAACGAGCAATCAGCTCAATCGGGTCTGGGAGCTTGACCAAATAGTCGTTAGCGCCAGCCGCAAAGGAGATGGCTTTTGTGGGTGCATCTTCTTTTGAAGACAGCACAATCACTGGAATTTCTTTGGTGAGCGGATGAGCTCGAAAAAATTTCATCAGCGTCAGCCCATCCACATCGGGCATGACCAGATCTTGCAAAATAACGGTAGGCTTCAGCTCTGCGGCCATGGAAAGGGCGCGGGTCGGATCGTGGCAGGCCGTTACGGCAATATCAGCCTCTGATGCCAACAGTTGACAGATCGATTCGATCACCATCGGCTGATCGTCAACGACAAGAACATTGACAGCCGGCTGTCCGCTGTGGGGCAGAGGAGATGATGAAGAATTGGGCATGGACACAACCTGCTGGCAAAAGCTTGATAGGTTCATCTACCGAACGCTATCAAGCTCATTATTCCCGAGGGGTATGACCACGACTCAGGCCCAAACAGACTGCCAGCCAAACAGACTGCTAGCCAAACAGATCCTAGCCAAACAGACTGCTGAGCGATCGCACAACATTCTTTGCCTGCATCGCATCCACAGCGGCTGTCGGCTCATAGCCGCAATGCACCATGCAGTTTGCGCATTGCGAATTGCCACTCTTAGGCCCGTAATTAGCCCAATCCGTGGTTTCAATCAGCTCTGCGAACGTTTTGCAGTGGCCTTCATTCAGCAAGTAGCAGGGCTTTTGCCAACCCAAAACGCTAAAACTCGGGCTGCCCCAAGGGGTGCAGTCATAGTCCTTTTGACCCGTGAGAAAGTCTAAAAATAGGGGGTTGTGATTAAACTCCCAATGCTTTTTACCCTTGTAGTAAGGGTCCAGAATTTCCTTAAACAAGGCTTTGGTTTGGGCCCGCTGCAAAAAGTGCTCTTGATCGGGCGCGCGCTCATAGCTATACCCTGGTGACACCATCATGCCATCTACTTCTAAGGTTGTGAGGTAGTCAAACAACGCCTGAATTTCTTGCGGACTGGTCCCTTCAAAAACGGTGGTATTGGTGGTAACTCTAAAGCCTTGTGCCTTGGCAGCGCGAATGGCGCTAATGGCCTTATCAAAAACGCCTTTTCTATCAACGCAGCGGTCGTGCAAATCTCTGAGGCCATCTAGGTGAACGCTGAAGCTAAGATAGGCAGAGGGTCTAAATTTATACAGGCTTTTTTCTAAGAGCAGTCCGTTCGTACATAGATAAACAAACTTTTTACGCGCAATTAAACCTTCAACAATCTCGTCTATTTGGGGATGCAGCAGCGGCTCTCCACCTGGGATAGAAACAACCGGCGCCCCGCACTCTTCTACTGCGGCAAAGCACTCTTCAGGCGATAGGTTCTGTTTGAGAATTTCTGTCGGATGCTGAATTTTTCCGCAGCCAGAGCACGCTAAGTTACAGCGAAAAAGCGGCTCTAACATCAGGACGAGCGGATATTTGCTACGGCCCTTTAAGCGTTGTGACACGAGATATTGACCAACCGAGATCGCTTGCTGAATATGTATTCCCATGGTGGGGCTCCTCAAATAAGGTTCTGGGCTTAAAGATTCTGGGCTTAAAGGTTCTGGGCAAACATGCGAAGACACGCTTATTATCTATTGTGGAATATACCGCCTACAGAAAAATTAATCCATCATTAATGCTTCCGTATAAATGCTCAAGCATAATGCAAGTGGTTTTACCGCCCCGAGGAGATGATTCTATGTTTTCAGTGACCTCTGCACTCAATTTGCTCAAGGCAACCAGCCGTACGTTTTATATTCCCATCAGCCTATTGCCTGCCGGTCTTCAAGAAGCCGTTACTTCCGCCTATCTTTGCATGAGAGCGATTGATCAAATTGAAGATCACCCCACGCTCGAGAACAGTGTAAAAGCAGCCTTGCTTAGACAAATTAGCCTCAACCTACAGAGCGGATCACAGGCCTCTACGCCAGAAGACTTTTCTCAGGGGCTAAGCCTCTATGCCGGTGAGCTTGAGGAAGTGAGCTTGCGGATTGGCGAATGGGCGCTACTGGCTCCAGATACCATTGCGCCTCGGATTTGGGATGCCACAGCAGCTATGGCAGATCGGATGGCATATTGGGCGGAGTGCAACTGGAAAATTGAGACAGAAGCAGATCTCAATAGCTACACGTTTAGCGTGGCCGGCGCAGTAGGCTTGTTGCTGTGTGACCTGTGGGCATGGCACGATGGCACCGAAACGAGCCGAACAGAAGCGATTGGCTTTGGCCGAGGACTGCAAGCCGTCAATATTTTGCGAAACTACTCGGAGGATTGGGATCAACGGCAGGTAAGCTTTTTCCCTGAGGGTTGGCAAGCCGCTGATATGCAGCGGTTTGCCCGTCACAATTTAGAACTCGCCGATGCCTATGTCACCTCTTTGCCCAAAGGGCCAGCGCTGTTGTTTTGCCGCATTCCATTGGCGTTAGCCCACGCAACGTTGGACGTTATGTCTGAAGGAAAAGAAAAACTAACGCGCAGTGATGTGATGGCGATTGTGTCGCCGCTTAGCAAAATAGCCAGCTAATCATCGCGAGGCGTTATGGCTTTTAAAAATCGATCCCGCTTTAGGCAGCGTCTGAATCTATCGCGGCTTGCTATTCAGCATGCTCGCATCACTATTTGCTGCTGGCTAATCGTGGCGGTGGCTGGTTTTTTTGCCTATAGTTCACTGAAATACGCGCTGTTTCCCGATATCACTTTTCCAGTTGTTGTCGTGAGTGCAGCCGCGCCTGCTGACCCGGCGCTAAAAACGGATGCGCCAGCAGAAACTGGCGTGCCAGAGACTGACGTGCCTGACGCGTTAGCAACTGAAACTGCGCTCACGATGCCTTTAGAAGAGAGCCTTGAGACGTTAGCGGGTCTCAGACGGCTCGAATCGTCTACCACTGCAGGACGATCGCTACTGAACTTACGATTTGGCGTGAACACCTCTTTAGAAGTCACCACTGCTGCGGTGGAACAAACCATTGCGCAGGTGCCTCTGCCCAACAACGCAACCTATGAAGTCATTCCGCTCAATTTGAATGAAGCCACTGCGGTCAGCTACGCGTTAGTGGGAGAAGGGCTATCTCTTACAGAGCTCGCGGGCATTGCTGAAGACGAAATTGTGCCGCCGCTTCAGGCGGTTGCAGGTGTGCTTAAGGTCAATGTGTTGGGCGCGGGCACAGCCGCAACATCTGCAGCGTCCCCGACGCTGGTTCGCTATAACGAGCAGGCGGCGATCGCCCTACAAGTGGTCAAACGCCCTGAAGCGAATACCCTAGATGTTGTTGATGCTGTTGCAGATGCCATGACGGCAATAGAGCAGCAGCTAGCCGCCGAGAGACCCAGTGCCCAGCTTCAGCTGGCCGCCACCCAATCCGACTACATTCGCGCCGCGACCCAAGCCACCATCGACGCTTTGCTGGGCGCGGTTGTTATTGCCGTGCTGGTTATTTTTGCATTTCTCAAGAGCTGGCAGGCCACGCTGATTACCGCCTTGGCTATTCCACTATCGCTGCTGGGTACCTGCATTGTCATGGCTAGCTATGGTTTCAATTTAGAAACTATTACGCTGTTAGGACTCGCTATCGTCATTGGGATCATTGTTGACGATGCGATTGTTGAAATCGAAAATATTGCCCGCCATATCGAACTGGGCCTCACGCCTCGACAGGCAGCTTTTAAGGCAACTGAAGAAATTGGGCTGACGGTGTCGGCCTCTACGCTTACCATTGTGGCCGTCTTTTTGCCGGTAGCGTTTATGGGCGGTACGGTGGGTCAGTTCTTTAAACCTTTTGGCCTAACCGTATCCGCAGCAGTCCTCACGTCTTTACTAGCGGCGCGATCGCTAACCCCCGTCCTGGCCGCTTACTGGCTGTCGGCAAAGCCTCGGCAAGCTGCATTAGAGCACACTGCCCTAGAGGTAACAGCTCAAAAGAGCGCTGATCCAACAGAAACTAACCCAACAGAAACTGACTTAACAGAAACTAACCTAACAGAAACTGACCTAACAGAAACTAACCCAACAGAAACTGACCTCAAGAAGACGATACCGGCAACAACAACATCCCCAGTCTCGCGAGTAGAAAAAGGATATAGCCGTTTACTGCATTGGGCCTTAAAGCACCGCTGGCAGGTGGTGGGAATGGCGATCGCCAGCTTGATGGCCGGACTAGCCATCATTCCGTTCATTCCCCAAGGGTTCATTCCTCAGCTAGATAGAGGCGAGTTCTATCTAAACTACACCACCGACATTCCTCAGCTAGTGAGCGGATTACCACGCTCATCCAATCAGCAATCACGCAACCAGGTACGCCTCCCCCCATTGCCAATCGACCAGATTCCGGCCAACCAGATTTCAGCGAGCCAACTAACTGCGCCAGCTGATCCTAGAACCCTGCTCTTACAGCGCACCCTTGAAACCGGTGAAACCCTAGAAGCTAGCGTTTTGCAGCAGCCTGGCGTCGCATCTGTGCTGACCACAGTGGGTGAAAAAGGACGGCCCAATGAAGGCCAGATTCACGTCACGTTAGCGGATGATCGCGCCCTCACCACCGCCCAAGTTCAAGCCCAGCTTCGCCAAGCCTTGCCCACGCTTGAAGGCGTCATCACCAGCATAGAAGATGTTCAATTTATTGATACGGGCGGTGAAAAACCGCTGCAGATCTCACTCATCGGAGAAGATTTAACCGCTTTGAATGAAGCGGCTATTCGAGTGAAAGAGGAGACTGCGGCGCTCCCGGGCTTTGCCGATGTGAGAATATCTACTGAAAACAACAGCGCCAATAGCATTACTGAAATCACCCGCAAAAATGGTGAAAGAGTCGCCACTATCAGCGCCAATTTGCTAGGCACAAAGGCACTCGGCACCGCCACTGAAGAGGTCATTCACCTTGCTCAAACAGTCATTCCTGAAGGCGTTCGCATCGATCTAGATGGGGATTCTGCGCGGGCGAGCGAAGTGCTTGGCAGCTTTGGCAGAACCTTACTCTTTGCCATTATCTGCATGCTCGCAGTGTTATTTATTCCCTTTGGCCGCTTTTTAGAGCCTGCAGTGGTTGGTCTCTCGTTGCCGCTTTCAATTGTTGGCGCCATGCTAGCGCTGTTGGTAACGCGCAGCGACTTTGGCATTGTCTCTTTGTTAGGGCTACTTTTTCTCCTCGGTTTATTAGATAAAAACGCGCTGCTGCTCATGGATTATGCTAATCAGCTGCGTCGCCAAGGCATGCCCCGCACTGAGGCGATCTTGCAAACCGGGCTAGTGCGACTGCGGCCCATCTTAATGACCACGGCCTCTACTGTCCTTGGAATGATGCCTTTGGCGCTGGGATTTGGCGCGGGCGCAGAACTACGTCAGCCCATGGCCGTTGCGATTATCGGCGGGCTAATGACCTCCACGCTCCTGAGCTTGGTGGTCGTACCGGTGCTATACAGTTTGTTAGAAGACGGATGGCCGTTAGGCCGCAAGCAACCTAGCCATTCCCCTAAAGAACAGCCCCAAATCTCGTGATAAACGGTCTTTGAACAAACGGTCTTTAAACAAACAGTCTTTGGATAAACGGTTTTTGGATAAACAGTGGCATGAGCTGACAGTTTTAGTCCCAGCAGGCGCTGAATATAGCGCTGTGAAAAAAGGGCTTCGTCACACCGCTGGGGCATTACCTGAAATCATCGCGGTGCCAGCAGGACAAGCCATTACACCGTTTGTTAAATCTCTGGTGCGGGGCAATCGACTCACAGAAAATGTGTTGATGATGGGCCTCGGCGGTGGCCTTTGCGGCGATGGCGACATCGGGCAAGGGGTTCTACTCAAGCAGGTTTGGCATGCAGTCGGTGAGCCAACCGTGTTGAGCTGTAACCATGGGCTGACACAGCAAATAGCTGCGCGGCTCAGTGAAGCGAGTGTGGCGACAGGGGTAATGTGCGATCGCGTCGTCACAACAGCAGTAGAAAAAAGAGTATTAGGCGATCGCTACCACGCTCAAGTAGTAGATATGGAAAGTTTCTCTTTGCTGCAAGCGCTCCCCAATCACAGCGTGGCTATTCTTCGCGTTATTAGCGATCGCGCTGAGCAAGATCTGCCCGATATTACACAGGCTATCCGCCCCGATGGCTCATTAGACGCAGTGAATATGGCCGTCAGCTTTGCCAAACGGCCGGTAGCTGCGCTGCGCTTAATCACCGCTTCACTACAAGCACTCAGACAGCTCACTAAAGTAGCCGAATGCCTTTTCCAATAAGCCGTTTTTAATAAGTCTCTTTGGTAATGCCTCAATAAAATGTGGGGTAGGTAGCAACATCATGCCAACGTCAGGGCTTAGTTGCGAATGATGCCATTGGTACGTTCTAATCGCTCCATCTGGTTTGACCCAACGCTACGTCACTCAATGATGTTTCACACGCTGTCTTTAGTTCACGACCTGTTCGATTAATTTTCTGAGCTTAGTCACATATGCACTGAACAGCTGAGTATTATTCGTATACTGTGTCCCTAGAGGTAGGCTTCGGTGCTAGAAGAATGCTTCTATAAACTCAAGAAGAAGAGAATCTTCCTAGCATTGAGGTGATGGCATAAGAGCACAAGCTCCTGTGAACATCACCTCAACAGACGTTTAATTAAATGGTGCGTTTTCTAGTTAAAGGAAACTTCACCAACGGTGTCATAGGTAACAGTTGTTGCTGATGTCAAAAGCTGAGGGAATATGCTGTCTGCAGTTGTGATGTACCCTGAAGTATCTGCTAACCACCGGGAGCGAACGTCGTTACTGAAGTTGAGATACAGCTTATTGTCTACGATTGACCAAGCCTCAGGATCAACCGAGACTAAGGAACCTTTTTTTGCCACCGCAAAAGCGCAATAGCCGCCATACTGAGGTGCAAACTCTTCAGGATTGTTGGCAAACAACTGCTTATTTTCTTCGCTAGCAAACTGCCAGATAGCACCTTTCCACTCAAGGGCATAGTCACTACTACCTTGAACAGGTGCGCCTTCAGTAAAGTAAGCAACTGGATCGAACCCTCGAATGGCCAGGTTATCTTGAGCGCCTGCATCTGTATAGATTACAGGCACAACGCCTACTGTCGTTGCCGCACAGGGGTCAGCCGCGCAAGGGTCAGCCGCAGCCGCACAAGGATCTGCTGCGCAAGGGTCTGCCGCAGCCGCACAAGGATCTGCTGCGCAAGGGTCTGCCGCAGCCGCACAAGGGTCAGCTGCTTCTGCATATGATGCGGTGATATTGTTACCCAGATACACAGCAACGGAGCCCAAACTGAGAGCTGCAGAAATTGCCAAAATTGTCAGGTGCTTAATTTTCATAGGGGATATAACTCTGTAGGATACTGACAGTTCAATAACTCTCAACGCTCAATATTTGATTTCCCTTCTCTCTTGGACTCAATTTATGAGAGTAGGCAATTTCAGATATTTGGATAGTTGCTGCCCTAGAGCGCTAAAGCGACTCATGGCTTCGGGTCACTTAGCCTAGCGCAATCATCAATGATGAGAGGCTTTAAAGGATTCATAAGCGACTGGCCGCCGTGCGAACACGTTCGATGACGGCTATGCGCTCTTCCGAAAGCAACCATTGAGCAAGAGTATTGACCGCCCTCTAGTAATGTAGTTAACTAACCCTGCTCAAAAGTTTTCTTAGAAAATCCTGAATATTACTAAAGCTAATGGACAAGAATTCTGAGATTTTCCTGAGCCAATCGTGCATAAACTTTGCCCATGTAGGGGCGCTGGCGTTTTTTTGCCGCAGGCAACTCTCTCTACATCTTCTCTTTTTCTAGTTATCGTCTTAGCCAAAGACTCCAAGAAACGACTCTAGAGGCCCTCACTATGCTAGAAATTTCAACCTCTCTAAACGTTAATCAACTGGACCAAGTGCGCAGTCTGATGCAGTCGTTGGTCGATTGGCTACAACAACATTACTCAGCTGACACTCGCTTAATAGATGAATACTTCGATGAAAAGGCATTTACAGAAGAGTTGTCATCTCTGCCAGGGAAATATGCACAGCCCAGCGGTCAGCTCTTATTAGCGACGCAACAGGGAGAACCCGCTGGCTGCGTTGGCTTGTGCCAGCTCGATGAGCACACTTGTGAAATGAAGCGGCTATTTGTCGCTAACCAGTTCCAAGGTCAAGGCATTGGTCGCCAGCTGGCCGAAACGCTGATTCACAACGCACGGACACTAGGCTACAGCGTCATGCGGCTGGATACTGGAACCCAACAGACAACCGCGAAAAACCTTTATTACAGTATGGGCTTTCGAGATATTCCACCTTATTACCCAGTCTCTCAAGTAATGAAGGAAGAGCTGGTTTTCATGGAACTAATGCTATGAAGCTTGCACTCGTTTACTTGTTTTAGTTCATAGAAGGAAGAAACGTATCGTGAAGGGATCTTATCTTTCCCCTAACACTCTGCCTGACTGGAGTACTTATTTTTCTCAAGCTGTTGTCATTGAGAAAAATGATCTGAAATTCATTTACTTAGCGGGGCAAGTGGGTGTTGACGCTGAGAAAAATCTGGTTGGCAACGGCACTTTTCAAGATCAGCTAGGGCAATCATTTAGAAATCTAAACTCAGCTCTAAACATTTCTAGAGCAGCCTTGTCAGATATTGTCAAAATGACGATCTACGTTGTTCAATATCAGCCTGAGCAAGCTGAAATCATTGGTGAGGTGATCAGGCAATATTTTGAGGGTGGGCAATTGCCAGTAATGTCTTTTGAATGGAGCGATCGCCTACTGAGGTGTATCTGTTACAGGCAATAGTACAAGCACTTATGATCCGTTCAATCTAACGACTGACGCATCATGCATAGCGGCATAGTCGGTAATGAGATTTCTTTCTCTACCTCGAAGCCTTCGCTGAGGTAGAAACTAAAGGCAGGCGTCTGCTTAGCCGTTTCAAGCACCACAGAGCCATAATCTTGTTCGCGGGCAAAACTGACAACATGACGTAGCATCATGCGACCCAATCCCTGACCTTGGTAGTCGCTGTGTGTGCCTAACAGCATCAGCTCTAGCCGTTTCTCATCGCCGCTACGCTTCTCAGACATGACACGAGCCATCGTGAGAAAATTCTGCAAGCCAATGGCTCTCAACATACGCCACAGGAACAATACTAAGGGGAGTCCCTCCGACTCGTATCCGTCAGCAAACACGAATGCAACACAGGCTAATTCACCCCTGCGTGAGAGACCAAACAGTGTTGCATCAGGTGCACTAGCGAATGCATCTAAGAGTGCAACAACCATCAGATGTGATTTTCGACCCGTTGGATCGGGCGGAAACAGTGGATAGTTTCGGAACGCATTCGCCAATACATCAATGATCTCACTGCGTTGTGAATTGTTCAGTCGGTCAATTCGGTCAATTGGCTCATTCATGATCAGCATGTTCCTGAGACGCAATAGGCACAATAAATAGCGTAAGACTTCAAATCTGCTTCATCAACTTTGTTAGCTCGTAGGCTGCGTCTCTGTCCGTAATGTGCGCCACTGTGCTGCGTTCCCATCCATTGCTTTAATGAAGCCATCTTTCCCATCTATATACCCATCAATATTCGTGGGATATTCTTTGGCTAACCGACGCTTTAATTCACTATATCTCTGCGCATTTTCAGGATGGGCAATCATGTAGTCTCGAAACGCCAAATGACGCTCTACCTGCGCTGAACCTACCTTGAAGGTATGAACGTGATGCGTTCTTGCACCTGTTTGATTGTTTTTTCGGAAGTATCGACGACTTGGAATTCCATACTCACCCATCACTTCGTAACTCAATGCCTCCATTGATGCGCTACGCTCATCGACTTCAACAAGGTCTTTGACTTCAACTAACAGATCAATGATGGGTTTGGCATAAATGCCGGGAATGGCTGTGCTACCAATATGGTGTACGGCAATCACATTTGTGCCCAGCGCATTAGCGATTCGTTTTGATTCAACTTCAAACGCCTCTCTCCACTTGGGATCATGCGGAATCACTTCTACTTTTCGCATAATTTGGCGTGCTCGTAATTTGGAGATTTTTTGCAAATCTCTGCCTAAGCGGGATAGAGCTCGATTTAGCTAATTCTCGCCAACTGTAATAAACGCAGAGACACTACTGCGAATACAGGTATCCAAATATAGTTCTGGTCGGGTAGTGCCTCAATAAACTGAAATGACGCTAATTGGAGTAGAGCACAATCTGATCTTCTGGGCGAATGACCACCACAAAAGGCGCTGTCGTGTTGCCAACAACGACACCAGCAGCAGCGCCCCCCAGCACTTCGATCACGCCTGCATCGCCGAGCACTTCACCTAAGACGTAGCCGCCAGCGGCGCCAATGGCCGCATCTGTCAAAATTGCTCCCGTAGAGGTTTGACGGGGATCTTTGCGATCGCGTAGTAATTCTGAAACGGCATTAATGCGAACAATGCGATCGCCCAGCTCTACCGAATCCGCAACATACACGAGCCCGCCCTCTGCCGGCTCAAACCGACCGCGAATGATAGCGCCTACCGGCAAGCGCTGACCATTAATAGCCGACTCGCTGCGCAATATCAGATCGTATTCGTACGTCTTATCCTTATTTAGATACAGCGTGTCGCCCTGCTGCTTAAGCGTAGTGCGCAGCGCCGTATTACCTTGTGCAACACGCTGATTTTGCGGCTGTGAAGACTGACTAGCCGGCGAGTTAATCGGTTGGTTAACCGGTGCATTGCGTTGAGAAGAAAACACTTGAGCGCTGACAGGAGTCGTATCCAAAATGCCTGCACTAGCAACCAGCAGCGCGGAAAATCCACCAAATAACAGAGCTTTCATTGCAGTACTCCTTAAAAACGAGCTTGGAAGAACATAGCCAGCACAGCGTTTCCACCTTTCAATTATTACACTACACGTTTTGGCAATCTCAGCAAGGGCGAGGCAGGACAGTTTTTATCAGCGTTCTCTTCACGGCTGGGGTTCTCTTCACGACTGGGCAAATTCTACTGGGTAAATTCTCGCAAGAGCTGTTGCATTGACATCAAAAAATCGGGTTCTACACCGGCCACAATGCCGCCAATTAACCCAAATAGGTGCCCCTCCCAAGAAACTCGCTCTTCTTTTGCGCTAGGCAAAATACCCCAAAGCTGAGAGCCATACATCCAAAAAACGAGAATAGCAATGCCTATGGTCAGCAGCGTTGGCCCCGTTGAATAGGTATTGACGAGCAAAAATCCGATATAGCCAAAGATCAATCCGCTGGCCCCTAGATGAATGGCATCGCGACCAAACAGCCACGTGCCTAACCCACCAATAAACAAAATCGTCAGGGTCACGAGATAAAAGCGGCTGTCACCCTGCATGTTTTCTTGCAATAAAATCAGCCAGCCCAGAACCACAAACGGTACGGTGTTGGCAATCAGGTGGCCAAAGTCACGATGTATTAACGGTGAGCACACAATCCCGACAAGGCCGGTGAGCTGGCGGGGGCGAATCCCTAACAACCGTCCTAACCCATTGCGCAAAAATACAATGTTGATAACGCTGATTAGCCAAGTGGCCAGCACGCTGTCTCGCAACATTAGCGCCGTTGATTGTAAGGCCATGCCATCGTTAAGCAGGGCCAAAAAAAGCCCGCCGATGAGCAAAGCAATGACAATGGCTTTTGCGCTGGGATCAAACATGATGGGGATTTGGCAAGAGACAACAGTACAGCCTGTGGCTAATTTCGCCACCATAGCGTGAACGGCTCACGCTGGCAGCGCTACTTTGGTGGGGCTGATATGGGACAATATAAGGGTTATTTGTGGGCTGATGAGATAGACCATGACCGCTAAGAAGCTAGTGAATTTGATAGTAATGGCTGCCGTTTTCGTATCCGTTTCGGTGGCTAGTTGGCTGGGCTTTGCCGAACCGAGCTTGGCCTTTTTGCCAGACGATCTCGATATGCTGATAACAAACAACGAATGTCCGGTGTGCATTCTAAACGATGCGAATTTATCGGATGCCCAGCTTCACTCCGCAAACCTTAAAGTGGCCTCTCTGACGGGCGCAAACTTAACGGGGGCAGATTTGAGCAATACCAATCTGATGCTCTCTGAGCTGGTGAATGCAAACCTGACGAATGCGAACCTGACAGGCGCAGAAATGAATGGGGCGCAAATGAAAGATGCGAACCTAACGGGCGCAGACTTGAGCGGTGCGATTTTGACCCAAGCTAATTTAGTCGATGCAAATTTGACCAACGCTAAACTCCTCAACACCGAGCTAACCGCTGCGGTCATTGGTGTGGCTAATTTAACAGGTGCAGATTTAACGGGCGCGAATCTGCGCGGGGTAAACCGCAGTCGTGCGATTTTGTGCCACACCATCATGCCGGATGGCGATGAAGAGAATCGGGATTGCCAGTAGAAAAAATCGTAGCCAGCCAAACAGCACGGCAAGAAAAGTCGCTAGCTTAGAAAGCCGCTAGCCTAGAAAGCCGCTAGCATAAATGCATAGAGAATCCATTGGATAACCAGCATGGTCAAAACAGATGCATCTCCCATCGCGGTCACTGAGCCGCTGCGATCGCCAATTCCCAAACCAAAAGGGCTAAAGCTATTCAGACGGTTTGAGTGGATTCTAGATCCGGTGAATTATCTGGAGAAAGCCAAGGCTGAGGATTTTTTTGAAGAAGATACTCTGGGCTTTGGAGACGGCAAGGTCGTCATTACCAGCCACCCTGAGGCGATGCAGTTTATCTTGAGTCGCGATCGCAGTGCATTTAATTCACCCGGTGAGTTTAACCGGTTGCTAGCACCCCTCATTGGCGATGCCTCCGTGATTATGCTCAGCGGTAATGCCCACAAAGCGCGGCGGCGGCTGACCACACCCGCGTTCCACGGCGAACGGCTAGATGTATACGGTCGCATTATCTGCGATCTGACCCATGCTGCGGTGGCTGAGTTGCAGCCCGGTGAAGCATTTTCTACCCGAAACCTCACCCAGCAGGTTTCTCTGCAAATCATCTCTAAAGTTGTCTTTGGACTGACTGATAGTCCTCGCTCGAAAGCGCTGTCAGCAGCCTTAACTGAAACGGTTGATAGCTTTGGCTCGCCGGTCTCTGCGATGATGCTGTTTTTTACCCAGCTGCAGAAAGATTTAGGGGAGTGGAGCCCGTGGGGCAAGTTTTTGCGATTGAGAAATCGGCTGGATACGCTGATATACGAAGAGATTGAGTCTCGGCAAGATGATGCTGATCCAACCCGTACCGATATTCTCTCGATGCTGATGGCCGCGCGCACAGAGGAGGGGGAAGCGCTCAGCAAAGCAGAGCTACGCGATGAACTGATGACCCTGTTGATGGCAGGCCATGAAACGACAGCAACGTCTATCGCCTGGGCAATGTACTGGGTCCATAAGCTGCCAGCCGTGAAGGAAAAGCTGCTAGCTGAGCTAGAAAGTGTGGGTGAGCAGGCGTCGCCAATGGAGATTGCGCAGCTACCCTATTTGAGCGCGGTATGTAGTGAAACACTAAGGCGATCGCCCGTGGCGATGTTTACCTTTCCGCGGATTGCGCAAGAACCTGTTGACATTCTAGGCCGTCACTTTCCGGCTGAGACCATATTTCTGGGCTGCATCTTTCTTACCCACCAGCGAGAAGATATCTACCCTGACCCCAAAGCCTTTCGCCCTGAGCGCTTTTTAGACCAAAAATTCTCACCCTATGAATTTATGGCATTTGGAGGCGGGGCTAGGCGCTGCGTAGGGGCGGCGCTGGCCCAGTACGAAATGAAATTAGCGATCGCGACGCTGCTGGGCAACTACAGCTTCAAGCTTGCTTCTGACAAACCCGAAATCGCCAAGCGCCGAGGCGTCACGCTAGCCCCGGCTAATGGCGTTCCGATGGTCTTCGTTGGCCACCGCCCATCGCCATAAATCTCGTCGCGACTCAAAAGCTCCTCAATCCAGATCTCGAAATTTCTTCATCCGATGACTTCTCTTTTTAATCGCACCGCTTGGGGCCGCATTCGCTTAACCGGCGCTGATCGGGTTCGCTTTTTACACAATCAAACCACCAACAACATTGAACAACTCAGCACCGGACAAAGCTGTCATACGGTATTTGTCACATCTACTGGCCGCACTATTGACCTAGCCACAGTCTACGCTTTTGCAGACGCGCTCCTCGTTGTCGTTTCTCCTGGCATGACCCAGCAGCTCTACGACTGGATGGATCGCTACATCTTTTTCTCAGATAAAGTCACGCTCACCAATGAGAGCACGCAAACTTTCATGTTCACACTCATCGGTGACGATGCACCCCATATCCTAAAACAACTCAGTGACCTTGACATCAACAACCCGCCATTTACCCATCAAACCCTCAGTCTTCCACAACTCACAGCACCCATTACAATCGCAGCAGGCGGCGCTGAGTTAGGCTTAGCCGGTTATACGATATTAGGCAGCCAGCCAGATGCTGCAACGTTAGAAAAGCAGCTGGTCGCGGCAGGTGCCACGGTTAACTCTCAAGCAGACTGGGAAGCACTGCGCCTGCAGCAAGGGCGGCCCGCCCCTGGCGCTGAGCTAACCGATGAAGATAATCCCCTAGAAGCAGGCCTTTGGGACAGTGTTTCTTTTGAAAAGGGTTGTTACATTGGCCAAGAAACTATTGCCCGACTGAATACCTATAAAGGTGTGAAAAAGAGACTTTGGGGGCTTCAGCTTCAAGCCTCCTTGCCTGCGGAGGTGAAGCTTACTGACATAACCATAACCGCAGATGGCAACAAGGTTGGGAGAGTGACAAGCCTTAACGCATCCCATGATTTTGCCCTGGGCTACGTGCGAACAAAAGCTGGTGGAGAAGGATTGAATGTTTTGATAGAAGGGGCACACGGTGCGGTGAGCGCAAAAACAGTGGCTGTTCCCTTTATTCATCACGAATACTATACGGCGTAGGTATTGTTTTATTCCCCTGATAGCCAATACAGAATCTCTGATTTAAGGCCCTTAATATCTCGATAAAACTCTTGCTTCATAAACTGCCCAATGGCATCGAAGGGGCTAAAAGAGCCACTAGCTTGCCACTGCACATCTTGAGCAATGGGGGTTGTGTGGGATCCTTTGATAATACGAATGGTTGTTGTTTTAGGGAAACGTTTGATGAGTACGTTGCTAAGAGGACGGGTTTGATCCAGTGTATCGCTGCGAAATTTAACCAGTAGGTTGTAAGTAGTGTCGTACTTTTCACTAATGAGCGAAAAGGTTTCTTCCGGACTAGGGGTAAATTCTAGTCGCGTATCTAGCTGCAGATCAGGCGCAAACTGCTGGGCTTGCTGGAGGGCTTGCTCTAGCAAAGGAATGGAGCGTCGAGCGGGGTAGTTGTTAAAGGAGATGAATATGTTGCCAAGCCGGTTAACCCCGTGCAAAGCACCCATCAGCAGATGAACTTTGCAGCCCATGCTGTGGCCAAGGCCGTAGATAGGCAAGTCGGCTAATTCGGGGCGTTTTTTAGTCAGAAAGGTTAGCCCTTGGGTAAAGGTAATGAGCACTTCTTGGGCGATCGCCCCATGGTCAAATGTATTTACAAACGGCGTGGCAATCACGACGAACCCTTCTGCATACAGCGCCTCTAGCAGCCACCGATAGGTTAGGTGCGGCGCAGCAGCCACGAAGGCTCCACCCAAAAAATGCACAATCGCCCGAGGTCGCTCAGGTACCAAAAACCAATTGCCAGAGACCTCTTGCCAAAACATTGAACCCACGACCCAAACAACTCATCCTCCTTATTGTAAGGACTCTACATAGGCGTGAAATGGGGTGAAATTTAGAATTTGCACCCACAGAGTCACTGTGGTATATTCAGAGGCCGAGGACGTATAGCTCAGTTGGTTAGAGCGCATCGTTGACATCGATGAGGTCCGCCGTTCGAGTCGGCGTACGTCCATTGTTTACAGTGACACATTATTCACCATTGGTGACACTAATGTGTCACTGTGCAGAGCTCGACAATCCGGAAATTCAAAATCATTGAGTGCTTGCTGTTTTAGCGTGATCAAGATCAGCAACACTATGCACGTTAAAAAGGGCATTGCAAAGGATAATTTAATGGGCAATTCAGTGAGTGATTCCAGTGGCGATCGCACGCCTTGCTACGATTTAGTCGTTTTTGGCGCAACCGGATTTGTGGGGCGTATCCTATGCGGCTATTTGCTCCATCAGGCGGGGCTCAGCAACTCTGTGAAATGGGCTATTGCCGGGCGCTCTGAGGCGAAGCTAAAGGCCCTCGTTACTGAACTCGGGGCTACTGGACTCGGGGCTACTGGACTCGGGGCCGAGGCAACCGGCCTGCCCTACATCACCGCTGATGTAACCGACGAGGTCAGTTTAAGAAATCTGTGCGCCCAAACTAGGGTTGTTATTTCTACTGTTGGTCCCTACGCGCTGTATGGAGAGCCTTTAGTGAAAGTTTGCGCCGAAACTGGTACCGACTACTGCGATCTCACCGGAGAACCCCAGTGGGTTCGTCAGATGATTGAGTGTTATAACCCCGTTGCTCAGGCGTCTGGTGCGCGCATTGTTCATTGTTGCGGGTTCGATTCTATCCCCTCTGACCTGGGCGTTTACTATCTGCAACAGCAGGCAAAACAGCACTTAGGAGAGTTTTGCGATCGCGTCAAAATGCGAGTCAAATCAGCCCAGGGGGGTGTCTCAGGAGGGACTGCTGCCAGCGGCGTCAATCTCATTCAAGAAGCCAGCACCAACCCTGAAATGCGTCAGGAGCTCAATAATCCCTATTCTCTCTGCCCAGAAAGAGATTCAGAGATATCACCTTCGCCTGCACATCCTCCAACCTTGGTTCCTGTAAAGTATGATCCACACTTTCAGGAATGGGTATCGCCCTTTGTGATGGCTGCCATCAATACCCGCATCGTGCTGCGCTCCAATGCCCTGATGGACTATTCCTATGGTCAAAGCTTTCAGTACGAAGAAGCGGTATTGACCGGCCCAAAGATGGCTGGTTGGCTGGCTGCCCAGGGGCTCAACATTGGGCTTGGTGGCCTAGCGGCAGCAATGGCCTTTGCACCCACGCGCTGGCTCTTGAGCAATACGCTAATCCCGAAGCCAGGAGAAGGCCCTAGTCAGGAGGCTCAAGAACAGGGGGCTTATGATTTGCGCTTTTGGGGGATAACAGCCAGTGGACAGACCCTTGAGATTAAGGTAGTGGGCGATCAAGACCCTGGCTATGGATCTACGGCGAAAATTTTGGGCCAGGCGGGGCTATGTTTGGCAGAAGATTTTGCTAACGCTGATAAGCCAGGTGGGTTTTGGACGCCTGCGTCGATGTTTGGCGACAGTTTGATAGAGCGGTTAGTGAAGTCGGCTGGATTGACGTTTGATTTGTGCTGATGGGCTGTGCTGTGCTGATGGACTGTATTGATAGGCTGTGCTGATTTAAGAGATCTGCTCACAAAGAACGGTATGGGTGGCTTCATTTGCAGCAAACATGTGCTCCACTCGCAATGATGCTAGGGTAATGTCTTGCGGCGTGCCAAAGGTCGTAAACATGCTAAAAAATGACAGCTCACCATACGGGGTCGCGTAGGTTGTTGTTAGTACGGGCTCAGCCGGCTGCAGTCCGTTCGTGTGAAACTTGGCGTGGGCATGTTTTGCCCCCAGGCGAGCCTCTAACAGCGAAGCAAATGCCTCTACCTTGGGTGCGATCGCAGGTTGAGCCATTGCCTCGTGCCGTAGTCTGAGCAAAAAAGCTGGGCCAACGTCAGGCAAATTTGTAATGGGTTTCGTCAATCCCTCAGGATGAACTAGCATATCTAGCATATTGACAGGGCCATCCCCTGCTAGCGCACTCATTTCTGGCATTAATGTAGCAGCCAACCACTGCCCCCCTCGGTTAAGACGTAACAGGTTCCACTGCGCATCAATTACAAATGCAGGCTGCGGATCATGGGCAGACAGGAGTTGTTGTAGCGCGTTGTTTATTTGTGCTAGCGCTGGATTATTAAGCTTTGTGGTGCTGTAGAGCGGCGCATAGCCTGCCTGCAACAGAATTTCATTGCGTAGAATCAATGGCACATTCAATTCCTTTAACCAAGCAACCAATAGCGCTCGACTTGGCTTGGCACGGCCACTTTCAACAAAGCTAATATGTCGCTGCGAGACGCCCAATCGCAATGACAACTCTAGCTGACTAAGCTGATAATCTTTACGAACCTGACGCAGGTTCTCAAGCATAGAGGGCGGCATAGCAATCACTTAGTTGTTGGAATTGACTGGTTTTAGTAAAAGGGGCTCGTAAGTGGTTTCAGCGAAGATTATCTCAATCAATGAATACCCATTCAATTACCTCAGAGGTAATTGCTCAGATAATCTTCTGGCTTAATACTAGAGGTGACGTAACACAAGAGGCAACTTAAGAAACACCATGAATGTATTTCGGTTCTTATTGGGTTTGATAACGGTTAGTATCATTGCCTACACGTTGCTCACTATTGTGAATCATGGATGGAACCTGTTCCTTATATTTTTCAGTGACTTGGTGGCGATGACATGGCCAGGGCAGTTCAATTTTGACTTTACTTGTTTTTTAGTGCTTTCAGGCCTATGGATTGCTTGGCGTCATCAGTTTTCACCACTAGGATTGGTCTTAGGACTGATTGCCACGGTGGGTGGGATGATGTTTGTTGCACCGTATTTGTTATTGGCCACGTTTCGAGCCAATGGCAACATGGAGACTTTACTCTTGGGTGAACAAAGAATCATTCAGTAGGTGCTCATGCTATCTCAAACAATTGAGATAAAAGTGGTGAATGACCTGTGCGAAAATCATGGTTGCCAGGTGCCGCGATCGTTCGTCCAGATATTGGTATAAACGGTAGGTAGCATCGCCATGGTCACTATTGGCGTGGATGGCATTTGTCTACTGATGTGCAACGAGCATGAAATGGAAAGACACAGGACCTGCTATCGTACGGACGCTCAAAACACTTAGCTATACCCAAGGCAGATGCTCCCAACTTTGGGCAAAGATTAATCAGTACAAGCTCTCTCGTGCCATTTAAGAATATATCAAGTTTAGGTTGCATCCGAACTGACCGTTAACGCTTAGCTCAGTTCTGAGAAAACACTGAGGATTGCCTGAGGACTGTCATCCCATCCTTTCCATCTTTTCTCAGAAACCCCTTAAGACCTCCTCAGAAGGCAAGACTTCTCCACTGACATTCTGAAACTAATGAAGCGCACACTTTACTCTCTCCAAGGCGCCTTTGTTATCAAGGGCAATCATCATAACGATTAGCAAATCTATTGGCACTGGAATTAGGGAGAGTTTTAGGACTAGAAATCTATTTCTTCCATATCTAAAAAACAACGCCTATGGCCTATGAATTCAGGGCTATAGGCCGTTTTTTGCATCGACGATAGCTGCTTTTTTAATTGTTTGAGAATACTGAGCGAGAATAGGATTATGGATGAACTAGCTACATCAACTGAAGACCAAACTGACAATGCTTCTACGGAGATCAGCGCCTCTAGTACAGCCAACTTTTCTGATATTGATGTGCCTGTTTCAGTTACGTTGGATGCCGATGGAAACGGTAGTGCAACCCGTGAAACAGGATTTTCACTAGCCTTTGAGACTGTTGCCGTTGAGTCACTGAATACGGAGGCGATCGCTGACGACGCTGCCTTCTTAGCTGAAGCACTGGCCAGCAACCTCTACTTCAACGTCCACACCAACGATTTCAATGGCGGTGAAATTCGAGGCCAGCTAGACACCATTGATAGCGATACAACAACCGATGGCATCCGTACCATTGTTATCTCCGGTAGTTTAGATGCCGCCCAAGAACCTGGCCCCACTTCCGACTCTGCTGCCACAGGTGTCGGCATCGTCACGCTGGTTGTCGGCACAGATGGAGAGATTACCTACAGCCTTGATCTCAATATCACAGGGCTGGCAACCTCTGACCTACTGCCCGTTGCAATCTTTAGTGCTATTCACCTGCACAATGCCCCTGCAGGCCAAAACGGCCCTGTAATCTTGGATGTGGTTCAAGATGCGGGTGGTGATGTACAAGGCATTGCACAGTCTTCGGCTGTTGATACTGGTGATGGCAACGTCTTCACAGAAGTGATAGAAGAAATTGCCTTGACGGGCATTGAAAATGTCATCGGCTCCAACGATGGTGACACCATTACGTTTAATGGCGCAGCTGCCAACACAATTAACGGTGGTGATGACGACGATATCCTTGCAGGTGGCGGCGGCACTGACACGGTCGATGGCGGTGAAGGTAATGATACCTACAGCTTCTCTAATATTAATCTGACAGCAGCCGATGCAGGCAATGCAGCAACTGCTGGTGTGCAAGTCACCCTCAATGCCGATGGCACCGGT
>JBCCOO010000056.1:0-35849 GCA_039025345.1 Cyanobacteria bacterium P01_D01_bin.105 | reverse complement strand
GCTTCTGGTCGAGAACACCGGCAAAGGAGAGCAACTGATCACGCTGATTATGGAGTGCCGTCCTGAGTTTTAGGGCGAGATGACGATAAGCATTGAGACGACTTGATCGCTCCAAAGTGTTACCCGGTTTTTAACCACGCCGACTTTGGCTCCGCTGCGCTTGGTACTGCGCTACACGGTGCGCTCGCTCAGCTTTAACACGATTGGCAATACCATGAGCCGCTACCGCCTGAAATGTAGGTGCAGCAGTGCTGGGAGAACAACAACTCTGGCCTGACTGACAGACAGATGGACGAAGGGTGGAAGATACTAGCGCAGTATTACGAGCGTGAGATAGTTCCGGCAGGCACGATGTAGCGTCCGCTAGCAACAGAAGGGCGAATTCAAGGAACGCTACAGGCGAACGGCGTTGAGTTTAAGCTGGTGGGCCGTTATGGTCGTATTGATTTCATTGATGATGGCTTAGAGCTAATCGACTATAAGAGTGCGAAATCGCCGATGCTACCATCTGCCGAAGAGGTAGATCTTTAGCTCGGGCTTTACTACTTGGCGCTGGAACAATGTTATGGGCGATCGCTCAAGAAAATGACGCTGCTATTCCTGCATACAGGAGAGCGGGTGACCTATGAAGCCACGGATGAACACAGAGAGCAGGTTCAGGGCGTAGTCGCTGAACTAGCGCAGCGACTACTGGAAACGGAGGACTGGGCTCCGCGCTGTGGTGAGCAGTGTGCTCGGTGCAGCTATGCACGGTACTGTCCATCAGTGACGCAGCAGCCAGAGGTTGCAGTGCAAAGAGAAAGGAAGCTTCAGCTTTGTCTGAGTGTTTAGCAGAGAAAATTTTCGGAGCCCAGAGATACTTCATATAACTTTGTTTTCTAGCAAGCAATAAAGAATTGAAGAATCTGGGATAAAATCGAACCTAAAAATAGGTCTATTAATGCCCGTTACGTCTGAAAAGTAAACCGTTGGGGATAAAAATGTAATGGCGATTTGGAGACCAAAAGCCTGTTTTTTGGCCGTGACGCTTGTCCTAAGCGCTCTTACCATGCCCGCCTTGGCCGAGCGACCCGACAGCCAGTTGGATGGCATCAGGGTGTTGATCAATCCAGGACATGGCGGGCCAGAAACTGGAGCGATAGGGCCTACGGGAGTTTTTGCAAAGGATGTGAGCTTGACTGTGTCCCTGCTTCTCCAGGATGAGTTGCTCAGCCGGGGCGCGGTAGTCGCGATGACGCGGGAGAGCGATGTGGATATCTCATTAATCGAGCGACAGCGGCTGATCGCACAGACAGAACCTGCCCTCGCACTCACGATTCACTATACGAGCGTGGAGGAGGGCGGGGATGCAGAAGGGAGTCAGGGAGTGCGCTCCTATTGGTACCATCCCTAGTCCCACGGCGCTGCGATGTTTCTCCACAACCACTTGGTAGAGCACTTGGGACGAGTCGATGGGGGTGTTTTTTGGAACAACCTGGCTCTAACCCGTCCGTCAGAGGCTCCGGCGGTAGTGCTAGAGCTGGGCTTTATGACGAATCCTGAGGAGTTTGAATGGATTACTGATGAGGATGAACAACAAGCCTTAGCGCGGGTCTTAGCTGATGGCATTGTGACGTGGTTTCAAAGTGAACTCTAAACGTTCAAGCCTCCGAGGCTTAGATACCTTTACAGTTCGTCCACCAGACCTCTCTGTAGCGCCGCTTGGCAAATTACCTCGCGTAGCCAAGCGGCTTTCTGTTCGCCGAGTTCTCGAATGGCTTCATCTACTTTCGCTGGCACAAAAATCATTGCGTTTAAGACTGTTCGCTTTACTCACCCGCTTGTATCACCCCCTTAAGCCTACGGCTACAGGCGGAGTCATAGCGACACTTTTATAGTATTGTGCCATCGGCTGAAACAATAGACTTGACTACGTTTTAAGCAAAGCATAAGCGAAAAAACAAGAGAAGGTAGGTCAGTGTGGAGAGCATAGCAGAAACCGTTTTTGATCCAGATTGGCGAGACGACGTTTTTGACGCTCAAGCGCTTGAAATTCCACTTGCTCTTCCTGGCCTAATGCCGCGTGATAACAGCATCTGGGTTGAGGTGCAAGCTTTGCACAAAGAGACTATCTTCGATCAGCAGCATACCTACGACCCCTATCGGTTTGAGACAGCAATCTTGAAGCCTGCTGAGTTGTCTAAGCAATTTACTTTGGCGGACCAGGACAGGCGAGCGATCGCATCCAATAGCGGCATTGCATCAGTAATCTTTCCGCCTAAAGCCTGGATGAGTGATAGCGACGGGCATTCCAAGCGCAGATAACGTTGAAGTATTGCAACGGTAGCGCTCGGCTAGCAGAGAATCAGTAATTTCTCAAAGAGGAATTGCACTAACCAAAGAACAGATGCAACCGATTGCGGCCCGTTTAGAGCGCAATCCTTTTCTACCTAAGTGGAACATTTTCACTCGCCCCACTCAGCGGTATCTTCTTTGATGGAAACTACCTAACTCTGCTAGTTGCTTGAAGTTACCTGAGCTGTTGTCCTATTCGAGCTGGCTTTCTCTCACTATATTGAGCGAAGGAATTTGATCGACACTGAGCTGCTGCGCATAGCGATCGCTTAGATAAGGCAAATACGACGAGTCGCCTCGCAGGTAGACATTCCAAAACGCCAAATTTAGCGCCTCAAAATATCCAGAGCCAATATCGCGATACTGCCCTAGCACAATATCCGCCACTGCTTCCGCTCCCGGCTGTGTAAGCGGAGACACCACACTCGTATCTTCTCCAGACATCAGCGAGAAATGACTCGCATCCGACATCACCGCCAAATACTTTTCGTCGGCTCCTACCCACGAAAACGGTTGGATTTGTTCTGTTACAGCAGGCGCAACTACATCGTTAGCTGCCGAAGCCATCAGTATTGGCAAAGTAACTTCCTCTAGCTCCTCAGGGCCAAACAGCGCAGAGCCAATGCCGTTAGCTGAAATGATGGCCGTGATACGAGAATCCTTCAGACTGCTGTCTTGTGCCGAGAGGAATCGGCCAAGACACTGTAGATAAAGTGCAGGACTGAGATTGATAGATGCACCCTCGCAAATAGCTGTTAGACGGTCGAGGTTGATGTCAGCGCCTGCCAAGGAATAAGCGGTAGCAGCACCTAATGAATGGCCCACTACGCCAATCCGGTCCAAATCAACTTGCGCGGCCCAAGTGGGCGAAGATGCGAGTAGCATCTCCAGCTGATCGATTAGGTAGGAGACTTCTTGAGGTCTGCTGACATATTCAGTTGGATTCATTCCCGTTTGAAGCCGACCTTCCGTGTAATTCAATCGAAACCTCAAGTCACTCCCGACGTGCTCAGGAATAAGAACAACAAATCCGTGCGAGGCGAGATGCCGACCAATAAAGCCAAAGTTCTCCTTCGTATCGCTGTAGCCATGGGAGACAATCACAACCGGAGCAGGCTGACCTAATCCTTCTGGAATGTAGGTATCGGTAGTAAAACTGTAGCGAGACTCAATGCCTGAACTTGTTTGTCTTTCGGCATCCCTAGTAAGCGTGAGCATTCCCTTCTCGAAAGTATAGGGACCGGGTACAGATAGATCTTGCGAGAGCGAAAGCTGGCTATCGTTTCTTTGATTAGTTTCAATAGCGTCTTGTGATTGTATAGCCGTGACCGCCTGCTCATTCTCACTTAAAGCAGCGCGAATAAAACGACGTAGTGTCAGTAATTCTTGCAGTCGTACATCAATAGTTTGACTAGGATATTTGCGCATCACATCTATCGCCGTCCAGTCCTCAGACTGAAGTTCGGCCTGGGCTGCGGCAGTAATTATCGCACCGCGTAGAGCGCGATCTCCATTCAAACTCGGATGCGGACGAATCACCTGACCGACGTTAGATAGAATATCTTGACCAAGCACGGAGTACCCCAAATTATCTACTTGCTGAACGGTGAGTGGAATACTGGCTTGTAGAGCCTGACTCAGTCCGGTGATCGCTTCCCCATCCACAAACCGCGTCAGCAGCCGCAGATCTTTATTGATATCACCGTATTGAGCAAAGGCTTCTAGCGAGTCCACTGAAACTGAGAAAACTAGCGGGCCACCGACCAACAGCCGAATCTCATCAGCGGCGTATACTGGCTGAGACTCAGCTACGCTAGCTGCAGATACACCTGCCAATAGAATCAGGCGCAGGAGCACACTGGACGATACCGCTCGAAGAGACGGCGCTCGAAAGAAAGACCGTAGCCTCATAGTCATATACGAATAAAACGCAGAAAGCCATTCTACGAAGAATTCAGCCTATGTTTCCAGTGATGAGACTATGCATTCAGGTAGGCTAACTGGCTATCGTTTCCAGAGTGCGATCGCCTCACATGAGCCAAGCCTTATCCGTCGCCGTTAGCCTATCACCACTTTTTCAAGAGAGCGGTGTGAGAGATGTTATCGAAACAGCCTCGAATATCAACGTTCAACACATATTTAGGTTGACGAAAGATGGTTCGATAGATAGCTGTAATCGCATCCTGACAAGACCGTCCTGGTCGAAAGCCGTACATGTTTGGGTCTAGTTTGGCTTCCCAATGGGGTTCCAAAGCTAGTTTTATCAGGGCTTGAGTTGCCCTGTCGCGCATGACGGGAATCGAGAGTGGGCGCTTCTCTGTCTTTCCAGGCTTGGGAATCCAGATGCGGCGCAATGGGCGTGGACGAGGGAATTGACTCAGCGATAGCGCCAATTGCAATCGCTGGCTAGGCGTCAAACTCTTGACCCCATCGATGCCAGCAGTGCGCTTGCCGCGATTGTCTTGAGTCACTCGTCGCACGGCCAATAGCCGCCCGTACCAGGACTTAACCAACAGACGTTGTAATTTGTGAACCAACTTCACCTGTCTACGGCGACTGGCTCTGTAAATTCGGCGTTGAAGCTTGAACACCTTTCTCTCGATTTTCTTCTGGGGAAGGGTGCTCCATTCATACCTCATCTCGAAAGATGGGCTCATGACTTTGAACTCTACTAAACGGATTTACGTCCCAGTTACAGTGTGTACGTCGGCATATCTCGGGCATTACCCCGAGCGTTGGCTTTTTACACAATCTCAATCCCATTCACCTTCTGGTTAGCACCGACTTCTGACATCGACCTGTTCAAGAGAGATGAATAGGGTTCCTACGTTCCGGTATCCGATAGTTGTTGTACTTAGGGCTCTACTCTAGACCGAGCTTATTGGGGGTGGTTACTCCGGGGCAGATGCCAGTCCCGTTATCCTTCACCTTTTGGTGGCGGTGTATCAGCCTGATTTCACCGCTGCAAGATGACGACCTTTCAAACGTAGATTCCTTGCGTACCCACATACAACTTGCTAGACGGGATTCCAGCTTATGCTGCCAGTTACCGCCGTTTATCCCCGCTTCAGGCGTTGATGGCTAGTCGCGAACCTGGGGGATATGCTTTCACTCCACCACTTGACAGACATGAAATTAAGCCGCTTCTGGTGGTGGCTGGATCAATATGATGACCTTCCTGATCTAACCGATTGAGAATACGACTCATCTCAAAGACGTTGTAGAGAACGACACAGTTAGCAACCAAATGGTTGTACTTGATGCGCTTGCGTAGCTCTTCCCGGTCGTTCGTTTGAAACAGACTGCCGCACCCATGTTGAGACGTAGTCTTTACACGAAACGGTTCAATATCATATATAACTAGAATATGACCGACAAGTCACATATTTTCAATAGCGTCCCTATGCCCAAGCCAACGTTCTTCAACCTCTCCGACAAAAAAAGACAGAACATTACTGACTTGGCGATCGCTGAATTTGCCAATGCCGACTATAACAGCGTCTCTATCTCCAACATTGTAAAGCAAGCGAAAATTGCTAAGGGCAGCTTCTATCAGTACTTTGAAGATAAGCAAGACCTGTACATGCATATTGTTAGCCTTGCTTACGAGCGGAGAATTGCCTTTGTTCAAACGGCTCAGCAGGCGCTACAAAAAGAGCCTAAAGACTTTTTTGAAACTCTGCGCCAGCTATTTAGAGTCAGCGTTCAGTTCAGCTTTCAGCAGCCACAGCTCGCTCAAATTATTAATCGTGCCGCTTACGACGATAGCCCAGTGCGCGAAACCGTCTCGCAGCAGGCTAGAGCCATCGCCCAAAGATATATTTACGAACTCGTCAAAAAGGGCATCGCCGACGGCGATCTGCATCCTACCATCAGTCCCGATTTAGCAACTTTTGTCATTGTCACCACCGCCGACAGCCTTAAGTACTACATTCCGCAGCAGCTAAAGATCGACACTCAAAAACTAGCGACTGCCGCCGACACGAGCGCAGATATGCAGTTAGTTGAGCAGATTTTCGACGAGCTGGTTCAAGTCTTCAAGCGAGGAATGGCTCAGGCATAAGTGCTAGTCGGCTTGTTCTAACCTGCGATATAACTTCTCAAATGTAGATTTCCTTCCTTAGAGAAAGACACTTTCTTTTGCCTGCGCTACAATATGACTACTAGGTCATATGACTGACAGGTCACAGCTAGTCTATAGCTAGAAATGACCGCTAAAATCTACCTTTTGCGCTTACTTATGTCACCCAAGACAACCCTCCCCCCCGGTAAAGAACTACCGTTGCCACAAAATGACATAGGGTCGTATGCCTTACCCGAAGGCGATACGCAAACAGGTGAAGCGGCAAACGGTAAGATTGGCCGCCAAGAGACGGGCGATAGACAGCACGACGCGGACGAGCGCGATGTCAGCACTCCAGAAGAAGATCAAAAATCGCTGGGCAATCGCCTTAAAAAATGGTGGCTTATTCCGCTTGCAGGCGTCGTTGTTGCCGTAGGCGGACTCTCCTATATTCGCATTCGTGACAAAAATGCGCCGCCGCCGCCCGTCGAAGCCGCTGCTGCTGTCTCCGTCCAAACGGCTACTGCTGAAACTGCGCCTATTCGCGCTTGGACATCTAGCGAGGGACTTATTCAAGCGGTTCGCTTCAAGCATCTCGCCTTCGATGTTGCCGGCGATGTTACCTATATTGCGAGCAAAAATGGCCGGACTCTAAGGGCAGGCGACACCGTTGCTGCGGGCGAACTGCTGGCCCAAATTGACGATCGCACGCTGCAAGCTGATATTAACCAAGCTAGGGCTGCTTTAGCCGAAGCCAGACAAAGACAAGCCACAGCGGGCGCGGATGTTGCTAGCGCTCAGGCTCAAGTGACTCAGGCGCGATCGCAAGTCAATCAGGCACTTGCCCAGCTCAATCAGGCAGAATCAGCGCGATCGCTTGCCCAAACAGATTTTCAACGCTACCAAACCCTTTACGAACAGGGCGCACTCTCTGCCACCGAGCGAGACTCCAGGCGCAACAACGCTCAAGATACGGCTTCTCAAGTCGTTGCCGCCCAGTCTCAAGTCACTGCGGCTAGGTCGCAAGTAGACACCGCTCAGGCGCAGGTCACAGCAGCTCGCGGCCAGCAACAAGCCCTTAGCTCTCAGGTAGAGACGGCTCAGGCGCGATTAGAACAGGCCCAAATCGCGCTCGAAGACACGCAGCTCTACGCCCCCTTCGATGGCGTTGTGGCTTATATGAACCTGAGAGAAAACGAATACTATACGCCGCAATCCGTGTCTTCTCAGCTAGGTCAGGACTACGGCGAAATCTTAGATCGCATCCCTGTTGTTGTGGTCGATCCTAGCCAGTACGAAGTTGTTGCCGATTTTGCCGCCTATCGGGGCGAACAGGTGGAACCCGGTCAGACTGCTTTAGTCACCGCCGATCGCTTGGGTAACCGAGGAGATAATTCAGGAGAGATCTTGCTCTCTAGCGCCGACGCTCGCGGTCAGGTAAGCGCCGTCAACCCAGCCGTCAATCCTGGCGAACGGTCTATCGAGGTAACCGCGCTCCTAACGAGCAATCGCGAATCGCTAAAGCATGGGCAGAATGTAACAACCTGGATTGCGATCGCCTCCGACCCAAGCGCAACGGTTGTCCCGCTTAACGCGGTGACCTATCGCGACCAGCAGCCCTATGTCTTTGTAGTTAATCCTGAGAACAACAAAGTCGAACAGCGCCCGGTAGACGTCGGCATAGAAGGACTCAGCGAAAGACAAATTGTCAGCGGCGTTACCGCAGGCGAGCAGGTTGTTGTCTCTGGGCAGAACCGTCTAGTAGATGGCGCAACCGTTCAGATTGCTCAAAGCGGATTTACAGACAGAAACGAGACTAACCGCGAAACGATCAGTGAGGCAGATAGCTAATGGCTCATACACCTACTGCAAGCTCTTCTTCAAATTCTTCTTCGGGCTATAGCCAAAAAGACAACCAGTCCAGGGCTGACCGCACCCGCAACGGCAAGGAAGCGTCCAGATTCATGCGCTTCTTTTTCTTGCAGCCCATTTTTGGCATTTTGCTAGCAATCCTGCTGACGGTGGGCGGAATTTTAGGCTACCTTTCGATGGTCAAGCAGTCCAATCCTGACATCGATATCGCAACCGCAACCGTAACCACC
The DNA here is from genome assembly GCA_039025345.1 of Cyanobacteria bacterium P01_D01_bin.105. Taxonomy (GTDB): domain Bacteria; phylum Cyanobacteriota; class Cyanobacteriia; order Phormidesmidales; family Phormidesmidaceae; genus Phormidesmis. The sequence continues at coordinate 27,350 of JBCCOO010000056.1, read as the reverse complement.
ACTTGGGGCGGGGCTGACCCAGACAGCATCGAACAACAAGTCACGAACGAGCTAGAGACCGAAATTCAGTCCGTCGAAGGACTCAGCTCAATTCAAAGCGCATCGTACAGCGGATTCTCTCTAATTAACGTCGAATTTCGCTCCGATGCACCCGTCGATCAATCGATTCAGCGACTGCGAGATGCAGTTTCTCAGGCAGAGCCTGATCTGCCTCGCGAAGCAGATCAGCCGGTCGTACAGCAAATTTCTGTCAGCGACGCGCCGATTATCACCATTGCTCTGTTTGGCGATTTGGATGCTGCTGTCATTAGCCGCGCCGCAGAAGATTTGCAAGATCGACTGGAAGATGTGGCCGGTGTTACAGAGGTAAACCTAGCAGGGGCTAGAGAAGAGGTCGTGCAGGTTCAGATGGATCCTGCGGCTTTAGCCGCCTTGCAAATCTCTCCTGAAACCGTAGCCAACCAGATTCGCAGCGCCAATATTGACGCACCGCTAAATGAAATCGAAAGCGATACGATTGGCACGCAGGTACGCTTTTACGGTAGATTTCGACAGCTAGAAGATTTGCGACAGCTGCCGATTGCGCGAATAGACGACCGAGTCGTGCGGCTAGAAGAGATCGCTCAGGTGCGCCGCGAGCTAGAGCAAGAAGATACGCGAGCGGCGATTAGCTGGCAGGGCGCACCTTACGAGCCGGTAGTTAGCGTCTCGGTGAAAAAGGTGCCTGGACAAGATTCTATTGAGGTTATCGACGATGTTAAGGCTTCGCTAGAAGCAGCTAAGACCTCTAGCGAATGGCCGTTTGGGTTGGACTATCGTATCACTGCGAACGAAGCGGATGTGATTTGGGAACAGCTTGGCAACCTGTTTGTGAATGCGCTTCAGGCGATGGGTGTGGTGTTTGCGGTGCTGTTTATTGCGCTTTCGTGGCGGGAGGCGCTGATTGCCGGACTCTCTATTCCACTTACGTTTTTAGGTACGCTGGCAATTTTATGGCTGATGGGCCAAACGCTGAACAACATGGTGCTGATTGGCATGGTGCTGGCGCTAGGCATTCTAGTAGATGTGTTTATTTTGATGATGGAGGGCATGCACGAGGGCATTTTTGTGTCTGGCTTAAGCTTTAATCAGGCAGCGCTCAGAACCGTCAAGACCTACGCTGGCCCTGCGTTTGCCGGACAGCTCACGACCATTCTGGCGATGACGCCGCTGATGTCGATTAGCGGTACGCTGGGCAAGTTTATTCGGCTGCTGCCGATTACGGCGATTACTTGTTTGGTTTTGAGTTTTGTGATCGCCCTCCTCATCGACATCCCCCTTTCTCGCTATCTCCTATCAGGCATTAAGCACGAAGAAACAAAGTCTCGCATTGATCGCATCAGCGAAACAGCCTCCGATAAATTCACCCGCTGGAGCCTTAACTACACGGTTCGCAGCAAAGCCGTAGCCAGAGCCTGGACGTTAGGCGCATTGGCGTTATTTGTCTGTTCTATATTTGCCTTCACGCAAGTCCCGGTGACGCTCTTTCCAGAGCAAGACAGCCGCAATCTCAGCATCAACGTGGAACTGCCGCCGACGACTACGCTGGCGACTTCTCAGCAGGCGGCTGATGATATCGGTGCGGTGCTAAGAGAAAAGGACTATTTCGAGAGCGTAATTAAATATGCCGGGCAGCGCAGTAACTTGGTGAATTCGGGCGAATTGCAGCCTACAGAGGGGAGCTATTTGGTGGGATTTTCGGCGGTGTTTGTGCCGGAGGGCGATCGCGACCAAATCTCATACAAATACATCGACGGCCTGCGCGACGAAGTCAACCAAGTCGTCCGGCAATATCCAGGCGCAGACCTAGTCATCAACAGTCAAAGCGCCACCGGCAGCGGCGACCCGATTCAGGTAGAGCTATCCGGTAACGACCTTACTCAGCTCAGACAAATCTCCGGCGAGATTCAAGAAGCGCTGAGGCAAATTCCAGGCACCTCCGACGTGCGAGACAATCTAGGCGACTTGCAGCCCGACTTACAGCTCATTCCTAGACGCGAAGCGCTAGACTTTTACGGCCTGACCGCTAGCGACGTCACCACCCAGGCCCGCTACTACACAAACGCGGTAGATGTCGGAGATTTTGCCATCGGCGGCAACGAAGAAGACTTAGAAATTCGCCTCAGCACCGCTTGGCCCTCTCGCAACGGCGAAGTTGGCGGCCCCACCCGGCGCGATGAGCTAAATCTTGTTCGCTTTTTCGGCACTAATCCCGGCAATGAGGTGATTCCAGTTGGTGCTGTTGTAGAACCTGTGCAGCGAGAATCGGCGCTGTCTGTTACTCGTCGGGGCGGCGAGCGGACAGTCACAGTACTCTCGAAAAATACCAGCCGAACCAGCGGCCAAATTTTAGCCGATTTGGAAACAGAACTTCAGGAGATACAACAATCCTGGCCCGCTGGCTACAGCTACAGCTTTGGCGGAGAGAGTGAAGACCAAGCCGAAACCTTTGGCTCGGCAGGGCAAGCATTGGGCTTGGCTATCTTTTTAGTGTTTGCAGTATTAGTGCTACAGCTCGGCTCCTTCCGTCAGCCATTCATTATCTTGCTGACCATTCCGCTAGCGCTTATCGGCACATTCTTAGGGTCTTTCCTGGCCTGGATTCCATTCTCCTTTACTACCTTTATCGGTGTCATTGCGCTAGTTGGCATTGTTGTTAACGATGCCATTGTGATGGTAGATACCATGAACAGCTATCAGGCAGAAGGAATGACGGTGCGGCGAGCAGCGGCTAATGGCGTCTCAGATCGTTTGCGACCGATTATCACCACTAGCGTCACCACTATTTTGGGCTTGATTCCGCTGGCTTTTAGCGATCCGACTTGGATGCCGCTCTGCAGCGCAATTATCTTCGGCCTAATTGCCGCCACCATCATTGCGCTAGTGGTTGTTCCTTGTCTGTATCTTCAGTTCACGCCGAAAACGGAGAATCCAAACGTTTCAACAGTATGAGGCTTGAGCTATGATGTGACCAGTCAGTCATATATCAATAAGAGAAAACATAATTACTTACAGTAGCAACGCAGGTGTCGCTGAACTTGTCATCGAAGGCACCGTTACTACAGGAGATCTTGAGCAAGTAGCGGCTAAAATGAACGCCGACATCGAACAGCAGGGCGGTCTGCGCGTTCTGGAAGAATTCCGCAACTTCGATGGCATCGATCCAATTGCGTTGTGGAAAGATGCCAAATTTGGCGTCAATAACTTTAGTAAATTGACGCATATTGCCGTGGTCGCCAAACCCAACTGGCTGAAAACCATTGCCAAAGCTGTTGATTATATTTTGCCCGGAAAAGTCAAAGTATTCGAGCCAAATCAGCTCGAAGCGGCTCGCCTGTGGTTAAATACAGCCTTTGAACCTAATCTGACTCCTGGACTTCAGTACGTTAGCAATTTAGAGAGTAATCTTGTTGAAATTGTTGTAGAGGGCAAAGTGACTGAGTCCGACTACGAGCGGATTGTGCCTCAGCTTAAAGCCGATGTTGAAAGGCACGGCAAGCTAAAAGTGCTAGAGGAAATCCGCAGCTTTGAAGGGATAGATCCGATGGCGCTCTGGCGAGATTTAAGACAGGCATCAATGATTGAAGACTTTACCCACGTGGCGGTGGTGGCAGACGCGCAATGGCTGCGAACGCTAGCAGATGCCGTGAGTTCTATGATACCGGCTGAGGTTCGCTCGTTTGAGCGAACGCAAATCGAAGAGGCCAGAACTTGGCTAAGAGATGCCCAACAGCTCCACATCACTAAACCTAACTAGCCTGAATCATGACAACCACACAGACATTTACCAACCTGCAAACGCCTCCTGACTTAACTTCAAAGGAGTTTGCCAACAACAAGTACGAATACTACAAATGGCTGCGTCAGGAAGCGCCCGTCGCCCACTGCAATTACATTACAGGCAAAGCCTACGTTATCTCTCGCTATGAGGACTGCGTTGCTCTGCTGAAAGATCCTAGAGTCGTGAGAGACAATCGCACCATAGACACTAGCACTCCACTGCTGCCCGCCTTTATCCCATTGCCCAAATCGTCTGAGCTGCTGCTGCACAGTATGATTGGTTCGGACGAACCCGACCACAAGCGCTTGCGGAGTTTGGTGCATCAAGCATTTACCCGGAAGTCGATGGCTGAACTGAGTGGTCGCATCGATCAACTCACGAACAATCTCCTAGACGAAGCAGAAGCCAAAAGCAAAGCAGACGGCTCGATCGATCTCAAAGCGGCTTATGCGCTGCCTATCCCCGTCACTGTCATTCAAGAAATGGTCGGCGTTCCTGAAGAGGACATGTCCCAGTTCCACAAGGGCATTGAGACCATCATCAACGGCTTCTCAGGTGTACGAGTTGTCTTAACAATGCTGTGGGACTTACCGCGCCTGTCCAATTTTGTGCGCGAGCTGATTGACCGAAAAAGAAAGAACCCAGGCAAAGATATGCTCACTGGCCTGATTCAGGCAGAAGAAGAAGGGCAGAAGCTCAGCGAAGATGAGATTGTTAGCATGGTCTTTTTAATTATCGCGGCGGGCTATCAAACGACAGTACACCTGATTACCAATGGAGTGGCCACGCTGCTTGAGCATCCTGACCAGCTAGAAAAACTACGAGCCAATCCAGATCTAATTGAATCCGCAGTAGAAGAGATCCTTCGATTTACCAGTCCTGTGTACGTGACAGAGCTAGCCTATGCCGGAGAGGATATGGTGTTGCATGGTGTCAACATTCCTAAAGGAGAAGTTGTTACGGCTTGCATTGGCGCAGCGAATCATGATTCGGACGTATTTGAGAATCCGGAGGTGTTTGATATTGAGCGATCGCCCAACAAGCACCTCGGTTTTGGCAGCGGCATTCACGCTTGCTTAGGTGCTCCCTTAGCGCGAATGGAAGCCAAAATTGCCCTGACGAACCTGCTCAAGCGAAATCCAAATCTGCGCCTAGCCGTCGATTCATCAGAACTAGAGTTTGAGACCACACCCGGCTTTAATTCTTACCAGTGCCTGCCAGTTGTATTGGGGTAGTCAGAAAAGCACGCAAGTCTTATTCAGCACTTATCCAACTAAGAGATTTCAATCAATGGTTGCCACACAAACCGCCTCAAAACTAAAGCTTCCCCCCGATCTAAATTCAAAAGAATTTGCCAACAACAAATACGAATAGGTAGTCCTAAATAGGTAAGGATTCGTTGTAGTGGTGAATGAAGTACCAAATTGCACCAATGTGATTATCTAATCTCTTGGAAAACGATAGTGTCTTTCTCACCAAACGTGACACGCGCTGTCTTGGTGAGCATTCCTTAGCGCCGCAAAGCGACGCAGGGTCTCACCGCTGACGTAGTGTGCAGTTGAAGCGCTCAATTTGGTTGGTTTGACCACTCTCTTTGCCGACAGCACGATGCCGTTTACTCGGTATCACTTACTCATAAGCTTCCCAAAAGTCGGTGTACGCCACGGCACACTGTCGGTAGACAGATGGCAGTGACTGCCATAGCCCTCCGGCACCGACCCGACTGCGCAGCCCGACGAAAACACCGACAATTTCACTGGTGTCTTCATCTATGGCTAGCCAAATCCATTGCTTGTTGCCTTTGTTCCCAACGAATGACCAAGCTTCATCGCATTGAATCGTCAAGCGCCCCTTTTTTTGGCCCTCACGCTCACTTGGCGTGGCACCTCATCGTATTTCTGATTCACGTAGCCTTGAAGCCACACTTCAGAGACCTCAACGACTCTGGCAATTCCTGCCATCGGAATCTTTTCCAACAATAGCTTGTCAATCAAAGCTTTCATCTCGTCGCTGATGACTTTATTTTGTGGGTCTTCAACAAATTGTCTACCGCAGTGGTTGCAGCGATGATTTTGCTTTCCGTTGTGGATAAAGCCATTTTTGACAACGTTTTCAGAGTCACAACTTGGGCATTTAGGTAGCGGAGAAGTCATTAGATATGAAATTGTCTTCTCTTCCATACTTACCTATGCCAGTATGCGATCACATCTCCGTATCGGCAGAAAATCCTTACCTTTTAGGGACTACCGAATTTAGAACGGCAAGTTTTGTCGCTCACTGAAATGACCGGCATGGTGTTGCGGTATGGTCATTTCTATGGACCGGGGACGTACTACGACAGGCGGGTGCGATCGCAACCGCTGTCCGACAAGGACAATATCCCATTGTTGAGCAGGGAAAAGGCACCTGTTCCTTCGTTCACATAGAGGATGCCGCAGCGGCGACGGTACAGGCGATTACCCAGGGCGAGTCGGACATTTATACCATAGTTGATGATGAGCCTGTTCTGTTGCGGAAATGGGTTTCAGAATATGGTCGCTTACTCCAAGCCCCTGCCCCACAGGTAATCTCAAAGGAGATTGCCCACAGCAAGCTTGATCCATTTTCGCTCTATTTTGCGACGCGGCAAAAAGGGGCAAGCAATCAAAAAGCACAAAAGATTTTAGGCTGGCAGCCTCGTTATTCGAACTGGCAAGATGGATTTCAGGCTATGCTTACTGTCTAACCAAGCTCCTCAAGGTACCCATTAGATGATGGTTCGCTCTGGTTGTGGTTCACGTACCGCCATAAACCATACCCACCACAGCAAAAACAGTTGCAGTGGAACGCGAAAGAACAAATAACTAGGACCGTCTACATTACCGCCAAATTCAACTGCGTTGAGAGCGGCGTAAACATTAGATGGAAAGACGCAGATTAAGAACAGCAACGTCAACACCCCTACCCCGCGCCGAGTTGAATGCCAGAGCACGCCTAATCCCAACAAAACTTCCAAAACTCCAGTGATGTAAATGATAAAGTAACGCCTCGGAATCCATGCCGGGAGCATCTGCACCATGCCATCTGCCAAAGCAAAATGACTAATGCCCGTGAAAACAAATAGAGCCGCAAAAGCAAGACACTCAGCAGTTCGAAACTGGCGAAGCCGCTGGAAGACGGCTAGCGTTATCCAAGTGACTATGAATACACTGAGCAATACGATTAGGACAACCACGATACCTCCTAATTGAGAGAATTTATAGGCCGAAAAACAAGAGTAGTCGCAACCACATAGGGAATCACACACTAATAGCCACTTTCCCTTTCACCTGCCTTGCCTCCAGGCTTCGAATGGCTATGGGCACTTCTACCAACAGATAAGTCTGATCGACAAATGGCTTTAGCTTACCTGCTTCAATCCAATCTTTTAACAACGTCAAATCAGCTTGATTGGCTTTTGACTCTAGGCACTTCACTTTACGACGATTGCCCTCAGGTTTAGACCGTTCAACAAAAGAGCCAAAAATCATCGCTTTGAAAAACTTGGGCATCGCACCACCCACCAAAACATAGATGCCACCCGGAACAAGTGCATCTAAAAAGTCAGAGAAAGGGCGGTATGCCGCAGCATCTACAATCAAGTCATAGGGCTGTGTTGGCTTTGCCGGGTCGGTCTGAGTGTAGTCAACAACATAGTCCGCGCCCAGCGACTTCACCATATCCATCTTCTTCGTGCTGCACACGGCTGTTACTTTCGCACCGAACCCTTTTGCTAACTGAACTGCAAACGACCCAACACCACCGGAGGCCCCATTTATCAGCACTCTCTGCCCAGGTTGAATTTCTCCAAAGTCTCTCAAGGCTTGTAATGCTGCTAAACCAGAGACAGGAACCGTAGCTGCTTCTTCAAATGATAAATTAGTGGGCTTAGAGACTAGCGCCTCTTCAGGCACCGAAATATACTCAGCGAACGCGCCAAAACCATAGCTAGACAAATCTCCAAAGACTTCTTCACCTGGCTGAAACTGTGTGACATCTTTGCCTATCGCCTCTACCTGACCGGCAATATCTGTTCCAATGGTCTTCAGCTTGGGCTTCAAGATTCCGCCAAACACCAAACGAATGAGAAAAGGGGTGCCGCGCATCAGATGCCAATCACCAGCATGTACACCCGCACCGCGAACTCGTACTAGCACTTCGTTATCAGTAATCACCGGCTTTTCTAACTCTTCTAGTCTTAAAACATCTGCTGAACCGTACTCAGACTGAACAATCGCTTTCATCTGGTCACCTCGTTTGTATGTTTTATCTGTATTACTTGCAAACAGTTATCTGTGGACAATGATCTACGAATAAGAGTGAACTGACCCCATTGCTAGCTCAAATCGCTTACTTACATCGTAAGTTTAACATACGCTGTAAGTATGTCAATATGGTCAGCAATCCTCTGCAAAGAAGCTGATACAGCGCAGGGACAAGACAGCGACGGAAGACAGTATGGGCAAGGAAAACAAGCCGCAGGCTAGAGAGCCATTGAGCCGAGAGCGCGTGCTTACTCAGGCGATACAGATGGCTGATGAATCGGGGATTGAGGCGCTCTCAATGCGAAAGCTAGCTGGTGCGCTCGGTGTGAAGGCAATGTCTCTTTATAACCATGTAAAAAATAAAGACGACATTATTGATGGCATGGTCGATATGGTTGCTGGCGAAATTGAGTTGCCCGCTGTGGGTACTGACTGGAAAGCGTCTATGCGACGACGGGCAAAGTCCGCTCACGACGTTCTGTTGCAACATCCCTGGGCGACGATGGAAATTGTGAGTAGAGTCAATATTGGCCCTGCTATGCTGCGCTATATAGATGCCACGATTGGCTGTCTGCGAGAGGCTGGTTTTTCGTTTGAGATGGCCGATCATATCTGGAGCGCGATCGACGCTCACATATATGGGTTTACGCTACAGGAATTAAATTTTCCTTTCGAGGCACAGGAGTATTCAGTGGCAGCAGAAAACTATATCTCTCTTATTCCTGCTGATAAATATCCCTATCTCAACGGTATGACGCAAAAGGTCATGAGCGGAGACTATGACGGTATTCATGATTTTGAGTTTGGCCTTGAGGTTATGCTTGATGGGCTAGACCAGTATCGTGATGTCGCCTGAGCTGAATCTAAGCGTTCGTTATATGCAGAAGAAACACACAATTGAGGATTCCAATACACAAATGTCAATGTACCAGAAGCTATCTGTAGCTTTGGTCACTTGACTGAGGTACAGTTTGTAGGCTGAAAGCCTTATTTTGCGACGGGTCAAGTGACGCGCCTGTGCCGAATGCATCCGGTACAGGCTACATGCCTATTCAAGTTCGTTAGTTGCCTCGGGTGAGTAAGAAATGGCGGTAGACACTCGCTTTCTATCTGCTGATCATAGGGATGCTCATGGGGAAAGATCCTATCTATCTATATCATTAGGATGTGCATCATTAGGATGTGCGTATTTGCAGATCGGCTGTAACATAAACGCCATGTTTGTTGATCGCCCAAACCCTCTTCCCCTACAGCTGTATCAGCTCGGTACAGATAAATTAATATGCCACCGTGCGCTGCCATCGCAGCCCTTGAACGCATCCATTTACTACTATTGGTGGCTTGATGTGGCTGAGGGTGAGACTTTACTAGAGGTGATTCCAGACAACGCAACCGACTTAGTCATGTCGCCCGATATTGAAGATTTTTCAATATTGTATTGGCCTACACCCGAAAAAATCAGCATTCCGTTGACAGGCCCTGTCGTGTATGTCGGTGTCAGCTTTCGCACCGAAGCAGTGTCAACATTATTTGGCATGGACATAGCCTCTATAAAGTCTCTTGTTCCGGGCAAACACACAACGGAAAGCCTTGCTATTCAAGCGCTGGTCAACGGCGTCCAATCGCTGAAACATCCGACTGAACTAGCCAACAAACTAGACAATCTTCTACGAGATCGGCTGGCGAAGTCACCAAACTATCACAGCCTAACCAAGGCCCTGGATATTAACAATGTTCTGACCGCTATGCATGCATCTGTCGGTAAAGCGGGTATGAAAGAGATTGCTAGCCAGTTTGAGCTTAGCGATAGGCAATTCAGACGCATCATGCAGTCACTATTTGGATTTGGCCCAAAGAAAATTCAGCGTATCATACGATTACAATCCTCGCTAAGAACGTTACTCAATCCCGGTACATTAGAAACTGAAGATGGATTTTACGATGGTGCGCACAGAATTAAAGAGATTCGTAGCCTGACTGGGTTGACGCCGGGACAAATTCAACACATGGCCGAAATCTACAATTCATTGTCGTAAGCGCTGAATAAAGTGGTGACATCTTTAGCCGATAGAGGTGTGACATGATTCAGTTCAAAGCAATGTATCCGCTGTATGTTTGTGAAGATCTAGAGGCTCAGAGTAGCTTCTACACAGAAAATTTTGGCTTTCAAGCAATGTTTTTCGACCCCAATTTTTATTTACATCTGATAGACGTTAACAAAGGTGTTCAGGTGGGATTTATGCTGCCCGACCTGGCAGCGCAACCCCAGTTTTTGCGTGCGAAAGCAGTAACCGATGGTATAGTTCTGTCGTTTGAGGTAGCCAATGCTAAAGAGGCCTACGCGCAGGCACAGAAACAGGGACTCGATATCCACTTCAAGCTGAGGGAGGAATCCTGGCAGCAAACTCACTTTATGGTCAGAGATCCGGCTGGGCTAATTCTGGATATCGTAGAGGACCGCAACCAGTTGTCGGTCTCAGGCTGATGAGCCGAATAGATCAGGTAGTTGACATAGCAAGGCACTATGATGGCGATCGCTGTCAGCATATCGCTCAGCTGCGTTTGATTTCGTCCATCTACTTCGTGGGCACAACACCAGGCAAATATCAACGCAGATAACAAGAATTGATAAGAATGTTGAAATTTTGTGTGAAACATCTCGCGAGTAAGCTTCCACAATAGAGGTTGTCACTTTCAGGAGGTACTAAGTATGACATCTGATATGCCCGCTTTCTCGACAACCTTTCAGCCCTGGACGGCTCGATATGCAAAGCTGGTCGCAATTTTTCTAGCTTATGGTGCGACGGTTCATATCGGGAATATCGTAGGACTCTCAGAAATACCCTGGCTGGCAACGCCGCTGCTTTGGCGCTGTATGGATATTGCGCTTTTAATATTTGATGTAATAGCCGCAGTCAGCCTATGGAGAGGGCTTAGCTGGTCTGTGTGGTTTGTTTTCGGTGGGATTATTCTGCTGCAGTTTGTGCCGTACACCTTGTTACGATCGCACTTCATCCTCAAACCCGAAGACGCTCAAATCCTAAACGGTTTACTAGGTACAGAGGCCATCTTACTCGCGCTGTTTTTAATCTTGATTCTTGCTAAAAAGTAATCGTTTTTATCGACACAAAAGTACAGCTCACCTGAGTAGCAAACTGTACTGATTTAAGAGAAAGTAACCAATGTTTGACTATGGAAGCGAGAACGTAAACATCGCTGCGGCTAAAAAGGCGGCGGCTGTACGAACGTGATTCCAAAGCGTCCAATCTGTGAGGTATCTGTTCCACAGCTCTGCCCCCTCTGCGCTGGTAGGTCGCATGATGGCTAAGGCGTCATTGAGTGGAACGTTACCGAGTCCTGTGACACCCAAAGTCCCAATCAAGTACAGCAGGCTACCGGCAAGTAAATAGATAGCGCCTGGCTGTTCCCAATTACGTAAGGCAGCGATCACGAGCACTACACAGGCTACTGCTGGACCGAAGAAAGCCGAGTAAAACCAGGGATTAAAGACCGTGATATTGATCGATTGCATGGTAGCAATACCCGAAGCGGAAGGTTGCAAGGCAAGTGCTCGCATAACAAACGTAGAAAAGGCGAAGAAAATGCCCGCGCTCAGTGCGCTGCTGATAACTGCGAAGTAAATGAGAGAGATTCGAAAGTTTTGAGCAATCATTGTGGTGTCTCCTGTGAATTGTTGAAAAAGAAAGTTGTTTAGTTCGCTGTAGATTTGGTATTTGGCTGAAGATAAAGCATCGTGATGCCTATGGCAGCTACGGTCAGCTCGATCGTGGTAGCTACTAATAAATTGTCAGATGGTATTCCATCTATGGTTATGCTCAGGAGGCGCGAGAGGCCGAAAGAGCCGTAGATGAGTACGCTTAGCGTCATTGACAGCGATCGCATAGAAGGGCGAATGATGCCCGCGAAGATAACCAAAGCGCCACCCGCAAGCATTCCACCAGAAGCACGCACTTCAGACAGCAAACTAGGATCGTTGTTAAGGAGAACGCCATCACCGGCGTAGAAGGACTGGGGTGTGAGCAAGATACTGCCGCCAACGTTGAGTAGCATAAGGGCCGCGATGGACAGAAAAAGACAATTTAGTGAAATTTTCATCTCGTGTTTCTCCAGGTAATAGCGATAAGTCGTCGTAAGGTGTGGATTTCAGAATCGTTATTCTAAAGTCGATGCTAAGGCGTGTCTCTAGCGCTTCTCTACTAGCCGTATATTGTTAGAAGCGCTAGAGAGCAAAGCACTAATAAGATAGGCTAGGGGTTTTGCCCAGGTAGGTGTCTGTTGTCAGTTGATGCAAGAGAAAGTCTGCAACATCAGCTCTAGAGATTTTGAGCTTTGTTGTTTTGTCGTCGCCTGAAAAGCCGTGTCTGTATGAGCCTGTACGGGGACCATCAACAAAGGCACTAGGACGAACAATGGTCCAATCTAGGTGACTCTGTTTGACATAGCGCTCTTGCAGCTGATGGTCGGCATAGACCTTACGCAGGATGAAGCCAAACATGACGTATTTCCAGTAGAAGTCCAGATTGCCCCAGCTATCACCCGCACCCAGCGTAGACTGGCAGATGAGTCGCCTGACACCGGTTTGCTCCATAGCGCGGATAATCTGCTGAGTCCCTTCTGAGCGGACTGTGCTTTTTAGATTTTTTCCACCACCCAGAGCGCACACAACGGCGTCCTGTCCTTGAATCGCTTGCTCTACAGATAAGAGATTCATGACATCTCCTTGAAAGAATGTCAGATTTGGATGCTGGATATCGAGCTTGGCAGGCGTTCTGGCAAAGGCAGTGACGTTATGACCTTGCTCTAACGCCTGTTCTACGACCTTTTCTCCAACGGTTCCGGTTGCACCAAAAATTACAAGTTTCATTGCGGTAATCTCCAAAGTTTGTCTTCAAAGTGTTGACGCTATTAGCTTATGAAGACTGTGTTGCCGCGTGCTTTCAACTTCTTGCTCAACTATCACGATCTTGCGAAGAGATGTCGAAATTTCGCGGAGATGCTCACAAGCGACGTCATAAGCTCCGCCATCCATGCGCCACGAGTGCAAATGTCGAATATATTGTGAATGCAGCTTATCGCTAGCGCTACTCATTGCCAACTCAGGATCGCTCTACAGAGATTCATTCTTAGAGGGACGATACACCTGGCTTGCTAATTTGATTACCGAGGGAGATAGATCGTGAATGGCACATCTGTAGAAACCACAAAAAAGCAATTACCCGTTCAAATCGAGCTGCTACGGTATTCGTCTGGGGAGGCAAATTGCCTTTCTGAAGGCGAGCACACGCTGTATATCTCGCTGGCTACTCGCCCGATTCACTACTTGCATGCTCAGGATGGCAAGACTTTCACTGGCCTGTACCAGCGCGGAGAGATGCTAATCACCCCAGCGAATACACCGCTGTTTGCGCGGTGGGAAGGGGAGGAGAATTGTCTACAGATTCGGCTGACCGATGATTTTGTACGGAATGTTGCGAAGGAAACGGTGGTTGGGGATTGCGATCGCATTACCCTAAAACCCGAATTCCAAACCCGCAATCCACAGCTAGAATCTATCAGCAAAATGCTACTCAACGAACTTCAGCAAGGGTCACTCTCCAATCGACTCTACATTGATTCTCTCTCTAATATTCTGGCTGTAAACCTGCTCCGGCAGCACGCAACAACAAGACCTCATCTGCCAATTTATGAAGGTGGCCTGCCCTCTCGTCAGCTACGACAAATCTTAGACTACATTGACGCCCACATCGATCAAGAGATTAACCTAGCCGATCTGGCTCAATTGTTGGATATGAGCCAATTCCACTTTAGCCGTTTATTCAAGCAGTCTCTGGGCGTATCACCCTATCAGTACCTGCTTCAGCAGCGAGTAGAGCGTGCTAAACAATTGCTGAAAAGCACAGATCGATTGATTACTGACATTGCCTTTGCCTGCGGCTTCAACAGTCACAGCCACTTGAGTAAACAGTTCAAACAGCTAACTGGAATGACACCCAAAGCTTACAGATCGAACTAGCCCTGAAGATCTGTCAAAATGTTCTCCTACCCATGCCGCCAGTCGAGATGATGGTGACTATGTAGACTTTTTAGCCACGATGAACACAGCCTTGTCCTTACTCGGCTGCCATTGATAATCTAGTTCAAATCCGGCCTGGGTTAGACTATCTGCCAACGTCTGCGCGGTTAAAACTTGAATGAATGGAAGAAAACCGAGAACTCGCCCGATGGGTGCAACGAGCTTAAACCAACTCATGGTTTCTCCCATACAAACGGTGCTGGTAATGAAGAGGCCGCCTGGTTTCAGCATTTGATATGCTTGTGCGCTCGCCGCATCTTTGTTGGGTAACAAATGCAAAATACTAAGACCCAGTACCACATCTAGACTTTGATTAGGGATGTCGAGGTCTTCAATAGCAGCCTGTTCAAATGTAATGTTATCGATCCGCTCAGCCTCCGCCTTATCCTGGACAATGGCAAGCATATTGGCAGAGAAATCAATAGCGCGAATGTGTTGTACATAAGGGGCATGAAGGATGGCTGTTGACCCCGTACCGCAACCGATTTCTAGTACTTCCATATCGGGGCGAAAGTAGTCACGGGTGACCGCTAGTTTTTTCTGATAGGCGGCTTCATCAGCGATGGGCATCTTGGCGTATTTATCGGCAATCTTGTCCCAAAATTTGGTTGATTGAGCCATGGTTCAACTCCTGGATAATGTAGCGTCGGTTTGTGCTGATATGGTTTGGTAGAACTGAGCGATGTCCTGGCGCGATCGCAAATGATAAACCTGCTTTGTTACCTTAGCTTGCGCCACATAGTCCCGATATTTTGGCGTCAGTTTGGTATGGCATAGCCACACGGTCTGGTAGGAAGTCAGCGTCCCTTTCCATATTGAGCTACGCTCTGGCCAGCCTGCGGGCGGCACCCAAGCCCCTACTAAAAACCGTTTTGTCACCCACCAATAATGTTGCAGCACAGGCATGTCGAGATAAACCAGAGTGTCAGCCACGGTCAAACGGTTCCACAGGGTATCTATAGATCCAAATCCATCCACGATCCATCGGTCTTGTTTTAGAAGTTCATCGTGAGCGGCTTTGAACTCGGCATGGGGAACGGCTTCGCCACCAGGCCGGAACTGTAACGAATCGAGCGGCACCCAGGGCAGACCCGTCATATCAGACAGTCGTTTGCTAAGGGTCGACTTTCCGCCGCCCGCATTACCGAATACAGCAACTTTGTTCATAGATAGTTCCTTCAACTGCATTAGCCGCGCACTGTGGAAAATAAAGCTTGATTTCCAGAAAGGAAAGTTCTACAGTCGTATTCCTTATTTTTCTTCCTCGCTTTAACACCCGCTATCGCGATACACATCCGTTTTGACCAGCTAGTACCATAGTCAAATATTTCTGTATCTTCAAGTCCTGCTGCTCGTAAAAACAGGTTCAACTGTCCAGTGGTGTAGCCGCGATGTTGCCAGCGCAGAGACATAAGGGCTTGACCTAGTCCTTTGCGAGTGACTGAACCAATCAGAGGAGCCCCAGGTTTTAAGACTCGAACCATCTCGCGCAGTGTTTCCACCGGTTCGGCCATATGCTCCAACACATGTGCAAAGATAACCGCATCGAAGGACTCATCGGCAAAGGGTAAGTGTCTGATGTTTCCTTGTCTCAGGTCGAGCGTTGCACAGCGATTGTTCAAATTCTGCTGGGCTTGGAGCAACATAGGGTAAGAGATATCGATTCCAGAGACATGTGCAGGCTGATTGATGTGCTCTAGTAAGGCCAGGCTAAAAGCGCCTGTACCCACTCCGCAGTCAAGAATTTTCGATGAATGGTTGAGATGATCAAAACGCCCACGTACAGCTCGATTTTGGAACAAAAGCTGATAATCGTGAAGTTGACCTAATCGGACTAGATTGTTCTGCCAGTGAGGGGCAGAAGCGTCATAGCGCGATCGCAGTTTATCAATACTTGGAGCGGTCTCCCAACGCTCTGATACGGGAGTTATTGTATTTAACGGCATGATCAATCGACCCTCTATTTGCAGAGGGTTATAAGCGTGGATTTAATTCAATTAATGAATGGTGATAGCGTCTACCAGCGAGGGATTAACGGCTTTGCTATGCGATGACGCTTGAGTGCCCTGCAACAACTTGCCATTTACCCGAAGTATTTGACCAAAAACGAGTAAAGCGGAAACTACCGTTTGTCGGCTGGTCATTGTAGTAACCTTGAATCTCTGCTCTAACTGACACAACGGCAGAATTCTCATAGACGAGTATTTTCAATTCTGACAAATCAAGGGACTCAAATACAAAAGCCTTACTAGCATGTGCATTAAGGTCATCTTCTTTTGAGACCAACGTTCCGAAATGATTGGTGAACAGCAGATCTGGAGAAATCAATTCGTCTAATTCAGCAATATCCGAATTGAGCATTGCCAATCTCAGTCTTTCTTCTAGCTTAATAATTTTGTCTTTCATGTTCTCACGTTCTCCTGTGCCGAATACCTTAGAGTAGATGGATACCGCCACTGCCACGCCGACCAGATGATGAGGGACAGTGCAGCGCCCTCCATGACTAGATGGAAAACATCGTCTAAATCGGTCGCCCCAAAGAAAGTAATCAAAATGCCGTAAACTACGGCAACAATGGTGTTAGTCCAGCGATTGGCACGATAGGGCAACAGCCAGGAAAGCACAACCATTGCAATCGGCACCTGAATCATCACACCACCCAACAGCAGCATGTGTTCTGTAATTGGATTGCCGTTGGAGGTTCCGGTCATAATCTCTTCAATAAATCCTGGCTCAACAAGTTCATGAATATCTCGAAAGACAATGTTGAAGAGGAAGAAGATCCATAGTGTGGACAGCTTGGCTTTCATAGAAGTTGCCAGCGTCTGTTTCCGTACATGTGTGCTCTGTATATTCCTGCTTTGCATAGTCATGGTTCATTTTCCTTTGTTTGAGTTTTTCGCTTGAGCGGGCATCACTGAAATCAGCGGTAGCCCTAAATCGCGTATCTTGATCAGCACGCCGTAGAGCGCGGCCTGATCAACCACTGGGCCAGACAACAGCGTTTCGCCGTTGTCCTTGAGTGCAATTGAAAACCCCTCAAACCAATGACTCCAGTGAGATGCAAGATGCCCCTTGACACAAATCTCGTACTGGAGATGGCTATTATCGGAACAACAAAGTTGGCTCATAGGAGTTGCAATTACATAGCCCTTCTAACGGCTGCTTGCGTTAACAACTCAAAAGTACAAATGAAGATGGGGAGCCGTAGTCCCCAGATGTGGGGATTAAATGTGGGGATTATGATGTGGGGGTTATGGATATTCGAGCTTTATGGGCTAATCACGATCTTGCCCTGATGCTGGCCTGCACCAAAATGCTGAATTAGCCTAGGAACCTCACTCAAAGGATAAGGCCCCTCAATCACTGGTTTCAACTGCTTAGCTACCAACAGTTCGTTGATATAGTCCAAGTCCTTATTCGGCTGTAGACCTACCAAACGCACGCTCTTCTGGGTTAACCGGCGAATGATTGGGCCGAACAGTAGCACCTGAAGCAGTCGCGGCGTTAGGCCACCAACGCTCACGTAAGTTCCGCCAGGTTTGAGTACGGGTAAATATTTGAAAGGAGAACGATTCGTCTTTGTATCCAAAATCATGTCGTACCGCTCTGGGCCTTCTGTAAAATCGGTTTGGGTGTAATCGATGGTGTGAGTAAACCCGAGCGATCGCATCAGAGCAAATTTGCTGGCACGATCTACGCCAGTCACCTCTTCAACGCCAATGGCACGAGCAATTTGTATCCCCAGGGTGCCTACGCCACCGCCAGCTCCATTGATTAGGAGTTTTTGACCAGGTTGCAAGCGCCCAACATCAACCAACCCTTGCACTGCCAACATCGCAGCATGGGGAATCGCTGCCGCTTCAGTGAAGATTATTCCTTCAGGCATGGGCACTAAAGCGGTCTCCGGAACGCATACATACTCTGCGAAGCCGCCAAACCCGCACTCAGATATATCGCCATAGACCGCATCCCCTGGTCGAAACTGAGTGACGTTTTGGCCCACGGCCTCAACCTGTCCGGCGATTTCTGCACCGGGGATCTGGACGGTGGGTTTGCGCCAGCCACAGAGCAACCGAATATAAAGGGGATTGCCTCTAACCAGACACCAATCCCAGTCGTTGATTGTGGTGGCTTGGACTTTGACTAATACCTCGTCCGTCTGAGGCATGGGCTTTTCGATGTCTTTCAGCTCAAGCTGATCTGGAGATCCATAGTGGGATAATACAATCGCTTTCATGGTGACTTTCTCTGCCATTGCCATACGTACCAAAACATAAACATCATTGTTACCACTTCTACCGAGGCAAAAAACACGTAAGAGAGTGGGGTCGAGTCTCCTAAAGAGGGTATGAGAGCAGGTACAATAACCCACAAGATAGTGAATGGAATCGCAATAAAGTGCGCCCGGCGATTGGCTTTGTAAGCTAAGACGCGAGATAGGAGAATCATGGAGATTGCGACCTCCATAAACACGGCAAACAACAATACCGTACTTCCTGTGAGCTGCTGACTGAGACGATCTAAAGAGTCCAGGTATCCAGGCCGCAGCGTTCCTATAATGTCAGCATAGATCATGTTTATAAGAACAAATACCCACAGCGTTGAGAGTAAGGATTTATGTTCTAGATTCGTCCTTGCGCTTAATTTCATCATATTGTCTGCATCATAAACTCGACTGTCCTCAATTTAGGAAAAGCATGGCTATGTCGCTATCTAGTTCCCGCTGACTTAGCACATTCTTGCTATCATTTTTTTGACGATAGACTTGAGTGATATGTCTCAAGCCCCATTTCCATCATTAGAAGCGTCTGCTCAAGCTGAATGGCATGTGACCCATCAATGGGGGCCGTTGGCAATCCGGCACGTTCGCCATATCTGTCGTAACGATACAGGCCGCAACGATTCAGTCGCAGATGAGTGGAGCTATCCGGACGAGCATACTTTGGGACTGTTCCTGTCGCCGCGCCCGTTCAAATTTGTCCATCAGCAAGCGGGGCGCACCCATGCTGGACTCTACAGAAAGGGCGATGTGCTGATTACCCCGGCGGATACTCGGTTAGCGACGCAGGCTGAGGGAGTTGTCCATCTTGTGCAGATGCGACTTCAAGATGCGTTTGTGGGCCAGGTGGCAGAGGAAACCCTAGGGCAAGATTGCGATCGCATTCACCTCCTTCCAGCTTTCCAAACCCGCGATCCTCAAATTGAAGCGATCGCAACCATGCTCCTGACTGAACTCCACCGTGAATCTTTCGGCAGCCATTTGTACATCGAATCCCTCGCCAACGTGCTGTCGGTCCATTTGTTACGCCATCATGCCACCACCCACCCAGAGTTACCCACCTACAAAGGCGGACTCCCCCAACGCCAGCTCATAGAGGTTTTAGACTATATCGATGCTTATCTAGACCGCGAAATTACCCTAGCTGATTTAGCGAAGCTGGTTGGCATGAGTCAATTTCACTTTGGGCGTCTCTTTAAACAATCGCTCGGCCTATCGCCTTATCAATATCTGCTGCGGCAAAGAGTAGAGCGGGCAAAGCAACTTCTGAGACAAACGGATAGTTCCGTAGCGGAGATCGCCCTTGAGTGCGGTTTCAATAGCCATAGTCATTTAGGCCGAAAATTTCGGCAGCTGACAGGCGTCACACCGAAAGCCTATCGTGCTATGTAGAGCCGTCCCGATTTCAATCGTGGGGCGGTGCTGAGCTGAGCAGTTACGTATCTATCTACAGGACGCGCTAAAGTGGTCATATAGTAATCCTGATGTCAATGGAAAAATTAGCGATTGAAACCGCATTGTTTCCCGCTGATGTCCTGCAAGATCTCACGATGGCAGGCACTGTTTTAGCGCGCTACGGGGCCAATCAGATTATCCTTTACGGATCTATGGCTAGAGGTACCTACCGGCCCAATTCGGACATTGACCTCTGCGTAGAAGGCTTACCTAAGAAAAACTTCTTTCGAGCCTTAGGTGAGTGCTTGATGGCCTCTCATCGTTCGCTAAGCATCGTTGATCTAGAAAGTAGTCACGGTTACTTTCGAGAAAGGATCTTAGCAGAAGGAAAAGTGTTGATGAGTTTGGATATTCTTAAACAAGAAATTGCCTTTGGCTTAGAAAACTTGAATAAAGTCCATAGCAATATTGAGACTTTTTCGAAATTGGAGGTAGATCCAAGAATAAAAGTTTCTGCACTCACGTACGAATGTTTAGGGTATTACAACGCCATTGAACACTTGATCATTCGCTTTTTGAAGTATCTTGGTATCGAGCTACTTACCGGAAAATTCTCTCATCGGGATACGCTGAGGCAATTTGACAGTTTACTAAACAAAAAAGGCATAACAGACTTTCAAGATACTGGCGCGGTTATCAATAATCTAATGGCTTTTCGTCATGTTGCGACTAAAATATACGGCTTTCTGATTGATGCCGATAGACTCGATGAGGTTGTAGGAGACATTAATACTCAGCACCACAAGATAGAGGAATTGTTCCACAAGCTACTAGAGTCTCTTTAACCCGAGATGTTCAATTAATTGTCCGATCAAAGGTACATTGTCTATTACCCAAGCTATTCGTGACTAAACTAGCCCTAGCTCTACTGCTTTTTTCACCGCAGCCCGACGATTTGTGACGTTGAGTTTGCCGTAAATTCGCTTGGTGTGGGTGCGTACGGTACTCAGGGCTACGACCAGTTCGCGGGCAATTTCTGGGCCAGATAGTTCGGTATTGAGCAACCGCAGAACGTCCAGTTCTCGTGGGCTAAGAGGTTCGATGAGAGATGGGGAAACACTGTTTGCTACCAGGGGATAGCTGGTGCTTGCTTCTTTGGGAATGGGGGAAGACGTTTTTGAGGGTTGTCCCCAAGTTTCTAAAGCAGTTAAGAGCTGTTGTGCGTAGGTGGGGGTGATGCCACGAGTCTTGATCTGTTGCAACAGCCGCGCCATCGGAGTCCCACATTCTGCAAAGATGCGGACATAGCCTTCGGGTTCGGCTAAGCTTAAGGCGCGTTCTAGTGAGGCGATGGCGGAGCCTCTCGCTGGAAGAATCGCATCCATCACATCCCCCTTCGCCTCATATGCCAGCGCCATAACCACCAAAATCTTGATACTGCTGCCTGTGCGTTCCTTGGCTTCTGCGGCGGCCAGCAGTCGAGTCAAGAGATTGATGACCCGATCGATTCTCTCTTCTGGGTCACTTCTATGCTGAGCAATCAAGACTCTAGCCAGCGTCAGGTGTTCATATTCGCGCAAATAGTTCGGCTCATCGTCTACTGACAAGCCACACTCTTGTATCCAACCCAGCGCTTCAGCTAACCTTCCCTGCTGCAACCACCATCGTACCTTCAGCGCTTCAACCGGACGCACGTTTGGAATCGGCGATCGCCGCCGAAACAACTTTTCAGCTTCTTGTAGTTGGTCAAACGCAGCATCTAAATCTCCTTTCGCCGCTGTTAATTGAGCTTTCACCAACCACCAAAGATAATCAATTCCTGATATCGAGCCCTGCGATAGCAAGTCCTCACCTTTCTGAAGTAGCTGACGGGCAGTCTCTAAATCTCCCTGTTCATAGCGGATTTCGCTCAACCCTAAATACAGATCTGCCACCCCCCGTAAAATTGGGACGGGCTGTTTCTCTGCCATTTGGAGGGCTTGCTCACAGGTCTTAATCGTTGCCCGCAATCGCCCCTGAGCCATGCCCATGTTTGCAAGGCCCAACATAGCGCTCACAGCGATTTGGATACTGCCTAACCTCTGGAAGATCGCCAGTGCCTCAGAAAAGGATTGGTATGCCGCTGCGACATCGCCGCTAGACCAGTGGGCTAAACCCAAGAATGCGGCGGATGCGCCCCGCTCGTTATTGTCGCCAGGAGGCAGTAGTGCCAGAGCTTGCTCAGCGTAGGCGATCGCTTGATCACAATTGCCTAGAGCCTGAGCGCAAAAAGCACGAGCGTTGGCGATAGAAGCCGGTAAAGACCGATATTGTTCTGTCGTTTGGTTCGTAGCGAGACTCTCTGCTTGGGCCAACGCTTGTTCAGCATTGCGCAAATGTAATTCAACCGAATCGATCTGCCCCGTATTCAATAGCGATAATGCATAGACCACACTCAAGATAGGCCGAGCTTGAACCAGTGGAGCCGGTATCTCCTTCAGCCAGACCAGCACTGTGCGCTCTTGCTGACGATTGCGCATGGCAGGCCATACCTGTTCAATTAGCTTTGCTGCTTGATCGAAGGCTTTAGCTAACAGGGCATGGCGAATTGCATCAGAGAACAACCCTTTCTTTTCATACCATTCACTGGCTTGTCTGTGCAGGATAGGCACCCGCTCAGGCAATTCCCTCAGAGCATGGGCCTGAAGAACATCGGCAAACAAGTGATGATAGCGGTACCATTGGCGCTTGTTGTCCAGCGGAATGATAAACAGATTGCCACGCTCTAGCGCGTTCAGCATGTCCTGTCCGTCATCTTGTCCAGTAACCGCATCGCAAAGATCACTGCTTAAACGATCTAAAACAGCAGTTTGCAACAAAAAGTGGCGGATACGGTCGGGTTGTCGCTGCAAGACTTCTTCTAGCAAGTAGTCCACGATGTAGCGGTCGTCCCCTGAAAAAGCCGCTACAAAATCAGAAATATTTTCGCGACCCTGTAAAGACAAAGCTGCTAGCTGTAGCCCTGCAATCCAGCCTTCAGTCCGCTGCTCTAGGGCAGATATATCATTAGTTGAAATCTCTAATCCCATGCTTTGTTTCAGAAAAGCGGCTGCTTCATCGGGAGTAAATCGCAGGTCGCTCGCTCTTAGTTCAGTCAGCTTTCCGCAAGACCTCAAACGCGCTAGAGATAAGGGCGGGTCGGTACGGCTGGCAATAATCAGATGTACTTGAGGTGGCAAATAGCTGAGTAAAAAGCCAATGCCGTCATGAATAGCTGAGGTCTCAATTGCATGGTAATCATCTAAGACCAAGGTAATATTTGCTTCAAGTGCCGTTAGCTCACTGAGCAAAATCCTTAATATTGATTCAGTATCAGGGAGCTGTGATGATTGCAATAACGAGAGCGATCGCTCACCAAGGCTGAGTTGAGTGTTATTTTGCAGCGTGGTGATTAGATATATCCAAAAAGTAGCAGGTGTATTATCGCCTTGGTCTAAAGATACCCAAGCAATAGCACGTTCAGGTACAGCTGCAATCCACTCTGCAAGCATCGTCGTTTTGCCAAATCCCGCTGGGGCTGAGACTAGAGTCAATTTGCGCTGAAGCTGTATACGTTCGATGAGCCGTGGGCGCGAAACTCGCTCAGCAGACCATTGCGGGCGATAGAGCTTGGTTTCCAGAAAAGGAAGTTTTGAAGAAATTGATGTCGCCAAGGCAGTCATAGGTATGTTCTCAAGCTTTGAAATGCCCCTTTGTGAATGACGAATAGTTTAGATTCAAAGGTCTCTATCACTAACCGAAGAATTTAATTTTCTGTCCCCTCAATCGGGTTCTTGTTCGACGAAGATGCCTATTTGTGAAGAAAGAGTTTAGAAAATATAAGAACTGATAAATCAACATCTTGTATCAAGCTTTTACCCTGCTGCGTGCGAGACCTTGCCTCGATAGTATATCTGGTCTTGACAGTAGCTGATTGCAGCAGGATGTATTGGCCTATTGCCAAGAGAATCTCATGCGGTTAGATGCAGTAAGCAGGAAGAGCTTGAACAAAAAGATGTTGAAATTCAATAAGTCAGTTTCAACTGGATAATGAATTCAGAACGATGCCTTATCCACATTTACTCACCCAAACTTCCTGAGTCTGGTAAAACCCACCGCGCTGCTCCAGCTCAAAGCCACCAAGCAATGCCGCGATCCATACCTCTATTAGCGGCATCTTCAACTGTCGCTGAAGATCAACCAACCGCTGCGGCGAGCCTATCTGCTTTTCAACCAACGCTTTCACCCAATCAGACACATTCTCAGCATGGGAAACAGCCAAAGCCTGACTTTTGAGGTCTGCATCCTCTAGGTCTTTGATCATATCTAAGCCAGACAGTTTCGGGGCATCACCTGCTATTGAGTCCTCATCAGCTTTATCCCCGTCCGGTAGACCGCGATGCGAATGGTACGAACGGTTTATTAGATCTGAAAAGCCCAACTCCTGGGTCTGTCTGGTGAGTCCTTGCAGCCAGTCGCCACCCATCACTGGCCCCTCAACATTATGTGCATCTTGCCAATCTTCCCAGAGCAAGTCAGCTTTCGCCTCACACAGCTCTGCTAGCCGTACCAAAATATCGCCTGCAACTCTCAAATGATCACGCTGCTCCAATCCGGCCAGCTCACCTTCAAATTGAGACCACAAACTCAAGTCGTGCCTCCGTTGGCATATCCCCTAGCTTTCCTAAAGGCATTGGCTTCTGAGACAATCCTGCTATCCTGCTGCTTGCGGATGGACGCCCTGCTCAAGCCATCGACCACAGCTTGAGAGCCAACAGGATAGTTATTTCGTTCCTAGTTTTCGTTTGACGCTGACTTTAGGTTCCCACTGTCCACCGGGTCTATAGAGGATGCTTTCAGGTCAGACGGCCAACTGCCTGACTCGATTCCCTTTTCCGTTTTGGGCAAGCCTGGTTTTCCAAGTGCAAACCCCCGGAAGGAGGATTAATCCCGCGTTGGCTTGGTTTCAATGACGACGGTTCTAACATGAATTCAAGTTTGTTAACCTTGGCCAGTTATGCTCGGCGGAGTTCTCGGTCGGGTTCCGGGTTACCGCCTTTTCGACCATGCTTGCTGCAATTAGTTGTCAACCCAATCACAGTGGTCAATGCTGCCACTCCTGCATCAAGGAGGAATAGAATTTCACTATCACGAGAACTAAGTTGTCAAGATTTAATTCGGATTCCTCCTTGTTTAATCTTGCCAGCTATCCCCAGGCGGGTTGCCTGTTTAAGCTGAACGAATCGCACGGCCCTTTTTGAACCACACCGATTCTGCTGGAGCTATATGGCGGGATGCACGACCGGGAGCGGGATGATTTAAAGCGGCCTTTAACGATCCGGAGAATCCGGTGCAGGTGCTGGTCGCGACGGATGCTGCCTCGGAAGGGGTGAACTTGCAGGAAACGGCCCATATCGTTTTGCATCATGACATTCCTTGGAACCCGGCTTGGCTAGGTCAGCGCAATGGACGGCTAGACCGACACGGGCGAGCTCAGGATGTGCTGGTGCTGCACTTTACCAGTGAGGACAATGCAGACCTGCGGTTTTTTGCCCATGTGGTGGAGAAGGTCAACACCATTCGAGAGGAACTGGGCTCGATGGGCGAGGTGTTTGATGCGGCTTTTCAGCGGCGCTTTATCGAGATGGAGGATGCGGATCGGGTAGTGCAGGGGCTCGTCTCTGAAATTGAGTGAATGGACTAAGGATTTGACATTTCATCGATGACAGCAGCGGCAGCAACGCTAAGAATGGCTATAAACTCCGGGCGATCGCGCCTGTTTACGCTTGCCCGTTTATCCATTTAGATAAATTAGGAAGAACATCCACAGACTTACTTCAAGTAATAGAATAGTTGAGTGACTATCAGAGTCAGTTGTAGCGATAGCTCACAAGTCGAAAACTACCATGCCAGACTGGGGTATTCTTGTCATCGCAGTTGTTTCCGCAGTAGTTGGAGTGTTGCTCGGGGCGCTGCTCATTCCTAGCAGCACGACTAGGTCGCGCTCAAGAGGTAGCAGTGCAGACCAGGCTCGAACCCAACGTTCCGTCCGTCAGCCTTCGTATACAAACCTAAGCTGTGATGAGGCAACGCTTTCTCTCTCGGATCTATTTCATACTCAGACACAAACCTCAGCCTCACAGCTCAAGGCAAGCTCGAAGGCATTACTGAGCTTCTTTGCGAAAGACCCACCCGGTCGCAGAATTTTCAACGATGTTCTCATCTCAGCAATGGCTGAATCTAAGGATCAGACCATGCGCTACCGAGAACAAATAGGAAATGAAGCAACCGAGAAGCTTAGTGAGACAACTATGCAGCAAGAAGACAATCGCCTTCTAATCCTGACTACGCGTAGAACTATCAGCAACTATCCTTACAAAGCCACTCATAAAATTATCTACAGTCCTCTCTATGACAAAACTTACAGGCTTAGTATCTCTGTCTTGCTATTAGGAGATAGAGAAGAACAATACGCAAGCGAAGTTGCCAACATTCTAGATAGCTTCAAGGTCGCACCGCCTAGCGTTCCTACCGCTACGCAGTAAATCATCTCGGTCGATTGCACAGATCCGTTGTTACCTATCAGATGTCAACAACAAAGGGCTCTTCCTAACTTCATCAAAAGTGATACTGCTGGCGAAATATTGCTTAACAAGTCATTGGTTGCATCAACCTGACGAACTGAGACGTGCGAGTAGCCGCTTGTGGAATACCGATAAGCCAATTGTGTATTCGTTTGCAGTTGATGGCGGTAGCTGTCATCAGATGTTGTAAGTGTATTTTCACTAGCCCCCTGTAGCGAGCATGACGCAGACCATGCGCGCGAACCCCTTCAGACATAGTCCCTTCAACACCGGCACGTAACGCATAGTCAGCCTGATAGTCAGCCGTAGGCTCTCGTTGTCTAGCTTTCTGCAAAGCTTTGTACTGTGCTTCTGGACGTAAGGTTATTGAGCGGCGCGATCGCTTAGAACGCGTACACAATCACAAGCTAGGACATACTGAGCAGTCAGCTGGTGCAAACTTTATCTTTATCACTTCGTTGTTGCGGCTGTCGATAGCAGGCATCCAAGAAGAACTTTCTTTCCCGTTAGGACAAACCACTTTTTTCCTTTGCCAGTCGACGGTGAAATTATTTGCGGCAAATCCACTATCGGCTTTTGCTTGCCAGTGCAGATTGTTTCTGGTCAGCCCCAGCCAGTCTACCTGGTATTGTTCATTCGACATCACAATCAACTCAGCATCGAGATAACCCGTATCCACGATGTGCTTGTCAGTCAGTAAGTTGTTGCTTTCTAGAGACTGATGAATGGAATCTGTTGTATTACCATCCGCCACTGGCGCAGCTGTCGTTTCAACATTCGTAATGAGGTGTAATTCTCCAGCCTCACAAGTCTCGCTGATATGCACCTTGTAGCCTACCCAAGAAGTTGTCTTTTTCTTGGCGTAGTGAGCATC
>JBCCOO010000055.1:0-36370 GCA_039025345.1 Cyanobacteria bacterium P01_D01_bin.105 | reverse complement strand
GATTGATGGTGAGCTCGTCGACGGCAACACCGAAATTTTGCTCACCAGTGCTCAAGCCAAAGCCCTGGGCATGGACAAAGCCCTAGACTTAGGCGGCGGCAGCACCTGGACGCGAGACCTCGTCAACGCCAACGCCCTCGATGGCTACATCCTAGTGAGCAACGCCTTCGAGTGGAACTACGACTACACCCGCAGCGGCGCCGCCCCCGAAGGCACCCTGGACTTCATGAGCATGGCGCTGCACGAGATAGGACATCAGCTCGGCTTCGTCAGCGGCCTAGACGGTGCGCTTGATGTGAGCGAACTGTACTCCGGCGAAACCCAAGCAGAAGGCTTCACCATCCTCGACCTGTTTCGCCACAGCGACGACAGCAACAAAATCGACAATCCCGACGGCGCGGTCAGCGACCTCACCGTCGGCCAAGACAGCTACTTCTCCATCGACGGCGGCACCACCAACCTCGCCAACTTCTCGACTGGCGCCGACTACCAAGCCAGCCACTGGGAACGGATGCGAGTTGCCCTGGGCATCATGGACCCGACCTTGGCCTACCAAGAGCGCACCAGTGTCGGCGCCCTCGACCTGCGAGCGATGGACGTGCTGGGCTGGGATGTGAACTACGGCATGTTGGAGACCGGCATTGACCTCAACGCGCTGCTAGAGCAGGCTGAACAGGCCGTTGCTGAAGACTTAGGATTTGCATCTACGCTGCTGACAGAAAGCCGCGTCGGCACAGAGAACTCTACGTTCTACAACCTGGGCTACGGCGAGCTGTGGCAACAGTTTGAGCAGAGTATGTTTGAGCTGGGTTACGGGGAGCTGTGGGCAAAATTTGAGCTGGGCTATGGCGAACTGTGGCAGGAATATGGCAGCGACATTTTCAAGCTGGGCTATGGCGAGCTGTGGCAGCTAGTGGAAGACAACATTTTCAAGCTGGGCTACGGCGAGCTGTGGCAAGAGTTTGAAACGGAGATGTTCAATCTAGGCTATGGCGAACTGTGGCAACAGTTTGAAACCGAGATATTCAATCTAGGCTATGGCGAACTGTGGCAACAGCTTGAAACGGAGATGCTGGAGCTGGGCTACGGGGAGCTGTGGGCAAAATTCGAGCTGGGCTATGGTGAACTGTGGCAGGAATATGGCAATGACATTTTCAAGCTGGGCTATGGGGAACTGTGGCAGCTGATAGAAGGCAACATTTTCAATCTGGGCTATGGCGAGCTATGGCAGCAGTTTGAAACCGAGATGTTTGAGCTGGGCTATGGCGAACTCTGGCAACAGTTTGAGCTGGGCTATGGAGAACTGTGGCAGCAGCTATCGCCGTTCTTCTCGACGCTGGATAGTGCGGATAGTGGGAATGGGACGACGACGCAAGTTGCCGAAGGGGGCTTTGCCGAAGTAGGCGTGGTGCGCGGCGGGCAGGATGACGACATCATTGCAGGTTCAGATGAGCAAGATAGAGTAGTTGGCGGGGCAGGCGATGACCTGATTGATGGCAAGGGTGGCAACGACATTATTTGGGGCAATCAAGGCCGGGATATTAT
Source organism: Cyanobacteria bacterium P01_D01_bin.105 (assembly GCA_039025345.1). Classification (GTDB taxonomy): domain Bacteria; phylum Cyanobacteriota; class Cyanobacteriia; order Phormidesmidales; family Phormidesmidaceae; genus Phormidesmis. The sequence goes on along the minus strand of JBCCOO010000055.1, from coordinate 34,825 downwards.
TTACGGTCAGGATGGCTTTGACCGATTGCATGGGGGTGACGGGGATGACTTTATCGCAGGCGAAAAAGAAGGTGACCAGCTCTATGGAGAAGGCGGCGCAGATATTCTCTCTGGGGGGCATGGTAATGATGTTATTAGCGGCGGCACGGGGCGAGATGAGCTGAAAGGCGGTGACCACAAAGACGTTCTGCAAGGTGGGGATGGGGATGATGCGCTCTCAGGTGGCAACGACCATGACTTTCTGATGGGTGCAGCGGGCCGGGATAAAGCCAGTGCGGATGCGGGCAATGACATTGTTTATGGTGACCAGGTGCTGGCTGAGAGCCGCACGGAGTTGAACGACCTTAGAAGAGATTTCTTGCAAGAGTTATGGCAGCAGGCAAGGGACTTACGTCAGAGAAATGTGTCTGTTGCGAATCAAAGCAGTTTAGGAAACAGCATTTCTGACAGCGATTCAACAACATCGTCTGAGCCTTCAGATGCGAATGGATTGATTCGCATTCAGGCGGAGTCGATGACACTTTCCAATGGCTACGCAGTTGAAAACGGGCAGAACATCAGAAATGATGGCTCAGCTAACTCCCGAGCAGTCACCACATTTGAGGGAGAAGCTGGCTACTACCTAGTAGCCGTGCGCTACTTCGATCAGGCTTATGGTCAATCCACACTAACCGTCAACATCGGCGGTCAAACAGTGGATAGCTGGCAATTCACTAACGACAATGATCAGTACTATAGCCGTACCGTCAGCACTCAGATTTATCTATCACCGGGCGATACGATTGAACTTATTGGCAGTGACCAGGGTGAAGAGCGTACACGAGTTGATTATATTGATCTCATCCCAACAGAGAATCTGCTAGAAACCTATGTGGACGGCAGCTCAAGTCTTGGAGAAAACCTGTTTGAAAACGGAGATTTTTCATCAAATCTCAACGGCTGGAATATCCCTAAAGGCAATGTTCAAACGGTAACAACTAATGCCTATGAAGGTGCATCTCTTAGTCTTTTTCAGAACAGTATCGCAGATCAATGGGTTGACGTTTTTGGGGGAGAAATCTATCACTTCAGTGCGGTTGCTAAATCTACTGGAGAGAGCTGGGGTGGCATCGGCGTTACCTTCTACAATGCTAATTGGCAAAAGGTTGGTGAACAACAGTTTGATGTAAAAACGAACGACTGGACAACCTATCAGAACAGCTTTGTCGCAGCAGAGAATGCTCGCTATGCGTCTATCTGGGCGGCCACCTCAGAACATAACGGTCAACTGCTAGTAGATAATGTGTTGTTTCAAGAACAGTTAGAAATACCTGCTGAGACGTCAACAGAAGATCTTAGTATTCATCAGGCTAAGCCTTGGGATGAAGGTCTAGTAGCACATTGGTCTTTTGATGAGGCAACCCATAACAGAACTCAAGACTCGCTGAATGGCCTATCTGCTAGATTGTTTAATACAGAAACGACTGACATCGTTCAAGGGATGGTGGGCAATGCCCTGAACTTTGATGGCGTCAACGAACGCGCAATCGTGGATGATGGCTCATCTTTACAGCTTGGTGAGAACAATGCTGACTTCAGTGTCGCTTTTTGGGTCAAGCTAGAAACAGATGCAGATGGCAACTGGCGCTCGGTATTGCATAAGGGAGAGACGGACCAAGACCGTACGTTTGCTATGTGGCTACGCCCTAACGACAATCGCATTCACTATCGCATCAGCACTACTGAAAACTGGAATGAAGGAAGCGATAGCCAGGGTGAATTAGAACTTAACCAATGGACGCATGTCTCTTATGTGAAATCAGATGACCAGCTCTCTCTTTATTTAGACGGTCAGCTCGATTCTAGTGTGGCGTTGCAAGGTGAGGTGATTGCCAATGACGATTTGTTGAGGATTGGCAGCGACGCTCTCAATGCTTCTATCGATGAGCTGAAGCTTTACGACCGAGCGTTGACCACCGAAGATTTGAAGTCCCTAGCGCTTTACAACGCTGACCTGCTAGAAGGGGGGCAAGGACAAGATACGCTCTATGGCGATGACGGCAATGACCAGCTCTATGGTGAAGCTGAAAACACCTTTGAGCTGACTGCAACTCAAGCCTCTATTGGAAGCTTTGATGGCACTGAAGCTCAGGTATTTGCCCATCAAGACAACATGCTGCTGAATAATGGCACATTGTCATTTAGCTTCAGTACTGATGATGTATCTTCAACGCAAGGATTATTTAGTAAGGATTCTGCTGAATACGATGATGGTGGTCATCTGTATGTTTGGTTGGCAAATGGCCAGGTAAAGGTGAGAACACAGAAAGCATCAGGTGGAGATTATATCTTAACTTCAGCTCCTATCGAAGCAGGTCAGTTCCACGATGTCGCGGTTACTTTTGGAGAGCGTGGATTAGAACTGTGGGTGAATGGGAGCCTCGCTGATGCAGCAGTCAGCGGATACACTTGGGGATTAGGTAGCAATTCTGGTGGCTCTGGTAACCGTGAACCGATTGTGTTGGGTGCGTCACAGATGCATAGTGGTGATTTAGTTGCTGATGATCTTAGAGCCTACTTCACAGGCACCATTCAAGATGTACGACTCTTTGCTCAACAGTTAGATAGCAGCACTATCGGACAGCTACCGACAGCACCACCTAACAATGCTGTGTTCGAGGCATTTACTTCCGATGCGAGTAACGACGATGTGCTTGTTGGAGGCAAAGGTCATGACACTATTTACGGCAACATCGGTGATGATATCCTCTACGGTGATGACGCCAAAGTACTTACCGATGGCATTCAATACAATGGCAGCCTGTACTTGCTGACTCAAGAGACAACTTGGCACGACGCACAAGCTCAAGCCGAGCTGTGGGGTGGCAATCTAGTGACGATTAATGATGCAGAAGAAGAAGCTTGGCTTCAACAGACGTTTGGAACATCCGACAGATTTTGGCTTGGCCTTACAGACGAGGCTGTAGATGGTCAGTTTGAGTGGATGAGCGGTGAAGACGTCACATACACCAACTGGTGGGCTGATCGGCAAGGCAATGAAGGAGAAGCGGACTACATATACCTCAATCAAGGAAGTGGTAATCAGTGGGGTACGCTGCCGACATGGTTTGACTCGCAAGGCATCATTGAAATTGAACTGCCTGAAGAGAGTGGCAACGATGTGATGGTAGGTGGCATCGGTAATGATGTTCTCTACGGCGAACTAGGCGATGACATTCTCGATGGCAGTAACGGTCAGGCCAGAGGTGCCTTTGAGAGAGATGTCTTAGCAGGTGGAGATGGAGCCGACCGCTTTATTCTCGGTAATGCTAACGGTGCTTACTACACAGCAAATGGCAACTTTGACTACGCCCTAATCAAAGATTTCAACGCGGCTGAAGACACCATTCAACTCAATGGTTCTGTGGGTAACTATACTCAGCAACAGCAAGACAACGACACCTATCTATACAATCAATCTGAGTTAGTTGCCGTCCTTGAGAATACAAACAGTGTAGATTTCAATCGTGGTTTTACCTTTGTATAACTATTGATGTGAGAAATACAGCGAAAATATTAATCTGTTAACAACAGTAACCGCATTGGCTCTAAATGAATTTTCCAAGGCATTGGCTGATCTTTTAGCCAGCGCCATTTTTCTTTGAAGACTTCTGCCTGCAAATGATAGTCTTGCTCACCGTTGGGCGGATGGTGGAGTTTTAAGTATAGTGTCATGCGATGAGGGGTTTCGCTGGTGGCTGCTAGCCAGCACTGAAAAGTATTTGGAGAAGAAGACGATAGAGAAGACGGCGGCGAAGAAGGGGGAGCGGAATCCTTTATATCTCTGAAAAAGGCGATTTGATGGGCGCGAATGCCAATTTGAGTGAGATTAGGCGGTATGGGTTCAAGCGTTTCAAGGCAACACTGCCAGTGCTGCGCTTCTACTTTTGTTTTCCCTCTGTGATCTGTCACGGCAATGGCCGGAGAGAAATTTTTACAGCCAGTGAGCTGAGCAACGCGAACCGTGCGGGGCTGCTCAAAAATATGATGCTTAGCGTCGTGGGCGATCGCCCGTCCGCCATCTAGCACCAGCAACTGATGGCACACCCGATACGCTTCTTCTAAGTTATGGGTTACCAGCAGCGTAATGCCCTGGTAGCTAAGTAACCGGGTGATGAGCTGACGTTCAATTTGATTGCGCAGGTGCGTATCAAGGGCAGAAAAAGGTTCATCTAGTAGTAAGGCTTCTGGTTGGCTGGCTAAGGCTCTGGCCAGGGCGACGCGCTGTTGTTGTCCACCAGAAAGCTCGTGAGGGTAGCGATGGGCGAGAGTTTCGAGCTGAACGGCAGCGAGCTGCTGGCTCACGGCAGCTTTTATCTGGGCTGGGGAGCGTTTGTGGGGGAGGCCAAAGGCAACGTTTTGCGCAATGGTGAGATGGGGAAAGAGGGCATAGTTTTGAAATAGAATGCCGACTTTGCGATCGCTACTAGGCAGATTAATGCCTTGTTTAGAATCAAACAGCACCCGGCCATTGAGCACAATGCGTCCCGCATCCGGCGTTTCTATGCCCGCAATGCATCGCAGGATGAGGCTTTTTCCTGCGCCAGAGGCCCCTAAGAATCCTAGCGGCTTTTGTTCATTAGCAACAAAGTTAACCGCGAGCTCATAGTGAGATAACCGCTTGCGAATATTCACTTCTAAGTGTGGTGTGCCTTGCGATCGCGTTGCATAACGCAGGGTCGAAACCAGCCGTTGTGAGGTAATTTGACCTGAACCGCCAGATACTTTTTTAGAAGCTTTTTTAATCACTGCTTTGAAGGGGCGCGTCAGTTTGTTGAATAAGCGATTCAGCAGCTTGCTAAATATTGGTTGGGCAAATATTTGCTGGCCAGATCCACGATATCGGCGCAATCGGTGATTGCTTGAAACCTGCACGAATAAAATTCCGCTTAGTGAAATGCCCAGCACCAAGGCTGCCCAAAAGGTGGCCTCGCGAAAGTCTCCGCCTTCAACAGCGAAGTAAATCGCCATGGGTAGGGTTTGGGTGCGGCCTGGAATGTTGCCTGCGAGCATGAGCGTCGCGCCAAATTCTCCTAGGGCGCGGGCAAAGGCGAGGGTCAACCCTGCCAGTAACCCAGGCAGAGAGAGGGGCAGGGTAATTCGGCAAAAAACGGCACGTTCTGAAGCGCCCAGCGTTCTAGCAGCTTGTAATAGGCGCCTATCGAGTTGTTCAAATGCGCCCAGCGTTGTTTTGTACATTAAGGGAAAGGCTACTATGGTTGCCGTGAGTACAGCGGCGTACCAGGTAAACACAATGTTAATGCCGGTGTAAGATAGCGCTGCGCCGAGTGGGCCATTTTTGCCCAGCAAAAGCAATAGCAAAAAGCCCAGTACCGTGGGCGGGAGCACCATTGGAGCCAGAAAAAGGCCTTCTAAGAATGGTCGCCACTTTCCCTGGTAGCGCTGCATGAAATGAGCTGCCGCGATGCCTAAGATGCCAGTGATAAGCGTCGCGATCATCGCTATTCGCAGAGATATCCACAGAGGAGAAAAATCGAGCATCTGGATACTGTTTGAAGCGCGACTAAAGATTATATTTTTAGGCTTAAGTACTTATATGAAATCCGGCAGATGAATCATCATTCTTACTCCCCCTCATCCCCAACCCTTCTCCCGATGGAAAAGGGCGCCAGTCAAAGTCCCTCGCCCTACTCTTTGAGAAGAGCAAAGCTCTACGGGAGAGGGATTTAGGGAGAGGGCGACAGACTATGAGATTCAGCGCTTTCCTAACGGATTTTATATTAGATTTCTGAATATTCGTGCTTGAATATTCGTGCCTGAATACTCGTGCTTGAATACTTAGGTTTAACCACTCGCGCTTGGATACTTAATATTAAATGCTATTAAATACTCCCAAACCCGAAGTCTACAAAAATTTCCTGCGCAGCCTCAGTTGTTAGGAAGTTAATAAAGGTTTGTGCGGCTTCAGGGTTAGGTGTGTCTTTGATTATGGCAATAGGATACACAATCGGTAAGTGAGTCTCTTCAGGTGTGGTCGCGAGAACCTTGATTCTGTGAGAAAGTGCGGCGTCGGTGGCATAGACAATGCCCACCTCGGCATTACCGCTTTCGACGGCGGTGAGCACACTTCTTACGTTACTGCCAAAGACAAACTTAGACTGTAACGGCTCTAGCAGTTTGAGCGTTTCCAATGCCTGTTGTGCATATTGTCCGGCGGGTACACTGCGAAATTCTCCGACGGCAAGACGACGAATGTCAGTTGCTGTTAGCTGAGTTATTTGCGTTATGGTGAGCGGAGAATTTTTAGGTGCGATCAGAACCAATCTATTGGTGAGTAAATCCTGGCGAGATTCAGGTGCAAGTATGTTTTTTTTGGCTAGCTTATCCATTTGCTCAGTAGCGGCAGAAAAAAACACATCGACAGGTGCACCTTGTTGAATTTGTTGTTGAAGTGCGCCAGAAGAGCCGAAATTGTATTCAATGACAATGTCAGGATGGGTTTGACTGACCTGTGGGGCGATCACCTCTAGTGCATCTTGCAGGCTAGCCGCCGCTGAAACGGTAATTGTCGTTACCGGTGTTGAGGCGTTGGATGAGAGATCCGCCGATGAGACGAGCGGCCTCCCGGTACAGGATGCCAACACAAAAGCTGCCAGCAATCCTGCTACAAAAGGTGTAATAAGTTGACGACGTTTCATAGCTGTATGGGGAGGTAGATTTGAAAATCTGTGGTCCAACCCACTTTGGTGAGTTGCTGGCGGGCGGTGGCTTGTCGCCAGTTTGCCAGCGACTCAGTAAACATAAAAATGCGAATAGGCTCGTTCATATAGCTTTGGTCGCTTGGCCACGCGTTTCGGATGGATGGCAATGGCCGCAATCGGTCGTCTTTCTCGTCTTTCTCGTCACTCATCTGCTGGCGAGCTGGGACTTTCTGAAGAGTCTGTTCTTGTTAAAGAATCTGTTCTTTTTAAGAAAACTGAGATTTAAAGAACTCAGCGACTGACGAAGCAACCGCTAATCCGCTTTTATCTAGCAGCATGACATGCCCAGACTCATCAAACCACGCCGTTTGAATTTGCCTTGGAATATGTTGTTCCATCAGTGGCAGCACCACTGGCGGAACGGTTAGATCGTTGTGAGAATGTACGCCTAAGACAGGACATTGAATGTTGGGCAACTGGTGCCGGGCTTGGCGACCTATTTGCCACAAGGCTCGCAGCGCGCGGGAATGATGAAACTCGTATCCAGGTAGCGCAAAGGGCTCTGTATGTGGCGCGGATAGCGAAAAGCTCGCCCATCCTAAAAGTGGAATTAACACTTCGGCTTTTGTGGGTAGTCGGAGTGCGGGTGCCACGACGGCGCACGCATCTAGCAAGCCTTCCGCTGCCATTATCAGTGCGATCGCCCCGCCCATGGAAAATCCAAACATGCCCACCTGGGTGTACTGCTCCCTGGCGCGTGCAATCTCTTGTCGAGCCGCTGTTAACATGCCATCTTTTGTGATTTTTGAAAATTCCTGCACCTGCTTATCATGCGCTCTGTAGCCGTGCCCTGGCAGTAGGGGCGCGACCGCCGGAATGCCGAGATTAGCCAGTGCCCTTACCGCCGGAGCCACTTCGTACGGGACTCCCGTAAAGCCGTGAACACAAATGACCACAGCGTCGTCACGGGCGCTTTTAGTGACTAGAGACTGTGGTTTTGCCTCAACCATCAACTGAGCTTCAATATCTGCAGGGAGCGGGCAAAAACCTGAGAAGTAAGGTTGTGCTGGCATAGTTTCAACGATTGTCGCCCCCAGTATTTAGATATTTTATTTTATTGAAGACGAAAAACTACCGTCAAGCCAGGGACTACTGCTGGAGTGTTTGGGCTAAAAACTGCTCAATAAACGGTAAAGCCATTTGATTGCTAACGCCGCTAAACAGTTTGTCGAAAGCGTGCTCTGCCCAAGGAATTTCTATCCAGACAGCACGATTACCGCTTGTTTGAAGCGCGTCGTATAAGCTTTTGCCAAAGCGAGACTCGACAACATGGTCGCGCCTGCCGTAGATCAATAGCATATCTGGCAACGTGTTGGCTTCAGCCTGTTTGACATAGGTTAGGGGTGAGGCTGCGTTGTACGCTGCCGAAAAGTCTGCTGGTGTTCCCCCGATAAAGTTCCGCAATACCTGTCTAACGTCAATTGGATCGGGGTGTGGGATATCGTAGTAGCCATTTTCCAAATCTACGGGCCCGTAGTAGTTCACGATGCTTCGTACCGATTCGCCAGACTGCAGTTCTGGCTGAAGGCCTAACAACATGGCCAGATGCGCGCCAGCTGACCAGCCCAGCAATGCAATGCGATCGCGTTTAATTTCAAACTCATCTGCTTGACGCTGTAGAAATGCCAACCCAGCGGCAATATCTTCTACCTGAGCTGGAAACCGATACTCTGGTGCATGGCGGTAGTCTAAAGCTGCGACGACATAGCCTCGCGCGGCTAAAAACTGTGCCATCTGTTGACTTTCCGCAGGACTGCCTCGCATCCAGCTGCCCCCATAAATGGTGACCACTGCCGGGTATCGTCCGGGTTGTAAGGGTTGATAAAGGTCTAAAGAGAGAGGTCTACCCGCTGGTGACTTGAACGTGATATTGCGTCGGGTTCGCACGGCCTCATTCTCAAATCCGCCAAAAAAAGATTGCCAGCGGAAAGGGGCAGAGACTTGATTCGACTGATTGAAGGCATCAGCCATCGACTGATTGGCCGCCGCGATCGCCTTGGGTCTCTGAATCGATGGCAAACTGCATAGCAACAGAGTGACTAACAGCAGTGAGATGAGTCCTTTTGTGGGTCTTTCGAACAGAGCTAAGACCAACGCGATTGCGCTAACGAACCCTAACAAAGGGCTAATTTCTGGTGCCGCTACGGCAAAGCGCAAAAAGAAAAGATTAGGGCCCGGCAACACTATCCAGAGGCTCAGAAAAAAGCAGACTATTGCAATTAGCCAAAGCAACTGTCTCAAGTGCTGAGCCCTCCATGAATGGGTTAAACGAATGAGTTAAACGTTGTGTGTGAGTCGTCAGTGCATGATTATAGTAGATGGAGAATCCTCAGAATTTGACTTTTTATTTGGGTTTAATTCCAGTCACGGCTAGGCACATCCATTTTGACCAGCCAGCACCATAATCAAAGGCGCTGACGGCTTCAAGCCCTGTTGCTTGTAGACAAGCGGCTAGCTGGTTAGCGGTATATCTTCGATAGTGCCAATGCAAGGACATGAGGATTTGACCTAGGCCTTTGCGAGTCACTGAGCCAATCAGTGGCGCACCCGGTTTCAAGACACGGATAGGAGAGAGCATTCTGAAGGAGTTGCTCTCGCCGGACCAGTCATGTCTGATTTAGAAGAGAGAAATTAGAACTCTTCTAAATGCTCGCATAGATAAAGCTGATAGAGCAAACACCGAGTCTCTACCTCGTTACCTTGAAACCTTACTAAGCCCAAACTATTTAGTTGGAAGCCTAGTTCTGATTTGACACGAGTGGGCGCTGAAGCCTGAAGAATAGTTTTCATGGCCATTGCCATTTCTGGATTCTCTTGTAGATGTATTAGCAAGTTTCTCAGATGTTGAGCGTAAGGGCCCGCTTCTGTCGGCGCGATCGCCAAAAACTGCTCAACGCTCATTTCACGATTGGATCTCAGTTGTTCTAAGGCTTGTTGAAAAAGATAAGGGTGCCCGCCTAATAAGGACTCTAATGTTTCAATTTGCTCAGGCGAGTTCTGAAGAACGCCTTGCGTCTGAGCAAGCTGTAAAAGCTGCGGGCGGCTAAACTCGGTGAGTTCTATGGCTAGCCCCACGTTGAACGGCGAACGATTAATATTTAGAGTTGGGTAGATATCGGTTGAGTGGGAGATGATCAGCCTCAGTTGCTGCCACTCGGGTAGAATACGTGCGTCTTCGTACCAGGCTCTCATCAGACTGAAAAAGTTAGCGGCTACTGCTTCATATGGAAAAAGGCGATCTACGTTATCGAGTGCTAAAACGAGCGGCTTGTCAGTGTTTTGTAGAATGTACGATTCAAAGTACTCTGTGCAGCTGGTGTTACTGCCGAGTTCTTCGTCCCAATAGTCATTCAGCCGATTGTCCATCCCGAGTTGCCGTGTAACACGGGTGCAAAAGTACTTGAGAAATCGCTTGAGATCGCTGGTAACCGCAGGTTCTATTCTGAGTAGGTTGATGGGGATGACCGCATAATCTTGCTGCTCAGCGTAGTGGAGCAATCGATCTACGAGCCAAGTTTTTCCCATCTTTTGTGGTGCTTTAATCCGAATGAGCGCACCTGGTCTCGTCATGGCTTCAAAGCAGCGTGACTCTGTCGGGGGACGATCAACGTACTGTGGCTGCGTTGAAGAAGCGCTTGTAGAAGTCGTTGGAGAGGCCGTTTGTGCAGGCGGTGAAGGACTGGTTTTCTGAAAGGAACGGGCTCGCCACTGACGCTCTAGTGCACTTCGAAAGCTACGCTTTGTCAGTTTCTCGCCAGTCGCTTTTGAAAGCTTTGTCCACAGACCATAGCCAACGTCACTGTTGATGTATTCCAGAGTGTAGCCGAGTTCTTCCGCGATCGCGCCATAGCTTTTCCCTTCCCAAGATCCCTGCAACACTTGGCTTTCGATATCGCTCAGGTGCTTGCCCGCTGATTCAAATACAAGCTGATCGGCTAGCTGTTTGGCATCGGGCCAATTTAATCCTGAGTCTGAATCCATTGAAAGCTGAGCAAGGTGGCAAAAGTGTCGGCTCTACTATAGCTTTTGTCATGCTGCCGTCAGTCAACTTGTAATGATGAATGCGTATGTTTGACTGATTTTGTTATGAAGCCGAATCAGCGCGTTGAATCCGGCTCAGCACGTCCAATAGCTCCTCTTTAGTGGCAGTGGACACTTCGACAATACCATCGACACCAGTGGGTTGGTACCAGGCATAGGCAATTTCTGAGGCGAGGCCTGATTGCTCAGTGGCTTCTCGGATAACAACCTGAATGCCGTTGATGGTTTGCATAGATGTTGGTTCTGTCAATGTGAATCCGGACATGTCTAAATTTGCCGCGTAGTCTTGAGGGCTGAAACCTCCAGGATTAGGGATTAGCCGAAAGCTGGTAGGCCGTATGGCATCGGTACCCAGTACGGGCAGGCCTAATGTAAGACACTGTATCAAGTTGAAATCAACAGGATGCAAGATGGCTATCGTGCCATCGTTGTAAAGCAAGGTCCGAAAGTTGGCCGGTATGGTGATTTTTGTGCTGAGCGACTGGAACTCAGCGATTCTTGTTGTTGTTGCGGTGGCAATGTTTTGGTCGCCGGGGCAGACGGGTTGAGCGGTTGGTTGAGCGGCTGGTTGAGTGGCTGGTTGAGCGATCGCATTGGAGAATGTTATGAAAGTGGATAGCGTGATCGCGCTCCCTACAGAAAGGACGTTGAGCCGTAGGTTGCGAGAAATGTGACGATAAAGCATGGGATACAGAACTCCAAAAGGTGATTGCGCTTGAATTTAATGAATTCATCATGCCTCGCAGAAGCGGGTTTCACCATCGGTTTAAATGGGAGATGCTCACCTATTTAAATGGGGAAATTAAATGGGAGAAAATAGGCTGAAGTCTGAGTTGATTGCGCATGGCTAGTGGCAGATAGTGCGATCGCTCTCTTCTAAAGAGTCTTGATCGAGGTAAGGCTGTAGGCGAGTACAGGCTTTCTCTAGTAGTGTATCCAGGCGATCTATTGACCACAGCTTAAGCTGAGTCGTGGGAAGATTGGGATGCAGCTCGGGGCGTTGGTTTAGCGTCATGATATTGCTCCAGTTAGCATCTATTGCAGGTAGGGTATTGCTTTTGTATTGCGCGATCGCCCGCCCTTGAATATCCCAAAGCATGGCCCGTTTTTCCGCCTGGCTATAAGTCAATATTTGGTTGCCCTCTGGGCTAAATTGCACGCTGTCGACGACACCTTCATGACCGACAAAACTCGCTAAAAGCTCACCATCTAGGTTCCAGAGCTGAAGCTCACCGTTGAATTTACTCACAACAACCCCTTTCCCGTCAGGATGAAACGTCCAGTTCGCTCCGCGTTCGTACTGCAGCGCGGTTTCCATATATTCGTCGCCCTCTTCAGGTTTCGCCAATGGCTGAGAATAGAGTGTTGCCCCTAGCTCTACATGATCGCTAACTGCAAAAATAGTCTGGGTTTGCTCGTTGTACCAAGCTTCAAGGACTTGTGCATTCATGCCCAGCGGATACACGTTCGCAATCGGTTCTTGCTGTGCGGCATCCCATAGCGTTAGTCCAGGACCCTGCCGCACCCAAAAGTAAAGCGAGTTGCCCGATTGCAAAGAGCGCAAACGCCCATTGGTTTGATACGTCTGAGTGCTGCCCTGTTCTAACGAAGTGAGACGTAGCTCACTATCATTCCAAGTCGCTAGGTACTGGCCATCTGGCGTCCAGCGGAGGTGATTCTCTAAAACGTCTATTTGATTGACGATTCGTCCTTCTGCGTTCCAAACGTTACCGATACAGTTATCTGGCTCTGCTAGTTTGCACTCTAACGTAACTACATGGTTGCCGAAGGGCTGAAAGAACAGCTTGATTGAGACATCTTCAACCGTATGTTCATGAATGATATTTCCTGACATTGTCAGGAGTTGAAAGGTTGATAATTGCGTTTTAGCATTCTGTTGCACCGCAGCAAATCGGTTCCGCTTTTGCAGCAGACCAAACGCTTGTGAGATATCAGAACCGTCATCATTCAGCAGCGGCCAAGCAAGCTGCGAACTCTCCTGTCCAGGAAGATCTACCAAATCGATATCATCAATATCGCTAACAGGAAGAAAGCTAATTGTGGAGAGGTCAGTGCCGTTGTCGAAGATGCGATCGCCGCTCAAATCAAGATAAGACGGTAAAGGCGCATCGCGATCAAAGCTGTAGGTATCTAGTTCAATCAACTCGCCCAGCGGTTGCCCCTTATCATTCCAATACTGTAGGTAGGTGCGCCGAAAGCCGTCGTAGCTGAACCTGGTGGCATAGAATCGAGCATCTTCGCTGAACCAAACATTAGCGACCTCTTCTAGCGATATATCTTGACCGTAAGAGAGAATAGCCTGCTCTGGCATTTGGGTAAGCAGCGTTTGCAGCGCAAAGATAGGCCCTGTCGCAGGATAGTCTAGAACAGATCGCCCATCTGATAAAAAAGGCTGTAGAGCATTCCCCAGACTAACAGCTTCTACTAGATCGTCTAATTTAAAGGTTGTTGATTGTCTAACAAGTGCCAAGGCAGAGCGCTCTAAGCGTGTTCCTACACTTAGCTCGTTTCTTTCTGTTCGTGCGATCGCAATGTCTTGATTTGCCTGGGCTAACTTAGCTTGCGCTTGCTCGACTTGCTGTTCGGCTTGCTGTCGCTGCGCTGTTGCCTCAGCGGTTTCTGCTCTTGCTCTTTGAGTATCTTGTCTGGCGGCGACGGCGGCACTTTGAGCCTGCTGCGCGACTTGCTCAGCCGCAACGGCTTCTTTTAATGCTGCTTGTGTCTCGTTAAGTGCCTGTTCCGCCTCGACTTTCGCTAGCTGAGCAGTTTCATTAGCCGCTTTAGTTTCACGATTTGCTGCGGTGACGGCTTGTCGGGCCTGTCGCGCATTCTCTCTTTCTGCTTCAGCTGTCGATCGGCTCTCTTGAGCTTCTACGCGAGATTGCTGTGCTGACTCTCGAGCATCTGCGGCTTCTACGCGAGCGGACTGAACTGTCTGCGCCGAAAATAATAGAGAACCTGTCAACAGCGTCGCCGCCAATCCTAAAATGCCGACGCCTTGCTTAATTCGGCGGTTTGCTTTGCGGTTTGCTTCAGCGAGTACTGCTTTTGCTTGAGCTTCTATCGCTAGCGCGGCTTCTACCCTGTCTTGCTCTGCCTCCTGACAGGCTGCAAGATAGGCGTAATCTTGATCGCTCAAGCTTTTGCCAGAGGCCCAGGCTTTAGCGGCATCTAGCGAAATACCGGTTAGTAGAGACGCAGAATCTGTTTTATCTGACGCTATCCAACTATCGAAAGATTGCGCATAGGGACGAATATTCGTCAGTGCTTGGCTCACCCAGTCATTGTCGAAGACGCTGGCATAGGTGGGATTGAATATTTTAAGCTGATTGCCTCGTTTAGCAACTGCGCCTGTCAGCCGAAGTTCCTGCTGCTCTAAGCTATCATCACTTTTAATGCCTCCTTCTTTGAGGATCTGTTGATATAGTCCAAGCAACCGATTTGTTCTTTCTGGGTGAGCGTAAAAGCGATCTCGAATCGTTCTTAAATGCTCTGGTTCATCTTGGCTCTCCCAGTTTGTCAAAATGCAAGCCTTTACGATCGCGTCAATAGATGAACTTGACTCTGTGTCTGACTCTGCGCCTGCGTCTGACCAATGTGTAGTCGCTAGCTGACAAAGCTTTTGAGTCAGGAAGGGCTGTCCGCCTGTCCATGTAAGTATTTCGCGCAGAACGTTCTCTGGATTAGGAATGTTAGCTTGTGCCAAGCCTGATTGAAGCGAATCTTTTGCTTGGGCAAACTTAAAACCGTTGAGTGCGATCGCCTGACCTATATTGAACGGCGTTCGCTGCTTGTCTGCAATCAAATCCGAGGGTGACGCGACGCCTAGTAAGCAGAAAGCCAAACGCCGGTATGCAACATTGTCAGCTCGACTGTTGTAACAAGAGCGAATCCAACTAAAGAAATCATCTGTTGAGAAGTCCAAGCTCAAAACGCTATCAATCTCATCAATGAAAATGACGATGTCACCTTTAATCGTCGGAAGCAGGCATTCTTCAATGAGCGAGCCAAGCTGCTGAACGGGCGAAAGAAAATCATGCGCTTTCCACCAGCCCCGCCAGTCGATAGCACTCCCATCAGGAGACCTTACAGCTCGAAAGTTACGCATGATCCGATACGCTAGTCCTTTATACCAGGCACTCTGCGTACTCTCAGTTCCCATTGCTGATAGATCGACGACGCCACAGGTAATCCCTTCTGCCTGTAGCCGCTGCATTGTTCTAACCCTCAGACTCGACTTGCCCATCTGCCGAGAATTAAGCACGTAGCAAAACTCACCTTGCCGCAGCGCCTGATAGAGCTGCTGATCACCTTCTCTCACGACATAAGTTTGATCTTCGAGCGGCAGAGAACCACCCAGATGACGGTAGGGAGAAGGTGTGGGCAAAGTCATAGTGCTTGGCGTTAGCGAATCAGTGACGAAACTATGCCTGCATCATAACGATGCCTTCCGCTGACGCCAAGCACTATCCAATGTTTTCAAATCTTCGCCCATGCACTGAAAATACTAGGTTCTAAGCATCCTATTTAATCCCACGAAACCATCCAATGAAATCCTATCGGCAAACCGGTTTGGGCTTGCGATGATGAGGACATCGAGGTTGAAGCACGAACCGCTAAACCGCACAGCAGCAACGGCATAAACAAGATACCGAAACGCTGCGACCAACCTCAAAACTACACAAGACAACCAAAGGTAAACACAATGAAAAAGAACATTGCACGAAAAGTCCTCAGCGCTAGCTTCCTTCTATCCACCGTTCTATCCCCTATTTTAGGTACGGCATCCCCGGCTCAAGCTGCGACCAGACACTGCCGGAACGTCACTATCAGAGTAGAGAATGAGTCGGGAGAAGAAATCAAAATTACAGATATCGACTACTACGATCCGGATGCTTGGGGCGACTGGCGTTCTGAACCTATTGGCAGTCACAAAGTAGATGCTGGTGATACTTGGGAGAAAACTCGTCGACTTGAAAAGGTAAAAGGTCAGGAGACTAGAATTCGATTGGACTATAAGCTACGTGACGATGATGGATGGGGCTACACACGTCATATAGAATCTGACACAGCTGTTTGCAACCACGAGGATACCTACACTGTGACAGTACCTGCACACTGACGGTAAGGTCGTGACTAATGGACTGGCCTCATATTCCAAACTGCTTAATCACAAACAAAGATTCAGGTAGGCGGTCACTTTGATGATGTTTTAGCCTGATTTGGCTACCCAGCATTAACATTTTCGGAACAAAAGCTACTGATACATGTCTTCAGCTTCAGAGACCTTGCATCTAATGCTTTATAGCTAGTGTCTGAATTACTGTGTTGTGCTCTTCTGCCAAGTGGCTTGGGGCAGTTTCATCCGCTGAAGCTGCTGCATAACAACAGTCAACTCAACTAGCACCCTGAAGCTCCTGCGGTGTTTCAGGGTGCTGAGGACTGCTCACTAAAGCACCGTTAGGGATGCATTCTTACTGTGCTGAATCTGTTTCGTCAGATTCAGATGTTGGGTTACGCTGTTTAATTTTTCCTACTCTACTCTACTTAACTGATTCTAAACATCTTTGTTAATGAATTCCTCCTCTGTTGCCAGTTCCCCCCTTGCCCCTGTCCTAGATTCTATTGCAGACAGCAAAGTACTCACTGAGCAGAGCGTTTTGCCTGTGGTCGAACAACCGCTCACGCAATCCTCTAGTCTCTATTTTATAGATCGCGCGATTAATGATATCGAGAGCATCATTAGTGGCCTAGAGCGTGATCGTGTTGTCTTGATTGATCGCAACGAAGATGGGGTTGCCAAAATCACTCAAACACTCGCGCAATATCAAGATATAGAAAGTGTGCATGTGTTTTCTCATGGGATGGATGGCCGTTTAGCCCTGGGTAATAGCGAGCTGAGCGCAGAAACGATGGCCGCCTACGAAGATGACCTGCTGAGCTGGGGCAGTGCGCTAGCCGAAACAGGAGATTTGTTGTTTTACGGTTGTCAAGTTGCTGCTAGCGATGTGGGCACAGCATTTGTGAACCGCGTGAGTGAATTGACCGGGGCCGATGTGGCAGCCTCTGTAGATTTGACGGGGATAGGGGGAGACTGGGTACTGGAAGTAGCGACGGGACAAATTGAGTCAGATGTCGCTTTAGATGCGATCGCCCAAGCAAGCTTTTCAGATACCCTTGCGCTGTTGAACAACGGTGATTTTGAAGGTGGCTTAGCCGATTGGTTTGGATTCACAGGTCAAGAGCGCGTTTCTACTGCAGAAAGCTTTACGGGCAACGGTTCGCTAGAGCTACCCAGCGCAAATAGTGGCACGGGCCAGTTTGTGGATGCTCAAGCAGGCAAAACCTACCAACTTTCAGGCTATGCCAAAAACCTGTCCGATAGCTACAGCGGCTTCGGCATTAACTTTTTGGATGCTAGCTACAACTTACTAGAGCGTCTGGAAAGTGGTGCTATTAACTCGGCAAGCTGGCAGCGATACAACATGTCAGGCGCCGCACCCGTTGGCACCGAATTCATCCAGGTATGGTCCTACCATGGCGGCAATAATGGCAGCACCTTTATTGATGCTCTAGAGCTTTCTACGTCAGGTGGCGAGCCACCTGACGTAGATACCACGCCACCAACGGCACAAATTAACGTAACCGACATTGTGAGCGAAGGCGATACGAGCACCGAATTCACGGTTACCTATAGTGACAACACCGCACTCAATCCATCTTCAGTAGATAGTAATGATGTTCAAGTAACTGGCCCCAACGGATTTAGTCAGCTGGCCACGTTAGTCGCTGTTGATGCTAATGCGGATAATTCAGCTCTAACAGCGACTTATCAAATTAAGGCTCCTGGCGGTAGTTGGAATGAGGCAGACAACGGACTTTACACGGTCGCGATTCAAGCAAATGAAGTGACCGATACCAGCAATAATGCCGTTACGTCTATTCCAACAACGTTCGAGACCAACATTACGTCTGCTCCGCCCACCGATGAAACTCAGCTATTAGAGAATGGCGGGTTTGAGACTGGGTTAAATGGTTGGACAACCTTCACGGGCACTGAAAGTGCAGTGGCATCCGGCACATTTGATGGGAACGGAGCGCTCCGGCTCTCGGCTAGTGACAGCGGCACGCTGCAATTAGTCGATGCAGTTGCAGGAAAAGACTATCAGCTCTCTGGCTATGGAAAGGCTAATACAAACGACTACTTAGGCTTTGGTTTTATCTTTCTAGATGCAAGCTTTAACGTACTCGATGGCGGGACGGGGGAGCAGGTCACCTCAACTGATTGGCAGCGCTACGAGATGGGGGCAACCTCTCCCAATCAAACTCGCTACATGCAAGTGTGGTCTTACAAATCTGGAGCAAGTGGTAACGCTCTACTAGATGCGCTATCACTCACCACAGCTGGTAGCCCACCACCACCACCACCACCACCACCACCAACTGGAGAAGGCCCAGAGATTAGCAGCAATGGCGGCGGCGCAACAGCAACGGTCTTCGTTCAAGAAAACAACAATCAGGTAACGACCGTTGTGGCAACTGGCAGCAATCTTACTTATTCAATTTCGGGTGGAGCAGATGCGTTAGCGTTCGATATTAATGCACAAACGGGCGCACTCTTTTTCCAGTCTGCGCCTGACTACGAGACTCCAACAGATACGGATAACAACAATCGCTATGCGGTAGATGTGGTGGTCACTGATGGGACGGGGCGAACTGACTCTCAATCGATGACTATCAATGTTACTAACGAAGTGTCTGTTTATTTGTTAGGTGGCCAATCGAATATGGTGGGACTGGCCTCTAACAGCAATTTACCGCCAGCGTTAGCAGCGCCTTACCCAGCCGTTCAGATATGGCAGGTAGACAGTCAAAACTTCTCTGACCTACGACCTGGATTTGCAGGCCCTAGCGGTAACTGGGCTGAATTTGGCCCAGAGTTAGCCTTTGGCCGCGGCATAGATGGTTTTGCTGACGAAGAAGTTTACTTGATTAAGCACGCTCAAGGGTCCACCAACTTAGCAGAGGATTGGGATCCTGATGGCGATAACAACACGCAGTACGATATTTTTGTTGATCGCGTGAGCGACGCCCTTGGCTATTTAGATAGCCAGAATGTTAGCTATGACGTAGAGGGAATGTTGTGGATGCAGGGTGAGTTTGATGCCTTTGTACCTGAATTTGCCAATGCATACGAAGCCAACCTCACTGCCTTTATTGAGGACATGCGCAGCCGATATGGTGCGGATATGAAGTTTGCCATCGGCCGGTTGTGGGATCCTTTCGCCGTCACAGTTAAAAATGCTCAAGATGCTGTTGCAGCGGCTGATCCGCTCAACTTTATTGTGAATACGGATGACTTTGATATCTTGCCGGATGGTGTCCACTACAGTGCGACGGGACAGCTCGACTTGGGCAACGGATTCGCAGAGGTTTTGAAGTAGCTTTATACGGGCCCGTGTATACACGGGCCCGTATAAAGCTGATTTAGGGTGGCACTGTTAAATAAAGTCTGAAGGTATCTGACTTTATTTAACAGTGTGTTGAAGCTTTATCGACTTGCTAAAACTGTAACCTGACGTTGAACTACGCCAAAATGTGCTGGTTTTGAACCGTGCCACCCAGTCCTGACATTTACTCATAGGACTACCCTACAAGTTTTTTCTACTTCATGAAGTATCAAATCGTGAAGATCTGAACTTGCATGGACATTAAAATGACCACAGTTACTGCTAGATCCTATGCACTTTATTCCTAGCGACTGTATATCTAGATTTATAGCACCATCGACCGCTTGTTCAGAACCAAGCCTTTGACTAATAACATCGTTTGAAACAAAGTAATTAATTCCGTATAGAACATTTTCTGGCAACCTACTATCCTTAGTAGATTCATAGGGTAAGTCTACTGAATCTATCTGTACCGTGAGATTGACATCCCTATTGTCTTTGAGGAGTTCCTTGGCAAACTTTACAACAGCAACCCCACCTCTGCTGTTTCCTACAGAAACTAAACACCCCAAATCTCCAACTCCTTTCACCCATTGAAGCGCATCTTCAACCTCATTAAACTCAAATACCTTATTAGACAAAATTATCTCGGATGAGAACTTGTCTTGAAGGGCATTAGAAAATATATCTAACCCTCTTTCGCAGGTCTTGTTCTGTCTTCGCAAGAAGGATATATCTTGTCCTCTGAAGGAAACCACGGTCATTTTACCCTTTGAGGCACAAGCGCTCTCTGAGAACAGTTGGCTCAAAAGGAGTATGCCTAAAAAGCTAAAGATACCCAAAGCAATTGAACGATTTTTCATCTACTGAACCGAATATAATTTGAAATCGATAGCCTTTGAATTACTACAATAACTAGTAAAAAATCGTCGCTATCTATTGTTTCTGTCGAGTGAGTTAGGACACGAATGATCGCTAGAAGTCTTAGACGACAACAGCTCACTCAACTAGCAGCGATGCGACCCTGGCGAATCGAATTCGCCTAAGGAATGCGCATCAAGACAAAGTGCGTAGGCGCTAGCCTTCTGCGCGAGTATGCATCCGCACTTTGCTATATATGTCTAGAGACCTATAAAGTGTTAATGAATTACTTATTCCGCTTAGAATTTTGCCTCGTCTAAATTGCTAAATTTAATATCAAAATTCCCTTATTTACACCTAAATATTTTTTTTTAAGACAGTCTCAAAGTCATAAGAAATTCTATCCCAACTGTACTGCTGAGCAGTGCTTAAGCCCGCTCTCTGGATACGAGTCCATAGCTGTCTTTTCTCTAAAGCTTGAACGGCTTTAGAGAAAAACTGAGCATCATCTCCAAATGTTGCAACAAATCCATTTTTACCATCTATAATCAATTCTTTGGCCGCAGCATAATTAAAACTCACCGGAATTAAACCACTTGCCAGCGCCTCTAGCAAAACATTGCCATAGGTCTCTGTAAGACTGGGAAATAGGAATAAGTCTGCCGAGGCATAATAAGCAGCTAATGTCTCTCCCTCTAAGGTGCCCGTCCAAATCACTTGAGGAAACTGAGCTTCTAGCTTTTGTCGCAGCGGGCCATCACCTACAACTACGCATCTCACAGTTGAAAACTTCAGCTGTAAATCTAAAGCCGTTTTGATGCCAAGGATTAAGTTTTTTTCTTTTGCGATCCTACTCACCATTAAGATAAAAATCTCATGAGGTGAAATCTTCAACTGTTGACGTAAAATTTCGCTCCGATTAACCGGACTAAACCTTTCTAAATCAATACCACGGCCAAGCTTCATAATCTTATTTATTCCGCTATTCTGTAGTTCGGTTGCAACACTGCAGGTGGGCACTAGGGTGCATTTAGTCAGATTATGAAAATACCTAAGATATTTTTTAGACGCTGACGCTATAGGATTTATGCCATGGCACCCAATTTCAATATAGTGCCTGATATAGTCTGGGAAGTTACTATGGTAGCCAGAAACTACTGGGATATTCAGCTTGTTTGCAACTAACACTGCCGAAAGCCCGAGTAGCCCTTGGGTTGCCACATAAACAATGTCTGGCCGAGATACGCTCCACCGTTTCTGAAAGCGCTTCATCTGTGGAAGCCCTAATCTGAGACCGGGATATATGACTAAAGGAACACCTGGTGTTTCTATAAGGTCAAAAGAATAGTTATCTTTAGCATGAGAATCATCCTTTCTTGTTGATGGATGAAAGATTTCTATCTCATGACCCTTCTCATAGAGTTCACTAGATAACCGCTCTAGTGTCTTAGCGACCCCATTGATGTCAGGGTAAAATGTATCTGTAACAATCGACAGTCTCATTATTTAAAACTCATAGCGCATGGAATTCAGTACCAAGTTTTGGATTAATAAATAAATTCAATATCTATCTCTCAAAAAAAACTATAAATTTACTCTAAAAATGCTGCTTTAGAATAGAATATTTTCCGTAATGCTCTAGGGGACGATATGTCTGAAATAAGTCTTTGACTAGTTCAATGCCAGGACGAGACTTTATCATTGCAATGTCCACAGATATTGTTCCGTGATAAGGCGTACTCAGCGAACTGTGATTGCGGTTATATCTTATGAGCAGTTTATAAAAGTGATATTTCTTGCGATTGTTTATGATTTCTTCCCAAAACCGCATAAAATCGTCGTGCTGGAAAAACCATTCAAAATTGATGAACTGTACGGCTGTTTTTTGACTTAACCAAGAAAGGAGCTGATTACTTTGTAGCGTGTTCCACTGGCTACCAATAAAGTCAGCTTTTATTTCTAACAGATTCGCATTCGATTGATCAGATGACGTCTGTTCATAAGACTGCAAATATGCCTTTCGGCTATAGGGTGAATTAATCCTAATTTCGCAGTGGTTCTGGTGCTGAAAAAAGGCTAGGATCTTATCAGGGTATAGTTCAGAAAGTATTTCAGTTCTGGAATTTAACCTGTAACGAATCTCTCTACATATTTTTAATTCCACAGCGAGAATGACTATTTTATTTATCTTTTCTTGATTTAAAGCAATCTGTTTAAATTCTTTTTCATTGCTTGCGACTTCAATAACTTCATTGCGCTCGCGATCGTAATATCGAATCCAGCTAACTAAATCTGCAATGAATGGATAATTTATGCTTGAGCCATGCACTGGCAACAGCACACAAGAACCAATTGAGACATAATGATAGTTAGGGTAGTTTTCTAGTCCAAAATTATGTTTCTTTAAGTAGGGTAGTAGCTGTGCAAAGGTCATACCTGCTTGAACTCGAACGCTCATCTCATTGAAGTTAAGGTGAATGGCCTTGTTGAATTGTTTAAGTAATATGGTTGTATGTTTGCAACTATTGGGTGTATGAAAATATAGTTGAGAATTGTTATATCCACGAATGTGAATATTTGAATTTCGATAATCTACCAGGGATAAAATATCGACCTCTGATTGAGGCTCGAAGCAGGTATTCACAAATCCTGATAAATAATCGGAAGCTCTGGCGAGTAGGCTAGGTAATGCTCTAACTGTAAGCAATATGAGTCCATACAAGAAAATGAGGTAATAAGCCTCTCTATCTTTGAGAAGTCCATTAGATGATTGTGGTAGAAGGACTAGAAAAAGCGGTGGCGCTAGCCAAAGTATCCACCTTAGAGACTCTGCGGTAGCTCCAAGTAAAGGAAGAAATTCCGAATGGGCCTGCTCAGATGCTTTACTAGCTAGCGTATCTCTTTCTCCTAGCAATGTAATTGCAGTAACGCTGGCTCTATCTTTGCTTTTCCCCTTCGGCTCTTTGGATTCTAATCTTTCTCCCTGTAAGATTAAAGATGCAATCTCCTGATTTAATTGCTCAATCGTGATAAATGATCGCGTAAAGGCTTTTGGAATAACCGGATGGACAGATGCTAGCTTGGTAAGGACTTTACTCCATAGCAAACCTTTTCCTAAAACAACACTCGGCCTCACAATGTAGACATTTTCAATACACTCAGGTATTTCTTCTTGCGAAAAAAGTAGCTCCTCACAGGCTCGTTTTGTTTCAATATAGTTATTTCGAAGAAGCCCTCTAGGGAAATGAACAACCCAAGAACTCACGTATATAAAATGCGTAACATTATTCTGCTGAGCGAATTTCAGCATATTATTTAGCATTCCTAAGTCAGGCTCTAGCTGATATGAAGTTGCTAAATGAATAATCCAATCCACCTTTTCAAGGCTAATCTTAGAGCTATTCGAGCTACCCACTGCATCTGTTAGCTGAACATCTGTTAGCTGAGGCACTGTTTCTGTCAGATCACAAACAATTGAAAATGTATCCTCTTGAGATTGCCTGGAAACAACAATGACTTGGGAAACAATTTCTTTGCATAAAAGATAATTCCGAAGATGCTGACCAATTCCTCCTGATGCGCCTGTGATTAAAATAGATATTTTTTCAGGTGTGTGATCGCTAGTCTCACCCTGTGAGAAGCAGTGCTGTTGGAACCGGTTCGATTTTGAATAGGGCATGAAAGTAAATCTGTGTGTCTCTCTCACAAGGTGTACGAGAGCATAACATAAGGCAAAATTCGGATCGGATCGAAAGTTAACTGTCAGGATTCGGTAGCCAAAAGCGAGTGAAAGTGTAGTGACCCCTAAAATTAGGTCTGGTTCAAAATCGGCCAATTTATTGATCTCAGCTGCTTTGTCAGCGGTTTTCTGAGGCCGGTTGTGAACCGTGCCTACGCTAATTGAGGTGTCGAATGGATCGCGTAATAGTTCCACCACGCCTCGATACGAGCTATGACAGATGAGTATTAAGCCCAGAATCAATTGGTACAGCCAGTTCTTAGTCACCGGCAGATGAAACACAACATCGTCATCACCTTGAGATGGTGCAAATGATTCATTGAGAGCTTGCTGTGCTTTATAGTGTTGGTCGCTTGGCCTGCTGATAGGAACTTCCGGCTCACCTGGTGCGTTGCGGCGATGTGGCTGATGGGTTGCGATCTCGACAGGACTTGGATGCCGATGTCTTGGCGAACATCAGGGGAAAG
This sequence comes from Cyanobacteria bacterium P01_D01_bin.105, assembly GCA_039025345.1. GTDB lineage: Bacteria > Cyanobacteriota > Cyanobacteriia > Phormidesmidales > Phormidesmidaceae > Phormidesmis. The sequence goes on along the minus strand of JBCCOO010000055.1, from coordinate 10,485 downwards.
GCTGGCGGCGATAGAAACGGCTGGACTTATGGAGGCGATCGCAGAAAGGGGCAGTCATTCAGCCTACATGCGCTCAAAGTGTTACCTGCAAATGCACCAGGCCGCGGCATCACCTTAATTGAACCTTGCTCCCAGCTTCAATCTGCTCATTTGGGTGCAGGATAACAGTATCTCCAACTGTTAGCCCAGACTCCACTACGGCAGCCGTCGGGCTCCGCTGCCCAATCACAACTTCTCTCAGCGTGGCGCGATCATTTTCTACACTAAAGACGCACCACTCGGTATCACAGCGATACAGCGCGCTAGTGGGTACCTGAACCGCAGCGTCATCTTGCCAAATAACGATGCGAGCCTCGATTCGGTAACCATCGCCTAAGGACGCTGCCTCTAACTGTGCGGTTGAGCTGGTAAAGGTGCCGATAACATTGACGCGCTGTTCTTCTACGCCAAGGGCAGAGACTTCTGTGAAAGCGGCAGGTTCGATATAGTTGACGGTGGCGGTCAGTGTGTCAGGGCCGCCCCACTGTTCGACCAAGATGGTATCGCCGGGTTGGATGGCGACCGCATCTGCAGAGAGCACATCAATCGCAAGTTCTAAGTTGCCTGCGTCGCCGATTTCGACCAGTGCGTCACCGGCTTGAACAAACCGGGCGCTGGCTTCTGGTACGCTGAGAACCGTGCCGCTGACCGGTGCCGGAATGGTCGTTCGGGCGGCTTCATCAGAGAGATTGGTCAGTTCGGCTTGGACCCCGGCGATTTGGGCTTTGTAGACGTTGAGGAGATAATCAGGATCGCGCTGCTCGGCTCTGAGGATCGGAATCGCTGCTTGGGCCGCAGCAACGTTGGCGATCGCACTTTTTAATTTCTGTTGAGCGGTCTCTAGGGCCTGCGCCTGACGGGTTTGATTCAGCTCAGCCGCTTCTCTTTGCTGACGAGTAATGGCCCCAGAGGCTTCTAACGATTGGGCACGGGTGAGATCGCGCTGCGCCTGTTCTAGCGCGGCCCGTTCATCCGCCACTTCTGCATTTGCGGAGTCTTGTTCCGCTTCGGCGGCTCGCAGACGAGCCTCAGCCTGGCTTATTTCCTGTGACTTTGGCCGTTGCGTTTCGACGCCTGCTAACTCGGCTTGAAGTTGTTGCAACCGGGCCTGGGCAGCGCGCACCTGTGAAGTCAGCGGTAGGGGGTCGATTTGCGCAATCAGTTTGCCCGCCCCTACTGTATCTCCAGCCTCTAGCTCAATCCGCTGAAGACGACCAGCTACGGGGGCTGCTACCACGTAGCGCTCCTGCACTTGGGTTTTGCCTTCTGCGTCAATGGTTACTTTGAGAGGGGCTTGGGTTACCTCACCCACCTCTACGACCACCGGTGCGGGGCGAAATGCGAGCACAACCAGTGTTGCGACGCCCAGGCCAGCTAGCGCATACAGCGCCCAGCGAGGGATGTGCCAACGTTTTCTTGTGGCCTTCTTTTGCCCTTCAACGCTTTCCTGAGCAGTCTTTTCAAGAGCGTCATTTTCTGTGTATTTCTCAGAAGGTGCTTGTTTCCCAGGAGGAGCGTGTTTTTCAGGAGGGGCTGTTTCTTTATATGGAGATTGTTTCAACTGAATAGAGTCCTCTTCTGTGGATTTGTTCTCCGTAGATCTATTCTCCGTAGATTTATCTTTTATAGTCTCCTTGATCTGAGTCATCACAACCTCTCCTTCAATCGTAAACGGCTAACTTATCGGCTCGAGATTTTTGACATTGTTGTTTAGATATTGTTACTTGATATTGTGATACACACCTCTATTCACGGGTCTTCAGTACTGCTATCAAGTCAAGCTTGTTGAGCTGATGGCGAATAATTGTGCCTGAGACTATCGCTGCAACCATAATGACAACAAAGGCAAAGGCGTAGCTGGCTGGGGTAATCACCAGTGGAAACCGAAATAACTCCCAGTCGTAAAGGCGAGTCATTACTGCGGCTAGGCCAAATCCCAGGGCAAATCCAGTCGGAATTGCGATCGCGAGTAGCACCGCCTGTTCTCCCAGTAATATGTAAGCGATCTCTCCTCGGGTAAATCCAATAATACGCAGGGTTGCGAGCTCTCTCCCCCTTTCAGAAAGGGCAATGCGAGCAGCATTGTAAACAACACCAAACGCAATGACTAACGAAAAGCCAATGAGCACGACTGTAAAGCCTGCCATGCTTTGACCGATGATGTCTTCAAACTGGTCGATGGTGGTTTGGCGCAGGGCGACGCTGGCCACTGCGGGGGTTTGCTTGAGCTGGCTGTAGAGCTTAGATTGTTGGTGAGCGTCTACCTGGAGATAGGCCCCAGAAAGGGTAAACCCTTCTCGCATGAGTCGGTTCAGGGCGTGGATGTCCATGTAGGCAGAGATGCCCACTAGCTCATCGAAAATGCCGGTCACCGTGACGGTTCGATGGGGACGTGCGCCTTCAAGGACTTCTACGGTGATGCGATCGCCCAGCTTAGCCTGCAACAAATCAGCCAGCTTCGTCGAGAGCAATATCCCCTCTGGCGGCAGCGTCACTGGCCGCTGCTGGCTATCGAGCAATTGACGTAACTCGCTCGTGGGCTCCACGCCTGTGATGCCCGTCAGCTTTTGGCGGTGGCCAAAGCGCATCCGGGTAGGCACCACCCGAAAAGGTTCAGAGCGTATCACGCCGGGTAAATGATACAAATCGAACTGTGCCTGGGCAGAGAGCGGGGTGTTAAAGACCAGCGTAATATCCTCTCGCTGGATGGTGCGAAATTGAATATCCACAATCGCATCCATCGCATCAGTGAAATAGCGACCCACCACCAGAATAGCCACCGCTGCAGTTAAGCCAATAACAGACATCAGTCCCTGAATCGGGCGGCGCTCCAAATTACGCAGAATAATTCGGCTGGGCGCTGAAAACCATCGCTGTAAGCCTAGTTTTTCGATCACGGTTGGGCGAAAGGTTGCCGGCGGTTCGGGCCGCATCGCCTCTGCTGGCGGCAGTTTCACCGCCTGTCGCACGGCTAAGAATGCGCCCAACGCGGAAGCGCCCGCACTCACCAACAGAGCTGTGACCAACACCGCTGGGCGAATCTCGTAACGCAGGATGGGGAAATGATAGAAGTCTGCGTACAGTCGCGTCATGCCTATCCCTAGCCAACCGCCCAGGATGACGCCTAGGATGGTGCCAATGGTCACCACCACCATCACTAACTTGAGATAGTGAAAACACACGGCAGCATTGTCATAGCCAAAGGCTTTGATAATCGCAATTTGATCTCTTTGAGTACTCACTAGGCGGCTGAGCAACAGATTGAGTAAGAAGGCTGCGATGCCCAAAAAAATGCTCGGCATGATAATGGCCTGCGCCGAGAGCTGATCGATTTCGGATGAGATGAATCTGTGCGAGATTTGATTTTCTCGGGCGAGCGCCCCCAGTCCGCCGTACGCTTCCAGCGCCTGATCGAGCTGAAAAATGACTTCCGGTTCACTCGCACCGGGCATCAATGACAGACTAATATCGTTAAATGCGCCTTTGAGATCGAATGCGGTGCTGAGGGCATCTCGCGGCATCCACAAAATACCAAAGCGCTGATTGTCGGGGACGATTTCGGTGCCGCGAATTGCATAGATGTATTCGGGTGATAGCGCGGTACCTACGATGCGTAAGGTTTGCCACCGGCCATTGATAATAGCGCCAAGGGTGTCGTTGAGTTCGAGATTATTGGCTAGGGCAAAGGCTTCGCTAGCGAGCACCTCATCGCCGCGATTTGGGTAGCGGCCACTGCGAATGAACAGATCGTTCAGCATCGGGGTAGGCTGCTGCGCAATTCCAATCAGTCGTCCGGTTGCGGGTTCAGCTAATCCTTCTACAGAAATTGTGACATCTTTTACCACGCGGGTTTGCAGGGTGCCAATGCCCGGAATTGTCTCCAGGCGTGGAATCAGGCTATCGGGCGCTCGCTTTACTTGGACGAAGACATCGGCAAAGCGATACTGGCTGTAGTAGTTATCCAGTGTGAGCTTGAGCGAATAGTAGGTGCTCATCATCGTCACTAGGCTGGCAATTCCACAGGCGACAATCAACACAATCGCCAGCACCTGACCGCGCATGTGCAGCAAGTCTCTCAAGAGCTTTTTATCTAACGCTTTAAGACGCAGTCTGTTCATCACGTTTGCCTTTACCGGTCTCCTTTTCTCCGTCTTGCATTACGCTGCGAAGCAGGCTTTACCACTCCAGTTCAGCAGGCGATCGCTTATGTGCAGTTTGCCTAATCTCTGCAATATTGCCGCTGCGCATATACACCACCCGATCCGCCATATCTGCAATGCCCGCATTGTGAGTGATCACTGCCACCGTCGTCCCAAAAGTTTGATTCACCTGCGCTAAGGTCTCTAATACGCGTTTCCCGGTTTGAAAGTCCAGGGCGCCAGTGGGTTCATCACACAGCAAGAGTTCGGGGCGCTTGGCAATGGCGCGGGCGATCGCCACCCGCTGTTGTTCTCCGCCTGAAAGCTGCGCTGGAAAATGCGATAGTCGATTGCCCAGCCCGACCATGGCCAACGCCGCTTCTGGCTTCATTGGGTGCTTGGCAATATCGGTGACGAGGGCCACGTTTTCCCTGGCGGTGAGGCTGGGTATGAGGTTATAAAACTGAAACACAAAGCCCACAGAATGACGCCGAAATCGAGTCAAGACGTGCTCATTCGCGTGGGTCATTTCTTGATTACGAAAATAGATAGTCCCCCCTGAGGGCACATCTAACCCACCTAAAATGTTTAGCAGCGTTGATTTTCCGCTCCCTGACGGGCCGAGAAAGACGACAAACTCACCTTCGTACAGATCGAGATCGACTGAACCCAGTGCATGTACCTTGACTTCACCCATTGTGTATACTTTGCTGACATTTTCAATGTGAAAGACAGCAGGGGCAGGCGATGGATGAGCAGTAGAGACCGTTGGCTGTGACAACATATGAGAAAGCTGAACAAGAGGAAATGGCTTAGTGCATGATAGAAACCGTCGTGGGTAAAGGCGGACGGGCGGGGGTGAGTGAGCGATTACGATACAGCGTAGCCAGTCGCTGTTCATACTCGGAAAGATCAGATGCAATCGTATCAAAAATTTCTGCGGTGACCGGATCACTCAGCTGATTACATAGCCGATAGGCGTCAACCATACCCGTTTGTAAATCGCCTAGCGTTTTGCGAATGATAGCGTCGTCGTCGCTCAACTGCAGCCAGCTCTGCAGCACGCCGAGTGCTTCTCCGCCGAGCGCTTGCCAAGTGACTAGCGCCTCAAATCCCTTGTGGAGCCTATCTTTTAGCAGCTGAATATGTTTTTGCTTACTCTCAACAATTTTGCTCAGCACCGAAACCAACGCTGAATCTTTTGCCCGGTAGCTATACTGTTTCATTTCTTCAAGCGTGTAGCGCTCACCGACGATAGCCGTATTCAGCGCATTAACGAGTTCTAGCCGACTCGATCCGCCCCAAGATTCAGCCAAGACCCACCAGTCGTAATGGCTCAGATGATTGGTTATCGGCAGCGTTTTGTGGGGCAGCTTAATCTCCAACAGTCTAAATAGGGTTGTCATGACAATGGGCAAATCGCCGGGACGTCGGGCTGTGATGAAGGGCTTATCTACGGCAGTCGGTGTGTTTAAATAGGTTGCGCCTGCATTTTCTAAGTCTGCTTTAATAGCGCGAAAGCCTGTGACCTGCTTACCTGAAAGCTGACGAGTTTCAATTAAAACTTGAGGTCCGTAGCCGATAGCAACTATCCATTTTTCTAGGGCGATCGCATCCTTTATCAGCCTAATCACGTTGGGATTTACTCGAATGCTGCCGCCCAAAAGAACAAACGCGTCAAAATCTTCCGCGCGCACTTCTGTGGCTGTGGCATCGGGTGCTACGGTCAAGGTATTGTGATGCCCTTTGTAGGTATCGTTCATCCGTGCACCTATCACAGTGACGAACGCACCTGCTTGCTTCAAGGCAATATTTGGCATCTTGAATTCAATATCCTCGAATTCATTCTCTACTAAAATCGCTACCCGTCTTTTTGGCTTCTCAGTTTGCTTCGTCATAGGGTTTCCACCACCTTGTTAATCTGCCTTGTTAATTTGTTGGCTGCCTTGCTTCACTTTCAAGGCTAACTAACAAGTTTGAGGATTTGTTGAAGGTGAGGATACGGCGCGATCACGATAGTAGGCCGCGCAAGCCCCTACAGAAGAGACCATCGGTGCATCCCCAACGGCAAAGAACACGACAAAAAAGCTACTCCGGTTGATGTTCCATTGGGGACTCTAGTCGATTTCTATCGTTTAATTCAACGATCCTCACAACTTCCTCATAAGCGATCCCCACACTGTTGGTGTGCTTGTAAGCCCTTAAGATCAGGATGCTGTCATGCAGTTGTTGAACATTTCCAAAAAAATCCTTTGTAGCTATACAAACCCCACCTCTAGGATGCAGATCTTACGAATTTCAAACATTGAAAACTTCTTTTTAGAGCGTGCTGTGGTGCCACAAGGGTCCGTTTTTTTTGAGACCTTTCGAGAGGCCAGGCTAGAAATTCATACTAGCGAAATGATGAGTGCTATTTTGTCTGATGTGATTCCCTGCTCTGAACTCATTGTTGGCGCGCAAAAGTACAGGCAACAGAACAAAAGAGTGCCACAGATAGCCTGTTGAACAAAGTTGTCTAATGGCCTGGTTCAAAAAAGGCTGATTTAGGGCAACACTGTTAAATAAAGTCTGAAGGTATCTGACTTTATTTAACAGTGTGTTGAAGTTTTATCGACTTGCTAAAACTGTAACCTGACGTTGAACCATGCCTATCTGGCGCTACTGGTGTAATTGATAACGCAGACAGTTCTATAAGTGGCATGGGGCCCACAGCCTGCACCGGCCATATTCCAGCGATCGCGGAAAATATTTGTCCGATGCCCGCGGCTTGGCACGCCATCATCCACAATTAAATTAATCATGATGTCTTGGGCCGTGCTGGGGCCATAGGCAATATTTTCGCCTACGCCTGTGTGCCCCACACCAACTCGATTGATCCGATCCATCACACTACTGCCATCGGAGCCTCTGTGACCGGTGCTGCCGTTGCGCTGATCGGTGGCGTGAGCCTTGGCGGCTTGCGCAATGCCGGAAGAGGAGGACACTGCACCGACAGGGGGCTGATTGCGCAAATATTGGATGGCTTCTCGCACCGCCGATTGCCCCTCGTTGGTAAGCAAGGTGCAGTTGCGTCCGCAACCATTGGGAATGTTGCCGCGGCTATCCATGCTGGCAAGTCGCGCTTCTAATAGGGGGATGTAGCTTTGAGGATTTTGGCGAATGCGATTGTGCTCAGTGATAAGGTCTTGCTCAAGGCTTGCCCAGTTAGATTGTGCGATCGCTGGCGCAGGGCTAGCATCAATTGAAAGAGCGCCTGCAAAAGTACTGTCTAAAATGGGCATTTGACCGGTTGCCGTTAGCAGTGCAAAGGCCGTTGCCAAGCCAACAGACCACTTGCGAGTGTGGCTTTTCTTGATAGCTCGGTTAGTCTGCTTTATGTTGAAAATTTTCATACAAGGAAAGATTAGTCAGATACTACACCAGAAAACTTTCGCGCCAGCTGGGTGACTGTAGGCTGTATTTTGGCTCAACAATCAGCTCGCGGAAACGGTAGATACCCAAAATCTAGCAGCGCTTTTTCGGCGCTTCATCCGTTGTGTAGACGAATGAATTAATGGCATATTCCCCCAGATATTGAATACAATGGCAGCCCCTAAAATGACAGTCCCCAGCAAAACAGTCCCCAACAAATTAGAAGCAACGATTTCAGACGGTGAGCTTTGGCAGAGTGAGGGTTCCTTTCCAGTTCCCTGGTGGAGTTTTACCAAAACCTGTTTGGCAGCAGTGACTTTAAAGTTGGTACTCCAAGGCTATCTAGCACTAGATGAGCCAATAGAAAACAAGCCTTACACGCTGGGCCAACTGTTACAGCATCGTACGGGCTTGCCAAATTATTCTTCAATGAAAATCTATCGAGACGCGGTCATCAACGGAGAGGTGCCGTGGTCTGGTGAGACGATGTTGCAGCGCTCCAATCCAGATCAGCTTCTCTTTCAGCCTGGAGAAGACTTTGCCTACTCGAACATTGGCTATTACCTTGTGCGCCGAATCCTAGAGCAGCTGACAGGTGACACATTAGGCGACATATTCTCTCAGTTCATCTTTAAACCACTCGGCATATCAGGGGTTCACGTTGCACAGACCCCGGCAGATCTTGACGATGTGAAATGGAAATCGCACAACAACTATCACCCCAGTTGGGTCTACCATGGTCTGTTGGTTGGGCCTCCGGTTGAAGCCGCAAAGGTTTTACACCATCTTATGGTAGGAGATCTTTTGCCCATTCGCCTGGTAAAAGAAATGAAAAAAGCGTACCCGCTTAACATTGCGACAGACGGAAGGCCTTGGCGTCAACCCGGTTACGGTCTGGGGCTGATGATAGACATCGCAGGCGAAAAGGGTGCCGTATATGGCCATACCGGACAGGGGCCAGGTAGCGTTATCGCGGTCTATCACTTTGACGATGTTTCTCCCAAACGAACAGTTGCCGTATCTCAACCTGTGTCAACTCAGGGAATTGTGGAAGCAAGCGCTGTAGAATTGGCCTGATTGAACTGGTCTGATTAAACTGGTCTGAATCGGGTTTACCCACAACCACCTCCCTATCGGATTGCAGATTGTCGGTAAGTGATGGGAAGAGTTGGCGTTAATTGCGATCGCCCCACAAATTGACAGCCTCGTCGGCGACTTTCAGCATCCGTCCCTTTAATCTCTCTCTTTTCTTTTTCGCATCCCTCTTTTGAAAGCGTCCTCAACGCTCTTCGCAGGTTGTGAGCGGCAGCATAATCTCAAACTCAGTGCCTGTCACAGGACAGCTCGCACCGTCAGCAATCATATCCTCCATCTCCGACTCGTGGAGCGATCTCATCCATAGCCGTCCGCCGTGTTTAGCGGTCACAATTCGGTAGCTCATGGCAAGGCCCGTCTCTTTGCGCAACCGGCTCTTCGCCGAAAAAGATTCCAGTATTTGTGCCTTAGTCTCAGGGGGCAAGCCAGGGCCATTATCGCTGATAATAATTGAAATCCAGCGGGCGACATTGGGTGTTTTCTTCAGCTCGGCCTGCGCACTGCAAACAGTGGTTGTAACCGTAATTTCAGGAGAAGCAACATTATCGTTTGGTGTCTTTTCTTCGCGCAGTGTTTCAGCCAGCAAAGAGTCAATCGCATTCGTTAAAATATTCATAAACACCTGACTGAGCTGGCCAGGAAAGCAAGGAACCGGCGGCAGTTTACCGTAGGAACATTCAATATTAACTGAGCTAGTCAGCTTATTTTTCAACAGCCGCAACGTGCTATCTAGCAGTGCATTAATATCTGTCGGTCGGGGATGAACCTCATCGATGTGGCAAAAGTTTTGTAGGCTAGTTGCTAGCTGTCTCAGGCGATGCGCGCCACTACGGGCACTTTTAATCGCCGCCGGAAAGTCTTCTTTAAGATAATCAAACTCTATCTGTTCTTTGAGCTCAACAATTTCAGCTGGTGGGTTAGGCAGCGCTGCCTCGTAAGCAGCGATTAAAGCATTTTGCTGATTCGCATATTCGTTGATATAGCTCAAATTACCCCAGATAAAACTCACAGGGTCTAAAATTTCATGGGCCACACCATCGACTAAACGACCGAGCGCCGCCATTTTTTCACTCTGCAAAAGCTGCATTTGCAGTCGCTCATAGCGAATTTGAGTTTCAATCCCTCGAATATGCCAATGGGCTACATTTAAGATGTCAGAATCCAGTAGATAGTGCTGATCGCCTTTTTTGACTAATATCGGCTCGTTCTGCGCATCTGATGAGCGTCTCAGGGCCTGCTGCGCGCCCAATAAAATAGGCGTGTCGCCCGGTAGAATAAGCGCTTTGCGACTAGTTCTGTCTAATAGCAGCTGAACTGGGCCATCTTGAAACCAAGTTGTGTGCCCCAACTGCAATAAACACTCTAAAAACTGCTGCCTAGAGAGAACGCTAACGTGATTGCGTTCTTCAATAACAACGCCGGGCAGATCGTGATTTGCAATGAAATGTCCAATCAGTCCTTTAATCACCCCTCCTGCAGTAACAGAAAACAAATAGAGGGGTAGATCGCTAAGGGTCGCGTTGATGCCAAGAGAAAAGAAGTCCCCGGCCATCCGAACCGGATCAGGCAAGGACTTTTGAAGAGCGCTCACATGCATAAAAAAGTCTCAGGCAGTATCCATGTGTGCTGTCGAGATAAGCCGCACAAGGACTGTACTTACACTAAGTAGTCATACACAATTAATTATCATACGGTCAAGAGCATAACAGCCCCGTTCACTGCGGTCATTCATACCATCGACAATTGCTTCGATAAGTTCGTCCTCATAGTCAAACATACGGCCAGCAAGTTCATGGGTTTT
>JBCCOO010000054.1:0-36456 GCA_039025345.1 Cyanobacteria bacterium P01_D01_bin.105 | reverse complement strand
TAAATGGCCTACTTTGTTCAGTAGACCCGGTATGATAGCTGTTATAGCCATTTTGGTGGTTTTGTTGTGTTAACTAAACCCTATGCCCGAATGGCTTTTCTGACTATTGCTCTCCTTTTTCTGTCCGGACTATTGTTATAAGAGAAACGAACGTCGTTTCTTTGCTTGAGTTCAGCAACAACTGCTATCGGCAGTGGCCTCAGCGTATCTAAAAGAGACTTAAAATAATCTATGGTTTCAAGTTGTTGATTCACAGATGTTATCCCTTTAAACACCTCACAGCTTCTAGCATTCCTTTTGCCTTATTCAAGGTTTCCTGATACTCACTTTCTGGAACAGAATCGGCAACGAGACCCGCACCCGCTTGCACACTGATGGTCTGAGTGCCATCCGGCGCAGATTCAACAATCATGGTGCGAATGGTAATGGCGCTGTTAAGCTGTCCCTCAAAGTCGTAGTAGCCATAGACCCCAGAGTAAGGCCCCCGACGATCGGGTTCTAGATCATGGAGGATTTGCATCGCGCGGATTTTAGGTGCCCCGCTGACGGTGCCCGCCGGGAAGCTAGCCGTCAGCAAATCCCAAGCGGTCTTGCCTTCCGCTAAGTCACCGACAACGTTACTGACAATGTGCATCACATGGGAGTAGTTTTCTATCACCATCAGCTCATCAACAACAACGCTGCCGCTGGCGCAAACGCGGCCCAAATCATTGCGACCTAAGTCTACAAGCATGACGTGTTCAGCCACTTCTTTAGGATCGGCCAGCAAATCTGCGGCATAGTTAGCATCTTCAGCAGCAGTCTTCCCTCGGGGCCGAGTCCCTGCAATGGGGCGAAGGGTCGCTTCCATTGGCATGTTATCTTCCACCGTTTTGCGCGTCGCTTTCACCATGACTTCAGGGCTAGAGCCAATGAGCTGCCAGCCATTGAAGTTGAAATAACTCATGTAGGGGGAAGGGTTCACCAGGCGCAACGAGCGATAGAGATCGAAGGGTGCGCCGCTGTAGCTAGCTTGCAAGCGTTGGGAAGCAACCACTTGAAAAATATCGCCAGCGCGAATGTGGGCCTTAGCTTTTTCAACGCAGGCGCAGAATTCTGCTTGGGTACGGTTGCTGGTATATGCCAGCGGAGGCGCGGTGCTGGATTCAGGCGACGTCCACTGAAGGAGGGTGTCTTGTTCAGATAGGGGGAGGCGGAGCTTGGTGATGAGGTTTTTAGCGCGATCGCTCGCCTGCTGATAGGCCTCTTCCAAGCTCACAGACTCATCTCGTAAATCTGCATAGGCCACCGCCCACACCTTTCGCTTCACCTGATCAAAAATCAACAGATTGTCTATCTGCATCCACAGCCCATCGGGCAAATCGCCTTCCCTGCGAGGATAGGTCGTCACGGTCGGCTCAATCCAATTAATCAGCTCGTATCCCCAAAAGCCAAACAGTCCGCCAATACCGGGCGGTAGCTGCGGCAGTAGCACTGGCTTTAAGGATGCTAGGCAACTTTGCAAAATATCAAACGGATTACCCTCGTGCACAGTGGCCGTGGCATCGCGAAAGGTTTGAGTCGTTTGATGGCCTTTTGCCTCTAGCACCCACAGAGGATCGCAGCCCAAAAAGCTGTAGCGGCCCAGGGTCTCACCGCCTTCAACGGATTCCAGCAAAAAGCTATAGGGCTGATTAGCACAAACTTTGTACCACGCTGAAACCGGCGTATCGAGATCGGCAACCCATTCTTGGTACACCGGCACGAAGTTGCCCTGTTGGGCAAGGTCACAGAAGGCTTCAAAGTCTGGAAAAATCATGAATGCTCGATTTAGCGCGTGATCGCTAGCGTGTGATCGTCAAGGGTATGGTCTTAATTTTATAAAGCAAAAGGGTAGCTGATAAAGCCACCCTTTTACCTGAGTTTAATTTTGCTGCGGCCCTTTCAGATAGCCCATTCAATGGACGAAAAGTAAGCCTTTGTAAGGGGGGCTAAACCTCGTAAGGCTCTTTGCCACCAAACTTGATAGTGGCAGGATTAGGATTCTCGCCAATGCGACGATCCTTCTTGCCATTGAATGCGCGGCCTTCGTTCACTTTCTCAGGCACAACGCCATCTGCAGGATGCAAATAGGTCGTTTCGCCATTGGGCAGAATCCGATAGATCTTATAGTCAGTAATCTTAGGCTTGAACTTAGTTTTGAGCTGGCGGCTGAGGGCCAAGCACTGCTCTTTGCGAGCTAAGTATAGTAAGTTCTCGCCTTCGTTCATAGTGGCTGCGCCACCTGTAGGCATCTCAAATACCTGCTCTTTTTTAGAAGACCAAGTAATTGCGTATTTTTCTTCAACGAACGCCTTAGTTAAGAGGCCGCCGGTGCTGCCGCCAAACTTTGGCATGGTACCTGTTAGTTCTTCTGCCATGAATGAAAAAGTCTCTCACTTCTTATACCTTGGGCCACATAGCGTTTAACATCTGCGCAGAACGCGAGCGCCTACAGCATTAGCAACCGTCGGAATCGTCGTATTACACAGCTCTTAGCTAAGTGACATGCAACTAGCTGAAGGGCTCCAGCTAATTAGCGTAGCTGATTGGGATCGTATCATTGCCCCGCAGATGCTTTTACGAGCCCGATACGAAGCGTAATAGTTCTTCAAGTTGACTAGCGAGCTGGGCTTTCGGCCGATTTAGCAGCCGATTTAGCAACGGACGAAGCCGTGCGTTTTCGTCTGCCCTCACCCTTGCCTTTCCCGTTGATCTTTTGACCTTGGGCCAAACTGGTTGATTTACGCACAGCAGGCAGCGTGAAATGGATCTGGGTGCCTCGGTTTTTCCCTTCCGAAACGGCCCAGATTTTACCCCCCAGCCCTTCTATAATTTGCTGACAAATGGCCAATCCTAAACCGGTGCCGCCCACAGAACGTCGCAGTGCGCCTTCTTCTTGATAGAACCTTTCAAATACGGTTTCTAGTCGCTCTGGCTCAATGCCTCTACCCGTATCGCTAACCACCACTTCGACCATTGACACAGACCGCCCTACTTTCACAGGGTTAGCGCTGATGGTCACTTGCCCGTTGGCCTCTGTAAACTTACAGGCGTTATCTAACAGCTTAGAGAGAACCTCCACAATCCATTCACCGTCCGCACGGATAAAGGGTAAGTCCTCACTGAGGCGAGTTTCTATCCGCATGGCCGGCGCGGCGTTGGCGGTATTTTGCCAGCGCAGACTGCTGAGCGCTAAATCGACGCACTCGCGCAAAGAAAGGGACTCCAAGTTCCATTCAACGCGGCGGCTTTCTAAGCGAGAAAGGGTGAGAAAATCTTGAACCAGTTTGCGCATTCGCTCCGCATCAGTCAGCGCCGTATCCAGCATGATCTGGCGCATGTCAGCATCCATATCTGGCTCAGAGAGGAGACTCTCTAAACAAACGCGAATCGTGGAAAGCGGCGTGCGCAGCTCGTGCCCAGTAATGGCGATTAAGTTACTGCGGGTTCGTTCTAAATCAGCGAGTTGCTGGTTCAACTCGCCTAAATTGGCATAGGCTTCGGCTTGAATAAGGGCAACGCTGAGCTGATTGGCGATCGCCTCTGTCAGCTTAATCTCATCGTCACTCCAATGGTGACGATTACTTTTTTGTTGACGATTGTCAGTCGCACTAGGATCGCCCTGATGTAGCTCCACCATCCCTAGCAGCCGGCGCTTATGAATTAAAGGAACTAGCACACAGCTGCGAATTTGCCACCGCCGCAACCGTAAAATAATTGCCTGCAAATCAATGCCGGCAGTTGGCTCACCATTGACGTCATCTACAGCCAGGGTGTTCTGGTGACTTTTCACCCACTGATAGAGCGGATTATCTTTGAGTGGCCAGGCAGTGCCTTCGAGCGAGTTTAAATCGCCCTGACGATATTCGTGATGAATATTGGCATCAGCATCATTGTCAGTGCAGCGATAAATGATGCAGCGGCCAACGCCTAAAACAGTGCCCAGTTCTTGAGCCGCGATCGCAAAAATCTTATCTGGGTTGAGCGATTGGCGAATGGCTGCCGTGATGGAATTAATTAGGCGCGCTCTTTGCTCTTGCAGCGCGATCGCCTTATAGGCCTTCATTTGTTTATACTGACCAGCCTGCAAATAAGTAATCAACCTTTGCGCAAACGGATCGCTATCAATTGCGAAATCAACCGCGCGCTCACCCGCCAAACCACGACCAATATGATTAGGGAATAAGCGCGATCGCGCTTGTTCAATCTTAGCTTTCAACTCCGGCCGATACGTTTGAATACGGGCCAGCAGTAAATCAGCAGACTTTAAGCTCACCTGCCTATCGAGTGTCCAAATGCCCTCAAAGCGGCGAGACTGATCTAACGGGATCGGGGCCAAAGGTATGGACGCCATAGATTCTGGAGGCAATGCAATCTTTTCTGCCGCCGCCCCATCGCGATGCTCCCGACAAATCAGCGCCGCACAATAGTGCTCGCCCACCACTACCAGATGCCACTCTTCAACCAGAGCATCATCCTCATCAAAATTAATTTTCTCGTAGCTATCAACAGACTCACTAAACTTCGTATCTGCCGCAGACAGTACGTACACCTGATCGCTCAGCTTCCCAATTCGCTCGTAGCGACTCGCCTCTTGCCGATAAAACCGCTCCTGCTGAAAGCTCGCAATAATCAACGGAGACGGTTCCGTCCCGGCCAACACCTGATCTTCCATCGCATGCGAAAGGGCCGTCAGCGACGTTTTAAAGTACATCTGAGCCCGAAGCGCTGGCAGCGTCTCAAATATTTCTTCCACAATGGAAGCTGGATTACCCATGCAACAATTGCTATTCCAAAGCTAAACAGATCAGCGTAATTCAGTCAGGCAAGGCTTTTAATAGTGTTTTAACAAGTATCGCTACGATAGCAGGACAACAGAAAATAAATGGCCATAAGTTAATCAAAGGTTAGACAGCAAAAAGCGGCGGATGAAAGGAAAATCTCTCATCCGCCGCTTTGAACTCAGGCAACATCAACCTATCTGACTCAAGAAAATGAGCTAACTACATCACTCAAGCAAACAGGCTGACTGTGCCAAATTGACTGAAGCCAAATTGACTTAGCAAAGCTAAGTCTAAATGACGCCGCCCATGTCGCTAGTGTCCTTAAGGAAACCGCTATAAGCTTCCATGCCGTGCTCACCGATATCCAAACCTTTGAGTTCTTCCTCGGAAGAAACGCGGATACCAACCAGAGACTTCACAACAACCCAGAAGATGGAAGTCACAACGACTGTAAACAAACCAATCGCGATGATACCGACAATTTGAGCGAGTAGCTGATTAATACCGCCACCCATAAAGAGGCCTGCTTCACCATCAAATAAGCCAACGGCTAAAGTGCCCCAAATGCCACAAACCAAGTGAACAGAAGTCGCACCGACAGGGTCGTCTACCTTGATGCTATCGAAGAAGCCTACAGAGAAGACAACGATGACGCCAGCGATCAGACCAACAATCACAGAACCCCAGTAGCCAATGCCGCCACAGCCAGCTGTGATGCCAACCAAGCCAGCCAAAATACCGTTGATGACCATTGAAAGATCAGGCTTGCCGCTGAGTGCCCAAGCGGTAAAGGTGGCCGCGATACCGCCAGCCGCTGCTGCCAGGTTAGTTACCAGCGCAATTTGAGGTACGTTCAAGCTCGCTGCGAGCTCAGAACCGGGGTTAAAGCCAAACCAGCCAATCCACAAAATCAAGCAGCCTAGCGTAGCAATACTCATGTTGTGGCCAGGAATGGCATTCACGCCACCGTTCTGGTACTTGCCAATACGAGGGCCGAGGAAAATAGCACCCATCAAAGCAGCCCAACCACCTACAGAGTGAACCACTGTAGAACCAGCAAAGTCGCTGAAGCCTGTACCACCTAAGAAGCCAATCTCAGATAGCCAACCACCACCCCAAACCCAGTGAGCAGTGATGGGATAGGAAATAGCAGTGAGCAAAAGACTGAAAATGATAAAGCTAGTGAACTTGACACGCTCAGCCACTGCTCCAGACACGATTGTGGCTGCTGTACCAGCAAACGCCGCTTGGAACAAGAAGAACACAGGCGTTGTGAGAGTGCCGTAAACAGGCGCAGTTGGATCGCTACCTGCCAAGAAGAATCCAGTTAAGCCAAAGAAAGCATTACCTTCACCAAACGCCAAACCGAAGCCGATAGCCCAGAAGGAAATCGTTGCCAAGGCAAACACAATTAAGTTCTTTGCAAGAATGTTGACGGCATTCTTTTGACGGCAAAAGCCAGTCTCTAACATGCCAAAACCAGCATTCATAAAAATGACTAAGACGGCCGCAACCACAATCCAGATGTTGTCCAACACGACTTGAACATCACCCGCGGCTACTTCGTCTTGTGCATGCGCAGCAAATCCCCAAGTCGCCACAATGACAAAGGCCAAGGGAATACAAGCTAACCAGCCCCAGCCAAATCGACGGCCAAACGCGCGGCTCACCGCTCGCTTCGCCATCTCCGTAAACGGAGGCACATTGGCCTCCCAGGGAGACGGTGCGCGTCTCCCTCTTTTTCTTTCTCGTATCGTAAAGTTCGACATGTTTTAGTCTCTAGCGTTCCTAATGCATTTGAGTTAGACAGTAATCTATGGTCTTTCAGAGGGCCATTAAAAGACCTTCCCAAAGAGAGCACTCACCTGATCGAGATGATCAGAGCGCTTCTTCTATCCCTATCAAACCAATGGGGCTATTCCATCAAGTCTGAGGCAGGCATTCTGTATCCTTCGATACTTTTCACAGGCCAGCCTCTACCCACTGGCTTCTTTTTTGAACACCTTTTAAAAAAAATTCATAAACATATTGTTTTCCTGAGGAAACAAGGCCCAATATTACGAAAAAGATACATCAATTACTCTTGATGCTAAGCCCAGTCAACCTGTTGATAGCGCTAAGTCACAGCGGTCTCTCAAGGGGCCTCATAAGCGGGCTTTGTAACCAGGGCATAAGAGCATAGATTCTCATTTGGTTACGTATTGATCATGTGCTTGAGATACTGACGGGCACCCAACGCAGCCAAATGATTCTGTTTATCATTCACCATCGTTTTGAGCTGCTGACGATAGGCTAAAACCTGCTCAAGCAGCTGTGGGTTGTGAGCCCCTAGCATTTGAACTGCTAAGAGTCCTGCATTTTTAGCATTGCCGATCGCCACAGTCGCGACCGGAATGCCTCTAGGCATTTGCACAATGGAGTAGAGCGAATCGACCCCGGAGAGGGTGCTGGTCTTGACGGGAACACCAATCACCGGCAGCGGGGAAAGCGCGGCCACCATGCCCGGCAGATGGGCCGCACCGCCTGCACCTGCAATAATGACTTTGAGCCCGCGAGTATGGGCCGTTTCAGCGTAGCTGACCATGCGCTGAGGCGTGCGATGGGCCGAGACAATGGCCACTTCATGGGAAATATCAAACTCTTCGCAGACAGTGATTGCCCCCATCATGGTGGGCAAATCTGAGTCACTCCCCATCACAATGCCAACATCTACCTGTCTCTCTGTCGTTGTCATACGTCTTGCTTCCTTAACTCGTATTGCATCTGTCAGGTTAGGTAGGGCGCTGGTTAGTTAGGACACTGGCTAGTTAGAACACTATCGCTGGCCAAAACACTCGACGTAGGCATTAGCCTTCTCGCAGAGTATGCATCCGTCGAGTGCGATATCTCAAGCGGCATCTCAAAAACACATGTCTGATATTACTGTTATCCACAACGCCCGATTAACCCAAACGCAGGGCCAGCTATCAGAACGTTACAAAATTACAATCGCCGATGAAAAAGTTATTTTGGTTGAGCCTATGGCGACGACCCATGACACTGCTCGTGCCAATTTAAGGGAAGATTTAGACGATACAGATGCCAGTCAGTCAGGCGCCGCAAAGCTCATTGATGTCGCAGGCGATTGGATTACGCTGGGCGCAGTGGACTTACAAATCAACGGCGCGCTGGGATTAGCCTTTCCAGATTTGCGGACTCAATCCTTCGAAAGGTTAGAACAAATTTGCGAGTTTCTTTGGCAACAGGGCATCGATAGTTTTTGCCCCACGCTGGTTACAACCTCTGTTCAGAACTTTCAGGGCGCACTCTCTGCTATTCAACAGTTTCAGCAACAGCAGAAAAACACCCCACACACCGCCAAAATTATCGGCGCTCATTTAGAAGGGCCTTTTCTAAATCCAGCTAAGCGTGGCGCACATCCCCAGCAGTTTTTGCAGCAGCTCTCTTTAGAAAATGTAAAAACGTTGGTTGGAGACTTCTCTGACACCATCTCTATCATGACGCTGGCACCAGAATGTGCCACAGATGACAACGACATCATTGCATGGCTCATTCATCAAGGTATCACCGTCAGCTTAGGCCATTCTCTTGCCACTGCAGCGCAAGCAAGCTGCGCATTTGACCAAGGCGCTACGATGGTTACCCATGCCTTCAATGCCATGCCCGGACTCCATCACCGCAAACCTGGTATGCTCGGCGCAGGACTCACAGACTCTCGTGTGTCCAGTGGCGTTATCGCCGATGGGCAGCACATTTGTCCATCCATGCTTGAGCTGCTCCTTCGGTCGGAACGGGGGAGAAGACATCGAGCTGTTAGCGGGTTATTTTTAGTCAGCGATGCGCTTTCTCCTTTAGGGCTGCCAGACGGCACTTATCCTTGGGATGAACGTGAGATTACGGTAGTCGATGGAACAGCAAGATTAGCCAACGGAACGCTTTCTGGCACAACGCTTTCTTTGATCAGAGGCGCACAAAACTTGGTGGACTGGGATTTGTGTGAAGCTGAAGAGGCGATCGCACTGGTTACTCAAGCCCCTCGCAGCGCAATCGGACTCACCGATAATATCCTTCACCACCGTCCCGAGAGGCTACTACGATGGCAGTCTCACGCTGACAACTCACTCACATGGCAACGATTGGCGGTATAACGATGGGCGGTATGACGATGGGCAGTACGCAATGAGCGTCATGTCACCTGAACGTAATGCCCTAACCGCCATATCTCCGCAGTCGCAAAAACGTAATAGAATCAGGGCGCAGGTGTTTGAGATAAGTATTTATAACCAGCGGCTATGACCAATCCCACTCTTGATAAAAAAGCAATCGATGATAAGTCAATTGTTCGCGAATATTTTAATGCGAAGGGCTTTGACCGCTGGCAGCGCATCTATGGCGATGGCGAAGTCAATAAGGTACAGGCAAATATTCGCACCGGCCACCAAAAGACCATTGATAACGTACTCGAATGGTTTAAGGAAGATGAGAACCTATCTGACATCACCGTGTGTGATGCCGGGTGTGGGGTTGGTAGCTTAAGTATTCCATTGGCAAAGATGGGCGCAAAAGTATTTGCCAGCGATATCTCAGACAAAATGGTGGGTGAAGCGGCCGATCGCGCTAAAACTGAACTCGGTGAAAGCGATCCAATGCCGACCTTCGAAGCTTTAGACTTGGAGAAAATTGAGGGTGAGTATCACACAGTGGTGTGCCTAGATGTCCTGATTCACTATCCGCAAGAGAAAGCAGATGAAATGATTAAGCATCTGAGTTCGTTGGCTACTGACAGGGTCATTATGAGTTTTGCACCCAAGACCTGCTTTTACGCAACGTTAAAGAAAGTCGGTGACTTTTTCCCAGGGCCTAGCAAGGCAACGCGGGCATATCTGCACCGTGAATCTGATGTGGTGAAAGCGCTAGAAGCCAACGGCTGGACAATTGGGCGACGCTCTTTAAATAAGGCCCCATTTTATTTTTCGCGATTGATTGAGGCGACGAAAGCGTAGCAGACAAACGGCTTCGAAACGAGAGGCAGTGGTGCGATGAAACCATTTCCAAACTTCCGGTTAGCTAGTTTCCGGTTAGCTAGCTACGGTGTCGCTAGCGGCGGCTTATTGCTGGGCTTTCTTTGTCTTGGCCGAGCGATTGAAACAGCGCTAGATCGCAATCCGAATCGGACGGAGCAACGAGAGACCATTACGGTGGGACTGCTCCTGGGCATACCTTGCACAGCTGGCGCGCTGTGGATGCTGGGTGCTACTCACCGGCAACAGCGACTAGAACGGTCTCAGCGACTGCAAACTATTTTCTACAAGGCAATTAAATCAAACAACGGGCGAATTGATCCGCTACAGTTTGCCGTACTGGGTCAGATTTCGGTGGACGAGGCTCAAGATTGCTTAGAGGCATGGGCTCAGCAGCTCAATGCAGACTTTAAGATAGATGAGGGTGGTGTCATGGTGTATTGCTTTGATCTGCCTGCGCTGATACAGCGTCCTAATTTGCCGGAGAGTTGATGGCTATGGCTCGGTTATTTTTGGTGGTGGCGTCTTTATTAGGAGCGTTGTCTGTTGTCAGTGGCGCGTTTGGGGCGCATGCCCTGAAGGGTCAGCTGACCGAAACCGCCCTCACTAGCTTTGAAACAGGGGTGCGATATCAGATGTACCACGCGATCGCACTCATTCCCATCGCGCTGCTGGTCAAACAACATCCAGATGAGAGCCTATTAACAGCCACAGGATGGTGCTTCATTGTAGGTACCCTTTTATTTTCAGGCAGCCTATACGGTCTGAGCCTGGGCGGCATAAAAGCCCTTGGTCCGGTAACGCCGCTGGGCGGAGTAGCGTTTATTGCAGGCTGGATTTGTTTGGCGATCGCCAGTTTCAAGACGTTTTAAGATTCCGTTAGGCTAGATTGCGACACCAGATATCGCGACGCCAGCGACCGTTAATCTGCGATGAGTTCACTGTTCACCTCATTAATCGGGCGCCGCTTGAGCTCCACCGATTCTGTGCGCGGCAGCAGATCAAAAACCTCCCGCAGCTTATCGTCAATCAGCTCGTAAGACACTTGACCCACTTCATCTAAAACGACTGCATTGTCGGCAGTAAAGACAACCGTCTGAGGGACTGCGCCTTTAAAGTAGTAGCCCGGTTCACTTGTGTTGTAGCTGGTTTTGGCAGGAATGGAATCGGCCGAGATCGCAATGAAATTTGCAGCTCTCCCATAGGGCGCCTGTAGCTGCGAAACAACAGAGGCAAATCGTTTGCTATCGCGGCTATCATCGACATAGAAAAAGAGTAGCGTTGGCTTATCTTGCTGAAATGACTGCGCCAGCGAATACCTTGGCGGCACAATGGAGCCATTCCCGGCGTAGAGCGCAAAAATATTGCCATCGTAGTTGTCATCTTCTAAACCAGCCAGCGCAGGCCCAGCCGAAAAGCTCCACAGAAGACCGGCCAATGTGAGCACACTCACCAGCGCCAGACAAACGCTACGCAAAAGTCGAGTCATGAGTAGTTTGTGTTGTTTTTGATTACTGAATATCTTAAAGGCATTTGCCTACGGCGTTTCTCACTCGCAGCTTTCTAGCCTGCTTTCAAGTCCCTCTAAAACTCTCAATAACCTTTTGCAGCGTTTCTTTATTAATCTGATAGCTCGCTTCTGTGGTCCATCCCACAACCTGATAATAATCTTCAGAGCCTTGCACAGTCGTATGCAGATACACCACAGGCGTACCATCTACCACACCGCGCATTTCATACTGAACCGCTCTTTGTCCGTTCAAGCTGGTCAGTCCGGTGGGAGTTTCACCTTCAAATCTATCCAGCTCTTGCTGAATCAGCCAGCGATATTGCTCCGCATTATTTTCTAGATCAAAGATGTTGAGCACCGACGCACTTTCCGATAAAACCTTGGCATAGAGGTCACTCGGGGGATAAACCGCCTGAATATCAGCGCTTTGCCGTCTATCGTCTCTAATCACCGTCCAGTCTGCAGGCACAGTAATTCTGACCTGGGTTTCAGCATTAGCCACATCAGAAGCGGCGGTGGTGCTTTCGTTACCGCTGACGGTATCGACGGTGTCTGAACCCGGGCGCGACAGACAACTGCTAAGACACAGGGTCAAGAGAAAGGCGATCGCCACTTTTGACTTCCCGTGACTGACCATTCCTGAACGGGCCATTCCTGAACGGGCCATTCCTAAACGGCCGGATGAGTGCTTCATAGGGGCATTAATCAGAGCATTCGTCGCTGAGTACATCGCTAGGTGCAACCTGTGGTTAGGGCTGAAAAAACAACTGACATCAGTTAGCCAAAGCATACCAGAGGCAACGGCATATGTTGTGAGGCATCAGGTGCGAATGCATCTGATATGCATCTGGCGGATTGCTATATGCTTATAGAACTAAACACTCGCGAACCTACAGCGCCACCAAACAGCGCGACCTAATCCCTTATGCTTCGAGCCGGAATCGTTGGACTGCCAAACGTTGGAAAATCAACCCTATTTAACGCGGTTGTCGCAAACGCCAAGGCCCAAGCTGCCAACTTTCCCTTCTGCACCATTGAACCCAACGTCGGCATTGTCGCAGTTCCTGACGGGCGACTTCAGGTCTTAGCCGATATCTCAGCGTCTAAGGAAATCAAGCCCGCTCGCGTTGAGTTTGTTGACATTGCAGGGCTTGTGAAAGGAGCCAGTCAGGGCGAAGGCTTAGGCAATCAGTTTCTTGCCAATATTCGTGAAGTGGATGCCATCATTCACGTTGTACGCTGCTTTGAAAATGACGATATCATTCACGTCGCAGGTTCTATTGGCCCCCTGCGCGATATTGAAGTCATCAATCTAGAGCTTGCACTATCCGATTTAGCTCAAATTGAAAAGCGAATGGATCGGATTCGCAAGCAAGCTCGCAACGATAAAGAAGCGCAAGCTGAGCTGGACGTTTTAGAAAAACTTCAGCCTGCCTTAGACGAAGGGAAAGCAGCGCGCTCTGTTGAGCTGGATGAGGACGAAGCTCTACTCATTAAGCCCTTGGGTCTGCTAACACGCAAGCCCGTTATCTATGCCAGCAACGTCTCAGAAGATGACTTGGCCGAGGGCAATCCGTGGGTCGATGAAGTCCGAGGCCATGCTAAGACCGAAACGGCTCAGGTCGTTGTCGTCTCAGCACAGGTAGAGGCTGAGCTACTAGAAATCCCTGAAGACGAAAGGGCCGATTTTTTAGAAGCGCTAGGGGTAGAAGAGGGCGGTTTGCAATCCCTAATCCGCGCAACATACGAGCTGTTGGGGCTCCAAACTTACTTCACAACGGGGCCAGAAGAGACTCGGGCTTGGACGATTAAAACTGGCATGCTGGCACCGCAAGCCGCAGGCGTCATCCACACTGATTTTGAGCGAGGCTTTATTCGCGCTGAAACCGTAGGCTACGAAGACTTAGTCACCAGTGGCTCAATGAACGCAGCTAAGGAAAAAGGGCTGGTGCGCAGTGAAGGCAAAGAATACATCGTGAAGGAAGGCGATGTTATGCTTTTCCGCTTCAATGTCTAATCCGCTTAATAGTGTTTGGACTGCAACTGCGACATCTCATTTGGATACATTCGTGACTTGCAGTCTCTAGAAATATTACTGACAAATAAAAAAATATTGATGGGTCAGGATATGCCCCATCACGGATGAATAATGGTTTGTAAGGAAAACTTGTGGCCACGTGTTCTGTGGTGCGAACAGCTCGCGTAATCGTACGGAAACTTCGCGTCTAGGCTATGCACAGCCCGCAGATGGGACTAGAATTTGCCTTAGCTACACCTTCCTATTACTTACTTTTATGCAATGGCCTCTGTGGTTGATTGGTTCAAACAAAATCGTCTGAGTATCCCTAGCTGGGCAGCCCTTTCTTTGGTGATGAATGGACTGCTATTTTTTACACTGTTAGCGGTCGATCATGAGCGCAGCGCAAAAACTGAGCGCTGGAGAGCAGAAGCTCAGCCGTTGTTGGCTGTGGAGGGTGAAACAACCCGTGCCGCAATCGCCCACACCGCACTAACCGATAATGCACTGACCGATAATGCACTGACTGAAAATGCACTGGCTGGTAGCACTGCAGCATTGCCCAAGCCAGAGCTACCCAGGCCTCACGGCAGTCGTAAACTCACCTATGAAGAGCATGTGGCACACTTAGGTGATCGCGCCAAAGCAATAGCCGCCAAACACCCTGAGCACCTCACCGTGCTACTGGGAGATTCCCTCAGCCTGTGGTTTCCGGGCGAACTGATGCCCGGACGACGGGCGTGGATTAATCAGAGCATTTCCGGAGAACGAACCAAGGGCCTCCTGAACCGGTTAGAGCTGCTGGAAGACAACGACATCGAAGCCGTCTTTTTGATGATTGGCATCAACGATTTGATCTGGGGTGAAACAGATACCGACATCATCAAAAACTATCGAAAAATCGTTCGGCAGCTTAAAACAACGCACCCCAAAACGCAGATAGTAGTGCAGTCGATTTTGCCCCATAGCGGAGAGAACTCCACTTGGGAGAGCCGAGATAAGCTGATGGCGTTATCTAGCGATCGCATTGTCGCCATGAACAACACCCTCAAAAAAATTGCCAAAGATAACGGCACCTACTACCTAGATCTCTATCCTATTTTTGTCACTGGCGAAGGCAAGCTCCGGCCCGATTTAACCACTGACGGCCTACATCTCAACCGAGAGGGGTATTTGGTGTGGCGCAGTGCGATCGCCCTCTACGCCCAGCTAGAACTCCAACAGCCACCCACCATTTCCCAAGCCAAACCTAAGCCCAGCACTGAAGCCCCATCTGAAAGCAGTGCTAAAGCGAGCACCGCCCCACCCATCACGGCCTCTGCCACTGCCGCTAACCAGCCCTCTAAAATAAACTAACTAAAGTAAACTGAAAGCTATAAAAGACACGTTCGGACATCTTTATAGCCTCTATGGATACCAAAGCTTTCAAACGCGCCCTCAATCACTCTGACAACTACTATCGAAATCAGGGCTTTGGGGCAAAAGAAGATGTCGCAGGACAAATGCGCACCGAATATGAAAGCGAGCTGGTCAAAAAGTTGCGCGCCAACAATAACAAACTGATCGAAGGTGAGGTCACCGTCCACCTCGCCGAGTCCTTTGGCTTTTGCTGGGGTGTAGAGCGAGCAGTCGCCATGGCCTACGAAGCCCGTCAGCACTTCCCCAATCAAAGACTTTGGATTACCAATGAGATCATTCACAATCCAGAAGTGAATGCCCAGCTCAAGGCGATGGACGTTTACTTTATTGAAGTCACAGACGGCGAAAAAGATTTTTCAGGCGTGGGGCAAGGTGACGTGGTGATTTTGCCCGCCTTTGGTGCAAGCGTGCAGGAAATGAAGCTGCTACACGATAGGGGCTGCACCATCGTAGATACAACCTGCCCGTGGGTTTCCAAGGTTTGGAACACTGTGGAAAAGCACAAGAAAAAGGAATTTACCTCCATCATTCACGGCAAATACAAGCACGAAGAAACTGTCGCGACTAGCTCGTTTGCAGGCACCTATCTGATTGTGCTGAACCTAGATGAAGCTGAGTACGTTGCCAACTACATTCTGAACGGCGGGAACCGAGACGAATTCATGAAAAAGTTCGCCAACGCACACTCAGTAGGCTTCGATCCAGACCAAGACTTAGATGCCATCGGCATCGCCAACCAAACCACCATGCTCAAAGGCGAGACTGAGCACATCGGTAAGCTATTTGAGCGAACCATGCTCAAAAAGTACGGCCCTACCGAAATTAACGATCACTTCCACAGCTTCAACACCATCTGTGATGCCACCCAAGAACGGCAAGATGCCATGTTTAGCTTAGTTGAGGCAAACGTAGATCTCATTGTGGTCATCGGTGGCTTCAACTCTTCCAACACCACTCACTTACAAGAAATCGCCATTGAACGGGGCATTCCCTCTTTTCATATCGACAGCGCCGCCCGCATCAGCACAGCTAACGCCATTGAACACAAACCACTACAGAGCAAAAATCTAACCACTGAACAAGACTGGCTGCCGGCTGGCAAAATATCAGTGGGCATCACATCCGGAGCCTCCACACCCGATAAGGCAGTACAGGAAGTCCTTGAAAAGATCTTTTCAATAAAATCACCTCTGCCTGTCGGTACGGCATAGATAGCCATCGGACAAGCACTAGGCCACACATCTATTGACGATATCGACAAGCATCATGCTGACCCATCGATTCATAAAAAATTGACTGGCTTAGCCAATAGCACAACCCAGATACAGGCTAAAAGCAAGGATAACCCTACAGAAATAACGCTCATCTTCTTCGCTCTGCTATGGCGTTTATCTTGTGGCCCATACTGGCCTGGGCCGCTGTTTACCTGGGCCCGTCGTAAGGCAGCCGCTGCCAGTCTGGATCAATTTCCATCAGCCAGTCTTCACCCACCCGAATGGTCAGATCAGACTCAATATCTCCGGTTGAATCCGACACCACCTGCCCAATATCAATGGCTTCTTTCACAGAGCGCGCACTGCCCAAATCACCCCTTTGCGCCACAATTGAGGTATTGCGATTCACATCCGACCAATCCTGCATGACGTATACATTATAAAAACCTAGATCTCGAAGATATTCTGCCATCGAATAGCTGGCGTACTGATCGTCTGTAGCATTTTGCACCGCAATACTGAGGGCGCTCACCGCTCTAGCAGAGGGCGGCTCATAGTAGTTAATGCCTCGGCTCGCTACCAGCTCCGCAGGCTGAGCATCAAAATAGGTGCGCATCAGATCGCTACTCGCAGACTTATCCGAGATCCAATAACTAGCGGTGTACTCTTCGGGGTCACTAAAGCGCCCTGGCAGCATCACCATATTCAAATTTTTGCTCTCCATGTCCAAGCCAAAACCTGCCAAGGCCAGCAGCTCTTCAATTGTCAGATTAGTATCAATATAGGTTTGCAGCACCTTGACAATTTGAGGTAGCTTCGGCAGCACTGCCGGGTTAGTCATACGCTTACGCAGCGCCTTGAGCAATATCTGCTGACGCTGCACGCGGCCAATGTCGCCATATTCATCCTGGCGAAAGCGAGCAAACTGCTCTGCCTCATCCCCATTCAATATCTGCAGGCCTGGCTCTAAGTCAATCACCAACCCTTGAGTTTTATCTTCATACTTCATGGCCTTGGGCACAAGCACCTCAATGCCACCCACCAAATCCACAATTTCTTGAAACGCTTCTGTACTCACACGCACGTAGCGATCAATTGGCACGTTGTCAAAGTTGTGCATCACCGTTTGTGCGGCTAGCTCAGCGCCTCCTTCAAAGTTGGCGTGGTTAATTTTTTCAATGCCATACCCCGGAATCTCCACGCGCGTATCGCGGGGAATCGACATCACATTGACCGACTTCTGCTCAGGGTCAATGCGAGTGAGTAGCATCGTATCGGTGCGACCCACCAAATCTCCAGGCTCTGCACCTTCTACATCTAGAGCTTCGTCTAGCCCCATGATTAAAATATTGACCGGACGCGATACCTGATAGCGAAAACCTGAGCGCCAAAGATCAGTTAAGGGGGGTGCCACCGTTTCACCGCTGACTTGGCGAGGCAGCGGAAAAGTCAGGACGGCGAGCGTCCCCAGTCCGGCAGTGGCGATCGCGGTCGAACCAAATGCCGCGGCCCAAAAAGAGCGCTTCACCCATTTACGTAAGCCGTTGCGCAGACGGGAGCCCTGAGCTAACGAGGATGAATCGCTAACAGGCAACCGCTCAACTGTGCTCTTTGTCTGTGCTTGATCAACTTGACCCGCATCGGTTTCGACAGAGACTAATGACGCTTGGTCGGACGCTGGATCGTTAGACGGATGGGTCATTTTCTAATGCAGGCAACATAAAAAGTGAGTAAAGATGTCAGACAAATATCTAGGCAACCCGGCTCAGAGAAAGCACCGTAGGCAACACTGTAGGCACAAATTGCTAAACCGCAAAAGCGCTAGAGCAAAAGCGCGGCAAAACAAAAGCGGCAGAACAAAAGCACTTAAAAAAACAGAAGGAACGCGATACACAAGTAGAAAAGTCGGAGAAAAGTCAACGAGTTCTTTACATCTGCTATGACATATTGCTCTAGTCTGAAAATTGCTTATGCCCGAAGGTCGCTCTATCTGAGCAACTACCTTGACAGAACTTAGCAGACGCTGTGCAATTTGCCAGTAGGCAATCAAACACATTCAACAAAAAGGTATCAGATCTCTAAAACTGGCCTGTGCGTAAACCTACTGCTCAAAGCCGGTAAATTTGTGACAAATCCGGAACGTTTAATTAACTTTCTTATAACTATAATTGTTAATTAATTGTTAGGGGGATTATAGCTTGCGGTAAGGCCTCCGAGGGTAGGATAGACCGGAATCTTGGATGGCACAGTATCTTATTTATGGCGCGTTTTATTCCGATTATTTTGGCAGGTGGCAAGGGTGAGCGCTTTTGGCCTGTGAGCCGGCTCAAGCGCCCTAAACAGTTCTTGTGTCTAGATGGCAGCGATCGCTCACTGCTCCAAGCCACCGCAGATCGTCTGCTACCCATGACCGATTGGTCAGCACTTTTTGTCATCACCGCCTCACATTTAGCCGATGGCGTCCGTCAGCAGTTACCTGATATTCCACCAGACAATATCTTGGTGGAGCCCCAAGGTCGCGATACAGCACCAGCCGTCACCTGGGCCACCTTAGAAGTCGCCAAGCGCTTTGGCGAAGATGCGATCTGCGGATTTTTCCCAGCCGATCACTACATTACAGACCACACTCGCTACCTAGATACGCTCAAGGCAGCAGCAGAGCTTGCCGTCAGCAAACAGGCGATCGCAACACTCGGCATCACACCCACATTCCCGTCCACGGGCTACGGCTACATCGAACAGGGCACATCCACTGGTAGCTTCACGGCAGGCGCTGGCATGGCGCTGTCCGCCTACACCGTCGCCCGCTTCACAGAAAAGCCCAATCAAGCAACCGCACAAAAGTTCTTAGACAGCGGGCGCTACAGCTGGAACAGTGGCATCTTCATCTTTCCAGCAGCCGTGATGCTCTCTGAGCTTAAAACCCACGCACCAAAAATGACCCAGGCGCTAATGGAAAAAGGCGTTGAGGCCTACGCTGAGCTAGACAAGCTCAGCATCGACTATGCCGTGATGGAAAAAACAGACAAAGCCTACGTGATGCCTGCAGATTTTGGCTGGGATGACTTGGGCGATTGGAACGCCATCGAACGATTGCAGCAGTCTCTGAACGGAGATTCAGACAATGTTGCCATGTGCGACCACGTCGGTCTCGATACCATCGGCAGCGTTCTCTACAGCGATAATCCCGACGAACTGATTGTCACGATTGGAGTAGAAGATGTCGTCGTGGTACGCGACGGCAACGCAACGCTGATTGTCAAAAAGGATCGCACGCAAGACATTAAACAGGCCGTGAAAACACTCGGAAAAGAAGCACGATTCCAGCATTTGCTTTAAGTGTTTTTGCTTGGCTAACCATCGCCACTCAGCTACGGATAGGATCACGCCCGTACTGACCAGACAACGACTAACAGACAAAAATTAAGGGATAACACTTAGAATTCAAAAAACTAACTTACTTTTTATACAACTTTGATGTGCTGTACACTTTTCTTGTGGTAGGAGACTTTTCTTCGTCTGTCTTCACATAAAGCTTGTTCACATCAAATTTTAAAAAGTCCGATGGCATTTACCCCCGTGTCTCATTTTTCTTCGGCCCTGTTGAAGCGCATAATCGCGGCCACTTTTATCAGCGCTGGTTTCCTGGTAGCGGCCCCTGCACAGGCTTCTGTATTAATAGAGCCTCGCATTAGGCAAGACACATCTGAAACGCCCAGCTCTGCAGATACCGGTGAAAACATCGTTGACGTTACCAATAGCACAGGGGCCTTCAGCACACTCTCTGCAGCGGTACAGGCAGCAAACCTGGGGGCTGTTTTATCAGCCGAAGGCCCGTTCACCGTTTTTGCACCCACCAACGACGCCTTTGCAGCATTACCCGCAAGCACACTCGACACGCTATTGCTGCGAGAGAATCAAGATTTGCTTGTGAAATTGCTTTACAACCATGTGGGCTACGGCAATTTCACATCTGATGAACTCAACACGGGTAACTTCAATACGTTTGATGGCACCGTTGCGGTAAATGTTGCCCCTAACGGCGTTACCGTCGACGGTGCCAACGTCGTGCAGGCTGATGTGGCCGTCACCAACGGTGTGGTTCATGCAATCGATCAGGTTCTTCTGCCGGCTGGTTTTACAGAACAGCTGGCAGCGCGAATGGTAGAAACCTCCACAGCCAGTACTGTCTCTCCTGAAGTTTCCCCTACTGGCGAATCTAGCAGCGCTGAACCCTCCCGCACGAGCAGATTACAGCAAACGATCATTGATCGCTCTGCGACACCTACACCGCCAGCAGAATCCCAGGCAGCGTCACCCATATCTGAATCACAGCCCCCTGAATCTGAACAGGAAATAGCTGAGCCTGAACCAACAGCACAAGAGCCCATACGAGGCCTGTGGTAGGCATTGCAGTAAGACATTGCTGATCAACAGTCGGGCCCTGACTATGAGCAAGATTTTCAAGCGTTCTTATCTATCTATCGATCTATCGAATGCGTGACCATCAGACGGCACCCAAACCACCATCCAGATTAACCCTTGCGCTGAGATATAAGCCTGCTTGCAAGTCACTAATATGGACTCTGACCTTGCCGCTTTGGATGCTCACAGGCCCAGCACTGGTGATGTCTGACAGACTGCCTGCACAGGCACAACTCACCACTACAGAAACAGTAGCGGCGCCAGTGACAACGCCAACGCAGCGTCATATCGTCCTCAGATTAGATCAGCGGCGCGTTGATCTGTATCAAGACAAGATGCTGATCAGCAGCTATCCCGTTGCGGTAGGCACCCCTGAAACACCGACGCCAAGTGGTGAGTTTACCGTCTCTAAAATGGTGGTTGATCCGGTATGGCAAAGTCCTTGGACAGGAGAAATCACACCACCCGGTCCCGATAGTGCTTTGGGCTTACGGTGGATAGAATTTGCCAGTAGCGAAGCCGGGGAATTTGGCTTTCACGGAACGCCGACGATTGATTCCATTGGACAGGCTGCGTCTAATGGCTGCGTGCGAATGCGTAACGAAGATGTGGTAGCGCTGTTTGCTCAGATTAGTTTGGGTACGCCTGTTACCATTCGGTAACTGCATAACTCACAAATCGACCGTAGCCACTGCCTTCTCGCAGCGTATGCATCCGTTGAGTGCCATAGCAATGATGTCTCAAACGACCAATTGGATAGCGGCTTGGCAGCGAAGGGCGATCGCCTCGTTCATAGGGTGCTCTGTAAGTTGGGCGATCGCACCGCCTGCCCTCACCCTTGCAGCCTCGTCTCCAAGCTTGGTAGCGCAAACTACCATCGCCACAGCGACGCCCGCTCAGGCATCGTCCACTCAGGTGCCCTCCAATCCAGCAACTGTCGCTCAGCCGAATATCGCTCAGCCAAATATCGCTCAAGCCAATGGCCGTCAGGCTTTACCGCTCAGCGTGGTGCTTAGTCTTTCAACGCGGCAAGTCAGCGTCTATCGAGGTGAAATGCTGATTGCCCGATACGAGGTCGCCGTAGGCCGTGAAGGCTGGAACACGCCGACTGGAGAATTTAGCGTTTTTCAAAAGCAAGTAGATCCGGCTTGGGAGCATCCTTTCACAGGTACTGTTGTGCCCCCTGGCCCAGATAATCCACTGGGCTCAAGGTGGATTGGCTTCTGGTCAGACGGCATCAATGCTATCGGCTTCCATGGAACCCCTGATGAGTCAGTCATTGGCAGCGCAGTTTCCCATGGCTGCGTGCGCATGCGTAATGAAGACGTGCTGGCACTGTACGAGCAAGTGAGCTTAGATACCCCTGTGACGGTTCTGCCTTAAAAACAGCGGCCTTAGCTTGGCAATAGAGGCAATCAATTACAAACCAATTACAATCACAAACCCATTCCTAGACTGTCGTCTCTTTACTCCGTATTTTCACCTTCATATCCCTCAATATTAGATACTCAGTTCTGCATTTAAGCCTATAAGTAAAAGCATCATCTGTAGACGCTGTGAGGGTTTTCCTAATGAAGCTGAACCGAGCATTACGATGGTCTTTACCGCTGGCCTTACCATTGGGTTTATTGAGCAGTCTAAGTAGCGCTGCTTTTGCCATCACCATTGAGCTCAATATATTGCCACTCAACGGACCAGAACTGGGGTGCCCCGAAAAGCTAATCGCCTATGAAACGATTAGGCCCCGTACGCCCGGCGGCTCTGCCCGTGATGGCATGATTCAATTGGCGGCGATCGCCACCGATATTACCGCCACCCAACGAGACGACTTTTCAGCTACTTGGGTTGGCACGCTCAAACCGGAATATCGTAATTGCGAAGCTTCAGCAGGCATGACGCTATTAGATGGCGAAGCCTATGGCAGCCACTCCTACATTCGCGTTCAGCTCACCGAGGGGCAGGCCACGGTCTTTCTGGATATGACAGGGATGCCTGATGCTAACGGCTTTACATCTACCCTGCTGGATCAAACCATGCGAGAAGGCAATCCTCGCTGGGCCTGGGGCGGCACAGATTAAGCCAAACACTACGGGTATTTGAAAGCGCTACCCTAGTGAAATGTTCAAGGTTATGCACCAAAAAGTCAGTAGCTCACTGGCCATCTTTAAAAATATGCCTCGGCTGTTTCGCCTTGTATGGTTAGCAGCACCGGGAGCATTAGTCATTAGCTTGGCACTCACGCTGGTAAGTGCGTTGATTCCGGCAACCCAGATTTACATCAGTAAGCTGATTGTGGATAGCGTGGTAGAACTCGTGGGGGCAGGCGCAGCGATCGCAATCATCACCCAATCTCTACTACCACTTGTGGCGGCTGGTTTTGGCTTTTTGCTATTGCAAGCTGTTCTCACCCAGCTCGATGGCTACACCACACAGGTGATGAGCGATCGCTTTCTCCTCTATGCCAACACCCAGCTTTTGCAACAGGCGACCCGCCTCGATCTGGCCCACTACGAATCTTCTGAGTTCCACGACATTTTAGAACGCGCCCAGCAGAGCGGCAGCAACTATCCCATGCGGGTCATGCGGCTGTCGGTGCGGCTACTGGGGCAAGTCACCCGGCTATTTGGCCTGCTGGCCTTACTGCTACGCTTCAACTCGCTCGTCTTTGTTTTACTGTTGCTCAGTGCCTTACCCACCTTTTGGGTCAGCGTTCGCTTCTCTGAGCGGCGTTTTTTCATGACTCGCCGCCAAACGCCTAGCCGCCGCCTCGCAGACTACTTCGGCAAAATTCTCACCGAGCCCAAATTCGTAAAAGAAGTTCGCCTGTTCAATCTTGGCGGCTACATGGCCGACCAGTACCAAACCATTCGCGAAGAGTTCAACCAAGAATCACAGATGTTGGCCCGCCGTCAGGCCATCGCCCAAGTCACCCTAGAAATCATTTCAGCCGTTGGCTTTTACGGGGCGTATGCGCTGGTGCTGTGGGAAACCGTTCGCGGACTCGTCACGATCGGTGACCTAACGTTGTACGCAGGCACCTTTCAACAAGCCCAAGCAGCGACCGCAGGCATCTTACTCACCGTCGCCACCCTCTACGAATTCAATCTTTATGTCTCCCAGTACTTTGAATTCATTGACCTCACGCCGCAGGTAGTCAGTCCGCCTAAAGCCAAACCCTTTCCACAACCTATTAAAGAAGGGCTCATGCTGAATAGCGTCTACTTCACCTATCCTGGCAGCGATATACCCACTCTCAAAAACATCCACCTCACCGTCGGCCCCGAGGAATGTATCGCGCTCGTTGGCCTAAACGGTTCGGGTAAAACCACACTGCTTAAGCTACTCACCCGCCTCTACGACGTCGATAGAGGACTGATTGCAATGGATGATATCCCGCTCAGTGCATTTGATCTCGGAGATTTACGGCGTAACATTGGCGTGCTGTTTCAAGACTTTGCTCGATACGCGGTGAGCGCAAAAGACAACATTGGCTTTGGGAATTTACCAGAGCGCAACGATGAGCAACAAATATTTCAGGCGGCAACGGATGCAGGCGCAACAGGGGTCATTGAAGAACTAGAAAGTGGCTACGATACCGTACTTGGCAAAATGTTCGATGGGGGCGTGGATCTATCCGGCGGTCAGTGGCAAAAAATAGGCTTAGCGCGAGCCTTTATGTCTGAAGCGCAGGTATTGATACTAGATGAGCCGACAGCGGCGGTAGATGCGATCGCCGAGCACGATCTTTTCGAGCGATTCCGGCAGCTCACCCAAGGCAAAATGACCTTCCTAGTTAGCCACCGCTTCTCTACGGTGCGTATGGCCGACCGCATCGTCGTGCTCGAAAACGGAGCCATAACAGAGACGGGCACTCACGATGAATTAATGGCGAAACAAGGCCGCTACGAAGAAATGTTCCGCTTACAGGCCGAGAGCTACACAACCGACTAAAACCGCATGGTTCAGTGCCATGTCGTTGCTCCTATCGGATTAGTTATACGCAATACTCTAAAGACTGCGGTTTATCGATACTATTGAGTGCGTACCCCTTATCGTGCAAACGTTTCAATGGATATTCGATTTAAGCTCTGGATTGGTGTGTTTGGTTCACTGCTCACCCTTTGGTTAGCCGTTAATTTCCTGGTGTAGAGCATCTCTAAAGGTTCTTTTGCCTACCTTGATGATGTGGCGCAGTCCTCTCTGATGAAAGGTAGGCAAACAAGAAGGGAACTTAAGCAGCCTCCGCAGAGAAGGAAATTAAGTAACCTCCGCAAACAGGGTCTCCCACGGAATAGTGGCAGGGCGATCGCCTTTACTAACCATTTCAAACGCCTTATTCTTCGCTGCCTCAAGATTTAAACAAGCGACACAGGCCGCGGCCACATCAATGCGGCTCGTTTGCCCGTTTAAGACATCGCCCGTTTTAATCACCACGCCCAACTTACCAGCCGTGCTCGCTTTCACCAGCGAATTGAAATCATAAGATGTGTAGGGGCCATCTGTGAGTTGCCCAGGGCGAATAATGGTGTAGGGCAGCCCCGAGCGCAGCAGAGCATTTTCACCTTTCCGCTTAGCATCCAAAACACCAAATGCATTGAGCAATGTGTACGGAAACTGATCTTGACGGGTGACCCCACAAGAAGAGACAAAAACGAACCGCTTTAAGCTCTCAGGAACTGCGTGAATCAAATTGCTCACACCGATAGCATCTACAGCCTCGGGCGTATTACGGGCATTGGCCTGACGAAAATCTGCATCGAGATAGATTCTGGCCCAAGTAGCGGCCTGCTCAAAAGGATTGCTGCCAAAATCAGTCGCAAAGTCCCAACGATTAGACGGTAAGGCCGTTGTACCCGTTGCACAGATGAGATGGGTAATGCCTGCTGTAGCAGCGATCAGCGTCTCAGGGTCACAGAGATTGCCAACTGCAACCTCTGTTTTACCAGCAAACATAGCCTTTGCCTTCTCAGCACTTCGGGTGAGCGATCGCACGCGATAACCCTGGTTCAATAAGTTGGCAACGACCAGCTGACCCACCCCACCCGTCGCACCCGCAACTAGCACCCGTGATTCACGCTTAGACGATTCGCCATTAGCGGTCTCATCGGCAGTCATAGTGGTTTCCTCATACATTCCTTAAATTCCTTAGACAGCTTGCCTGATGATCGGCGCTGCCTGGACAGCATGAGCCTTACTATCGACATCGCTTAAGGAAATCGAACCAACAGTTCAGCAATCTTCTCAACACTCAATTGCTTGGCACTAAACTTGTTCATCTTGCGTCTTAAGGATTAAGATCTTTCAAGTCAATTTTTTTTAAGAATTACAACACACAGGTTAAATAATCCAGTGGTTAGGCCAGCCATACCCCTCGCGGTTCGACAGAGCTAACCTATAGCTTCGCTCTTGATACGCCCTAAATAATTGTCAGGGTTTGCTTCTTTATCCACTGAATGATCTATCTGTAGCCCCACAACCTATTTAGCGCATGGACGTGAGCTGACGGATGACTACTAGATAACTGACTACTAAAGGACTGGCTCATAACTGATTCATGACTGATATAGATGTCTCATGAACAGAGCGTCTACTAAACGCAACAAATGAAATTGATACGCTCATCCCTGTTTTTGTGTAGCCTCTAAATGCGTTCAAGATTTTAGACACTCCATTTTCCACCTCGTCTGCCCAGCCTCAAAACACTCACTTCTAGAACGCCCGTCTCCAAACGCCCAATCCCAAAACGCCCAGCCTTGAAACTATGCTCAAGCAGCCTTTTCTTAAAAAAGCATTTCTAAACCCTTTGCGTGGCAAACTCACCCAAGGCCCTGAGCAAGACTCCACGCGTTCTCAGTCGGCTCAAGTTGAAAACAGCACAGCACAGCAGAACGACCCACAAGTAAGGGCAATGAATCCAGAGACAGTGAATTCAGCAGTAGTAGGTGTGCCTGCACGTCCATTCCAGCGTAAAGCGGCGTTTACGCTGGCACTGCTGGGCGCAAGTAGTGGATTGGCGTTCACACAAGTCACCCCCAAC
Source organism: Cyanobacteria bacterium P01_D01_bin.105 (assembly GCA_039025345.1). Taxonomy (GTDB): domain Bacteria; phylum Cyanobacteriota; class Cyanobacteriia; order Phormidesmidales; family Phormidesmidaceae; genus Phormidesmis. The sequence continues at coordinate 10,008 of JBCCOO010000054.1, read as the reverse complement.
GCCTTAAAAGAAGCGCTTCCTCAGCCAAATACGACAGCGCCCCTCAAGCGAGCCGGAGATCCACCGATTGAGCCAGCCGCAACCAGTCATCGGGGCTTATTTCTAACTCACGAAATTTTTCATCGAAAGATTGAAGCGATCGCCCAAGTGCCGCCCAATCAACGAACAGCCACGGCAACCCCAAAATCAGGCACCAACCTATCTAAACCGGCAAAATCCACATCAAATGCTGAGCGATCGCCCAACAGCACCACCAAAACCGAAGCCACCACAAAGCCTTCACCAGATACAAACGTCATTGCCGCCGCACCCCCTGCCCCCAAAGTAGCCCCTGCAGCTTTCTCAGGCACTACCATCGACAATGTGCTGGAGATGCGCGTTGCGCTGGTCAGAGATGTCAATGCTATTGCACTGGCCACCTCTGGCAGCGGCAGCATTACAGATTTAAACGGCAATCCCATCAAAGCCCTCTCACCTGAGAGCACAGTCCTTGCAGAAATCAACGGCGGAATTACCATTGACGGCCAGCCGATGCCCAGCGCCTTTTGGGTCTATCCAGAAGATGGTGGCTATGTCGCCGTGGGAGACAGTTGGTATCGCGGACGGGCGCTAGTTGCTTTGCGCGAGCGGGGTCTCATTGCCGTTAATTACGTTCTGTTAGGCGACTATCTCTACAGCGTGGTCGGCACTGAAGTCTCTCCCAACTGGCCGATCGAATCGATGAAAGCTCAAGCCGTTGCGGCCCGCTCCTATGCCCTCACGCACAACATTTCCCCCGCCAGCGAAGCCTACTTTGATTTAGACAACACCCAGCGCTTTCAAGCTTATAAAGGCATTGCGCGCGAAGCTGGCACTACTCGCGCCGCTGTACAGGCAACATCAGGCGAGTTCATTAGTCACGATGGCGGCATTGTAGAGTCTCTGTATGCAGCATCCCAAGCGATTGTAAATGACGCCCACAAAGGGAATGGCATGAGTCAGCTTGGAGCAAAAGACTTAGCTAATCAGGGCTACAGCTACACCGAAATTCTGGCGCACTATTATCCAGGCACTGGCCTCGGACGCATTGAAACAGATCCTTAGGAACGACCTAAAAGTCAGCAACGACCTGAATATATGACTTGTTTCAGGAATGGCTGGTTTAATACGTAATTTTAAAAAGTGCCCAAACCAGAAAAAACCACCTCCAAGCAGGACTATAAAGTGGTGCAAACCCGCCTGACCAGAGCAAATAGGATTGTTAATATGGGAAGGTAATATTTTCGCAGGTCTGAGTGAACCATGCAGAACTCCAGTGACTATCGTGCGGCGGCCCTATCGGATACAGGTCCAGATAATGCAGGGCGCACGGCAATTAGTTACTTGTTCTGGTTGGCTTGTCTTTCAGGCTTTTGCGGGCTGCACCGTTTCTATAATGGCAAGGTTGGGACTGGCTTCTTATGGCTATTCACTTTTGGGCTCTTTGGCATAGGTCAGCTGGTGGACTTGGCCAATATGCCTGAGATGGCCGCACGGCGATCGCGCCAACTCCGCGCCCGTAAGTATCAGCTTGCCACATACGATCAGCCCGGATTGGTACAAAATAACCAAGCTCAGGAGCCCCCGCTGACGATTCAGCTACTTCAGCTGGCTAAACGTAATAAAGGTCGCCTGACCGTAACCGACTGCGTCTTAGAAACACAATCAACCTTTGCAGAAGTAGAAAGTCAGCTCAAAGCACTTGTCAAATCTGGATACGCAGTCGTCACCAATGATGAAGCTTCCGGCATTGTTGTCTATGAAATTCCAGAACTAGAAGTTTAAGCAAAACTCGGAACAGACACCTAAGCACTGGATTCCTGAGCACTGAATTTCTGAACACTGAATTTCTGAACACTGGATTTCTGAGCGCTGACTTCACGATTCGTTGCCTTGTTTTTTGCAGCTCACCGTGCATTTCCTAGCTCGCTGAGCCGCTCCATTTGATATGCTAGGAGCTTAGTACTTACCTCGAACTCTATGAAGCGCCTTCCATTCGACTCTCAGCAAGTTATGCGTCGTACTGAAGATTTAATCAGCGCCGCCTCCAACCGCTATCGCATTACGGTTCAGGTTGCTAACCGAGCACAGCGTCGCCGCTTCGAAGAGTTCGACAGCCTAGATGAATCCAAAATGAAGCCTGTGCTTCGCGCCATTGTCGAAATGTCTGATGAGCTGACCCAGCCTGAGATTATTGGCGAGTAAATCAAAACTGGCTAATTAATCAGGTATTGAAGTAGCCAGGAATTAGAACTGTTAGGGGTGTTGTCTCAATCTAGAGCAACACCCCTTTTCTCAATCTAGGGCAACACCCGTTTTAAAGGCCTCTATTTTTTGATGTCTATATTTTTATAGAAAAGTGCGGATACATCCGCACTTTTCTAGTTGAGTGAGCTGTTGTTGTATAAGGACTTCTAGCGATCATTAGTGTCCTAACTCACTCGACAAAAGCAATAGTACCTACCGGCAATACTTCAACATCATGATTCGGCATATAGAAGAAGGAGACGGTTGGCGCTTAGGTTGGAATCCAGGGGCTGAAGAATTCTGTGGGTTAGTAGCAGGCGATCGCTGGTCGATAGAGCTGACCACCGTCGAATTTATAGACTTTTGCCGCATCGCACGCCAACTCAATCAAACCATGCACGAAATGTCTGCACACTTAATGGCTGAGGAACATCTGAGCTGTGAGCATGAAACTGAACACATCTGGATGGAAACTGAAGGCTTTCCGAACGACTACAGCCTGCACTTCATTTTGCAGACGGGCCGTAAAGGGGAAGGCGAATGGCTACCCTCACAGGTGCAGCCGCTGATGGCCGCGCTGATGCGATCGCCCTTTTCAAACCTTCTATAAGCTCACCACACACAAATCAGTCCATCGATAAATCCACAAACAGCCAACTCAACCAACAGCGGCTCTACGCCAAAAATAAACCGCGAACCAACTCTAAAACTGGGCTCAAACGTTCATAAACCAAACAAGTTTTGTTATTTTATCTAGGGTCTCACAGTTTTAGATTAAGGTGCTTACTAAGGTCATGCTGATAAGGCTAGTTCAGTGCTCAGCTAGCAGCCGCTGCGTCTGGCATGCCTTGTGTCTTGAATATATCGAGTATCTACGTTTTAGGGAGCTAGGTTTACAGTGAAAGTTAAAGTCGTCAGCGATACGCTGTTTAAACTCAGCCCCAAGCTCTCCAGCCAGCTCTCAAATTCTGAGAAGGTCTTTGTCAAAAATCGTACCGAATTTGAGCTGATTTCCTACACAGAAGCAGAAGGCAACCATACTCGCTTAGTTCTTGCGAATAAAACCCTCGGCAATAACCAGCGCATCTGGTACGCCTTCAACCCCGACATCCAAATTGAGTCTTCACCAGTCAAGCTCGTTGTCATCAGTGACACGCTGTTTAAGGAGCGTCCGGCGATGTCTTCTCAACTAGCAGACAGTGAAAAAGTATTTGTCAAAAATGGCACTCAGTTTGACCTACACTCCTACCTTCCGGCCGCAGGTAACCACCTTAAAATAGCTATCGCGAATAGATTTCTCGGCCCTTCTAACCGTAATACTTGGTATGCCTACCAGCCCGATGTGCGCGTCAGTGGCTCCACTGTTAAGCTGCGCGTCGTCAGCGACACACTCTTTAAAGCTAAGCCTATTTTTTCCTATCAGCTCTCTGCTGAGGAGAAAGTATTTGTTAAAAACGGCACTGAATTTGAACTGCTAGATAACGAAAAGGCCACTGGCAACCACGTGCGCATTTCACTGGCAAGTACAGGACTAGGCACTCAAAATCGCAAAAACTGGTTTGCCTATGCGCCTGATATCGTTATTGAAGGTAATCCACCTAACAACCAACCCCAGCCCAATCCAGGCGACACACCTCAGCCCGTCCCCCCTGAGGACAATACCCCAACGCCGCCAGCACCGCCCATCCTCAAACCACCAACGACAACCCCGCCTCGACCTGCGCCTACCGGCCCTTTTCGCATTCCCGGATTTACCAGCACCTTCTATCTATCAGAACCCATCATCCCTAACGGCAACTTTACTTGGGCAGAAGCCACTAAAAACGGTAGCCGCATTCCAGTGAGTCGTAACGTGACTTACGGCATTATTCGAATTGCACGCGTGATGGAAGAAGTCCGCTCTCGACTAGGCGATCGCCCCATTCGCGTTAACTCTTGGTACCGAGATCCAGTCAGCAACAGCGCTGTTGGCGGCGCTATCTACTCTCGCCATCTCCAAGGCGATGCAGTCGATTTCGTTGTTATTGGCGTACATGCCTACACTGTTTTCGACCGCCTCAATCCGTGGTGGGGCTCCCAAGGTGGACTTGCCAGCTCATCTATCTTCACTCACATAGATGCACGAGGTTACTACGCGCGCTGGAGTTACGGATACTAAACAACAGAGCCTAGCCCCGCTAGACGATGACTCAGTATTAGGCAAGTCTATATAGTCCTCAGGACAGTCTTCAGGAAAGTATCATAGTTCATGTATACTACTAAAAGAGCAGAACTGTCCTAAGGATACGTTTATGCCATCACAGAGACTGAGAACTTGTTCTACTGATCGCCAACTGATCGCCAAGCCAGGCTGCATTCTGACTTGGGCAGTCGAGTTAGCTGATGTAAATAAAGGGTTCTACCCATCACTCATGTCTTCAACTCACTCGACATCAGCTAACTCGTCGTAAGATCATAATTGCTAACAGCACTGAGCCTTGCCAAGCTGAGCAGTCCGCAAACGTTATCTGGCCGTCAACGCTTGCTCTAACTATGCCAGCAATGCCAGACAAGCAATATCAAACAAGACCGAAAACTCTACACAAATTTATGCAAAACAGTAGAAAAATTGCTCAATTCCTATTGCATATCCGCATCGATCAAGCGTGAATTTAGCATTCACAGGAAGATACAACTGTGCGATTCCGGAAGATCGTATGGTATAGATACATTTAGCCTCCTGAGGATTGTCCAGAGGATAAAGCATGAGCGACGGTAGTGTCGATCGAATACCTGTAAATCAGCTCAGCGATCGCTACAGTCTAGCGAGAAGTGCCGTCTATAAGCGCATGTCTGATCTGGGCATTGAGCGAGAAAAAATCGGCAATCGAGCTTACGTCAGTGCAGAACAAGTCAAACTACTAGACGAACTCCATTCCTTCATCCAAATCGGTGGCAATGTCGCTGAATTTATTACGCGCAAAGGGCTAAATGTACCCAGTTCGCAGAACACTAAGACTAATGCAGACCAGTCCTCAGGACTAGCGCTTAATCAGTCAGATATGGTGAAGCTAGTCAGCGCGATCGCAGCAGAAATGTCTGCACAAATACGACTTGCACCAGCCGATCCACTCGCTTACTACGAAGCCTTAGAAAAAGCAGCCCGCAACAGATGGAAGCTGCGCACCTCAGAACTTGCCGAGCTGTTAAAGCTTGACCCAGACGAAATCAACCGCTTTGGTCAAACCTTCTACGAAGCTGGATTTGCCTTTCATCGAGCAGGCTACCGCTCCGGCGGGGAAGCGGCCTGGGTCGTGACAAAAGGGCGTAAATAGCATCAGACTAAACGCTGGCAAAAAACACATCCTTTTCAAAGCCACAGCACTCGATATAGAATATAAGTACTAGAGAAAACCTAGACAAAAAAAGAGCCAGCACCTGTGCTAGCTCAAATGTCTATTTAGTATGTATGAGCCGTTGAACACTGGCTGATTGCCGTCAGCTAATGTTCCATTTGTTTATGAGCTTGGTAGAGTTCACAAACATTGGGTATCGGTGATAGCGACAGTGGTGTCGGTGAGGGTGTTTGCAGTGATGTGAATGTTAGCACTGGCACCACTTTGTTTTTGCCTTGTTTCAGCAGAGTGTCCTTAGACAGTGCTCAGGACACTACCGATCAAGCACTCACAAAGTAGCGGACTTTTAGTCACTCTGGCCTTTGTACGCCAGCAGAGGCTCTACCTACCAGTGGAAGCGTCTCCTCTTGAACCCTTAAGTCTTTGTCACTGAATTCATCATACATGTCCTGAGGACAGTCCGTCAACAAATTCATTATACTGTCCTCAGGACTGACCTAAGGACAGTATAATGTTCTCAAGCACTCCGTTGATGAAGACGAAATCATATGCCTTTCAGATTTGATTTTCGCCTGCGCATTCATCCGTTAGCGTAATCAATATACTCATCCCCCAAAATTATAAGCTTAGCGATAGAAGGAATATCCTTAGGACAGTCCTCTAAGAAGATTGCTGCGAAGCTGAAGCATCCTTTCAAATCACACTTGCGAAAACGTCATGCGTTTCGATGGGCTAAATGAGTGTTGGCGATCCCTCTTATGCCACATCTTGCTCGCTTAACGTAGCGCAAGCTTGTGCTATTCTTGATAGGCAAATTAACGCTTCGGGGCGTAGCGCAGCTTGGTAGCGCACTACTTTGGGGTAGTAGGGGTCGTGGGTTCAAATCCCGCCGCTCCGATCGCTGAAACATTTGCAGCATAAAGGTTACAGCCGTTCTCTGAAGAGGGCGGCTGTTGTCGTTTTCTTGGTAGGTTGGTAGTTTTGGGGCCTGTTTCCGGTAACTTTGGTCGGTTGAGCAGGTAACCGCCAGGTCTTTTTTTGATCAATCTGGACATCTGTGGACGATGAACGAGGCAGGCAATAACCGCAGTATTCAAATTCAAGAAAGCGCTGTCGGAAGTGCGATCGTCTCTGGTGACGGCAATACCATTTACGTCATTCAGCAATCGACAGAGCAGAAACGAGTTGAGCCTGAGCCTCAAGGTGCGACTGAGATTGGCCCTAATCCTTACAAAGGGCTAGCCGCCTTTAAGGAATCTGATGCTGACCGCTACTATGGGCGAGAAGCTCAGATAGAAAGACTGTGGCAACGGTTTCAGTCGCTCTATGCGCAATCGGACGTACCCAGATTTTTGCCGATTTTGGGGCCATCCGGCTGCGGTAAGTCTTCTCTGGCACGGGCTGGGTTTATTCCCGAGCTGGCCAGAAACCCGTTGCCAGGTAAAGCGCATATGCGCGTGGCGGTGCTGGTGCCGGGTGCTCGTCCGCTCGAAGCGCTGGCGGGTGTGCTGGCAAAAGCGGTGACTGACGATCCCTTTCCTGTGGAAAAGGCGGAGGAATTTGAACGGGTTCTGAAAAAGACGAATGACGTTGGCGAGTGCGAAGGCTTGCGTCGAATTGCCAACATGATTCCGGATATTCGGGATACGCCGTTGGTGATTTTAGTAGACCAATTTGAAGAGGTCTATTCGCTTTGCAAAGAGCCTGAACAACGTCAGGCGTTTATCAATAACTTGCTTCATGCTGCGAGTGAGCCAACAGGTGAGGTCTCGGTTGTTATCACCTTACGCAGTGATTTTTTGGGTGAAACACAGCGTCAGGAACAGCTCAACCAGGTGATTGGCTCTGACCAAAGTGCGTTTGTTCCTGCAATGACAATGGCAGAACTGCGTCGAGCCATTGCGGAACCGGCTAAGCAAGCGGGCCGTCCTCTGGACGATGCGACGATTGACTTGCTGGTGCAAGACACCAAAGGACGAGAAGGTGCATTGCCATTGCTGCAATTTGCATTGGCGCGTATTTGGGATGGGCTTAGTCAGGGTAAAACACCTGCAACGACCTATCGAGAAATGGGAGGTGTTGGTGGAGCTTTGGCCGGAGAGGCCCAAAAGACCTATGACCGACTAAGTGACGCCGAAAAGAACATCGCTCAACGGGTTTTTGTCGGCCTAGTGCAACTGGGCGAAGGGACTCGTGACACCCGGCGAAGAACCCTAGTCAAAGGCCTGATTGCGAAACAAGATGCTCCAGATGCTGTACAGCAAGTGATTCGTCAGTTTTCTGCCTCAACGGCTCGATTGATCACGCTCTCTAGTGCTGACGGCCAAGACATTGCCGAGGTTACTCATGAAGCATTGTTTGAGCATTGGCAGCAGCTCAATGAGTGGTTGGATAACAGTCGCGATGACATTCGCTTTCAACGGCGTTTAGAGGCAGCCGCAGTTTACTGGGAAGAGCAAGGGTGTCCTGATGGCAGCCTTTGGCGGCGTCCTGATCTAGACCTGATGAAAAGCTATCACCAGAAAGCTAAACGAGAGATGACGCCGCTGCAGCTGCGTTTCTTTAGGGCCTCTATTCGTGCTGCTCAGCGACGAAAAGTGCTCAGTAGTGTGGGTGTCGGTGCTCTCGTTGTGCTTTCAGGTATAACGTCGCTATTAACTATTAGAGCGCAACGGACACAACGGGAAAGTTTTGCTAGCCAATTAGCAACTAAGTCCGAGTGGATCGGGAGCCAAAGTTCAGTGCTTCGTACCACCAGTGCTCTGCTTGCCGTAAAAGCATCTAAGACATTCACAGACGAGCTCAATGCGCCCTTAGAAGTTGATCAGGCGCTTCGCAGCAGTCTAAAACTATTGCCTGTTTCCAAAGGCCAATTTGACCATGAAGGTGAAGTTAATGCAGTGAGCTTTAGTCCCGATGGCAAGACATTTGCCACCGCCAGTGATGACAATACGGCGCGGATCTGGGATGCCCACCAGACGAGAGGGCCTATCGCAACCCTCAACCATGAGGGTGAGGTCAATGCGGCGAGCTTTAGTCCCGATGGCAAGACGATAGCCACTGCCAGTGAGGACAACACGGCGCGGATTTGGAATGCCAAAACCGGCGAGGAAATCGCCACCCTCAACCATGAGAGATCGGTCCGTGCAGCGAGCTTTAGCCCCGATGGTAAGACCATCGCCACCGCCAGTTGGGACAACACGGCGCGGATTTGGAATGCTAAAACCGGGGAAGAAATCGTCACCCTCAACCATGAGGAATCGATCAATGCGGTGAGCTATAGTCCCGATGGCAAGACGATTGCCACCGCCAGTTATGACAACACGGCGCGGATTTGGAATGTCGAAACTGGAGAAGAAATCGCCACCCTTAACCATGAGAGCTCGGTCCTTGCGGCGAGCTTTAGTCCCGATGGCAACACCCTCGCCACCGCCAGTTGGGACAACACGGCGCGGATTTGGAATGCCAAAACCGGCGAGGAAATCGCCACCCTCAACCATAAGAGTGAGGTCTGGACGGCGAGCTTTAGTCCCGATGGCAACACCCTCGCCACCGCCAGTCGTGACAGCACGGCACGGCTATGGGATGCAACTACGGGTGAGGAAATCGCCACCTTCAACCATGCGGGCTCGGTCCTTGCGGCGAGCTTTAGTCCCGATGGAAACACCCTCGCCACCACCAGCGCTGACAACACGGCGCGGATTTGGAATGTCCAAACAGGGGAGGAAATCGCCACACTCAGCCATGAGGACTCGGTCATTGCGGCGAGCTATAGTCCCAATGGCAAGACAATCGTCACCGCCAGTGGTGACAACACGGCACGGATTTGGAATGCGGAGACGGGGAAGGAAATCGCTACGCTCAACCATGAGGACTTGGTACTTGCGGCGAGCTATAGTCCCGATGGAAATACCCTCGCCACCGCCAGTTGGGACAGCACGGCGCGGATTTGGAATGTCCAAACAGGGAAGGAAATCGCCACACTCAACCATGAGGGCGCGGTCTTTGCGGTGAGCTTTAGTCCCGATGGCAACACCCTCGCCACCGCCAGTATTGACCGCACGGCGCGGATTTGGAATGCCAAAACAGGAGAGGAAATCGCCACACTCAACCATGAGGGTAAGGTCATTGCGGCGAGCTTTAGTCCGGATGGCAACACCCTCGCCACCACCAGCGCTGACAACACGGCGCGGCTATGGAATGCCAAAACAGGAGAGGAAATCGCCACACTCAACGAGAAAGCTGCCAACCCTCCTAACCTTCAAAGCCTAAACATTGCAGTTAGCTTTAGTCCGGATGGCAACACACTCGCCACCACCAGCGCTGACAACACGGCGCGGATTTGGAATGTCCAAACAGGGGAGGAAATCGCCACACTCAGCCATGAGGACTCGGTCATTGCGGCGAG
>JBCCOO010000053.1:0-36552 GCA_039025345.1 Cyanobacteria bacterium P01_D01_bin.105 | reverse complement strand
CCGCCAGAACTGGGCCAGCTCCAAAATCTAACTCAGCTCTACCTACATGAAAATGAGAAATTAGCAATTCCAATAGAAGTCCTTGGCCCTACTAGGGAAGAAGTTGTCATTAAGAGTGTAAAACCTGCTGAGCCTCAAAACATTTTTGATTACTATTTTCGTATACAGGTTAGCCAACGCCCTCTCAACGAAGCAAAGCTCATTTTCGTCGGCTTTGGGGCCGTCGGCAAGACCTCTCTCATCAGCCGCCTACGCGACGGCAGCTTCGACCCACAGTCTAAAAAAACAGACGGTATTCAAATCACCCCCTGGCCCCTCCAGCTCTCAAATCCAGAAACCCAATCTCCTGAAGAAATCACCCTCAACGTGTGGGACTTTGGCGGCCAAGAAATCATGCACTCCACCCATCAGTTCTTTCTCACAGAGCGCAGCCTGTATGTGCTAGTGCTAAACGGTCGCCAAGGCCATGAAGACAGCGACGCGGAATATTGGCTAGAGCTAATCCAAAGCTTCGGTGCCGACTCGCCCGTGATTATGGTGCTAAACAAAATGAGCGAGCACCCGTTTGATGTAAATCGCAGAGCACTGAAAGAGAAATTTCCATCCATTCAAGCTTTTGTGGAAACAGACTGTGCAACCAAGCAGGGAATCGAACAGCTCAGAAAAATAATTGAACAAGAAACGAATCAATTAGAAGATTTGAGAATTCCGTTTCCGGGTAGCTGGGTCACCATTAAAAACGAGCTGGCTGCGATGAAAAATAACTACATCTCCTTTGAAAAATACCGAGAAATCTGCCGTCAAGATGGAGAAGAAGACACCACTGCTCAGGATTCTCTCGCCGGATATCTCCACAATCTCGGCATCGCCCTAAACTACAAAGACGATCCTCGCCTGCGCGATACCCACGTTCTCAACCCCCGTTGGGTCACCAGCGGCATCTACACGCTGCTCAACGATGCAACCCTCACCGCCGCCAAAGGCGAACTCACCGCCAACTGCCTCAGCCGCGCCCTAGATACCACCCAATATCCACCCGAGCGCCACGGCTTCTTGCTAGATCTCATGCGCAAGTTCGAGCTGTGTCTCCGCTACGCAGAGGATGAGTACTCAAAAGCAGAGAGCCGCTACCTCATTCCAGATCTGCTCGATAAACAACAGCCCGCAGCCGCTTCAGAGTTCATCCCATCCGAGTGCCTAAACTTCCGCTACACCTACCCCGTCCTCCCAGAAGGCTTAATCCCCCGCTTCATCGTCCGCACCCACGTCCTAAGCCAGCCCTCACTCCGCTGGCGCACCGGCGTAATCCTCAGCTTTGAAGGCAACCGCGCCCTCGTCAAAGCCGACCCGCAAGATCGCTTCGTCACCATCAGCATCGATGGGCCAACGGCCAGTCGCCGCCGCCTACTCGCCATCATCCGCTCCGACTTTGACCGCATCCACAGCAGCTTTAAGTTCACCCCCCAAGAGCAAGTGCCTGTTCCAGGCCATCCCACCGTCACTGTCCGCTACCAAGATCTGTTGCTGCGCGAAGAAAAAGGGCGAACTTCTTTTGAAGAAGTGGTGGATGGCGAACTCTTAGACTTAAGCGTCCAGGAACTATTAAATGGCGTAGATTTAGACGGCAGCCGACGGCGGAAACATCGTGATATGGGGCAGCGCAGCGATTCGCTAAAACTGTTCTACAGCTACTCCCATAAAGATGAACATTTACGAAATGAGCTAGAAACGCATCTAAAGATTCTAGAACGGCAGGGATTGATTTTGCCTTGGCACGATCGCCGAATTATGGGCGGCGAAGATTGGAAGAATGAACTGGATAACAACCTTAAACAGGCCGATATTATTTTGTTGTTAGTCAGCGCAGACTTTATTGCTTCAGACTATTGCTACGATGTTGAGCTAACGCTGGCAATAGAGCGCCAGCAGAAAGGCGAAGCCACCGTAATTCCCATTCTTTTGAGACCTGCAGACTACAAAGGAACCTCGTTTGCTAGCTTGCAGGGCTTCCCAACAGATCTGAGGGCGGTGACAGAGTGGGAGAACCGTGATGCAGCATGGCTCAACGTAGAAACTGGCCTGAAAGACGTGATTGCTCAGCTTAAGAACAACAACCCATTTTCATAAGCGGCCCTTGAGTGGCGTTGTTTCTCACTATGCTGCATCGGTTGCTATCTGTTCGTTTAGCGCTGTTCGTTGGGTTCTGTTTATTAAGTGCTGTTCGTTTAGAAGCGATAGCTCATATTGAAATAAATAAACGCGCTCTGATCCGTATCACCGGGTTCATTCAGCGTAATCAGCGGAACCCCCACATCTAACCGAGCCTGCACATCTTTAACCAGGTTGGTGATGACACCGACGCCTGTGCCGAGCAAAAAGCGCTGCTCGCTGGTCTCTGCGCCCTGATTCCAAACAGCCGCCGTATCTAAAAAGGGCGCAATCTGCACCGCCGGAGAACCGTTTTCATTGTGCAGAACGGCGATGCGATCTTCAATGGAGGCGCGGAAACCGTTATCGCCAAAGCGGGCGTTTTGACTGTAGCCCCTCACGGAGTTGGCCCCACCGATGATGAACTGATCTGCGCCCAGGAGAGAATCTGGCGTGAGCTGTAGGCTGGCCTGCATAAGCAGCAGATTGTCACGGCTAATGACTTGGGCTCGTTGAATTTGGCCAAGCCAGCTAAAGAACTGACCGTCGGCTTCATCGCTGCCCCGGTCGGTGGCATCTAGCCAGCCGGTGCCGAGGTTAAACTGCGATCGCACGCCCCAAGCCCCTTTAGAATCGCGCTTCAAATAATCCTGGCCAAACTGAACAATGCTAGTGCGCGTAGAGTCAATCACCACATCGCTCACCAGCGTTTCACCCGTGCGGTGCCGAAAGCCCAAAGAGAGGGCAAGTTCTTCATTAGGGTGACGAATCAGCGGCTGACGATAGGTCAGTTCGTAGGTATCAGAAGAGCCTTTAACGCCCAGGGCTCTGAGTTCTTCAGAAATCAGCTCAAACGAGCTGGGAAGATAGCGGGCCTCCAGCGTGCCATTCATCGCGTTTAGCGGCAGGCTGTAGGTGGCCCCAAATGAACTAGAGCCACCGGCGGTGCTGCGAAAAGCAGATAGATTGAGGCGATCGCCTAATCCCAATGGATTGTTGAGCGTCCCTTCAATGCCGGTGCGAGCCACGCCCACACTGGGCGGAGAGTTCGTATCTATCGAGGCGCGCCCTGAGACCGTAGGCGCTTCCATTACGCGCACAATCAGCTTACTTTGGCCTTCGCCTTCCCCTGCCCGAAGGCTCGCATCGATAGAGCCAATGAGCGGATCGGCGCGCAGTAGCTGCAGCTGCGATTCTAGGTCAACTTGGTTAAGGGGCTTACGGTTCGCTAGGTTAACGCGATCGCGCACATAGTCAGCGAGTCTGCGCGTGCCCTCTACCTGAATCTCTTCTAGTTCACCTTCTATTACGCGTACCTGCACGACGCCATCCACAATCGTTTGCTCACCTAAAATGGCGCGCGAAGTGATGTAGCCTGCATTCAAATAAAGCTGGGTAATATCGTCGGCAACTTGTCTGAGCTCACGCAACCCCAAGTCCTGGCCTTCATAGACCTCCAAAATTGGTGCAAAGTCCGCTTCGTCAAAAACACTACTCCCCACGACTTGAATGTCTGCAATGGGTACTTTTTCGCCGCTGCTAGGTGTAGAGGTCTGGGGCAGCGCTGGAGACGCTGGCGGTAAAACAGGCGACTCTTCTTCAGGCAGGGGCGCTACTGTTTCTTCAGGCTCAGAGAGTTCACTGGCCGGTGAGTTTTGGCTGATAGTGATTGAGCTATGGACTGAGTTAGAGGCAGCGCTTGATTCAGGGGTTGATTCAGGGGTTGATTCAGGGGTTGAGATCGGTGCCGTCAGGATAGCTGGGCCGGTTTCAGGAAGGCCAGTTTCAGGAAGGCCGATTTCAGAAAGGCCAGCTTCAGAAAAGCTAGCTGTCGGCAGTAGGGTTGTCGGCAGCTCGGTTCTCGATAGCTCGGTTGTGGGGAGTTCGATTGCGGAAAGTGTTTCCAGCAGATGATTGAGAGAAGGGCCTGAAGAAGCCTCAGAAGCAGAGCCCAGTGCCAAATATTTAGACTCAAGATGGCTGGACTGATGACGGCTATCCCTTTGATTATGGCCATTCCTTGGGCCAGAGGGATGGCTAGATGCAGCATGGCGGGCGGCGATCGCTGCTTTGGTTACAAAAGCCGTTGAGCCACCACTTAAAATACCAGCCATGGCAAGGCTTCGCGCTAACCGCCTGAATCTCATGTACGTCTAATGGGTGAACAAGGTAGCCAGGTTCAACGTACCCAGTTTTAATCTGTCAACAATCAATCTTGAAGTGTCTTATCCACAGGCACCCGTCCAAATGCCTTCTGCCAAATGCCTTCCGCCAAATGTCTCTCTTGGCGTGATCTATGTTGGCGTGATCTATCGTTCAACCCAAGGTTCAACCTACCGTTCAGTTACGGTTACTTCCCGACCCCCGGAATGAAGCTAGTACTGATGCGTTTGATAACGCGGTTTGCAATATCGGCGTAGCTGACCTCGCCCGCTAAAATTTGTCCCAGCCGTTTTGTTGCTGTGGGGCGTTTGATGCCAACGCGATAGCCAATTTTAGGAACGCGGAAGAAAACAGCTGCAATACGCTGTGCCCACTGCATATCTTCACCCCAGCTTTCGTGAATGAGCTGAGTGTAGTTCGCTAGGGCGTTGTCATCACCCTTTAGGGCCGCATCGATGGCTTTAGCCGCGCTCATCCCGCTATACATCGCCGGGCGGATGCCCTCTGCCGTCAGCGGATCGACAATGGCTGCGGCTTCGCCCACTAGCACGGCCTGACGGGTGTGCAAATTGCAGTTCCCATCCCATAGTTTCAGTGGATGGGTATGCAATTTGCCTTGTTCAAAACGCGTCCCAAACTCGGGCGCATACGCTTTAAGCGGCGCTTCAATATCTTTTAGCTCGCCCCCAACAAAGCTGCTAATCCCAATTGAGTAGCCTTGCTGCTTAGGAAAGCTCCACACACATCCATTTTTAGCAAGACCAAACTCAAAGCTAAAAGCGCCATTTTCAACCGGCGCTGGTGTCGAAATTTCAAGCGCTGCGGCTTCACGAACCTTATGTTCTCGAAAGCCCAGCCAATTTGCCATCGGACCTTTAGCCCCGTCAGCTGCGATCAGATAGCGCGTAGTAAACGTTTCCTCAGCGGTGTTTACTTGCCAATAGCCGGTTTGTGCAGTGGCGTCGTCGTTTGAGCTGCCGGCTTTATCCGCATCGCTAAAGGCGATCGCTATCACGGCTGTTTGATCTTTTATCTCTGCGCCTGCGGCCTTTGCCTGCTCAACTAAAAACTGATCGAATACCTCGCGCCGAACGCTCCAAATGGGTTCGGTTTCTAGCTCTGCATCGATAGCATCTCCTAGCTTCCAGGTGTAGCGAACCCGTGTGATTTGGCTGTCTATGGCCGGCGAAAAATCGAAATCAAACCAATCAGCAACACTGGGAGAAACCGCCCCGCTACAGGGTTTGTAGCGCGGGAAAGAATCTTTTTCCAAAATCAGAACGGAGCGATTGGCCTTCGCCAAGTGGTAGGCGGCGGCGCTGCCTGCGGGGCCTGCGCCGACGATGATGCAGTCGTACATAAATAGTGGTAGATGAGGAGAAAAGGCATGAAAAGGCGTGATGAGTTTCAGCGTCTCAGTTCAGTTAGGGCCCTAAACTCAGTTTGAGCCCTACAGTCAGCTAGATCGCTAAACGGTCTGAATCGCCTTCTCTTTGTCTGCCAGTGCTTCGTCTATCTTCTTTGTATATTTATCCGTTAGCTTCTGAACCTCATCCTGCATATCACGAGATTCATCTTCAGAAACATCGCCGTCTTTTTCCAGCTTTTTGGCTAGGTCAATGCCGTCTCTTCGGACGTTGCGCACCGATACGCGGCCTTCTTCAGCGTACTTAGAGGCGAGCTTTACAAACTCCTGACGGCGCTCTGTCGTCAGCGGCGGAATGTTCAATCGGATCAAGGTGCCGTCGCTGTTGGGCACAAGGCCGACATCTGACATGGAAATTGCTTTTTCGATCAGGGAGACAGAACTTGGATCAAAAGCTTGAACCATTAAGGTACTAGCATCTGGCGTAGAGATATTGGCCAATGACTTTAGGCTGGTTGGGCTACCATAATAATCCACCATGATGCGATCGAGCAGCGACGTGCTAGCGCGACCCGTGCGAATGGTGTTGAAGGAACGCTGGGTTGCTTCAACGGCCTTTTTCATGGCCTCTTCTACTTCACCTAAATCAGCTAACTTCACAGGACTCTCCCACAATTGTTCCAATCGATTCGCCCATCATGGCCCGGTTGATATTGCCTCTCACCGAGAGGTTGAACACCATAATGGGGATATTGTTATCTTTGCACAGCGCAATCGCGGTACCATCCATCACTTTAAGATCTTTTGCCAGAACGTGGCTATAGGTCAGCGATTTGTAGCGCTTTGCGTCTGGATTTTTCGCTGGGTCGCTGTCGTACACGCCGTCTACTTTGGTGGCCTTAAACAGAACTTCAGCGCTGATTTCGGCGGCGCGTAGCGCAGCGGTGGTGTCTGTTGTGAAAAATGGATTGCCAGAGCCGCCGCCAAAGATGACGACGCGCCCTTTTTCTAGGTGGCGAATGGCGCGGCGGCGGATATAGGGCTCGGCAAGCTCCTGCATGGAGATTGCGGTTTGAACCCGTGTGGGTACGTTGATTCGTTCCAGGGCATCTTGCAGGGTCATGGCATTCATCACCGTGGCAATCATCCCAATGTAGTCGGCGGTTGCTCTATCCATACCGGCTGATGAGCCTTTGACGCCTCTAAAAATGTTGCCACCACCGACGACGATGGCTAGCTCAATGCCTTTGGCAACAACTTCGGCAATTTCTTGGGCGATCGCGGTCACAATGGACGGGTCAATGCCGTAAGCTAAGTCGCCCATGAGGGCCTCACCGCTTAGCTTTAGCAATACTCGCTGATAGGGTTTACCCATGCGTGCTCTATAGTGAAGTCAGTAATTTCTCCATAAAGATAGCAGTGAAAGTGTCAGGGCGATACCCCACACTCCTGCTGAGCGAAGTATTTAAGAAAAACGCGAATTGAACACAAATTGTCTTCTCTTTTTTTTCAAGGTAGTGTCGTGTTGGCTTGGCTTGCTTTAGTCGGTGGCCTATCAGAAGGGCTCCGTCGAGCAGGCTACGGCCCTGAGCTAACGCGCAAAGTCGTACATATCGGCGCAGGACACGTTATTTTGTTGGCTTGGTGGATGGCGGTGCCTGCCCAGGCGGGCATTGCTGCATCGGTGTTGTTCAGCAGTGTGGCGCTGTTATCTTATCGATTGCCGCTGCTGCCAGGGATTGAGAGCGTGGGCCGTAAGAGTTTGGGAACCTTCTTTTACGCGCTGAGCATTGGGCTGCTGGTGGGTTGGTTTTGGCCGTTGGCTCAGCCTCAGTACGCAGCCATTGGCATTTTGACCATGACTTGGGGCGATGGGCTAGCGGCGTTGGTCGGCCAGCGATACGGCGAGCATCCCTACCAAGTGTGGGGTGAGAAAAAGAGCTGGGAGGGAAGCGCTACCATGCTGTTGGTGAGCTATGTCGTCTGCGTGAGCATTTTGCTGTATGTGCAAGGGCCGGTGATGGCCACCTGGTTAGTTTCCGCGATTGCTGCGGTGGTTGCCACCGTGCTAGAAGCCGTCTCAAAGTACGGGGTCGATAATTTGAGCGTACCGCTAGGGACAGCCGCGGTTTGTTTTGGCTTGATGCTGTTGGTTTAATATGACTCCGCTTATCCAGTTCAATCAGGTTAGTAAGCTCTACGGCGCGGGCAATACCGAAGTGCGCGCCCTTTGGAACGTAGATATGATCATTAATCGGGGCGAATATTGCTCCATTATGGGGCCGTCTGGCTCGGGTAAATCAACGGCCATGAATATGGTGGGCTGTTTGGATCAGCCCACCCATGGAGAATATCGCTTCGATGGGCAAAACGTCGCCCAGCTCCCTGAAGATGACCTTGCCCATATCCGTAATCGTAAAATCGGCTTTGTTTTTCAGCAGTTCCATCTACTCAACCACCTGACGGCTCAAGAAAATGTAGAGCAGCCCATGATGTATGCGGGCATTCCCAGTCGGGAGCGCCGGGAGCGCGCAGCGCACGCTCTAACGCAAGTGGGATTAGGCGATCGCCTGCGTAATCGCCCTAATCAGCTCAGCGGCGGTCAGCAGCAAAGGGTGGCGATCGCCCGCGCCATTGTTAACGAGCCGCTGCTGTTGCTGGCCGATGAGCCCACCGGTGCGCTCGATACCCAAACCACCCAAGATGTGATTGATATTTTCTCTAAGCTCAACGACAGCGGCATCACTGTGGTGATGGTTACCCACGAGCCCGAAGTGGCCCGCCTGACCCGTCGCATCATCTGGTTTCGCGACGGTGAAGTCATCAATCAAAACCTAGACCCACAGGAACTAATGAGCAGCATCAGGTAATGAGCCCGTTAGGTAATGAGCAGCCCAGCTAGCCTTTAGCCATAACGGCGCGCTGCACCCATACCCGATCACACGTCACCACCAAATCCATGGCCAAGTGAGGGAATACCTCATGCAGACGTTTGTAGAGCCGCGATCGCACACCATCTACAGCGCCTGCCTCATACCGGGCCTCTTGCCCCAAGCTCACACACAAATAGACCTGCACATATAGCAGGCGGCC
The DNA here is from genome assembly GCA_039025345.1 of Cyanobacteria bacterium P01_D01_bin.105. Lineage (GTDB taxonomy): Bacteria > Cyanobacteriota > Cyanobacteriia > Phormidesmidales > Phormidesmidaceae > Phormidesmis. Next base: position 27,782 of record JBCCOO010000053.1, on the reverse strand, counting down.
CATAGTTGTTTGCCGTACATAATATTCCTGATGCGGTAATTCCTGAAAAAGCCCTGCCACAATCTCTTCTACCTGGGCGCGCTGTTCATCATCGGGCGCTTTGCCTAAAATCTGAAAGCTATTTTGAATCACCGTCTGCAATGGCAGTGGCAGCACCAGCAGCACGAGCAGTAGCACCAGCGCCGGGTCTGCATAAGGAATCAGCCCTTGCCAAGCAGTGCCTTGCAGTAAAAGCATGATGGCAAAGGCGATCGCCACCGCTCCGCTAATGGCCCCATCCATTAGCCAATTCTTAAAATCCAGCTCCAAAATCTGCGAATGACTTTGCTGCGCAAACCGCCACTGCAATGTCGCCATCGTCAAACAGCCCGCTGCTGCCAACAGGGCGTACCACAGCGCAATGCCTGCTTCTACACTCCGGCCCCCGCTGAGCAAAGCCTCCCCTGCTGAAAATATGGCAAACAGCGCCACCATGACGATAATTAGCCCCTTGCCCAAATTGAGAAAAGGTTCTAGCATCGCATAGCCAAACGGATAGTCTTCATCCCCAGGGCGCTGAATGATTTGCGCAATTTGCAGCGAAAGCAGCGAAATAATCAGGTGAATCCCTGAAAAGAGACCGTCTAAGAAAATGGCTTCAGAACGTGTCCGTAAGGCAAAGCCCACGCCCAGCAGTGTGATGATCAAATTGCCCCAAAGCGTATATCGAAGCGCTTTTTGCTCAAGGGCCACGGCATCTGTTTCTGTAGCTGCATCTGCTTTTACAGCTGCATTTTCTTGCGCAGCGGTATTTTTCTCAATAGAAATATTTTTCTCGATAGAGATAGGCTGAGAAACAGGAGACGGCAACAGGGTCTGCAAAGGCGCTACATTAGCCAGGATACAGCAGGCTTTTTTACTCTAGTCAAAAAGTCTCGTCAGTGAACGTTCTTGCCGTGAATGTTTCGTCAGTGAACGCGCTTGCAGTGAGTATCTCGTCGGTGAACACGCTTGCAGTGAGTGTCTCGTTAGTGAACACGCTTGCAGTGAGTGTCTCGTTAGTGAACGCGCTTGAAGTGAATGTCTCGTCAGCGAGTGTCTCTTCAGTGAAGCTCTCTTCGGCGAATGGCTCTTCAGCAAACGTTTCCTCAGCGAATGTTTCTTCAGTGAGTGTCTCTTCAGCAAACGTTTCCTCAGTGAAGATCTCCTCGGCGAAGGTCTCTTCAGTAAAATAATGTGTGAGATCTCTTAAATCGCGGTAGCGAGCGTCTTCTAACGCGTCAGGGGCATATACTTCAAAACTATTGGGATAATCATATAGGCCGTCTTGAAATGTGAATCGGTAGGTTGAAGAAGGCTCAGCTTTCGGCTCGCTATATGCCGTTACTTTAGGCTGTATCTGCCTAGCGTACTTATCGGAATCTGAGCTGTTCCATTGAAGTGAGAACATCTCAGTCTGGGGCGATAGGTTAATGAGCTGGGCGACTTCTAAGCGCCTTAAGTCCTGCCAAAAAGGGCCAAAGCTGGCTGCGTCTAAAGTCTTTGTATACTCTCGGACAGGCCCTCCATCTTTTTTCTGTACGGTCAAAATAGCCTGTGCGTTTATGCCTATTTCTGTGCTGCTCTTATGGTTGGCATTAGCGCTGGCACCGCGCGCCACCACCTCTAGTGAAAATACCTTGTACGCCGAGGATACACCGACAATTTCCATTGAAAAGCGGTACAGTCCATCCGGCTCTATAACACTTGCATCGATAACATTCGTCAAGTTCTCTGCTGTTGGGCCAGCATCTGCTATCGTGGCTGCCCTAGCCCGTTTTTCAGAAAACTCAGAGAGCGGGACCGCTAAAAAGTCAGCAGCGTTGGCGTTGTAGCGTAATAAACCTACTGATCCGGCCCCGACGGCAGCGGCAGTCAGAAACAACCCTATCGTTTTAGAAGACTTCATCAGTTTATTCACACGCTTCAATTGTTCACAACTCAATACAAGCATTCCCAGATCTCCATTCCCCAACGTCTGTATATTTAACGAAGATTGATTATTTTTGATATGAGACATTTACTCGTACTCATACCTAATTTCAACCAGGCCGTATACAGCACTTCAGCGCAAGCCACCCCAATCCGCTCATCTTTCTCAAGTTCTGTGTAAGTACGGAAAGCGAGATTTTTCTGCGCGAAGGCTGATGTCTTTTGTGGGCGAAATGTACGATTGTTGCAGCCCTAACGGGCACTCGTGCTAACGAGTATTTGTTTTAACGGGTACTTGTTTTAACTGGCACCTGTCTTAAGTGGCATAGCTATCTGCCATCGAACAAATTTATTGGATACATTTTTGTTAGAGAGATTAAATAAACACACGCCACGGATGCTGGTTTTAGCTAGTGCATCCCTACTGCTATGAAACGGATTACTCACCGCAAAGCTTTTCTAGTGCTGTTGGCCTCTATGGGGATGAGCGTGGGAAATAGCGTGAGCGCAAGTACGGCGACCCGTGGCGACCCTGAGCGACAGCTTGCAGAGGTGATTTCGCAAGCGCCCCCAACGGCAGACTCTGCCGTAGATTCCACTGTAGATTCTGTGGCGTCAGAGCAGGCCCTTGCCGCAGGCATTGAAAAGATAACGCAAAATGATTTGGAGGGGGCAATCGCTGCATTTGAACGCGCCGTTGCGTTAGATCCAAACTCTGCGGCTGCCCACTACAATCTTGGTCTTGCCTACCGACAGAGCGAACAATTTCAGCAGGCAGCCAATGCCTTCTGGCAAGCTACCCAAGCCGATCCACTTCTGGCGATTGCCTATGTCAACCTCAGCGCAACGCTGCTAGAGAGCAACAACATTGAACAGGCCGAAAGCTATCTGAGCAGGGCTATTGAAATTGATCCGCAGCTGGGCCCTGCTCACTACAACATGGGCTTACTCCAGCGCAAACAAGGTAATCTAACCGCTGCTATTGACGCTTTCCAGCGAGCGGTTACTTACAATCCGTCTGCGCCAGAGCCGCACTATCACATCGGTGCTATTTATCAAGATCAGGCGCAATATTCCCAAGCGCAGCAGGCCTTCGAGCAGGCGATCGCGCTAGATTCTAATTACGCAGAGGCCCACTATAGCCTGGGTACGGTGCTGATTAGGCAAGGCAAACTCGAAGCAGCTGTTCAATCGCTTGAGACGGCGATTACTCTCCGACCGACCTTTGGTCACGCTTACTACACGCAGGCGCTTGCCCTCGCCCAGCTCCAACGCTATGACGAAGCCAAAACCCAGATGCAAACGGCCATTAACACCTATGTTTCAGAGGGCCGCTCGGATTGGGCTAGCCGCGCCCAGCAACAGCTAACTCAGCTCGAGGAGCTGTAGGCGAAAAGCGCGTATCGCAAAGTTAAGGATGCATTTCTTACTTTAGTCTTGGTAGGCGTTCCCTACGCCGACACAGGGTCGCATCGCTGTCTGGATGCGCATTCCTTGGGCGAATTCGATTCGCCAGGGTCGCATCGTGGCTAGTCGAGTTGGCTGTTGAAACTAAAGGGCTCTAGTAATCACGATTGTTCTCACTAACTCGACAGAAGCGATAAGTGAAAAATAAAAAGAGAAGGCTTAGAGTCCGTCTAGCTCGAATGCTCGAGTGTTACCACTTTCCAATGCAGCTAGGTTCTTTTTAAGTTGAGACCATACTAGCCATGCGCTCAGCAGCACGAGTGGGGTTGCCATGGCATAGGCGATTTTTGCGGAGAAGCCAAAAATAGACATTCCCGATGCGAGGAAAATGCAGCTACCCAAGCAAATGCCGACAAATGGAACTTGCAGGTCGAACCCTTTGAGCTTGGAAATAGAGCGCGTAGAACGATTTTTATACCAAGCACCAACGCTCTCTTTAAGTACCGCAGAGAAGGCTGTACCGGAGGCGATCGCAATCAACAAACCCGCGACAAGCAATAAGTAGGGAGGCGTTTGGGCGTAGTACATACTTTTTAAGTGAATGTTAACTTTTCGTTTTGTAAACGAATATGAACTCATTGTACCGTAAACGCTTTGTCCGCATTGAATGCTGTCACAAACTGGAGGCTAAGCCAGCGTGACTGCTAAACCAGCACGAACGTTAGCGACGAGCCTGAAAAGCGCCGACCAATTCAGTCGGAACCAAAGAAACAGCCTGCTCTCTAGAAAAATCTGCAAAGGCATCCCAAGCAGCGCCAATGATTTTATTGGGCTGCAAATCATCTTTCACCAGGCTCCACAGCCGCTGAACTTCTTCTGTATGCAGGCGATTATCTTCGGTGAGTGCCAACACAATTTTTTGGCGCAAATAGCGCCCTTCGTCAGACATCAAAAACTGAAAGCCCAAGCCCGCCGTTGGAATAATGTCGAAGCTAGCATCTGAACGGGCAATCATCAGCAAATTTTCCAATCGTTCCCACTGCAACTTACCGTCTTTAAAGAGCACTTCAATCAGTCGTCTGCGCAAAGAGGGCGTCTCAGCCGTCAGTAGGCGCCGCGCTACATAAGGGTAGGCAATTTCTACAATCTTGAAGTTGGGATCTAAGCTCAGTGCCAGCCCTTCCTGGGTGACTAAAGAGCGAATGATGAGGGCGAACTTAGCCGGGACACGGAAGGGATACTCATACATCACTTCCGAAAACTGATCGGTGATGGATTTGAAATTAAAGTCGCCGACGCTTGCCCCTATCGCTTCAGAAAAGACGGCCTCTAACGCTGGCACAATCGGTTTGACGTCAACATCGGGGGTGAGAAAGCCCAGCTTCACGAAGTCATTGGCTAAGTCTTCGTAGTCTTTGTTAATGAGGTGAACGACCGAGTCGACCAGCGTTTCTTTCGTGGTTTGATCGAGCTGATCGGTCATGCCGAAGTCGATGTAGGCCATTCGACCATCTGGTGTTGCAAAGAGGTTGCCAGGGTGCGGATCGGCGTGGAAAAACCCAAATTCTAAAAGCTGGCGGAGACCCGACGAAACGCCGATTTCGACGAGGTCGTTGCTGGCCAGCCCCGCTGCTTTGACTTTGTCTGTATCTGTGAGCTTGAAGCCATTAATCCACTCCATGGTGAGAACATGGGCGCCGGTGTAGCGCCAGTAGATAGTTGGCACCTTCACCATTGGATCATCTTGAAAATTGGCCGCAAATTTCTCTGCGTTGCGGCCTTCCTTGATATAGTCAATTTCTTCAAAAAGCTTGCTGCCAAATTCATCTACGATCAGCGTCAAATCGTGCCCTAGGTTCAGCGGTAGCCAGGGCGCAATCCAGCCCGCTGCCCATCTCAGAATGTATAAATCGCGGCAGATGATTGGCTTTAGGTTTGGCCGCTGCACTTTGACAGCCACTTCTTCGCCGCTGTAGAGCCTAGCCCGATACACTTGGCCCAAGCTCGCTGCGGCGATAGGCTCTGCTGTAAATGTGCTGTAAATCTCCTCGGGCATGCGCTCCAAATCGTTGTAGATGATCTGATGCGCGATGTCACTGGAAAAGGGGGGGAGCTGATCTTGAAGCTTAACCAGTTCGTCTAAAAAGCTGGGTTTGATCAGATCGGGACGGGTAGAGAGTGCCTGACCCGCCTTGATAAACGTTGGCCCTAGCTGGGTCAGGATTTCTCTGAGCCGGATGGCGCGGCGCGTTTGATTGGCGATGACGCGATTAAACAGATGATCGAAAAGCAAGTTCAGCGCGAACAAACCCAGCATGATGGAGACAGTGAGGGTTCGCCACAGGATGATGAGAGGGCGCCATCGGTAGTATCGCCTAATGGCTCGCCAGTCGTAGCGACGCATATCGGAGGGGGCTACGTTAGGACTGCTGAGATTGGGATCACTAACAGTAGAGCTATTTTCAGCGGGATACGGTTCGGCTGGGCCGGGGTCTATCAAACCTGTTGGATTCGCCATTGCGACAAAAAACCACGCTTGTCAACCCCTTAATGATAGTATACAAAACTACAAATTTCCGTGACTCCTCAGAGGGAAATTTTCACCCCCTGCCCTGCCCTGATTGCGTTTCATGGGATTTCAATATGGTAGGAATAGAGATACCTCTTGAGAAACTGGCTAATTAAAGATTGGCTAATTAAAGATTGGCCAATCCATCTTTAAGGGCGTGGATAACCTGAACTTGCTGCGCCTCGCTGAGTTCTGGAAACATGGGTAGGGCGAGCACTTCCTCAGCGGCTCTGTCGGTAACGGGCAGGCTGCCAGCCTCGTAGCCTAACGTTTCATACACCGGCTGGCGGTGCAAGGGCAAAGGATAGTAAACCATGGTTGCTACGCCTTGGTCTTTCATGGTGGCGCGGAGGCGATCGCGCTTCTCTGCTGTAAAGTCTTCCAGCAAAATGCTGTACTGATTCCAGACGGTACGGCCATTGGCGATTACTTTAGGCGCAACCACACCACTGATCGGCGCGAGTAACGCCTGATAGCGTTTCGCAACGCGCTCCCTATTCTGATTCCAGGTTTCTAAGTGCTGGAGCTTAATTTTCAAAATCGCTGCCTGCACGGCGTCTAGTCGGCTGTTGATGCCAATGGCTTCGTGGTGATAGCGCACTTTACTGCCATGGTCGCGAATGAGTGTCGCCGCTGCTGCAATGTCTGGATCATCGGTGGTGAGCGCACCGCCATCTCCGCAACCGCCCAAGTTTTTGGTTGGGAAAAAGCTAAAACAGCCGATGTTGCCAATGCTGCCGACTCTCTTGCCTTGCCACTCAGCGCCAGTTGCTTGAGCGCAGTCTTCAATAACAGGCAGCTGATGGGCTTCAGCAACCGCCATAACCGCATCCATATCCACCGGCTTGCCGAAAATATGCACCGGCATAATCGCCTTGGTGCGGGGGGTGATAGCCGCTTCGATAAGGGCTGGGTTGAGGTTAAATGTGCCTCTTTCGATATCTATAAAGACGGGCTTAGCGCCAACCGCGCTGATGGCTTCGGCGGTGGCAATAAAGGTAAAGGGCGATGTAATGACCTCATCGCCCTCGCCAATGTTGAGTGCCCGCAGTGCCAAATACAGCGCATCTGTGCCTGAATTACACGACACACACGCTTGCGAGCCCACATAGTCTCCAAATTCTTTTGAAAAAGACTGTACAACTGGCCCGTTGATGTATTGCCCAGAAGCCAGCACCTCTAAAACAGCAGCGCTGATGTCGGTTTCAATGGTGGAATACTGGCGGGTGAGATCGAGCGGCGGAACGGGACTGAGAACAGTTTTATTCACTGATTGATACCGTTGAGATTTAGAGGAATTTGCGCCAAATGATCCGCAAACTAGTAGCGGCTTGACGCTATCGACTTGGGAGCATTTTACAGTGATCCTGTGGGATGCGCCCAGGTAAGCTAGTTGTTAACTCATCCGAACAAACATAATGATTGAGCCAACTCTCATCGGAATGCTGTGGGCCACTGGCCTAATGGTGATCGCAATCTTTTTGGCAAGCTGGCAAGGGCTGGGCCTTTCTAAGATGTTGGCGATCGCCACCGGACGCACGCTAGTGCAGCTATTGGGCGTCGGCTTATTTCTCTCTATTATTTTTGCGACCCGTAATCCTTTTGCCGTTTTGGGGTTGATTTTGGTGATGATTACGATTGCGGCAACGGTTGCCAGAAGTCGAATAGATCGCGATTTGCCTAAGCTTTTACAGTGGGTGTGGCTCGCCATTTTTTCAGCAGGGCTGATTACAATGAGCTACGTGAGTGTGTTTGTGATTCGGATAGAGCCTTGGTACGATCCGCGCTATTTGATTCCGCTGACCGGCATTGTGCTTGGCAATGCAATGACGGCGGCCTCGCTAGCGGGCGATCGCCTAGTTAGCGCCCTGCGCAACAACCGCATTGAAATTGAAACTCACCTAAGCTTGGGGGCTACGCCCGCTCAGGCCACCCAATCCTACCGCCAGAAGGCGATTAAAGCTGGCCTGATTCCGACAGTGAACGCCATGATGGTGGTGGGCCTTGTAACCTTACCGGGCACCATTACCGGACAAATTTTGGCAGGCGCCGATCCGCTGATCGCCGCTATTTACCAAATCCTGATTATGTTTATGCTGGCACTTGCGACGCTGATTGCATCGTTAGTGGTGACCTATGGCATTCAGCAGCAGTTTTTTACCCCTGCTATGCAGCTCATTGAACCGAGTGCTTGATGAGCCTACTACCGTGTAAACCCTTCTAAATCAGGGTGGTAGGTGGCTAACAAATTACCGTTTGCGTTGTATAGCTCTATGGGCGCTTGGATTTGTGTGCCCACCAGCGTAATGTTTTGCAAAAGCTGGTTGCCGCCGCTTATAAACTGGGGGCTCAATTGGGGGCGAACCGCTGGCACGGTGCTGTTGTTAGCAACGGTATCGGCAGCGGTTTGGGCTGCAGTTTGGGCAGTTCGTTGGTTTGGCGGCGTAATGGACTGGTCAATAACAGCGTCGTAGCCTTCAAAGACGTCCAGTCTGATTTTGCCGCCGCGGACGGAGTAGGTGCAGATTTGAATGACTGTAACACCGCAAGCTGCAAAGAAATTAGGTTCGATGGCCTGAAACCGCAGTGCCACCTGCATGTTGTTTTCAGCCTGACTGAGCGAAGCCGCATACAGTCTTTGCAGTGCTTTTGATTCCACATGAACTAAAGTGCCCGCAGGAATTTCCTGGAGTTCGCTGTATGCTCTGCGCCAGTTATCTATCGATAGACTCCACTGTTCTTCGGCTTCAGCTTTTTGCGCGGCAGCGGCAAGCTCTTTAGAGTCAAGGAGGCTATCTTCAGCGCTGACTTCTCTGGCTGCGCGCGCGCGCACCTCATCCAGGGTTTTCATGTACTCTGGCAATAATTTTTGCGCTTCTGCATGGGCCTGCGTTCCCTGTGGCACTTGGCTAAGGTTATCTACGGCAGCTTCCCAAGAGGCCAGCGCTGCGGCCCAATCTTCAGCGGAGCTAGCCGTCTCAAGTTGCTTTGTTCCTAGGCTTGCGTTGTTTTGCGCCTGCCGCATGGCCTCCTCAGCCGTCGCTTCTGCGTTGATGCGCACCAAAATTGTGGCCCGATTTGCCCGGTATTCCACAAGCTTACGTTCTGCTAGCTCTCTGACCGGGCTCTCTGAAGGCACTGCTTTTAGCGACTCAGTGGCATTTAACCAGTCGTTGGCAATTTTTTGCCAACGGGCAACGGGATGGGGCGGATTTTGGGAAGCGAGTGCTGCTTGATAGGCTTTCCCTTGGGCGTCTGCGACCAGATTGAGTGAGCGCACCTGACTGCGATATTCAGGCAAATCGGACTGTGCCTGCTGATAGTGGGGCGACCATATGGGAATGGGTGCGAGCAGACCGACAGAGCGCTGAATCTGCTGTTTGGTGGTAAGCACAGAGTCTAAAGAGTCGTCGGTGCGCAAGTTGCGAATGGCTTCTTCGCTAGTGGTCTGCGCAATTTGGATGCGATCGCATGTGCCAACTGTGCAGGGGCGCGTGATCACAAACCCTAAAACTCCCACCAGCGCAAACCCAAAAGCCCCTACAAAAATCCAAGGATTTTTCTTTGACTGCTGTTGCCATTGCTCCCGCTGACGCTGAACCTCACCGTCATCAATCGCCGCTACATCATCTTCAAGCGTCTCTTCTTCAATTACAGTTTGTTCATCTAAATAGTAAGCAGGATCGTCGTCCTCATAGTCGTCGTCGTGGGCTCCATCTTCGTAGTCTTCGTTTTCGCCGTCTTCGTTTTCGCTGTCTTCGTTTTCGCTGTCTTTGTTTTCGTAGTCTTCGTTTTCGTAGGCTGCTAGCTCAGCATCCGCTAGCTCAAATTCGTCATCATCAAATTCGTCATCATCAACCTCATCACCTGGCTGCTCCGAATCTGTAAAGTCTGGGTCTGATGTTTCTCGCATCGGATCTGGTTCTTGTCCTAGATCGCTCGTCTCTAAGTTATTTAATGAGTCATCTAATGAGTCATTTAATCTTGGCTCGCTGCGTCTAAGATCACCTAAGTCCTGGCCATCTAAATCCTGAACACCTAAATCCTGGCCATCTAAATTCTGGCTATCTAAATCCTGGCTATCTGAATCTTTCGACAACGAATTTACTAATTCATCTAACCTAACGTCCCTGACCGCATCCTCTGCCTCTGTCGCGAGCAAATCGGACATTCCCAAACTTAATTCGCTGAGATTCAACTCATCGTTGAGATTCAACTCATCGCTGAGATTTAGCCCATCTGCCCCGCCTTCGTCAGATAGTTGGCCCTTGAGGTGCCCATCAATCAGACTAACGCTCACAGGCGAATCGCTTTCGACGGTGAAGAAATCCGTCTCGACTGAATCCACCTTAGGCCGCTGGACGTCCGGTAGCTCCAACGTCGGTAAGCTAAATTCTGTTGCTGCGGGCTCCGGTTCTTCGCCCGGCAGAGAAAACGCTGCTGCATCCCCTATTGAAACCGCGCTGGATCCTATATCTGCTGATAGATCTGCCTCGAGGCCGGTTGCTAGATCTGACTCTAGCGTTAAACCATCAGACAGGGAAAGACTTAACGTATCTTCTAGGGAGTTTTCAATGTCGGATGCAATGTTAGGGGCTTCTATTGCTAGTTCGCCACTTTCTAAGGGGCTTTCTAAGGGGCTTTCTAAGGGGCTTTCTAGGGGGAGCTCCAGGTGGCTATCCGGTGCGTGGCTATCCGGTGCATAGATGTCTAGGTCAGTCTTAAGGTACGCATCTTCGGAGTACGCAACTTCAGCCTCTGACGCTGCACGTGAGGTTTCAGACATTGGTGCTTTTACTCGCGCTTCAGTGTTTGTCGAAAGGCTGGCCGTTTTTGCCTTTCCCCCGCCCACTTTTTGTAATACGGGTTGCGTTTGGACGAAGCTGCCAAACAAATCATCGAAACTGTCTTCTACCTTCCAAACAAACGAGCGCATCGTGAAAGGCTTAGCTTCATTCAATTGCTTTAAGAAAAGCTGGACGGACACCTCGGACCCCGCTTCTGCCAAGTCTGCGGCTGCATCGGGAAGGCCTCGGGTATCGAACTGGTTGCGCAGTGATGCTTCTAACCAGTCCAGCGTTTGCTTTGCTTTCAACTCAGCGTTGGTAGCACTATCTAGCGGATACTCCACCAGCACCATAACCTTGTCTCGCCCTAGTGTGCAGCGCGCAGTTGTGTTCGGCGGAATGTCGTCTTGGGCGCGCAGCGCCTGGGTGAGCTCTGCAGATAGGATTTCAAAGGTTAGTGCGGACATAGCGGAGAACGTTCAGACTCAGAACGTTGATAGTTCCAAAAACGATTAGATATGAATTTAGATATGAACAGTAAATACGAAAAATTAAGCGATAAAAGCGATAGACCTAACAATACCGATATGGATACATTACGGATAGATACATTAACCTTTTAGAGATAACCCCTGGGAAAATTATCACAATAGCAATATAGGCATAAGCAACATAGGCATATGGATATTTTGATAGTGGAAGACGAGGCCGAGATTGCCGAACTCATTCAGCTCTATTTGTCTAAAGAAGGGTTTAACTGCCATATCTGCCGGGATGGTAACACTGCGTTAGAGCGCTTTAAAGCAATTCAGCCAGATTTAATTGTGCTGGATTTGATGTTGCCAAGTTTAGATGGCCTGGAGGTGTGTGCCCGCATTCGCCAGCAAACAGTTCATCCGCAGGGCGGTATTAAAGATCCCTACATTATGATGCTAACGGCTAAAGGCGAGGAGATAGATCGCATTATTGGCCTATCTACCGGTGCTGACGACTACATGGTGAAGCCGTTTAGCCCGCGTGAGCTAGTGGCGCGGGTTCGCGCTGTGCTTAGGCGTAGCTTGCGGCAGGGCGGCGTACCTGCGGCTAGTCACACTTACCAAACGGCTCATTTCATCCTCGATATTGACCAGCGAACGGCTCGCCAAAAAGAGTTGGAAAACTTGATACGTGCCGAACATGCCGAACAGGGTACCCCAACTGGAGCGAAAAGCAACAGCGTCAAGGGCGCCCATTCAAGTCATCAAGCGTTGTCTCAGAATCCCGGACAAAATGTGAATTTGGAGACGGCTTTGGAGATAAGCGTGAATCGTGAACAGATAGATGGTCAAGGAGACGGGCGATCGCTAGAGTTGACCCCCTTAGAATTTGACCTATTGGCGACCTTTATGAGCTATCCAGGGCGAGTCTGGAACAGAGCGCAGCTGATTGAGAAGCTGTGGGGCAATGACTTTTTTGGCGATGAACGCGTTGTGGATGCCCACATTGCTCGGCTGAGAAAGAAGATAGAGCCAAATCCTTCTGACCCATCGTTTGTAAAAACTGTGGTAGGCGTGGGCTATCGGTTTGAAGATGAAGCGCTTTGAATGCGGCTCAACACTGAAATAAGAATGGAACATAGCCTGTATCGTAGGCTTTGCATACTCTCGTGAGCAGGCAAAACCCACCATAAGGGCGCGCCGCTTAGCCTAATAAGAACCGGAGATGAAGCTGTCCTATGGATAAATACTCAAAGCGTCTGAACGGTAAATTGAGTCTCCGTAATCGCCTCCTGTTTTCTCAGCTGGCCGTTCTGGCTGTGACTGTAATTGCACTGGCTGTTGTTAGTCGGCTGTATGTGCCGCGCTATTTTGTGCTGACGTTAGAGCGGATGGAACGTCGGGGCTTTATTCAACGTCAGATTCGGGTGCCGTTGCGCCAAGGGTTTGAAGAAGCTTGGTCTGAAGGGGTGAAATGGTCGATTGTGCTGGGGGGGGCAACGGCAGGTGGGTTGAGCTATTGGCTCTCTCGGCGCATCGCTCGCCCGCTGCTGCGAATGGAAAATGCGACTAAGCAATTTGCCGCAGGTGATTTCTCTGCGCGGGTGCCGTCGTTGGATATTCCAGAGTTTGACCGGCTTGGCCATGGGTTCAACCGAATGGCCAACGATTTGGAAGGGGTGGAACAGAGACGCCGAGATTTGGTGGGTGATTTGAGCCATGAGCTGCGTACCCCGCTCACTATTGTGCGGGGTTATTTAGAAGGACTGGCCGATGGCACGGTGGAAGCAACGCCTGAAACCTATGGCCGGCTGGCGCATGAAACAGAAAGGCTGCAACGGTTAGTGGATGATTTGCAAGAGCTGTCTAAGCTGGAGTCGGGTTATTTGCCCATTGAGGCAAAGGCCTTGGATCTGGGGCCTTTGGTACAGCTGGTGGGCGACCGCTTTGCCGATCAGCTCATTGGGCAAGACAAACTCTCTTTGGCGGTGGATGTGTCAGAAAATATACCGAAAGTGTGGGGCGATCCGGCCCGCATTGAACAGGTGCTTGTTAATTTGCTCAGCAACGCGCTCAGACACACCCCAGCGGGAGAAGTCAGGGTGCGAATACGCGCTGAACGTGCTGAAAAAGAAGTTGTGTGGGTAGATGTCATAGATACGGGCATCGGCATATCTACGGAGGATTTACCCCATGTGTTTGAGCGGTTTTGGCGAGCGGATCGTTCTCGCGATCGCGCATCGGGTGGATCGGGCATTGGGCTGGCTATTTGCCGCCGCTTAGTGACGCTACAGGGCGGAAAAATGCAAGCAACTAGTGAATGGGGTAAGGGCAGTACCTTTAGCTTTTCTTTGCCTATTCACCGCGCTATGTAAAGACTAGACCAACACGGAAGGCAAATTAGTATTTACACGGTCATTATTTAGAAAAGAAAGATATTTTATACCGAATAAATACGCAGTCACTTCGACTGTTTGGTCGTATGCATCGGTTGTAAACATCAGTTTCCTTGAAAGCCGCACCCCTTCCATTGATATGAATTCCTCCCTTCTTAGCAGCTCAGAATTTGGTAGCTCAGCGCCCCTGCCCACTCAACCCTTCGATCTCGAATCATATGCTGTCGATGAGGCCACTGGCTTTCAAGATGCTTTGGGTAACGTCAAAGCGCCGAAAAAATCCTTTAAGGGCTGCTTTGAAATTATTCGTAGGCTGGGCCGAGGTGGGTTTGGCACAACCTACCTGGCGACCTATCTCAATCATGATGCCGCGCAAGGGCGCAGGAAAGGTTTACCCTGCGTGATTAAGCAGCTCAAGTACAGGGTTCCATCTGAACAGTCTGTCTCTGGACAGTCTGCATTTGGACAATCTGCCTCTAGACAATCTGCCTCTAGACAATCTGCCTCTAGGCAAAATGAGTCAACGCCTGCCCAAGCCACCTTTCCGCGGGAGCGCATCCAACGGCGTTTTCAGCGCGAAACTCGGATGATGGCTCGCTTGGGCCGCCACAGTCAAATGCCCTGCCTCCTCGATCATTTCATTGAGGATGATCAGTTCTATTTGGTTCAAGAGCACATCCCTGGCCAAACCATCAGCCAAGAAATTGCTCGCAGTGGTGTTCGAAGCGAAGCAGACGTTAAGCAGTTCCTCACTGAAATGCTGCCTATTCTGCGCTATATCCATCGCCAAAATCTACTGCATCTTGATATCAAGCCTTCTAATATCATCCGGCGCAGCAGCGATAAAATGCTGGTTCTGATAGATTTTGGTGCAGTGCGCCGCTATCCGGATAACAGCCTTAATCGCGTCACTGAGCGCGGCAGCGGCACTATGGGCTTCGCACCTAGCGAACAGCTGGCCGGTAAACCCACGCCCGCCAGCGATATCTACGCCCTCGGTGTTACTTGTTTGTATTTGCTGACCAAAATCTCTCCTCTGGATCTGGCGATTTCGCCCCAAGGCCAAAATCTTCGCTGGCAAGAAGCTGTTCAGCTTAGCCCCCATTTCACCCGTATTCTCAGCAAAATGTTGAACCCGAATCATACTCGTCGGTTCCAAAGTGTCGATGAACTGGAGCGTGCCATGAAGCTAGAAACCCACTATGACGCCCTGCAAGATTGCTTAAATACCGCGCCATTGCAAAAGCGTAAGCAGCCTTCTGTGTGTGTGCTGCCAAGTCCAACGGTGACAGAAGGCAATCCCATTCAACGCCAGGCGACGTCTATTCGTCAGTGGAAGCAGCGCCGCGGCGACTTCAAGGCGTTTGTTCCTCGCTAGATTAGAACGTCGTCATTTGTAGCCGGTAGCTCACCGGCTAGCCAGCTTACTAACAATCGATGCAATTCATGGGGCTGCTCATCGTAAAAGAAGTGGCCCGCTGCTTCAACTTCTACAAACGTTAGCTGGTCGCTAAGGGTGTTTACATATCGGCCCCAGGCGATGGGAACGACCCGATCTTGGGTGCCCCACAGCAGTAGGGCGGGCATATGCAGTAGCGGGATGAGTTCTTGAGTTGGGGGGCAAAAGCTGTCAGCGGTGCGAGATTTGACCAGATAGCAGAATGTTCTGGCGGCGCCGCGCTCTAGTGTGGGCTGCACAAACCCATCGACGAGGTCGGCGTCTACTCGGCTGGAGTCTATGTGAAGCTTGCGAAGCACAGTGCGAATCAGGCTGGGCTGACGTACTAAGTAGAAGAGCGATCGCATTAAAATTGGCGAGGCGAACCACCCTTCTACCACTGAGCCCAGCTGCGCGACCTGCCCGCCTACTTCCTGCCGCGCGGCGGGCAGTGTTAGCATGACCAGCCGCGCTACTTTTTCGGGATGGCTGGTTGCCGCTTGTAACGCGACCGATGCGCCTAGCGAGTGCCCCATCAAAATCATGGGTTGGCGCAAAAAAGCTTGCCAGAAGGCAGCGACTTGAGCCACCCAAAGATCTGTATTGAGCGGTGCTGCAATCTTTTCGGAGCTGCCAAAGCCGACTAGATCAAGGGCATAGATGGGACGATTTTGAGCGATTGTCCCCAGGCTCGCGCGCCACTGTTCCAAACTAGACCCTGCTCCGTGCAGCAGCAGCAGTGGCACGTTCTGGCTGATATTTTCAGCGCTAGGCGCGGCACCGCCAGATAAGTGCGCATCAGATAAGTGCGCACCAGATAAGTGCGCATCAGATAAATGCGTATAGCGAATTCGCCAGCCTCGCCAGTACCAAAACCTCTGCTCACCTAGCTTTTGGTTTGTTCTCCAATGACATACCACGACTTATCTCCTGCCGCGACAGCGCTTGCAATCCTGCTATCAACGACTACTTTACTCCCTACCCGCTTTCCCGCATGCTAGGAATCGTGCCCATCGTGACACGCATAATAAATTGCAGAAGGAGAAAGAGTTTATGGATCCCGTCAAGCTAATGAAGCAAGAAGTGGGTCGCGCCGCCGCCGCTCAGGTAAAGTCCGGCACGGTTGTGGGCCTTGGCACTGGCTCTACGACGGCTTTTGCCATTCAGTTCATTGGCGATCGCATTGCGTCCGGAGAACTTACTGACGTGGTGGGCATTCCGACCTCCTTCCAAGCCTCTGTTTTGGCTAAAAAGTATGGTATTCCCCTGACTACTTTGGACGAAGTGGATCGCATTGACATTGCCATCGACGGGGCAGATGAAGTCGATCCGCAAATGAACCTCATCAAAGGTGGCGGCGCAGCCCACACGCGTGAAAAAGTGGTTGATGGGTTGGCAGAACGCTTTGTTGTGGTCGTCGATAGCTCTAAGCTCAGCGACAAAATTGGCACTATCTTCGCGCTGCCTGTAGAGGTTTTGCCGATGGCTGTTGCACCGGTTACGCGTGCCTTAGAAAAGCTTGGTGGCAAAGTGGAAATGCGCATGGGCGTTGCTAAAGATGGCCCTGTGATTACCGATCAAGGCAACATGGTGTTGGATGTTACCTTTGACGGCATCGACAACCCAGCCGAGATGGAGCAAACCATCAATAACATTCCAGGCGTTCTCGAAAACGGTCTTTTTGTTGGGCTTACAAGCGAAGTGCTGATTGGTGAAGTGAAAGACGGTGAAGCTTCTGTTCGCAGTATGTAAGCGCTGTAGCCAGTCAGCACACCAGAGCGCAGCAGATGTTGTCATCTGCTGCGCTCTGGTGCATTGGAGCATTGAAAATGCGGTGTACTAGCTGTTCTGGTGTGTTAGCTATTTTTTTGATCGATGGCGATCGCCGCTTCCAAGGCAACTTTCTCTCTCGCCCGCTGAGAATATTGCGCTAGTTCCCCGAGGCTAAATCCCGACAAAATACTCAGGTTCTCCAGACTCATTCCTTTCATCAGTAGCTCTATGCACCAGGTTTGGCGGGCCTGAAATGGCTGTGGCGGTGTGCCTGTAACGGTGATAGTCTCTGCGGCGATTTCTTCCCACAGCGTCAATAGTCCTGCGGTACCCAACGCCGTTTTATGCTCATCGATAAAGACTGCTTTCGTCTCGTCCTGTCGGCTTTTGAGCCATTGGGTGAGAGGGTTTTTAAGATAGCTACCGTAGCGACTGCCTGCAATCCACCGATTAAGCGGCACCTGCCGAGGGAGCTTACCCGTAACGACCAGAAGATGCTGATTTTTAGTGCTTAGAGACTGGGATGTTGTCAGGTTAGCCATTTCTTCGAGCCGTAGGCCCGCGCCGAATAAGACATAGGCCAGGGCGTATGCTTGAGGCCCTAATTTTTTAGCTTTTTGGAAGAGCTGTCGCACCATTTCCTGCGGTAAGTCTTGCACGGGGAACGCAGATATCGTATCTGCTGTGCCAGGGTCTTTTCCCGCTTCCGGTTGCTCTGGTTCAGTATGCATTCCTGCCTTGCCAAATAATTCCACGACAGCTGCCAGAAAGTCTGCCTCTTGCCATAGCCCGTGCCCCTCACTGGCAAAATCCATCACGGCTCGTCCTAAAATCAGCGTATTCAGTAAGCTGGCTGCTGTTTTGTCAGAGAGTCCGGCCGGTAACTGCGCAGAGGTTTGACGCAGATAACTCACAGTCTGTTGATTCGCCTGTTGGATAGCGTTACCGATGGCCTGCCGGTTTTCAGCGGGCGATTGGCCAGACTCTCCAATGAGCGATCGCACCAGCTCTGGCACAGCGTCCAACAAATTTAACGCTAAATCACCATAAGCCTGCACCGGGTGCTCTGACGCTGCTATCTGCGTTAGTGCTGCTTGCATGCTGCGTAAGATAGGGGCGTCTTCTATGACGGCTAAAAGCAAGCCCTGCTTACTGCCAAACTGGCGAAATAAGGTCACTTCATTAACGCCCGCCTGCTCTGCAATTTCTCTGGTGGTGGTGGCTGTTGTCCCCTGCTGTGAAAATAGCTCAAGCGCTGCTGCCACAATCTTTTCCCGACTAGACCGCTTTTTATTGCCCATCGATTTAGATACTTCTAAACAGTTATCTCTAAATAGGTATCTTTGAAGTGTTTGCAAGTATTACTTGCATTTTTCTGTGGATTGGTTTACAACTGTAATTGCAAGCGTCACTTGCAAATAGTCTAACGTAACTCTAACGCACTTGAGCCACTATGAACACGCCTTTTAATCACCCGGTTAGCCCACAGACTCCATCTGTCGCTATGCAGCAATCATCTCGGAGGATTGCCAGTGCGGCAACAAAAAAGCCAGCTGCCAAAATTAGCTGGGTTACGGTGGGTTTCTTTGGCGGAATCCATGCGTTAGCGCTACTTGCACCTTGGTTCTTTTCTTGGTCTGCGCTAGGTGTGGCGATCGCCCTTCACTGGCTTTGCGGCAGCGTCGGTATCTGTCTGGGCTATCACCGCTTGCTTAGTCACCGCAGCTTCCGTGTACCCAAATGGCTAGAGCGCATTATTGCCACCATCGGCGCACTTGCATTGCAAGGCGGGCCTACGTTTTGGGTGGCTGGTCACCGTCAGCACCACGCCTTTACAGAGCACGTGGAGAAAGATCCCTATTCTGCAAAGAAAGGTTTTTGGTGGAGCCACATGGGCTGGATGTTCTATCTTAAGCCCGAAGTGTTTGACCGTAAGGTCTATGCCAAAAACGCGCCCGATATTGCCCGCGACCCTTACTATGCCCTTTTGGATAAGTATTTCCTCGTGCTGCAAGTGCCGGTTGCACTGTTGCTGTATGCCATTGGTGGCTGGTCGTTTGTCGTTTACGGCGTGTTTGTGCGTGCGGTAGCGCTGTGGCACTGCACTTGGCTGATTAATTCGGCTAACCATATGTTTGGCTATCGCAACTTTGATAGTGACGACAACTCTCGTAACTTATGGTGGGTAGCGCTTTTGACCTATGGTGAAGGCTGGCACAACAACCACCACAGCTTTCCGAAGATGGCGAAGGCGGGTTTGACGAAGTGGGAAGTTGACCCCACCTGGTGGCTGATTAAAGGGCTGAGAAAAGCTGGTTTGGCCTCAAAGATTGTGATGCCGCCCGCTAAGGCATTTGTGAAATAAGGCGACTATGATGGAATAAAGCATATGGCTTTGGTCGCTTGGCTGCGGTACAGTGCCTCGGCTAAAAGTCATATAGCTCCTGTCGTGCGGCCAGTGCTGGACCTGCCAGGGACATCACATCATAATCAAACCACTGAAGCAGAATCTTGGTATCTCTGGCCCGAGCCGCCAGTCCCTTTCACGACGGTTCGCTTTCACTTGCTGAATGGTCAGCTTTCGCGTCTTAGCAATGGTGACGCCTGATGGATGCGCTCCCTCTCTGGAAAGGGCCGCCATTTAGCCTACCTGAGTGCGGCGAAAGTGTAACCCGGTTTTTAACCACACTGAAAGCAGTCCTCAATACAGATATGGCGATCTCAATTTTCTTAGCTGCGAGATAACTTCAGTTTTCCAGTTAGTTTCATAGCGTAACGTTCTTCCGCTTCAGCTCGGAGCAGATTAATCATGAAGTCACCTAGCTGAGTCTTCTGACTAATACCCGTTTCCTCCTCAAACAAATCCGCTAGCTTCTTGATTGCAGCACTCCGATCAAGATAGTAATGCATGTCCTTATCAATCGCCTGCTTGCGTTCTTCTAGCCTCTCATCGATACGGCTTTGTATCTCAGCTTGAAGTTGAGATAGCTCATCATCTAAGGAGCTGTCCTCTCCTAAAAATTCAGTATTCCATTTATGCTCAATTTCACACAGCCAAAAGTTTAGAGGAGCATCATAAGTAGCTCTGATCAGGATTCTCATCAAGGCTTTTCGTGATTTAGCGCTGTCCAAAGAAGAAGACCATAGCAACTTACAGTACCTTTCAGCATCACAAGGAATTTCAACCAAAGATGGGGGAGGAGCAATCTCACTCGGTTGGCTCCAATGATTTCGAAAGGAAGCCCAACCTTCATGAACTAGACGCCGAATTTCCTCAATAGTAAATGACCTGCCTTGTAACTCATATATCTGCTGAATTTGTGCTTCAGTAAAGCTTCCAATGTACTTGAGTCGTAGAGCAGTTAGTTGATGAGAAAAACTAGCAGCTTTTAAGTGACTCATGGCTCTTTGGATCTGCGCGAGACAATCTTTCGCACTGCTATCAACAGATAGCTCGTTCTTGTCATTAGAATCGCCACTCAATTCCCATTCGTCCCCTAGGGAGGCTTGATCAAGCAGTAAACAGTAGCCAATCAATCGGCTAAGAGCACTAATACTATTAACGTAGCGATCAGGTCTGATGTAACCATGCAAAAACACAACAGATATCGCTGTAAGCGTATTCTCTACTATCAGTTCTGCAAAAGACTGCTTGGCCTCTAACGTAGGAAACTTCTTATAAACAGCGTAGTTGAACCCAACGAAAGACCTTAAGACGTCACTGTGTGGGACAAAAAGACCAAGCAAACGGCGATATACAAGGACTTCTGACAGCGATGATCGACCGGCTAATCCGCCTTGCTTGGATAGGGTTACATCGCCTCTGCCGATCTTTTCCAGGAGTTCGCTCTTAGAGCTGTAGCTTAATTCGTTGGCTATCTTCTCCAGATTTTCCCACGCATCATCCGAAAGCGATACGTTTCGTCTTTTTCTCTTTTCGCCATCGCTTAGTAGAGGAGGTCGCCCACGCTTGGATCTAGGAAGGGCAGCTACTAGAGGAGGTCGACTAGAAGCTTTAGAAGTATCAACCTTAGGATTGGCTGACGTCGGCATAGGGGGTTACCTCAGCAGGGTACTTAACTGGAACGTGTTTAGTTACGCAATATATTACGTAACTAAATCAATAGATGTTACTAAATGTTGCAGCCCTTTCACACCGCTTGTTAGTTAATAACTTAGCTGTAGATTCTACGCAATGAGTAAATACTACGTACGTAACTTTATTATCACTGATAGCTTCAGATGTAATCAGATATAAAAAGAAATTCACGCAGGTTTTACATTGATCCCTGAGCATAATTCTAAGCTTGAAGATTACTTAAAGCCGCTAAAACAAAGGAGGATAGAGATTTAAACTCTTAGATTTATTTAAATTACGTACTACGCACGTTTTAAGTTATCATAAGTATAATCACACAAACTTAACTGAATGAAAGCCTTCTCTTATTTGACTTTTTGACGTGGTTAGTGTGAATGACGTGCGCCGACAAGGATCGTATAGAGGTTACTTCGAGAAAACGGTCGAAACCTGTTCACAACTGACTACATTGAATCGTTAGGGGTTTCTCGAGCTGAATTCTAGATGCGATTTGTTATCAAATCCTTCGCTGTGTATGTAGCAAGGTGTTAATTCAAAGAAGTGCTATGGATGCTACGGACTATAGCTTCTGCCTCGTAAAACACTAGGAATTAAAACAATGAGGACCTCGAATTCACGAGCAGATCAGCCTCGTATCAGAACAGTTATAGAGCTTCATGACAAGATGAATCTTGTTTTGCCTGATGACATGACATTGTTTCTCGTTCGATGGATGGAAGCTTTAACGGACAACGGATTCAGCAATGTTCGCATCAGTAGTCAACATCTAAGAAACGAAATTCGTATGGAGATGGAAGCTGGAAGTATCTTGCGAGGGACACTAGAGCTCCATCAGGCTCAAGCTCTCGAAAGATTTGTACAACTCAATCGCGCTGAAAGAGGCAATAACTAACTTAGTACGTTGTCTTTACTTTGTTTACGCCGCAAGACGTACACAATTAAATACGGTTTCGATCATATGGACTATGACAAGCCGAACCTGACTTACGTTGGGTTCGGCTTGTCACGTATCTATCCACATCAGATAAATATCAAACACAAATTATGTTGCGAAGATCAATCAAACATAAACAGCAGGAGTTCGAAATAGGTGTCGTTACCGATATAGCTCGTGAGGGGAAGGAGTGGGTAGTGAAGGTTAATGGAGTCTACTGGCGTGCTCAATCTCTAACATATACAGATTTTGTGCCAGGAGACTTCGTCAAAGTAGTGGGGCAAAAGGGAATAAAGCTTTACATAGCTCCCGAATAGACTTCAGTTACGTAGTATTCAGTGCGTGCAGTGTAGGGATTTCATCATGCCTAGAGAAAACAGAAGACAGACTACAGAATCGGTCGGTGACCCTTATTTAGAGATCACGATTGATGTCTATCGAGAACTCGTAAGACAAACTCGACAAACCTTCAATATCCATCTGTTCAGTACAGCGGCATCCATCATGATTATTTTGATTGGTTGCGCACTTCCATTTGTTGGCCATCCTATCGCAGGAGTTCTTTTAGCTGTCGCAGGCGGTGGAACTACAAGCTTTTGCAGTCAGTTGGCAAAGCAATCACAGCATAGATTGGAAAACCTTTTAAGAGAGGTAAAACAACTTCATTACTATTCATAGCTGACCCCTGCGCCAGACTACGTGCGAAGTCGTAGTGTTTTTATCGCAATGCCCCTATCACGCAGTGGCTCCGTGCCAGGTAGTTCCGTGCCAGATAGATAGAGATATGACAGGCATTATTCTTTTAGGTCGGGTAGCATTTCCAGCAACTGCGCTTCAGTTATTTCAGTGACGTTGCACTTTCTTGCCTTGTCCAGTTTCTTGCTCCCTGGATCTACGCCCACGACAATGTAGCTAGTTTTGGCGCTGGGCATTTTGTTCACCTGTCCGCCTGCTGCCTCAATCATGGCCGTGACCTTGTCATTCGTTGTTTGTTGCAGTTTTCCCGTGATTACAAACGTTTTGTTCGCGAGGTCACCTTCATCTATTGCCTCAGTATGGGATGAACCATTCTCGATGGATTTATCTGCAACAGATTGCTTAGGCTCAGATTTTTTAGGTTCAGATTGCTTGGGCTCAGCAGCCTTTTTCTTTGTGGCTGCTTTCTTTGTGGCTGCTGGTTGGGGCGGTTTTGCCTCTGTTGTTTGCGTTGAACTGCGTTGTGGTTGATGGCTTTGCTTTTGTAGGGCGGCAATTGCCTGCTGGCTAATTTTAATCGCCTCCTCTAAAGCTGCCTTGTCTTTGTGTAATTTCCCAATGGTTTCGTTTAGCTCAGCTGACTGGGCGGTAGAGGTCTCTAGCTGCTTGGCCAGCTTTGTTTTCTCTGCGGTTAGCGCTTGAATCTGCCCAGATAACTCAGTGACTTGTTCAGAGAGATTATCTTGCTCAGCAGCGGTGCTTTGAGCCGATTCAACTTCTTTTTTCAAGGCTTCGTTTTGTTTGCCCAATGATGAAATCGCTTGCTCTAATGATGAAGCCTTTTGTTCAGCGCTAAGCATCTCAGCTTCTTTTTGCTGGCGGAAGGCATCACGTTCTGTTTTGGCCTGTTGGAGCTGTTGCTGCAAGTCACTTACTTGCGTGTTTAGCGCGGATAGCTGCTCTGTGGTTTGGTCTTCTGCCTGACTTTCAGCTGCCTGCAAAGATTGAGATAGGCGATCGCGCTCTGCTGCTATTGCCTCAAGTTGTTCATTGAGGCGAGCTGTTTGAATTTCATTCTCTTCAACCGATTTGGCTAGCTGATCGCGGGTCTGACTTACGGCCTCAACCTGTTCGCGTAGCTGGTTTCTCTCAGCTGTGTGTTGGGCTGCTTCTGCTGCCTGATGCTCACGGAGGGCTGCTTGTCCTTCTGACGCGTCGGCTTGGCTTTTTTCTAAGGCTTTCTGGAGCTTATTTTTCTGTTCGTTTACCTCAGAGATTTGGTTCTCTAGCGCTTCAAGGGTCTGTTGAGCTTGCTGACGGTCTGCCTGGGTCTGTTCTTCTTGCGCTGCGATCGTCTGTGCTGCGGCCTGTTTCGCCTGCTCAACCTGTTTTGCCTGCTCAATCTGATGCTCTAGTTGGCGCTCTAGCTGTGTCACCTGAGTTTGCTTTTCTGTCAGCGCTGTTTCTAAGGCCGTTGTTTTTTCGGCGGCTTCTGTTTTTTCAGCAAGCTGCTGTTTAAGCGTGGCGATCGCGCCTTCGTATTGGGTCTTGTCACTGGCACGATCACTCGCATGTTCTGCTTTATTGTTAGCCACTTGTGCCGCTAGGGTCTCTTTTTCAGCCCTCGCCGCGCTCAGCTCATTTTGGGCGGTGTTAAGTTCGCCCTGTAGGGATTGTACAAGCTCTCGCTGCTGAGCCACTTCCGGCTCCAACGCTTTTAAAGCTTCCAGTTGCTTCTGAGCTGTGTCTCGTCCTTTGGTTGTTTCACCCAGGCGCTTTTCTAAAGACCCTACGGCATCTTTGGCGAGGCCCAGCGCTTCTGTGAAGGTCTCATTGTCTTTGGTGAGCGCCTCAAACTCGGCCTTGAGCTGGTTGTATTTTGCTGCCGCGTTTTCTGCGGTGAGCTTATTTTTTTGGCTGCGGTTAAAGCCAAGGCCCGTCGTGGCGGCGAGAACTGCGATCGCAGCCAAACCACCAATCAATTCAGAATCCAAACCGTATTCCATAGCCAAATCACCCCTAATGCCTACCAAGACAGGGAATGCGCATCAAGACAGCGATGCGACCCTGGCGAATCGAATTCGCCTAGGGAATGCGCATCAAGACAGTGGTGAGACCCCGCGTCGCCTCGCAGCGCTAGGGAATGCTCACCAAGACAAAGTAAGGATACATCCTTACTTTGCTATACATAATACGATAAGCTCCCTTATTGTTCTGCAAAGGCGCTACCTGTGGCACCTTCTACCCATCAAAGGCGCCCTACCTTAATTGGTGCAAGCGCCGTTTTAATTTGGTCTACGCTGGCGCTCTTAACTGACCTCAGCGGAGACATTCCGCCCTTTCAGCTCACAGCGATGGCCTTCTCGATTGCATTTGGCCTGGGTGTGGCGATCCAGATCAGCGCGGGCCAGCGGCCCTTAACTGGCCTGAGGCTATCTGCGCCAGTGTGGGCCCTCGGCATTGGCGGATTGTTTGGCTATCACTTTATTTATTTTGTTGCGTTGCAAAATGCACCGGTCATAGAAGCTAGTCTGATTAGCTACCTATGGCCGCTGCTGATTGTCTTTTTATCTGCTTTGTTACCAGGCGAACGGCTGCGATGGTTTCACGCAGCTGGTGCGATCAGCGGCTTTCTCGGTGCGTTTGTCATTATTACGAAGGGCCGATCGTTTGCGTTTGATTCTCAATATGCCACAGGATATTTAGCCGCGCTGGGCAGTGCGCTCATCTGGTCGAGCTATTCTGTTCTCTCGCGGACATTTGGTGAGGTGCCCACCAGCGCGGTCGGTGGCTTTTGTGGCGTCACGGCCGGGCTGGCTTGGCTATGTCACTTTGTGGTTGAGCAAACAGCGGTGCCAGTGGGATGGGAATGGGCCGCGATCGCGGGTCTTGGCTTAGGCCCAGTGGGGCTCGCATTTTTTACTTGGGACTATGGCGTTAAACACGGCAACATCAAAATTCTCGGCACGTTCTCCTACGCTGCTCCGCTACTGTCTACGCTGCTGCTGATTGCCTGTGGGCTAGCAGATGCCAGCAGTTCAGTGCTATTTGCCTGCTTGCTGATTGTCGGTGGGGCACTGCTCTCGATGTTGGATGTCTTCAAACCTGGCATCTAGTCTTGCTCTTTTAGATGCGGCAGAGATTGGGGGATTCTTGAATAAGAGAATGAGGCGACCCTCAAACAAGAGAATAAACAGCTCAGTTAAGATGTTTTGGCCCTTGCAGAGACAAGTGCTTCTTTAAACAGCGACAGTGCATTCCGTTTCTGGCGCATCTAGTGGGTTGCGCCCATTAACGAAAGATAAGTGTTGCAAAGCTGGGTATGTATCCGATATACGCTATGTGAGGTTTCGGCGATTATTTACGTATTCATATTACGTATTCATATTTACGTATTCAATAAAGGGGCGAAAGCGATATGGTTTCTTGTCTAACGGCACTGTCATCTACACTGGCATCTGCGCTACTCTCTTTATCTGCTCAGCCCTTACTCGCTCCTCCTATTCTGGCTTTGCCTTTGGCCGCGCCACTGCTGGCTCAATCTGCAGATTCGGTGGCAAATGAGCAGCCGGTAGAGAATGTGACTGAACAAATCGTGAGGCCCCTCCCTGGTCAGCTCAACAATGTGGCTGTTTTTAACAGCAACAGCCCAGAACTCGTTGCCGAACCGGGCATTTTACTTTCTACGTTTCCACCCGAGGGTATGGCTACCCCAACGGCGCATTTGAACTATGCTTTTGAGGGCCGCTTCGATGTGTTTGCTCATCATGTCTATAAGGCCGCAGACTATGACGAAGCAGAGCCTAAGCTACTCGATAGCTTATATTTGGGCGTGCTCATTCATAATCCTGGTGATGAACCCGTTACTATTCGAACGCTATCGGGGGCGAGCTATCTCAGTCAGCCGGATGCCCCGTTTATCTCGCTGCCACCGTTTGTGCCGTTTAATCCGCGTTCTCCTGTGTTTGCCGGGCCGGGGAGCCGAGGCATGGGCGATATTTTGCAGGGACGCAGAAGTAACATTTTCCCCCCTGTTGTGACTATCGCGCCGGGAGAAAGTGAGCTGTATTTTAATCAGCCCATTCCGATTCGTGAGCTTGTGCCGCCTATCAATGGTCGCTCTACGCTGGCGCTATTGGAGAGCAGTGGGCCTGTGTATGTGGCTAGTTTGGCGCAGCAAGCAGAACTGGATGATGATGGCCAAGAGATTGCGCCGAGTCAGGCGTCTTGGGAGAGCTTGTTGCAGACAGGGCGTTTGGCGGGGCCGCGCGATCGCGAACCAACGCCGCTGCCGTTAGCTGAGGGCGCATCGCTGATTTATGGTCGAGTGGCGGGTGTCTCGTTGGGCTCCCAATGGCAGGCAACGCTGGTTGATCCAACAGATGAAGCGCTGGCTAATGACGTGTCTGTAGAGGAGGCTCAATCCGATGACCTGCAAGATAGTGAGTCTCAAGCTGGCGAATCTCAAATCAGTGAACTGCCATCAGAACGCCTAACTATTCCAGCCTCTGGCAATGCGTTTGCCTACGGCATTAGCTTGTTATATGGCGGCACAATGGGCACCGGACAGATTCAAACCGCAGAGATGGCTGTGCGCTACCCTGATACGGCCTATCAGGCTCATGGAAACTATGGTGTGCGCTATGACTTAACGTTGCCGTTGCACAACCCAACAGATGTGGCGCAGACGGTCGATGTTATTTTTCAAACTGCGCTGAAGGAAGAAACGCTGAGCCAAGGCGGATTAAGATTTTTAGAGCCGCCCGCTGCGCAGACATTTTTTAGAGGACCCGTGCAGGTTCGCTACCAGGACGACAGCGGTTTGCCTAGAGTCCGCAACATTCATTTAGTGCAGCGTCGTGGCGAAAAAGGGCAGCCGCTGGCGACAGTGACGCTGGCGCCTAACGAAACCCGCACGGTCGGGGTAGATCTGTTGTATCCGGCGGATTCTACGCCACCTCAAGTTTTGACGGTGCAGACAAGGTAGTGCTGGTTGGGCGTAAGCGTGTCTTTAAATGGCTGTATTTCTGAGTGGCTGTAAGTAGGCATACACAATATTTTGTAGGATAAAAAGGCCGTCGATCAACCTGCCGATGCCAGCCCCATTACGCATACGGTTATCCGCCGAAGAAAAGCGAACGCTATCAGAGTTACGAATCGCATCATGCGTCCCCTATCGAGTGCGGGATAGAGCACACATGGTGCTACTGAATGCGGCCGGGTGGAACGCGCCTGCGATAGCCGATATCCTTGAATG
>JBCCOO010000052.1:0-37900 GCA_039025345.1 Cyanobacteria bacterium P01_D01_bin.105 | reverse complement strand
CGAAACCCAAGCGGAAGGGTTTACCATCCTCGATTTATTCCGTCATAGCGATGAGAGTGGCGCAATTGATAACCCCGATGGCGCAGTCAGCGACCTCACCCGAGGTCAAAACAGCTATTTCTCTGTTGATGGCGGCGAAACGAATCTCGGCAACTTCTCCAATGGAATTGACTACCAAGCCAGCCACTGGGAACGCCTGCGGGTAGCCATGGGCATCATGGACCCCACTTTGGCGTACCAAGAGCGCACCAGTTTGGGCCTGTTGGATTTGCAGGCCTTCGATGCCCTGGGTTGGGATGTAAACTACGCGGCTTTGAACCAGAGTTTAGACTTAGATACCTTGCTAACGCAGGCGGAGCAGGCCGTTGCGATTGATTTAGGGTTGGCGTCTGCGAGGCTCACTGAGAATCGTACTGGCGAGGAGAGTTCTATTGCCTATGACTTGGGCTACGGCGAACTATGGAAATTGTTTGAGCAGAGTCTGTTGAATCTAGGTTACGGCGAGCTGTGGCATGCCTTTGAGCTGGGTTACGGGGAGCTGTGGCAGACCTACGGCAAAGATATTTTCAACTTAGGCTACGGTGAGCTGTGGCAATTAGTAGAAGAGAACATCTTTAAGCTGGGCTATGGCGAGCTGTGGCAACAGTTTGAAACAGAGATGTTCGAGCTAGGCTATGGTGAGCTTTGGCAACAGTTTGAAACAGAAATGCTTAACCTAGGCTACGGCGAGCTGTGGCAAACGTTTGAGCAGAGTATGTTGGCGCTGGGCTATGGTGAGCTTTGGCAAGCGTTTGAGCTAGGCTATGGCGAGCTTTGGCAACAGTTTGGCAGCGACCTGTTTAAGCTGGGCTATGGCGAACTGTGGCAATTAGTAGAACAGAATGTTTTCGAGCTGGGTTACGGCGAGCTTTGGCAACAGTTTGAAGATGAGATGTTTGAGCTGGGCTATGGCGAGCTTTGGCAACAGTTTGAAACAGAAATGCTGCAGTTGGGCTATGGCGAGCTTTGGCAACAGTTAGGGACGTTTTATGCCACCTTGGATGAGAGTGGTAGTAATCCTGTCGGCCAAATACTTGCCGACGGTGGTGTGGGTGGCCGTGAAACCAAGATTTTTTATGGTGGCGAGAATGATGATGTAATTGCTGGCGATGACAAGCAAGACCGAATTAAAGCGGGTGAGGGTGATGACCTGATTGACGGCAAAGGTGGCCACGATGTGATTTGGGGTGAGGCGGGCCGCGACATGATTTACGGTCAAGATGGCAACGACTTGATCTATGGCGGTGGCGACGATGATTTGTTGCTAGGTGAAACGGGCAACGATGAGCTGTACGGTGAAGCGGGTAATGACATCGTCAGTGGTGGCCGTGGCAACGACATTGTTAGTGGGGGTGATGGCAAAGATGACCTTAAGGGCGATGCTGGTCAGGACGTGCTCTCCGGCGACAGCGGCAACGATCGTCTAGATGGCGGTGATGACAATGACATTGTCATTGGCGGGGAGGGGCAAGACGAGGTCAAAGGCGGCAGCGGTAACGACATTCTCTACGGCGATGGCGCTGCTGGCTTTAACACTGAGACGCTAAAAGAACTCAGACGACAGCTGCTGGAAGAGCCGTCGGAGAATACGCCTCAGCAGGAAACCGGGGGCACTACTAGCTCATTCCAGGGTCCAATTCGGGTGGAAGCGGAGGACATGACTCTTGCGGGAGACTATGAAATTCGAACCAATTGGAAAAACGACTCCGGTGACACACTACGTGTGTTCTCTTCTGCAACGGCAAACACCACCTTCACAGGTTCGTCGGGCAACTACTTAGTCATTGCCCGATACTTTGACGAAGCCAATGCCAGTGCCACCATGGATTTTAGCCTGAACGGGCTGAGCTTAAATCAGTTCATTCTCGATCAGGATACCGATCAGTACTACACCCAAAGCATCGCTCAAAATCTGTATTTGAATTCAGGTGATGTTCTCACTACAACAATTACAACTAATAGTGACGAGAATGGAAATCTTGACTACATCGAGTTTGTAAATTTAGATTCCCTCATCATCACAGAGCTGGACACATCTACAGACGCTAACCACATCGCTGACACCCACAGCGACACCATTAGGGTTGAAGCTGAGTCTATGACCTTGGTTGGTGACTATTCTGCTGCAAGCTATAGTTTTGCCTCCGGTGGATCTCTGATTCAACTTTCGAATCAGGGTCAGGGTAAAGCCCTTACAGCGTTCTCAGGAGAAACCGGTTTCTACAACATCATCGTGGGTTACTACGACGAAATGGGTGACGGCGTTGGGTCTCTTTCTGCATCTCTCGATGGCAGTGAGTTAGATTCCTGGCAGCTTGACCAGAATTTGGACTCAGCGTCTGTAACGGCCAATAACTTCGTAACTCGAACGGTTGCTAGCGGTGCAGCTTTGAGTACGGGTGATGTTTTTGCATTGACAGGCCTACGAGGTGATGGCTACGAAGAGGATGAATTAACTAGCATTGACTATGTTGAGTTCGTTCGGGTAGAAGCACCTACCACGATAGAAGCATCCATCAGCGGGGAGCCTGTGCATCTGCCTACTCATCCGATGCGGGTAGAAGTGGAGGACATAAGGCTAGAAGTGGAGGACATGAGGCTCTCTGGAGATGTTCGCTTTGAAGATCAGAGCTTTGCCTCCGGTGGGCAAATGGTCAAAACGAAATCCAGCTTCACGGCTGAAGCCAATTTCTCTGGTCCAACTGGACTTTACAACATCATCATTGGCTACTACGACGAGAGTGATGGCCAATCTCCGGTCAGCGTTAGTCTAGATGGTCGCGTTTTAGACAGCTGGACCCTTGACCAAAACCTGGGCCATGGAGCAGCTAGCACCACTAACTTTGTCACTCGCACCGTAGCCACTGCCGTCACCCTAACTGAGGGTAACTTGCTAGAGATTCAGGCAAGCAAGCAGAGCGGTGAGTATGGACGAATTGATTACATAGAGTTTGTAGCTGTTGAGCCATCTACCGAGCACACAGTTGAGCAGCACACAGTTGAGCTGTCTGCCGAGCACACAAATGCCAATAGTGATGTACTGCAAGGCGGCGCGGGCGATGACATTGCCATTGGTGGTGCTGACAATGACATGATTGACGGAGGGGCTGGCAATGACATTCTCTACGGTGACTTTGGCCCTGGCGGACAGCTCATTGGCCCTGGCGGACAGCTAATAGGTTCTTCCAGTACTCCTACTACCTTGACTTTTCAACAAGGGGTAAATGGTTATGCTGGGATCAGCGACAACTATATTTACGCTAGTTCTGCTAGCGCTGATACCGGAGCCTCTGGTAATATTCGAGTAGATACTAATCACCACGGCGCTCCTGCCCAGGGATTGTTGCGGTTTGATAATCTCTTTGGAGACCAGGCCGGTCAAATTGGCGCTAGCGACACCATCAGCTCCGCTATCTTAGAGCTGAACGCGATGGATGCAGGCGACAGTGTAGAGCTGTACAACCTGTTGCAAAACTGGAAAGAGAGCAGCAGCACCTGGAATTTCTGGGGGAATGGCATTCAGACAAATGGAGTTGAGGCGGCTAACACTTCCGTTGCTACAACGGGGGCAGTGAGCCAAGGCACTTTAAGAATTGACGTAACAGCTAGCTTGCAGGCTTGGCAAGCTGACCCGGATAGCAACTTTGGTTGGGCTTTCTTAGCAACTGGCAGTGATGATGTCCGCTTTGATTCTTCTGAGGGCACCATTGCACCGAAGTTAATTGTTGATGTTAATCAAGGCGCTACGGTAATCACAACAGACACCGGTTCCGCTAGTGAAACTCAAGTTGTTGCAGATACTGAAGATATTTCCTTTTACAATGCAAGTGTAGTCTCTGGCAGCACAGCAATTGACTTCGATGGCGTTGGGGACTACGGGAAACTCGCCGGAGTAGAGACAGGGGGGGGGATGACCTTCTCTGCCTGGGTCAATTACGACAGTTTCAACAACTGGTCGCGCATTTTTGACTTTGGCAATGGCGCAAGTAACAACAATATTTACCTAACTAATCGTCAAACTAGCAACGATCTGGTATTTCGTATCCACAATGGCAGTTCTGTAGCAGGTGAACTGAGAATTAATAACTTTTGGGAAGCCAATACTTGGAACCATGTCACGGCCACCATTGACGACGCTGGGACGATGCGGGTGTACAAAAATGGCGTTCTGGCTGGTAAGTCGGTCGCGAGCGTTGTGCCAGAGACTGAAATTCGCAGCCACAACTACATCGGGAAAAGTAATTGGGCTCAAGATGGAGATTTTGATGGACAAATGGATCTGATTGAGCTGCGAAATACAGCGCTCAGTGAAAGTGAAGTGCAAGCCTTATATACTGACGCAGTTGCCTACCAGCAAACGGGGGAAACCAGTAGCTCCACTAGCATTGAAGCTGACAGCAATGGCACTGCTGGCAATGACGTGATGGTGGGAGGCATTGGCAACGATATGCTCTATGGAGAAGCCGGTGACGATATTCTCAACGGCACCAGTTCTGCCGCTGGTGGGATAAGTGAACGAGACATCATGACAGGTGGCAACGGTGCAGACACCTTTATTTTAGGCGATAGTAATAGAGCCTATTACTTGGGAGAAGGGCTACAAGACTATGCACTCATCAAAGACTTTGCGACCGCTGAAGGCGATAGACTGCAGCTACATGGCAGCACCGGCAGCTACACACAGCAACAGCAAGGCAGCGATCTCTACCTGTACTATCAGGGCACAACCTCTGATTTAGTGGCCATCTTTGAGAACAGCACTACGCTAGATCTAAACGCTGCTGTTGTTAACAACGCATAAGCCTTTAAGGGATTAACTGAAAAATCATGTGCCACCTTGTAGAGGGATTGTATGCAATCCCTCTACAAGGTGTTTTTATATTGGGAGATTTTGAACCATGATCCGGGGCCGACTTCTTTTTCAAACTCTTGAATCACCCATTCGCCAGGTTTACCGCCACCGCGCTTGGCGCTGTCGTAGAGATAATCGACAATTTCGAGCTGTTGATCTAGTGTAGGGCGAGCACCAAAGAGAGACCCAAAACACCAGCTTTCTAAAGGCTGTCTGCCACACTGATCGTAAAAGGCTCTATCGGCCCAGGTAGGGCTGCGGTTAGCCTTGAAGGCGCGGCGACGGTGTCCGTGATATAGCTCAATGAGGGTGGGCACATCGCGGATTTGTTTGGCCTGTGAATTGGAGTAGATTTCCACCATGTTTTCGGTATTGATGGGGCGATCGCTCACCCACTGATGCCCGCAATCTGGACATTTCACAATAAAAGAAAGTACGATCCGACCACAGGCCGGACAAGGTTTAGAGGGCACTGCACCACCGCCCCCCGTATTGGCTTGGCGCGTGGGCAAATGATAATCCGTGATGTCTTCAGGAAACCCTAATCGCTGCAAGTTTCCGGCCTGATCGAGAATAATGCCGTAGGCTTTGCCAGTGCCCGGCGAGATACGCATCACCCGCCCTAGCTGCTGGAAGTGCATAGCGCTTGATTTGGTGGGGCGCAGCATTAGGCCTACTTCTACACTGGGCTCATCAAAGCCAATGCTGATCACATTGCAGGAGGTGAGCACCATGAGTTCACCTGTTTTGAGCGCGTGGTAGAGCTTTTTGCGATCTTTTATGGAGGTGTTGCCATCGACGGTGTCGGCACTGATACCCGCTTTGCGGAAGGCTTCTGCAACGTTGTTGGCATGGCCAATATCGACACAAAAAGCAATGGTGCGTTTGCCTCTACCGATGCGAAACCACTCTTCAACAATTTTTTCGACCAGTTCTTTGCGATCGCACGCATTTTTCAAATCATTCTCGTCATAATCTCCCCGAGAGGTTCTTACCTCTTCTAAATCCGCCATGCCATCAGTCGGCATACTGTAATATTTCATCGTCGAGAGATAACCCATCTCTTGCAGCACATTCGGCACCGGGGAAGATACCAGTGTTTCAAGATAGTCGCCCAGTTGTTCTTTGCCTAATCGGCGTGGCGTTGCTGTCATCACTAAATGCACCGCGTCTTTGTGGGTGCGCTGCATCACCTTTTTGCCTACCTGGCTAAACAGCGTGATATGCCCTTCGTCATAAAACACCACATCAGCGGGCCAAGTCTGCCACCAGCGACGCTTTGCCATCGTTTGAATGCTGGCAATTTGAATCGGTGCGTCTCGATTTTCCTCCCACCCAGCTTTAATAAAGCCGCACTCTAAGCCAAAGGCTTTCATCTTCTCGTAGGTTTGCCCCACCAGCACATCCAAATGCACCAGAAACATTAGCCGCTTCCCCGCTTCTTCAGCATGGGCGCAAATTTGACCGCTAATAATGGTTTTTCCGGCACCAGTGCCTGCAATAATGGCCACTCGCTTATAGCCCTCATTTAGTTCAGCATAGAGATCGTTTATGAGCTGAACTTGATAGGGTCTAAGCGTAGGCACCTTTGCTTTGGGTTCCGGCGCGGTGGGAAATGCCTCTTCAGAGACGGTGACTTCAGACAAGATTTCTTGAGATAAAGCGTCTCGGATATTATACGACCCGAAAAGGGGTGACGATGACGAAATGAATACCAAGAAGCTTAACAGTTAGAAGCATAACTTAAGAGATAGACATAAGAATGTCATAAATCTAACGATGATCTCTTAGTTTTAAAGGGTGGATGCTGACTTCTTTATTCTTTCTCGGTGAGCTGATGTCGCTAAAGCTTAGGCCACGTGAATATTTAGACAGTGCTGCTTTGTGTGAGTCTCCTCTGGGTGAGTCTTCCTTGTGGGACGCCGTTGTTGAAAAGCAGCCGCTCGCGGTTTCGAGTCAAACAAGGCTGAAGAAAGTCGTGGCGCTGTTGTCAGCATCTCCTTCGACGGACTGTTTAGTGGCCCTGCATCGCCAAAAAGTTGTTGGCATTGTCACCCGCTCAGATTTATTGACGCCCCTTAGCCAACGTGACGACTGGCAAAGTATTCGGCTCTCTGAGATCATGACTCGCGAGGTGATAACCATTGCGGCCAACTCAGTGAGCTCAGCAAACTCAATTGCTGAGACGTTCGTTCGTCACCACATTAGTTATTTACCTGTTGTCGATGAGTATCGACATTTAGTAGGAATGATTGAGCAAAAGCAACTGCTAAAATCTGTTCAATCACAGCGTTTAGCGTCGCAATCTCCTTCACAGAAGCACCGCGCTCAGCTCGTCGCAG
Organism: Cyanobacteria bacterium P01_D01_bin.105; assembly: GCA_039025345.1. Lineage (GTDB taxonomy): Bacteria > Cyanobacteriota > Cyanobacteriia > Phormidesmidales > Phormidesmidaceae > Phormidesmis. Next base: position 30,667 of record JBCCOO010000052.1, on the reverse strand, counting down.
AAATCACACTTAAAATTCGCCAGTCGCTTCAGCTCCCTGAGATCTTGCAGACTACCGTCGATGAAGTGAAGCGGCTGCTGCAGGCTGATCGGGTGCTGATTTATCAAGTGTTTCCAGATGGTACGGGGCAGGCCACCAGCGAAGCGGTAGCTAAGTCTTATCCTTCCATTTTAGGAATGGCGTTTCCAGAAGAGGTATTTCCCGAAGATTATCAGGCGCTGTATGCTCAGGGGCGGGTTCGGGCGATCACAGATGTGCACTCATCGGATGCGGGCGTCGCTGATTGTTTAGTCGAATTTATTGAACAGTGGGGCATTCGCTCTAAGCTAATTGTGCCGATTGTGCATCCGCTGAAGCCTGCTGAAGAGCAAGCACCTGTAGGCCGAAACCTATGGGGACTCTTGATTGCGCATCAGTGCAGTCAAACTCGGCAGTGGTCTGAGTCGGAGTTGGATTTAATGCAGCAGCTCGCAGGACAGCTTAGCTTAGCACTGTCGCAAGGGCAGCTGTTGGAATATCTTGAAGATCGGGTTAAGCTGCGAACCGCAGAACTGACGAAGGCAAATCGCTCGCTGCAAAGAGAGATTAAGGAACGTCAGCTAGTAGATGCGGCACTGCGGCAAAGTGAAGCACAACTGCGCCTGATTACAAACAATTTGCCGGTGCTGATTGCCTATGTGGATAGTGAGCAGCGCTATCAGTTTAATAATCAGGTGTATGAGCGTTGGTTGGGACATGCGCCTGCGAAGATTCGTGGGCGATCGCTACAGTCGGTGATGGGCAAAGAATACTACCAGAAACATCGCATTCATATTGAAACCGCTCTAGCGGGTGAAACGGTGAGCTATGAGAGTAAGCTGACGTTTAAAGATGGGCGATCGCGCTCTGTCAGCGTAACCTATGTGCCTCATATCGAACATCATATCGAGCAACAGGTTAAGGGATTTTTTGCGCTGACAACAGATATTAGCGATCGCAAAGCCGTTGAACGGATGAAAGACGAATTTATTGCAGTGGTGAGCCACGAGTTGAGAACACCGCTCACCTCTATTCACACATCGCTTAAGCTCTTGGCTACGGGCCGCCTTGGCAATCTCTCTGAAGACGGTCAGCAAATGCTCGAAGTCGCCGATGAAAATACGGATCGGTTAGTTCGTCTGGTGAATAATGTTTTGGATCTTCAGCGGATAGAATCGGGCGAAGTCACTATGAATGCAGAGTTTTGTGATGCCGCAGATCTGCTCGATCAGGCGGCTGAAGCCATGCTAACCATGGCTCAGCAGCATGACATTACCTTAGAAACACAGTCCACCTCACTGGCCATTTGGGCTGACCCAGACTATATTGTGCGCACCTTGACTAATCTATTGGGCAATGCCATTAAGTTCTCTCAGCCCAACGATATAATCCGACTCAGTGTTCAGCCTGAGCAAGCAAAGGCACTGTTCTGTGTGGAAGATTCAGGTCAAGGCATCCCTCACAACAAAATTTCAAAAATCTTCGAGCGATTCCAACAGGTTGATTCTTCAGATTCTCGGGCAAAAGGCGGTACTGGGCTAGGGCTCACAATCTGTCGAAAGATTGTAGAACAGCATGGCGGCAGGATTTGGGCAGAAAGCCAGCTAGGGGTTGGGAGTCAGTTTTACTTCACCATTCCACTCAATTCCGATTGATTCTTCATTCCACCTGATTATGTTCTTTTGTCTTAGGTAAAAACTAATGGCATCTAAATGCGTTTTGATTGTCGATGATGAAGTCTCTATCCACAAAGTTGTGAGCCTCAGCCTGCGCATGGAGGCAGATTGGTCTGTGATTACTGCGGCCTCTGGCAAAGAAGGGATTAAACAAGCTGAAAGCCAACAGCCAGACGTTATTTTATTAGATGTCATGATGCCTGAAACAGATGGAATTGCTACGTTTGAGGCACTCAAGAATAATCCAGAAACGGCAGCGATTCCGGTGGTGCTGCTAACGGCGAAAACGAGAGCGGCCGAAAAGCGACTATTTGAAAAACTTGGGGTTGCGGGAGTGATTACGAAGCCCTTTACGCCGCTGGCTTTGGCCAGTGAAATTTCCAAGCTGCTGCATTGGCCAATGTAGCGACAGCTGGGCTTAAAAACATCAATAGAAAAAATACTAAAAACACCAATAGAAAAGAGAAAGTGAACATTAAATGAGAGTTTTACTCATTGAAGACGATGACACCATGGCAAGCTTGTTGAGCAAACAGCTCAGCAACCAGCACTACGTTGTGGATAGAGTCGCAGACGGTGAGAGCGGCTGGGCCTATGCCTCCACCTTTGAGTACGATCTGATTGTGCTGGATTGGATACTGCCCCAGTTGGATGGCCTATGTCTATGCCGGCGGCTACGTCAGCAAAACTACAGTGTTCCGATTCTGTTGCTTTCAGCAAAAGCGCAGCAAGCAGACAAAGTGAAAGGGCTAGAAGCCGGCGCAGATGACTACATGGTAAAGCCCTTTGATATGGCCGAGCTGCTGGCACGCATCCGCGTTTTACTCAGGCGCAACCTTGCGGAAGTAGAACCCGCCCTCACTTGGGGCGATTTATGCCTCGATCAGGTCAGTTGCCAAGTAACCTATCAGGGGCATTTAGTAGCACTCACGGCTAAAGAATATGCGCTGCTAGAGCTTTTTTTACGCCACAGTCATCAGGCCTTTAGTGCCAAGAGCTTGCTAGATCGCATGTGGTCTTCAGGTGACTTTCCGAGCGAGTCTACCGTGCGATCACATATTCGAGGATTGCGCCAAAAACTCAAACAGGCGGGCGCTGCACCTGATTTTATTGAAACCGTTCATGGCTTAGGCTACCGGCTCAAGTCGCCGACCAGGGCGACCGCTCAATTAGCAACAAACCCTGATGCCCTTAGCAGCCGCGAACTCCACTACTTAGACGGACTGACACAAGCTTGGAACGCCCATAAAGGAGAAAGCATAGAACGTTGGCAAACACTGCTCCAGCTTTCTCAGTCCCTAAATTCTCAATCTCTCAATGGCCAAACTTTCAGCCACCGAGGGCTAAGCGAACAACAGCAGACTCAAGCGCGGCAAATTGCCCATGGGTTAGCGGGCACCCTCGGCACCTTTGGGCTAATGGAGGGCTATCGTTTAGCGCTCCAAATAGAGCAGCTTCTCTTGCAATCAGGCAACACGCCCTCACCAGCTCAAATCTCTCAGCTTCAAACCTTAGTGACAACGCTAGGCCATGCCCTGGATGAATCACCCAAGCTGGTTTGTCCGGTAGAAGACGCGCCGCGATCACCCGCTATTGTGATGATTGATGTCAACGACATGCCCTATGTTCATCAACTCATGGCGATCGCGGTCTCGCAAAATCTAGACACCACGATATTGACCTCGATTGAATCCGCGACTCAGCAGCTATCGCTAAATACCGCTTGGAACAGTGGGGCGCCCGAACTGCTCGTTCAGCCGCCCCAACTGGTTTTAGTAAATCTGGTCGCGAACGAAGCCTATCCGATATTAGACGAACCTATTTTGCAACAGCTGCTGCAGCTCATCGATAAAATCGCCGAACGCTGGCCTCAGCTTCCGGTCGTTGTCGTGACCCCGCAGGCTGATTTTGGCAACCGCCTTGCCCTCATTCGGCGTGGCGGCGGCATCATTTTAGAATATCCTATTGTTCCAGCTGACGTATTAGAAATTATTGCGCAAGCAACCGATCTCAACTACCGCCTCAGCAAGATTATGATCGTAGATGATGATGCCCACCATCTAAAACAGATTATCCAGCTTTTGCATCCCTGGAGCTTTCAAATCACACCTTTGGCAAACCCACAGCGCTTCTGGACACTGTTTAACCAGGTTGTTCCTGATTTACTGGTGCTCGATATTGAAATGCCTCACATCAATGGATTTGAGATCTGCCAGCTGATTCGCAGTCATGCACAGTGGCAGCACCTGCCCATTGTGTTCTTAAGTATTCACAGCGATCTGGAAAATCAGCACCAAGCCTTTGCTCTCGGCGCGGATGACTATATTACAAAACCCATACAAGGCAAACCTCTAGCGACTCGACTACTCAACCGTTTGAAACGAACCGGCACCCGGCTACAGTGGCAACAATCTAGCCCCAGTTTTCTGCAAGGCTCTTTTTAGTTAACCTGCACAGCTTCTGCACGGTTCATCAGTCAAGGTAAATAACAGAACACTTCAAGATAAACACTTGACGAAGGACTGTTGAACCCTCATGACTCAAACTCAAACTCAAAACGTTAATCTGCTACAGACACAGCATCCTCTAATCAGCCGTTTAGCCAACATCATTACTAGCATTTGGCAGCATCAGCTGATGGTGTTTCCCTACAGCGTTCCTGACGATTTAGGCTACGTTGAAGGCAACCTGGAAGGGGAGCAGCTCACAATAGAAAATACTTGCTATCAAACCTTTCAGTTCCGAAAACTCCATTTAGAGCTAGCAAAAGTTGGCAACAACCTTGATATCCTCCACTGTGTGATGTTTCCTCACCCTTGTTTTGAGTTGCCCATTTTTGGCATTGATATTGTGGCAGCGCGCGGCGCCATTACGGCCGCGATTGTGGATCTCTCCCCGGTATCGCCAGACGGTAACCTGCCAGCAGGCTACTCAGAAGCGATAGCACAAGTACCGGCGTTTGACTTTGCGCACCCCCGTGATTTACCGCCCTGGGGCAGCATCTTTTCAGAGCATTGCCTCTTTATTCGACCAACAACACCAGAAGAAGAGCGCGCCTTTTTAAACCAAGCAACTCAGTACTTATCACTGCACTGCCAGCTAGCCTGCGAAGCGCGATCGCTCAATGATCCAAAAGCCTACACGCGAATTCTCGCTGGCCAACAGCGATACTGCTTTCAGCAGCAGAAAAATGATAAGACCAGAAGAATTTTAGAGCGAGCGTTCGATCCGGCGTGGGCAAAGCGATATCTAGAAACTATGCTGTTTGACTGCGCTACTGAATACACACCTTCCATGGCAATAATATAAACAATCATCAAAAAATATAATGGAATATGAAGCATTTCTGAGAGTGCGTTATTTTTCCTGTCTGGGCTTGCAAGTATCTTTCTCGCTACGTTTCAGTAATTAAGACGCGCGATTGTAACCACTTAGATACAATGCTGTGCACAGAATCTGCACAAACCAATTGATTTAATGAACTCACTGGCTTGAAGCGACTGCGTCCTTGTTTTCTGAGGTCTTTATCGCTGACACACACTGTCTTTGGAGTGAATAGTCTTTAGAGTGACATGGTCTCTAGCGTAGATTGTCTCCGATATGCATTGTCTCCAATGTACCTTTGTCTCGACAGTGATACCGCTGAGTAATACAGCACTACTAGAAGATACTCGTTCGCAGGTTTGTTATAAGTCAGGATTAATTCATTTGTTGAGTTTTTAAGCTTTTTCCACTTTTTAGGAGATTAGTTCCACATGTTTGATGCTTTTACTAAGGTGATTTCTCAAGCTGATGCTCGCGGTGACTATATTGGCGATGACACCATCAGCGCGCTGAATCAGATGGTTGCAGACGGCAACAAACGCATTGATACAGTCAACCGCATCACCAGCAGCTCCTCCAGCATTGTTGCCAGTGCTGCTCGTTCTTTGTTCGCCGATCAGCCTCAGCTAATTGCTCCAGGTGGTAACGCTTATACGAGCCGTCGTATGGCTGCTTGCTTGCGCGATATGGAAATTATCTTGCGCTATGTCACCTATGCCATCTTCACCGGAGATAGCAGTGTGTTAAATGATCGCTGCTTGAACGGTCTCAGAGAAACTTACACCGCGCTGGGTGTTCCTGGATCTTCTGTGGCTTCTGGCGTCGGCAAAATGAAAGATGCTGCTATCGCTATCGCTAACGACAGAGAAGGCATTACCCAAGGCGACTGCAGCTCTTTGATGTCTGAGTTGGGTAGCTACTTCGACCAGGCCGCTGCTGCCGTTAGCTAATTATCTCCGCTTATATCATGTCTGCTTGCAAAGTTGTTGAATGGTAGCGCTACCAGCACCAATACACCTTTGCTCACTTTTTCCAAAACATTACTTTTTCACTAACCAACACTAGAGAGAGATTCCATCATGAAAACTCCCATGACTGAAGCGGTCGCAGTCGCTGATTCGCAAGGCCGTTTCCTCAGCAGCTCGGAAATGCAGGTTGCTTTCGGTCGTTTCCGTCAGGCTCAAGCGGGCCTATCTGCGGCTCAATCGCTCAGCAAAAATGCTAGTAGCTTAGTGGATGGCGCAACGCAAGCCGTTTATCAGAAGTTCCCTTACACGACCCAAATGCAGGGCAGCAACTACGCCTCTAACGCTGAAGGCAAAGCAAAATGTGCAAGAGACATTGGCTACTATTTACGCATGGTGACCTATTGCCTAGTTGCCGGTGGTACAGGGCCCATGGATGAGTACTTGATTGCTGGCATCAAGGATATTAACAAAACATTTGAACTCTCGCCCAGCTGGTATGTGGAAGCGCTTAAGCATATTAAGGCTAACCATGGCTTGAGCGGAGATGCTGCAACGGAAGCTAACTCTTATCTCGACTATGCCATCAACGTGTTGAGCTAATCTGCTTGTAAAAATTGGATGCTTAAGAAGAATAACAATGCCCTGTTGTTCAAAATTCTCGGGCATCTAGTGTTGATAGCAACGTAAGGCTGCGTTCTTACGTTGCTTCTGTCGAGTTAGCGTTGTTCACAACAGGCTTATTGGCGATCGCCTGTCATCTAACGCCCTCGACAGAAGCAATAAGCATAAAACTGACACGATAAGTGACCCAAGCTGTGGAGAGAATGGAGACCCTTAGATGACGAGTGAAACATCTGCAAGACTGCTCGGTTTTGAGTTGGCTCAATCAGCCCCAACAGAGCTCAGAAGAACTGCTTCGGAAGACGATATTCAAGGCACTATTTGGGCCAGCTACCGGCAGGTATTTGGTAATGACCATGTTATGAGTTCTGAGCGCTTGACGAGTGCTGAATCTCTGTTGAGGCAGGGAGATATTCGAGTCGTTGATTTTGTCAGAGCGCTGGCGAGTTCTGAGCTATATAAACAAAAGTTTTTTTACAGTACGCCTCAGGTACGCTTTATTGAGCTGAACTTTAAGCATTTCTTGGGCCGGGCACCCTATGACGAGTCGGAGATTGCTGAGCACGTTGATCTCTATGTTGAGAAAGGCTATGAGGCCGAGATCAACAGCTATTTTAACTCTTTAGAATATCAAGAGAATTTTGGCGATAATGTGGTGCCCTACTACCGAGGCTTTACCACTCAGCGCGATCAAAAAACGGTAGGGTTTGGCAGAATGTTTCAACTCTATCGCGGGGCGGCCAGTAGCGATCGCGCTCGTAAGCCTGCCTGTCTCACCGCAGAATTAGCGAGAAATACAGCCAGTCCTATCCGATCTGCCAATGGCGGTCAGGGGCTACAAGGGTTTACCGGCGGTAGCCGTGAAGAGCTATATCGAATTCGCGTCTCCCAATCAGCGAGTAGTCGTACGCCTCAGGTACGGCTAGGCGTTCAAGAATACTTGGTGTCTTACGAACAGCTCTCACCCACACTGCAGCGCTTTAGTAAGCGCGGCAATCAGATTGTCAGCATTACATCTGCCTGAGGGATTCTATTGCATCCGTCGATTGCTATCAGAAAATGCTCAAGCTTTGACTCATAGCAATCGACAGAGGCTAAGGCTCTCACCCACTAAAAAATAATTTTGTACTACTCTCTAAGGAAGGTTATCTGTGGCTATTACAACTGCGTCCTCTCGACTAGGCACAACTCCATTTACTGAACAACCCTTAGTAGAACTGCGTCCAACGTTTTCTGATGGGGACGCCAGGATCGTGATTAATGCTGTCTACCGTCAGCTGCTAGGGAATGACTATCTCATGGAGGCCAACCGTCTGGTTGCCTTAGAATCGCTCCTAACAAACGGCGAACTGTCAGTCAGAGATTTTGTGCGTGCGGTTGCTAAATCAGAGCTGTATAAAGCCAAGTTTTTATATCCCAATTTTCAGACCCGCGTCATTGAACTCAACTTTAAGCACTTGCTGGGCCGCACGCCATACGATGAAGCAGAAGTCATCGAACATCTTGATCGCTATGAGACTGAAGGGTTTGATGCGGATATTGATTCGTATATTGATTCGGCTGAATACGAAACCAATTTTGGAGATTCGATTGTGCCCTACTGCCGAGGGTTTAGCACTCAAACCGGGCAGAAGATGGCTGGATTTACCCGGATGTTTAGTTTGTATCGGGGCTATGCCAACAGCGATCGCACTCAAATTGCCGGGTCAAAATCTCGCCTAGCTCAAGAGCTCGCTCAAGATTTTGTCTCTGCCATAGTGCCGCCTTCAGGGGTTGAAAACAACGGTTGGGCTTACCAAGCGGCAGCGGGTACGGTCATCAATCGAGCCTTTGCAAGGCCTGGCGCACCCAATGAAAGAGGTCTGCTGTATCGCATTGAAGTGACGGGTAGAAAACAACCCGGCTATCCCAAAATTAAACGCAGCAGTCGGGTACTCATCGTGCCTTACGAAAAGCTCTCGTCAACCTTGCAACAAATCAATAAAACTGGCGGGCGAGTCGCCAGTATCACCCGTGCTTAAAGCAATAAGGCTTGAGCTTTTAGCCAAAATTGGCAATATCTGCATACCCATGTTTGATTTGAGAAATATTTTGAGAAATTTACTATGTTAGGAAAATACTCTGCTGGTGTAGGCGGTGATCGCCGCATATTTGTGTACGAAGTCAACGGGCTTCATCAAAATGAGGTCACTCAGAGACAAAACATCCCTATCCGCAGCAGTCATAGCCAGTTCATTCAAGTCCCCTTTGAGCGAATGAGCGAAGCGATGCAACGAATTACTCGCATGAAAGGCCAGATCGTCAACATATTTCCACTGGGAGATCAGCCAGCGACTGATAACGCTGAGACGGCAGCAGCCTCAGCACCAACAGAATCTGAAGCCGACTAATAAGAGACCACGTCACCTCGCGCCTCTCATGCCCCTCCAAATAGGAGCGTTTGGCCTAGAATTGCTTGGCAAAATCTCTTGATCGGTAGTTAATGGCCAGCAACGCTAGCGTTGCTGGCCATTAATAATTGACTGACTCAAAACTGCTGTCGTGATTGTGCATTGACGAAATCGTGTCCCATCCTTAAAGATGCCTGCTATGTTACAGATACTTCTGGCCTTTCACCCTCACGATTTTCCTGCAGCGACGCGGCTCTATCGCGTATCTCCAAAAACACTAGCAGCGCATTCATATCCGCTGGATTCACACCACCGATCCGCGTTGCCTGGCCTACCGTTAGTGGCTTCACCTTGTTCAGCTTTTCACGAGACTCCATCGACAGCGTCTCTATCGTCATATAATCCAAATCTTGCGGCAGTGAACGATTGGTTTGGCGCGTGATTTGATCAATTTGCTTTTGCTGACGCTGAATGTAACCAGAGTATTTGATATCGATCTCAGCGCCTTCTTTTTCAGCACGAGTAAGCGCATCATTTCCAAAACAGTAATGTTCTAACTGATCGTAGTGAAACTTGGGCCGACGAATCAGATCAGCTAGCGTCACAGAGCCTTTTATTTTCTGTTGCGTATCCGCATAAATCTGTTGCCCAACCTCGTCGTGTTCTTTAATCCGGGTGCTGTGCATTCTCTCTTTTTCAGCCGCAATATTTGCTTGCTTTTGAGTAAACAACTGCCAGCGACGATCATCAATCAAACCAATTTCTCGACCAATCGGCGTCATACGCTGATCGGCATTGTCAGAGCGGAGAATGAGGCGATATTCAGATCGTGAGGTCAAAACGCGATACGGTTCGCGCAAGTCTTTCGTACACAAATCATCAATCATTGTGCCAAGGTAGCTACCCTCACGAGGGAAAACCATCATCTCTTGACCTTTGCACAGCCGCGCAGCATTGACCCCAGCCACCAAGCCCTGCCCTGCGGCTTCTTCGTAACCCGTGGTGCCGTTCACCTGGCCTGCACAAAATAAGCCGCTTACTTTCTTGGTCATTAAAGTCGGAAAAAGCTGCGTGGCTGGAATATAGTCATAGTCCACCGCATAGGCAGGGCGAAGCATCACGCAGTTTTCCAAGCCAGGCAGCGTTTTCAGCATTTCAACTTGCAGGGTTTCCGGCAAACCGGTAGAAAAGCCTTGAATGTATAGCTCAGGGTAATCGCGGCCTTCCGGTTCAATGAAAATTTGGTGGCTTTCTTTTTCCGCAAAGCGCACGATTTTATCTTCTATGCAGGGGCAGTAGCGGGGGCCTTTGGCTTCCACCCAACCGCCGTATACCGGAGACATATGCAAATTATCTCGCACCAGCTTATGGGTCGCAGCGGTAGTGCGAGTCATGTAGCAGGGAATTTGCTCACGCTCATTCCAGACTTCAGGGTCAAAGCTGAACCAGCGCACGTCCTCATCACCGGGCTGGACTTCTAGTTTGCTGTAGTCTACGGAGCGCTTGTCTACACGGGCGGGGGTGCCGGTTTTGAGGCGGCCGGTTTCAAAGCCAAGGCGATTGAGGGTTTCGCTCATGCCGATGGCAGCGGGTTCTCCAGCACGACCTGCGGAAAGGGACTTTTTGCCTACCCAGATAGTGCCGTTCAGAAAGGTGCCCGTGGTGAGGATAACGGCTTTGCAGCCAAAGGCCATGCCAAAGTGCGTTTCTAGGCCAATAATTTCATCGTTATCACCGAGCACAATGTCGGTAGCCATGCCTTCGCGCAGGATGAGGTTTTCTTGGTTCTCCACCACAGACTTCATCACAGCGGCATATTCGCGCTTATCCGTCTGGGCGCGGAGTGCCCAGACAGCAGGGCCACGGGAGCTATTAAGAATGCGCTTTTGCAGGTAGGTGCGGTCAGCGATTTTGCCAATTTCACCGCCCAAGGCATCGACTTCGTGGGCGAGCTGAGATTTAGCAGGGCCACCCACCGCAGGGTTACAGGGCTGCCATGCAATGCGATCCAGATTCATGGTGAGCAGCAGCGTCCGGCATCCTAAGCGGGCAGCAGCCAGGGCTGATTCACAGCCCGCGTGGCCTGCACCCACAACAATGACATCAAATTCGTCTGAAAAGGTGACGCTCATACTGGAAATGGCTCAATGAGCCGGACTAGCTGAATAGGTAGGGTTAGTTTACGATTGCCTGCGTGGTTTACATTCTAGCGATTGGTGGCAATTCATGGCCTCTCCAGATTTAATTGCATTCGATTTTGATGGCGTTATTTGCGATGGTCTCATTGAATATTTTCAAACTGCTTGGAGTGCCTATTGCGAGTTGTTTCAGACAATCAGCACAAAGCCTCCGAGCGGCCTAGCAGAAAAGTTTTATCCGCTGCGACCTGTGGTAGAAACCGGATGGGAAATGCCGGTACTGATTCAAGCCTTAGTACAAGGCGCTAGCGCCGACAAAATTATTGCCGAATGGCCAGAGATGGCGCTTCCGTACTTAACAGCAGCTAACCTGACAAAAACGCAGTCCGTACAAGCTTTAGATGGAACACGAGACCGATGGATTGAAACAGATTTACAAGGCTGGCTGGATCTGCATCGCTTTTACCCCGGCATGATTGAGACACTGGGTAAACTGTTAAACGGTGATTTGCCGATTTACATTGTCAGTACAAAAGAAGGCAGATTTATCAAGGCATTGCTGGCACAAAGCGGCGTCAATTTTCCAAGTGAGAGAATTATTGGGAAAGAAGTAAAACGGCCCAAATACGAAACACTGCGGCTACTAAAACAAACCCACGCAGTTAACAAAATTTGGTTTATTGAAGATAGATTGCCTGCTTTGAAAGGCGTTGAACAGCAGGAAGATTTGTCAGCAGTAGAATTGTTTCTCGCCGACTGGGGCTACAACCTAGAACCTGATCGCGAAGCGGCAAGACAAGATTCGCGAATTCATTTATTATCTTTGGAGAAAGTAGTACAAGGGTTCGATAGCTGGCGATGCTAGATCTCACCAAGCTTGCACGGCAAATGCAGGGCATCAGCGACCATTTAAGCCAGGAAGCAGAGGCCGCTCAGCAACGGATTAAAATCGCGCAGAATTTGATGCGGCTAGCCACGGACACAGAGGGGAATCTCGCTACTGAACTGAACGATTATCGCGATCGCCTCATCTTCACCGCTGCCGAACCCATCGAACCGTTAAATACTCGCATATCCATCAAAACTGCCGCTGAGACCCACACCGTCATCTCTTCCGATGGGTCTCAAATCTCTCCTAGCCATCACGAAATCGCCTACTGCTACCTGCTTAACATCAGTCGCATCGTCATTCACTATGGCCAAAGCCGTTACCCCCTGCTAGATAGTCTGCCAGAAGTGATTTATCGCCCTGAAGACCTATACGCATCTCGAAAATGGGGCATCCGTACCGAAGAATGGATGGGCTACAAACGCACCGCCGCCGAAGCTGTGATGCTCGGTGAACTTGGTCTTGACATCGCCCAACCCACAAGTAGCCACGAGCAAAGCCCTAGCCACCGCATTCCCACCTTAGCCATGACAGATGGCTCGCTGATTTACTGGTTTTTAGAACAGATTCCAGCCAAAGCACGAGATCAGATTTTGTTGCCGATATTGGAAGCGTGGGAGCGCCTTCGAACCGCAAACGTCCCTGTGATGGGTTACATCAGCGCCTCTCGCAGCGGAGAAGCGCTGAACTTTTTACGATTGCAAGCTTGTCCTTACGAGGAACCAGATTGCCAAAGTCACTGTGAAGATAGTCGAGAAAAAACGCCTTGTAATGCCTTTTCTCCCCTGCGCGATGTCACACTCTGGGCAACAGCACTTGCGCCTGGTGAGCGCGGGCCTCTGTGGAAAAGCTCGGCAGATATTTTGAGTTGCTACGGAGAACACAGCATTTATTTTTGCTACGTGCACGTAGGCGCAGAAGTTGCACGGGTAGAGTTTCCTCAGTGGGTGGTGGAAGATAGTGAGCTGTTGAACTCGGCGCTAAGTCTGATGCTTGCTCAGGTACAGAAAGGCTTCGGCTATCCGGTAGCACTGGCGGAAGCGCATAATCAGGCAGTGGTGAGAGGGGGCGATCGCACTCGTTTTTTCACGCTGCTAGAACAACAAATGATCCGCGCTGGACTTAAAAACGTAGGCACATCATTCAAAGAAGCCCGCAAACGCGGCAGCATCGCCTAGAGAGGCATCAAAGTAAAAGGGTTGTGAGTAAACGTATAGTCACTCACAACCCTTGTCAACATGCTGTATTTGTCTGTATTGCCGACAAAGAAGGGGACATCCTACTTTGCAAAGCTTTGACTAACTGGCCCAGTTAACTGGCCAACCCTAAACAGCAACAGATTGATTGATCTGAGCCAGACGATCGACCAACAGTTGCTCCAACTCTTCTAGCGCCTTAGTAAAGCCTTCAATGCCTTCTGATAGCTTCTCATTCGCCATACGGTCAGCAGCGTGCATTTTATCGAAGGTGGCCTTGTCCATAGGCTCCTTATCAGCAAGCTGCTTCTCATCCGCTAGCGCTTTAGCATCATTGTTCACACAGAGCTTACGGGGCAGCTCACCCTCTGTTTCAGCCAATGGCTTGAGCAGCTTAGGAGAAATTGTGAGCAAATCAATGCCTGCTAGCTCTTTGATTTCATCTACGTTGCGGAAGCTGGCACCCATAATCTCTGTTTTATAGCCAAACTTCTTGTAGTAGTTATAGATTTTGGTGACAGAGAGTACGCCAGGATCCTCGGAAGGGGGGTAGCTATCGCGGCCAGTCTCTTTTTTATACCAGTCCAGAATGCGACCAACAAAAGGAGAAATGAGGGTTACCTTAGCTTCTGCGCAGGCGATCGCCTGATGCAGTCCAAACAGCAATGTCAAATTGCAGTGAATGCCTTCTTGCTCAAGAATTTCAGCAGCTTTAATGCCTTCCCAAGTAGAAGCGATTTTGATCAAGATGCGATCGCGGCTGATGCCTGCCGCCTCGTACTCACCAATGAGCTCACGCGCCGTTGCCAGCGTCCCTTCCATGTCATAAGAGAGACGAGCATCTACCTCGGTAGAAACACGCCCTGGCACGATATCTAAAATTCGCTTGCCGAACTCTACAGCCAAGTGCTTAAAGGCTTCTTTTGCCACCGCTTGATCAGAAGCCTCGTCACCTAGCGTATTCTGAGCTTGCTTCAGCGTTTCATCTACAATCTCTTGATACTGAGGAAGCTTGGCAGCAGCCGTGATGAGAGATGGGTTTGTAGTCGTATCACGCGGCGTAAATGCTTCGATTGCACCGATATCACCCGTATCTGCAACGACAACCGTCATTTCCTTTAGTTGATCTAATAAACTCATCAGCAAAATTCTCCATTCAATAGATTATCTGCCTATCATTGTAGTCATCGCATTTAAGATTGAGCGGCTAGCAAAAGAATCGAAATGTGAACATCTGCATCTTTCAGTAATACTTCGTTATTCTCTCATACTTTACTCAGCAAGCATTTACTTGGAAGCCTTGTGAAATAAGCGAAAGAAAGGCTTTTACGCTTCTAGAGATACCGATACATAACTCTCATCTTGCATTGTTAAAACAATCTTTAGCAGAAGGTTCGTTAAGATTAGCCAATTTTTTCAGTCTAGTCTTGTAAGAGGTAATGCCAGGAGGGTAAGAGGCAATGTTAGAAGCGATAAATCAGTCGCAGTAGGCGCGTGCTGCCAAACTAGAATCGAGGACAAAAGGGTTCTCGTTACCTTGCGCAGTGTTGGCAATGGCGTGGCTGCGAGCAATTTCTTCAGCATCGGCCGGGTCTTCTGTGTGCCACTGACACAGCGTGTCTTTTTGTGTGTTGAAGAATGAGCTGCCAGCTTTTTCTGGATATACGGTTTGAAAGTAGAACATCGCCCTAGCAACGTCTCCTTTTTTACGCTCTCTCGGCTCAAACCTATTTCGCTGCCCTTCACTATAGGCATCAATATTTTGGGTCGGCTTTGTAGAAAGTCTGTCGTCATCCAAATACCAAAATCGCGTTTCGTCGTCTGGGATCTCTGAGAATGGAAAGTTACTTCTCGCGCCATTGACCTCTATGCGGGCCGGGAAAAGATGATGCATATCGCTTTTGGCGCTGCCCTTTGCACCCATACCCTGAGGCCACACATGTTCTGCATTAATGCCTTTGGCAAAGGCTTCATCTTTAGGGCTATCCACATTGGGAGAGAGCGAAATGGTATAACCACTATAAATTCCGCTTAGCCTACCGTTTTTGTTATCTATCTGCCCGTAGAGCAAATTACGAGCCGGGCCATATCCAAGAGTTCGGTTGGGTGAATAGCGCGTATCTAACTGTGCTTGGAGATCTCTGCCAGTGAGTCCTGGAAAAATTTCACCGCCTGCCGCAATTGTTTCGCGATTGTCTTCTATATTCGTATCAGCATCCGTAGTTGGTGGCAGTGTGATGGGTATGCTGATCACTTTATCTACGTAGCGCTGAGAGATCCATCCCGTTGTTTGAGTTGCTGCTGCCTGCTCAGAACGTTCGATATTGATCCAGTTAGTTCCCCGCTCTTTTTTCACAACGGTCACTATTTCGCCGTTTTGAACACGGTCTATTAAGCTAGGGCGCGGAAACTCGTGTAGTGGAATGCCTAATGAGTTCTGTGCTTTTAGCTGGACTTGTTGACCAATCTGAACAGTAAGCGCGATCGTCGTTTGTGGAAATGAAAGCAAGAAAAATGCCATAATGGCAGCTGTAAGTATGGCAGAAAACTTTTTCATTTCTTGTATTTTCATTTCTTCTCTAGATAATGTGAATACGCCTGTAATAGGACTATATAAGCGTTCAATAACGCCTAAGGCTCTGAATCGTTTCATTTTTTAAGATTGCTACTATTCTTCTCTCAAACTCTCTTCTCAGAGAATCTGATGCTGAAAAAGAAGAGAATCTTTCCTTTGAGATACGAGGGTCTGCGTAGAGAATAGGAAAGCTAAGGAATCGAATTGAGTCAGGGGTTAAATTATGGATTACAGGCCTCCTGACTCATCTATTTTGGCCGATCTATTTCTGCCTTATCTAACTGATTGTTGATAAAAGTGCGAATAGTTTGTATTAAATATAGATCTTCGTAGCCTAAGCGCGCGATCGCCTTCATCACATATCCTCGATAGCGTGTATTTAATCCCACTCTCTCTAGTGTCTCGCCTAAAGACTTCTTGAGATAGGCATATTGTTCTATTGGCATCTGCTCACTATTCATTCGCTGATCGACTATTTGTATTTCTTTCTGTTGTGACAAAGTGAAGCTATATAGCATCACCGCCTGCGAGAGATTGAGCGAAGGTTGCAGCCTAACTTGGGGAATGGTCGTTAGCAAATCGCACTGTTCAAGATCTTTATTACTCAGGCCCGAACGCTCGCTACCAAAGACAACGGCGACATGACTGAGGGCGGTGCCTTTTTGTTGAATGACTTGAGGGAGATCGCGGACAGAAACGTAGTGATATTTTTGGATGCGGTGGCGAGCAGTGGTGGCACAGACAAAGTCGATGTTGGCGATCGCCTCTGGCAACGTCTCATACACGGCGGCTTTCTCTAACAGCTGCTCTGAACCGTGGGCAAACGCTCTGGCAACGCCGCTGAGATGATCGGCCTGAGGGCGCACTAAGCGTAAATCAGTGAAACCCATTGTATTCAGTGCGCGGGCCGCAGCACCGATATTCCCCGCCTCGCCCGGCTCTACCAAAATGAACGAATACTGCATAAAATCGTAAGTAGACAATCACTACTTAGTCAACATAACTAATCAAGTAGACATAATTTCAGGCAGCTGTAACTGGCGGGTATTACTGATGACTCAACCGCTTTCTGGTCAACTTTCTGGGCAAACTTGCATCCCCTGTTCTGGCGATTTGCCACCGGCAACCGCTGAAGAGATTTCTACGCTACACCAGCAGATTCCACTTTGGAAGGTTATCGAAGTGGATGGAGTCCTTCAGCTTCAACGACAGTATGTATTTAAAAACTTCGTCTCGGCGCTTGCGTTTACAAACGACGTGGGCCGCATTGCCGAAGCCGCTGGGCATCATCCGGTTCTGATCACAGAGTGGGGCAAGGTGACCGTGACTTGGTGGACACATGCGATTAATGGGTTGCACCATAATGACTTTGTGATGGCCGCTAAAACTGATGATTTAGCGGCCTAAGCGCTGACATAACCGCTAGGCCTTGCCTTTGCTTTTATCAACGTGCTCCATCATTTTCATCTTTTTGGCTTCGTCGCCTTTAGCGGGCTCTGCAATACGCTCCAGCTTAATGGTGGCGCTTTGAGAGAGGTGCTGTCTAATCTGTTCTTTACTGGCCATAGGTGTGCAATCGTCTAACGATGGGTGGCTAGTGGTTGTGACACTAGCCTGTCGTTCAAGACACTACCGTGAATAGAGAGGCGGTTTCAATTATTCTATGGTGTGAAATGATGGGGGAATGAAATGACCATAGGCAGCGCATGGGCCAATCGGAAAAAGCACTAACAGTGGCAGTGGTCGGGGGCGGGGCGGCAGGTTTCTTTGGCGCGATCGCCTGTGCATCTGCCAATCCTCAAGTGCACGTCACCCTCTACGAAGCTGGCCCTCAGCCCCTCGCCAAAGTGCGCATCTCTGGCGGCGGTCGGTGCAACGTGACCCACCACTGCTTTGATCCGGCTCTCCTCATTCAAAACTACCCTCGGGGTGGCAAAGCGCTAAGAGGTGCCTTTAGCCGTTTCCAGCCCAGAGATACCGTTACTTGGTTTACGCGGCGCGGGGTCACACTCAAAACCGAAGCCGATGGGCGGATGTTTCCGGTGACGGATGATTCGGCAACGGTTGTGAACTGCCTGATGGGCGCAGCGCGGCAGGCAGGTGTGCAGATCCATACGAGATCGCCTATCGTGAGTGCGGAAAAAACGGCTGATGGGTTTGAGCTACAGCTAAAAGGCACAGGAGATCAGAGCAAAGGAAAGAAAAGAGATAGCGGGTATGTGCAATGCGATCGCCTACTTTTAGCCTCTGGAAGTAGCCCAGCGGGTCATCGGATCGCTCGCTCACTTGGCCACACCATCGAATCGCCCACCCCTTCCTTATTTACTTTCAACATTGCAGATAAACAGCTGCATCAGCTCAGCGGCGTCGCGGTCAATTCTGTTGCGCTGCGGCTAAAAATAGACGGGCTCACAAAACCACTGATGCAGACCGGGCCGCTCTTGGTTACCCACTGGGGACTCAGTGGCCCCGCCGTCCTAAAGCTATCGGCATGGGGAGCGCGAGCGCTACATAGCCAGCGGTATCAAGCAACGCTCACTATCAACTGGCTACCTGATAGTCATCAAGACGCTGTCAGAACCGCCCTGCAGCAGGCTAAAACCGACACCCCCAAAAAAGCCCTTGCCACCTACAGCCCCTTCTCTCCTATTTCCAAGCGGCTGTGGCAATACTTGCTCAGACGCGCACAAATAGAGGACACGCTCACTTGGGCTAACCTCCCCAAAAAGAAAATGAATGGCTTGATGCAAGAGCTAACTCAAGGGTCATATAGCGTCAGCGGCAAAGGAACTTTTAAAGATGAGTTTGTAACCTGCGGTGGCGTTCGCTTAAAAGAAGTGAATTTTAAGAGGATGGAGAGCAGGCAGTGCGCAGATCTTTATTTTGCGGGAGAGATTTTAGATATTGACGGGGTAACGGGCGGCTTTAACTTTCAGAGTGCCTGGACGACAGGTTGGCTAGCGGGGCAAGCTCTATCCTCACAACCTACGCACCCAAGTCCATAGCATCGCAGCTGAGTGAAGGAACAGAGACAGGTGGCAACGAGTCCATATCGTAAAAGCTGCTGAAACTCTTTTTAGGCCACTGTATAGATTATTTCAGACGTATCAATTATTCAGACTTATAGATTATTGAGGTAACAGAGAAACCTCTCTCCTGCATACAGACTAACTTTCTATGAGCTTTCGCCCTAACCCTAAATACTTAGTGATTGAATACCTAGCTCTGGCCTTTTTCAGTGCAGCATTCATCCATCCATCAGCCGCTAGAGCGCAACAACTTTCAACCGCTCAGGCTGAGTTTGAACAGGTTACGCCTGAGCGTTCTGGTAATGATGAGACGTCTGATAGTGAGCCCTTGAATGGTGAGCCCTTGAATGGTAAGCCCTTAAATACTGAGCCTTTTAAAGTAGGCACGAGCGAGCTTTTGCCTTTCGTCTTTTTAGATGAAGAGGTACCTTACGGCTACGAAATCGATCTGTGGAATCGGATCGCTAATGAACTTTCACTCACGGTGGAGTGGGTGGCCTACGATACGTTTTCCGAGATGATGGCTGATGTGGAAAACGGTGAACTCAACGCGGCGATCGCAGGCATTTCCATTACATCATCGCGTGAGGCCAATGGACTGGACTTTTCCTATCCGTCCTATCGCTCTGGCCTACAGCTTATGGTGCGAGCAACAGACGGCAGCATAGTCGGTCGTTTAGCCAGTAGCTTATTCAACTGGAACCTGTGGCGACCGCTGCTGCTGGTAATGGTGAGTAGCTCAGGCGTTGGCGCTCTGATCTGGCTACTGGAGCGCAACCACAATGAGCACTTTGCAGATCATCCCATCAGTGGCATTGGGCAGGGCATTTGGTTTGCTGTTGTGACACTCGGCACCTTTGGCTATGGGGATGTCACCCCTGTGCGCCTGCCAGGTCGAATTATTGCTTGCCTATGGATGGGGGTCAGCTTTTTTATTGTGGCTGACTTTATCGCCTCGCTGACGGTGGCACAGATTGCAGATAGTCGTTTAACCCTACTGGATCTGCAAGGGGAAGCCGTCGGTGTGATAGACGGCACAACCGCAGAAGAATTTGGGCGATCGCAACCTGTAGAAATTGTTGCATTTGAGGATTTTGACCAGATGCTAGCGGCGCTAGAATCTGATCAACTCGCCGCCGTCATTCATGATTATCCCACCCTAAAATACATTGCAACTCGCCAGCCTAAAACCTGGGAGCTGGCGGGTGAAACACTCACCCATGAAGACTATGGCATTGCCTTTGCCGAAGGCAGCGAAGAGATGATTGAGGTCGTAAACCAAGAGATTTTATTTCTCCAAGAACAGGGCTATTTACAACAGCTTCGAGAGAAATGGCTGGGCGAGACCTAAACTGACGTCGTTAAAGAGGCTGCTAAAATTCAATGCCTTAAATAAACTCTTTAAATGAGCTGTACACCTCTTGAGGTGAAGGGCGCAACATACAGTTTAAGATCGCGCTCTGGGATTTTGTCGCGAACGGCCTGCAAAATATCTCGTGCCTGAGATTCTGTTTCAGTCAGCGTGAAAACAGTCGGCCCAGAGCCAGACATCATCGTGCCCAACCCTTGATGCGCTGATGCCGCCGCTGACATTACATCTTTCAGTTCCGTCACTTTAGGATGGGCAGGTAAAACAACTTTTTCTAGATCATTAGACAGCTCGCGGCCAACCGCCGCTGCATCGTGAGTGGTGAGCGCTTTAATGAGCTGACTAGAATGAACACGGGCCTTTCGCGCCTCTAGGTTAGCTGTGTCAGCTAACGGCAGATAAGTGCTTTCATATTGCTGCCGGTAGGTTTTATAGGCCCAAGGCGTAGAGACTGAAATGCTGTTGTACTTAGCGAGCACAGCGTAGAGCTTAGGCGTATGAACCAGCGGATCAATATCTTCACCTCTGCCAGTGGCGATCGCACATCCTCCCGCTAAGCAAAACGGCACATCCGAACCCAGCTCTGCACCTAACGCCATAAGCTCTAGCCTAGTCAGGCCCAGCTTCCACAACATATCTAAGCCAAACAGCGTCGCCGCCGCATTCGACGAACCGCCTGCGAGCCCTGCGCCCACCGGAATCTGCTTTTCAATCGTAATTTCAACCCCACCGGCTTTGTTGGTTCGCTCTGGGAATTTCTGTTGTAAGAGTGCAGCGGCTTTATAGGCCAGGTTGCTTTGGTCAGTAGGAACCTGCGGATGGTCACAGTTCAGGGCGATGGTGGGGCCATTGAGGGGGGTAAGCGTGATGCGGTCGCAAAGGGCGACGCTTTGCATCACCATGACCAGTTCGTGAAAACCATCGGGTCGGTTGCCAATGATTTCGAGATAGAGGTTGATTTTGGCGTTGGTGCGGACGGTGAGCATAAAAGAAAAGAATGAGGAGCAAAGAAAAAGATAAGGTCAGAACCAGAAAGATGAGGGGATGATTTCTCTGCGAGCCGGCTAACCGTCTGCGCTACCACCAAAAGCTTCCACCGCATCGCTCAGTGCTACCCAATCACTGACGCCTAAGCCTTCTGCCCGAGTCTGAGGATTTAAGGCCAGCTTTTCTAAGATGGAAGTCAACACCTCGCGCTCCACAATGCTTTGTAGGTTGTTTCTGAGCATCTTTCGCTTTTGGGAAAAGCCGACTTTTATAAGCTGGGCGAGTCGGGCCGGATTTTTGGCTGGGGTTGGAAACCGCCGAGGCCGCAGCCGGATCACCGCAGAATCTACTTTAGGGGGCGGCTGAAAAGCACTGGGCGGGACGGCGCAAATTTCTTCGCAGGTTGCTAAATACTGAGCGCGGATGGTGAGGGCGCCGTTAGCGCGGGTGCCGGGGCTAGCGCAGAGGCGATCGCTAATTTCCTTTTGCACCAGCAGCACAATGCTGTCGTAGGGATGAGGGTTGGGACTCCGAATGGTGCCCAACAGTTTTTCTAAAATCGGCGCGGTGATGTAATAAGGAATATTCGCGAGCACTTTATTGGGCCGCTCCAGCTCAAAGTCAGTCAGCGCCTGTTCAAAATTAAGCTTCAAAAAGTCGGATTCAATCAGGCGAAACTGGCCTGAGCCCATATCAGGAATAAACTGCTCGCTGAGCTGCAAGCAGAGGTCGCGGTCAATTTCGACCGCTAGTACCTTGGCTGGGGTTTGAAGTAAACGCTGGGTCAGCACGCCCTGGCCGGGGCCAATTTCTAACACACGATCGCCTTCAATCAGCTCCCCTGCGGCAACAATCTGACGCAAAATGCTCTCATCCCGCAGCCAGTGCTGACCAAAGCGTTTACGGGCCGTATGTTTTCTCTTTTGCCTAGCGGGAGCATTCATTTAAGGCTACGTATAAAGCTACGTATTGAAGGCTGCATATATGGCAAAGTGCGGATGCATACTCGCGGAGAAGGCTAGCGCCTACGCACTTTGCTAGTTGAGTGAGCTGTTGTCGTCTAAGACTTCTAGCGATCATTAGTGTCCTAACTCACTCGACAGAAGCAATAGATGAGCGTTTTTTATCTTATGGCTTAACGACGCTGCGTAAACTTACACGAAATCACTCGAATTATCTATTTACCTGCTGTAGCGTTATTCCTTACAGTCCTTTTAGTTGCTTATGAGCGATCACTATGGATGACTCGACTGTTCCAACACTGGCAGAAACGGAAAAGACCACTGCGACCCCGCTGCGCTGCTTCACAGGCGCACTGACCGCAGGTGCGTTTTCCTTATTGGCCTACCGGCTCACCGTCTCCATTGCCACGAGCTTCGCTAATAAGCCCGTCACCTCTTCTAACGCTGCCGTTGTCAATATTTCTGCTGCCGTGCGAACGCTGGTGGTCGGTATTGTAGCGTTGGGGGCAGGCGTGTTTGGCATTGCGGCCTTAGGGCTTGCCGCATTGGGCATACAGCTTTTGGTTAAAAAAGTGATGGGTTCAAGTAGCGATGAACCAAAGATAGAGCCAGAAGCTTAAACGCCCCTTTTCACGTCGCTCGTAAATTGAGGTAATCTGTCGGTGATTAAGCAGGCGAGAGCGGCGGTTTTATGGCACAGATTTTTATCTCGGCAGGACATGGCGGTATTGAAAATGGCGTCAGAGACTTAGGCGTGCAGGTTGCCGGCACCACTGAAGCACAGCAGATGATCGCACTGCGAGATTTGATTGTGCCGGAGCTCAGATCGCGCGGCTATGACGTTCTCTCTGTTCCTGACGATCTCAGTTTGGTTCAAACCCTAGATTGGATTAATGCGCGCGCAAAACCTGGGGCGATCGCGCTGGAAATTCACGCTCAAGAATTTGGCAACAGCGCTGCCAGAGGAGCCACGGTTTACTACATCGCCAACAATCGCGATCGCCGTGACCACGCTGAGCTCATCTTATTAAACCTGCTCAAAGAAGTCCCCGAACTGCCAACCCGTGGCGTTCGCTCCGATACGGCCTCAGGGACCGGACGCCTTGCTTTCTGCCGTCAAACCGTTCCCCCTGCTCTGCTGGCCGAAATTGCCTACCTGACCAACGAGCAAGACCTCACCCTGCTCACCACTCGCCGTCGCAATTTTGCCATTGGGCTTGCCAACGGCCTTGCCGCCTGGAGCCGAGCAGTCACCGGCACTAGCCCCACACCTGCCGTCCCTGAATTTCCGCTTATCGATATTGAAATCAACGGTGGCCCCTACGAAGAAAAAGGCCTAATCATCAGCGGGAACGCCTACATCCCCATCGATCTCGCCGATCGGCTAGGGGTGGATCTGACTCAAGATGAAAACGTAACGCGCGTGCGCTATCGCGGCGCAGTATACGTCAAAGCAGTTGATCTCAAACCCTTTAGCATCGGCATTGGCTGGGATGCCAACACCCGCACCCTGCAGCTCAAACCAGCGTCTGTGCTCACTATTTGCCCCGGCACCATTGACGTGATTATGAGCCACGGCAGCACCACCGCCACCCAGCTCAATATCTTTCTGCGTAACGAAAACGAAAACGCTCTCGATCGTTTCCCCGACATTGCCACGGTCTATCGCAAAGAAGGCACCGTTGAAGGCGTAGACTATGACATTGCTTTTTGCCAAATGTGCGTAGAAACAGACTTTCTGCGCTTTCCGGGGTTGCTCTCTCCTTCGCAAAACAACTTTGCCGGCCTTGCGGATGGCGCTGGAAACTTGGCCACTTTCTCAAGCGTCAGCCTAGGCGTGCGGGCACATATTCAGCACTTGAAGGCTTACGCCAGCACCGAACCCCTCGTCAATCCAGTGGTTGACCCACGCTTTGATTTTGTGAAGCGCGGCGTTGCCCCCTTAGTAGACTCGCTGAGCAACCTATGGGACGCCGACCCGCTATATGGGAAAAAAATACTGGCGCGCCTCGAAGAATTGTACAAAGTCGCTGGCATCCTATAGACGACTGGCTAGAGGGCCAACGAACAAACTGCCACTGCCCCTATTCGGAAATGTTCGGATTTTGGGGATGGTTGGGGAAAGCTGAAACATAAATTAATTGATTCGTAGACTCCATCATGGCTGCACAATCTTCGACATCCATCGCGTCGGCTGCTTTCGCGAAGAACTGGCTCTTTGGCCTCACCAATCGGCAAGCTGGGCAAGACTTCATCCCGTTAAAGCCTCATCGTCAGGGTCTTAGACTCCGCAAGGGATTGGCTTGGTGCGGTGGATTTTTGCTGTGGCTGCTACTGGTGCTGCCTGCTCAAGCCGCTGTGGAGTTGAGAGTGGCGATCGCGCAGGGCAACGACGATATTACCGTTGGTAGCTCCACATCTGGCATTATCAGTGACGGCAACGGACGCGCACTTTTCCGGCTGCCAGAACTGCAGGGCATCTCTATTGCAGATAGCGATAATGACGTAGATTTGGTCAGCGGTGGCAACGCCCTGGCAGCCTCCAGTGCCTTTTGGCTAGAGCCCTCTGACGATGGCTTTGTCTGGATTGGAGACAAGTGGTATCGGGGGAAAGTGCAGGTCACGCTGGAAGATGGCGAACTCACAGCCATTAACCATGTTGAACTAGAAGATTATTTATATAGCGTCGTGGGCAGTGAAATGCCCACCAGCTGGCCCCAGGCTGCGCTACAGTCTCAGGCAGTGGCCGCTCGCTCTTATGCGCTATTTAAGCGATCGCGCAGCACTAAACCTCTCTACGATGTGGACGCGACCACTAACTATCAGGTCTATAAGGGCATACAGCAAGAGCATCCCAACACTATCGCCGCTGTAGACGCTACCGCCAACAAAGTCATCACCCACAACGGCCAAATCATCGAAGCTATCTTTCACTCTTCATCCGGCGGCTTTACCGAAAACGCAGGGGAAGTCTGGAGCAAGGATGTCCCTTACCTGCAGGGCGTCGAAGACTTTGATCACAGCTCTCCCGTCTTTAGCTGGGAAGCCGCCTTTACCCTGGCTGAATTTAGCGAAAAAATCGGCGTTGGTGAAGTGAAGCGCATTGGGGAACCCAAGCTTTCTAGCGGAGGACGAGTGGTCACCATTGAAATCGAAGGTAAAGAGGGCACTAAAACCATGCGAGGCCGAGACGTGCGCGCCGCCCTGCGCCTGCGCAGCACTCGCTTCAATATTGAAATAGACGAAGAGAAAGAAATGGTGGCCGTCACCGGCTCTGGCTTTGGTCATGGTGTAGGCATGAGCCAGTGGGGCGCGCGCAGCCTCGCTGACCAAGGATGGAGCTTTGAGCAAATTTTGCAGCACTACTATCGCAGCACTGTCGTTGCGCTGCTAGATAGCTAAGCAGCGATAGATGAATCCACAAAAGAGCCGTCAATAGCAGGCCCGGTAGAGCCGAGCCAAGCAATCAAGAATATAGATCGTATAGTCGTTACAATAAGCGGGTGCTTTTTCATTGGCTTGCACCATGCTGCAATTTCAGCCCCCTGCATTTGAGCAAACCTCTGCGTTTACTCGGCTCGGCGCAATGGCCTACTACCGGCCCAAAGCATTTGCGCCAAAAGGTGCGCCCACAGTTGTCTTCTTCCACAACTTTGGCGGCGGTGCCTCTGCCTATGAATGGTCAAAAGTGTATGCCTTCTTTGCAGCAACACACAACGTAGTAGCACCCGATCTCATTGGATGGGGAAACTCGGCACATCCAGAGCGACGCTACAGCACACAAGACTATCTCGATACGATAGAAGACTTTTTACAACAGCTTTCTGAGGACCCCATAATTGCCGTTGCCAGCTCGTTTACAGGCGCACTCATTGCTCGGCTCGCAGCAATCAAGCCTCATTTATTTGAGCGGTTGTTTTTAGTCTGTCCGGCAGGGTTTAGAGACTTTGGAACTGGCGCCGGTAGACGCATCCCTGAGCCGATTATTAACGCACCATTTTTAGATAAAGCTATCTACGCCATAGGGGCAACGAACGAAATTGCGGTGCGTAACTTTTTAGAGAATTTCTTGTTTGCTAACCGCGATCGCCTCTCTACCGAAACCGTCTCTGCCTACCTCACCGCCGCCCAAAAGCCCAACGCCGACTATTCAGCACTGGCCTTCTTGCGAGGAGATCTATACTTTGACTTAGCGCCCTACTGGTCACAACTCAAGATTCCAATCTCGCTGGTGTGGGGAGAAAAAGCACAGTTCACGCCTATAGCAACCGGCAGGCGCTTAGCAGAACTGAATCCTCAAGCCGTGCAGCAATTTCAGGTAGTATCGAATACTGGTGTGCTGCCCCACTTAGAGCAGCCGGGAACGGTAGCGGCGCTGCTGCTTCAGTTTCTGACACCGAGTGCCTAAACCATGTCTCCGTTTTTGCCATGAATCAATACTTTGCCACTGTTGCTAGAGGGCTAGAGCCTTTGATGGTAAAAGAGCTGAAGCAGCTGGGTGCAAAGGATGTAAAACCAGGGTTTTGTGGGGCGGAATTTAAAGGCGATCGCCAACTCCTTTACCGCGTCAATCTTTGGGCACGTCTACCCTTTAGAATTCTGCAGCGTCTCGCTGAATTCGACTGCACCACCTCAGACGATCTCTTCGCAGGCGTTCAGCGCATAGACTGGAGCCAATATCTGCGCCCTGACAATACCCTTGCCGTCACCGCAACAGGCAAAACAGCGGAACTGAATCACACGCATTTCAATTCTTTGCAGGTAAAGAATGCCATTGTGCAACAGCAAACCGATGACTTTGGCGAGCGCTCAGATGTAGATACGCAAAATCCAGATGTGCGGGTGAACGTTCACTTACATAAGAACAAAGCTACTGTGAGCTTAGATAGCTCTGGCGATAGCTTGCACAGAAGAGGCTACAGGCCCGCAGTCGGCTCAGCGCCTTTAAAGGAGTCTTTGGCGTCTGCTTTGATCGATATGACGGAGTGGCAGCCAGGGATGGCGTTTTATGATCCGCTGTGTGGGTCGGGGACGTTGCCATTGGAAGCGGGATTGCGATCACTTGACATTGCCCCTGGTTTATTTCGTGAGCGCTTTGGGTTTGAAACTTGGCTCGACTTTGATGAAGAGCTATGGGAGAGCTTGTTGGATGAGGCGGAAGAACAACAGCAAGAGGAATTGGGTGCTTTTGTGGGGGGGAGCGATCGCGACCCAAACGTGCTCATTCAGGCTAACAGTAACGCTCGTCAGTGCGGCATAGAACATCTCGTTAATTTTCAACAAAAAGAACTCGCTGATGTAGAAGCCCCTGCCGATAGCGGCATTCTCATCTGCAATCCCCCCTACGGCGAACGCCTCGGAAAAAATACTGACTTAGGCGCGTTCTACAAGCTACTAGGCGATATTCTCAAGCAACGCTTCAAAGGATGGACTGCCTACGTAATCAGCGGCAACAAATCCCTCGCCGCTAACATTCGTCTCAAATCTGCCTCACGCACCCCTGTTTATAATGGTGCACTGCTCTGCCAGCTGATGAAATATGAGCTGTATTAAGCCTACTCAAAATGGCTGATCGATACTGCCCAGTAGGCCATCGATAGTGCCTCTCACACAGGCATACATTTTCTGAGCCTTTTTTTCTTTAGCAGCGATCGCCAATCTCACCATTCGCCCTATCAAAAAATAGAGTCGTTTTAGCCCACACGTCAGCCTGTAACCACCCCGCGAAAACTTCATTTCAAGATAAGTATGATTACGACAGATATAGTAATAGCGAAACGCAGAATATTCCTGAAAGTAAAGCGATCTGCCTAAAAATCTCACTGGCGTCGGCTCGCCAAATGAATGGCTCAGCAATGCCTCAGGCACAACAAAGTTCTGATACCCAGCGCGCTTCATTCGTAAACCGTAATCCAAGTCCACGCCATCTATCAACAGCCGGGCATCTGGCGGTAGCACCTGAGGAAAGGTCTGTAAACAGACTAAGCTACCTGAGGTAATGGGGGCATCGCAGGGTTGTGGCTGTTTAAACTTGCTCAGGTCAACTTCTCTAAAGCCATCTCTGCAAAACATCACCGGCTGAATCGTAAACAGTGTCCTATCATCGACCGTCAAGGGTGCAACGATGCCCACAGCCACCTCAGCTGATAAGCTTTCATAGGCTTGGAGTAAACAGCTCAAACAGTTAGGCTCGGGCCGGCTATCTTGGTCAAACAGCCAAATGAAATCATAGCCTTCACGACTCGCCCAAGGAATGGCCTTATTCAGCCCGCCAGCAATACCAATATTCTTGGGGCAGTGCCAAACTTTTATTTTTTTGAGTGCAGCCTCACACTCTATTGCCAAACGGGCCGGAGAATTATCAACAATTGCAACCGTTTCTACTGAATAGTCTTGTGCCCAAATGGCTTGGAGACATTGGTTCAGGGATAAAGCATCCTTGTAGGCAGTGATGTAAGCAACAACTCTATGCACTAAGCTCTCCGAGAGACCATAACACTGAATTGCTATCACACTCAGGCATTAAGCGTGATAGTAACGGCGCGCTAGTGACGGCACTTCCATCACATTTACTCTGAAGGTAGCGCAATCTCAAAATAGGGTCGCCGCGTCGATAGATTCCGATTGTAGTATGGGTCGTAGCGCATGTAGTGAGTCTTTTCAAACTTACGCTGTAGCTTAGTCAGCTGCACCGGATCGAATTCGCCACCTCGGCTTACTGACTCATGATGCAGCAACTCAGCATAGGGCGTAAACACATTCCGATAACCTGCCTGATGAATCCGCAAACACAAATCCACATCATTAAAATTCAGCGGAAAATCTTCGTCAAATCCACCAATTTCTTCAAACACTTCGCGGCGCATCATCAGGCAAGCCCCCGTTACGCCAATACAGTTACGATTCACCGCGTTGCAACCGTAGTAACCTTGGTGATGACCTTCAATTTGATGAAAGGCATGCGTGGGCTCACCTGACAAAATCACAATGCCAGCATGCTGCAAGAGACCATTCGGATAAAGTAGTTTTGCACCGACCGCACCAATCTCTTGTTGCTGTGCGAACTCAAGTAAAGATTCAATCCAGTTGGGCGTGAGGACTTCTGTATCGTCATTAAGCATTAGCAGAAAATCACCCTTAGCAGCTCTAACACCAAGGTTCATCCTTTCAGAAAAGTTAAAGGGGCGATCGCATCTCACTAGCCTAAACGCATCCTCGTCTTCACTGTTTATCTGGCTGATAACATCATCAGAAATATCAAACCCATCAACAACAACAATTTCTATATTATGATAGCTACTCACTGCGCGAATGCTGTTAATACACTGCGTTAATAAACAAACGTCACGACCATTAGACTGCACCATACTGCCAGCACTCGGAATCACAATGCTGACTAGCGGATCATGATCAATATCTCTCCTGACTCTATAAAATCCAAGTGCTGAACAGTCTTCTACCCAACCGCTATATTCGCTGCGATCTACCATAGCTTGTAAGGCTTTATGGGCAGCTTGATAGGCCCAAGATTTTGCGCCAATGTTTGCGGCCATTGAAGACGGAATGATTCGCCAGTGATAGAGAATCTTAGAAATATGAAAAATACGATCGGTTTTATCAGCCACTCGCAACACTAAGTCGTAGTCCTGAGCGCCATCATAATCGCTTCTAAAACCGCCAATCTCTCGTAGCAGTTGAGTTCTATATACGCCTAGATGACAGGTATACATGCAGGCATGCATGTAGTCAGGTGACCAATCTGGCTTAAAGAAAGGATCCCGGCAATGGCCAACCGTATCGATTTTATCTTCATCGCTATAGATAAAGTCGGCTTCAGGATGTCGATTGAGCAGCTTCGCATTTTCATACAAAGCTTGTGGGGTGAGCTCGTCATCATTGTCTAACAATGCAATGTATTCGCCAGAGGCCATTTCTAAAGCGGCATTGCTCGCTGTCGAAATGCCGCCGTTGCTATCACAAAAATGCACTTTAATGCGACTATCTTGCTCAGCATAGCGAGTCAGTAAAGGCCGAATATGTGGCTGCGTAGACGCATCATCTGAAATACAGAGCTCCCAGTTAGGATATATCTGACGCATCACTGATTCAATCGCTTTTTCCAACCAACGCCCTTCAACGTTGTACACAGGCATCACAATTGAAAACAGAGGCTGGTATGACAGCTTGCTCACGCCCTCTTTTGCCCGCCTGGCCTCTAACTCACTCATGCAGTGCCTGTTGTAATATTCGTAAGCGATATCGCTACCATATTCTTTCTGTAAAGAGACACGCTGGCGCAAAGAATAGTACAGGTAGCCGGGGCCTCTTTGCTTCACAGTTTTGAGCGCCCTTATCACCTTACGTAAGACGTGTTTTATTGCCACCCATCGCGTTCTCAATATCCAAAACTTACTGCTTTCCATGCCCGCTATCAGCGCGCTTTTTGCATCTAACTCATACTGCTGAGTTCTGAGCTCTCGCTGTAACGACGCTATCTTTGCATTGAGCCGCCGAATAGTTCTCTT
>JBCCOO010000051.1:0-38476 GCA_039025345.1 Cyanobacteria bacterium P01_D01_bin.105 | reverse complement strand
TAGCGCTTGTCTTCTTCTCGGCGAATAATGTTGGAAGGTTTGATGTCTCGGTGAATGACCCCTTTAGAGTGAACGAAATTGATCACTGGTAAAAGGTCTAGTAAGAGCCGGACGACTGCTCGTTGAGAAAGGGGGCGACTTTTGGCAAGAATGTCGCGGAGGAGCTTTCCTTCGATCATTTCTTGCACAAGGTAGAAAGAGTCTTGGACTTCGAAGTAGGCTAACAGACGGGGAATTTGGTTATGTTCGCCAAGCTGCCCAAGAACGATAGCTTCGGATTCAAATAAACGACGGGCCAGACGGTGCGCTTTGGGATTGTCACTGACGATTTTGAGCTGTTTGACGACGCAAACGGGGCTACCTGGGCGAAGTGTGTCTTGAGCTAAGTAAGTTTCACCGAAGCCGCCTGCACCCAGAACTTTGAGAATTTTGTAGCGATCGCGCAGGATCATGCCAATCAAATCGACTCGATTGACATCCAATAAATCTTGAAATTCATCCTGTTGAGAAATAATCTCCTGTACAAGCGGTGATGTTGCATACCGTGCTAGGGTTCTGCGCAATCGCCTGCGCTTGAGCCTATCGGCGGCAAAGCCCGCGCCAAAATCAACCAGTCCCATGCTGGTGAGCATGGCTACGGGTATCCCCGTGATGATGACGGTTGTTCCCCACACAAAGGCGCTGTAGCTAGACATCGTCCAAAAAACTAGACCCCCAGCCATAATCAGGAGCCGATTCAAAGGCCGTTGTGTCCGACTCATCAGGAGTGCTACCGACAGTCCTAGCGCGATTACAATTAAGGCATTGGCTTCTGGTTTTTTAATGAGTTGTTTGGGTGAGAGCCCGTTTTGTAACGTTGCGATCGCATTAGCTTGCACCTCCACACCCGCCATTCGCTGAGGGTAGAGCAAACTTTCTGAAAAAGGTGCTGGGTGAAAATCTTGCCCCTGTGCAGCCGTTGCCCCAATAAGAACTGTTTTTCCAGCAAAGAAGCGGCCACCATCGAGTTCCTTTTGCCAAGGATCATCATCAATGACCTTCCAAAAAGACACATGCTGAAACGTATTAGCGGGCCCATAAAAGAAAATATTTTCTTGGGGCTTATCATTTAAAGGCTGCCCAGCAGCCTTTAAGGTTGCCTGGGCAAAACTGAGCAAAGGCTGGTTAGCGTTTAGGTCTTCTTCTGAGGCTTCTAAGGCTGTTGCACTTGGGCTAAATGGGGCCGTTTCTCCAATTAGGTTGTCGCGTATAAATGCCTGGCCAAGGCGATGAAACTGATTATTTGGCTCTATGGCTAGGTTGATTAGACCAATATGAGCGCCGGCATCCTCAAACTGAGGCAGCGGCAGCGTAGAGACCCAGTAATTACCCTGTAGCCGCAGATCTTCTTTATACGCACCAGCGAGTACAACGCGATCGCCATAGCGCTCAATGACTTTAGTTAGCGCTGCATCGTCAGATTTCCCATCTCCATATGGACTTTCTAACGAAAGTAATAAATCCACAGCCACTGTCTTTGCGCCCGCTGCCATTAGCCGCTCAATTGCCTGTGCATAGGCCCTACGCTGCCATGGCCAAGACCTCATTGTCTGTAAAGACGTATATCGTTCAGGATCGTCAGAGTAGTAGCGTCCCTGATTGATTGAATCTTCATCAATTGCCAAGATGACGATCTCTGCTGGTGCTGCGACCGGCCCGCGGAGCTCAAAAAATAAGCTTTGCATCTGCCTATCAAACAGATTGACCAAGGGAATATTAAGCCCCACTGCACCTGCTGCGATCGCAGTGAGTGCCCCTGAAAGCGCAATCCGCCAATGCTTATGAACCACTGAATGCTGCCAAAACATCAGCCGATCCTTCGTTGTTAGCGTAGCCGTCACCGCTTCCAAGGAACGGGCCTTAGCTGATTTAGATTTTGTCGAAGTAGAGGGTGTCACACTGGTATTTACACTGGCATTTTTAGGCTTAGACATCACTCATTATCAAAAAAATATCTGAATAATTAGCTGGCGGGGGCTTATAGCTGGCGGGAACTGAGCTGGCTAAAGAGCGCTCAAATATCTGCTGCGCAAGGCTCACAGACAATACCTCATGTAGTAGAGTATCAAAAATCACCTTCTCATCAGAAAAAATGCTTATAATAGCGTAACCACCTAGTTGGGATGCCAGAGGTCATTTGGTGCCAGAGGTCATTAGTGTTCACTGCTTATGCATGGTCTTGTTCATTCATACGCAGCCACTGCCTGTTGTCAGCTATCAATTTTCTTATGGGTAACTGAAGGCAGCTGACTGTCGTCGCTGACTGTATGGGCGTGATCACACCCGTGGTTGTTGCCTCCATTCATTATTTCATTCAGTGATTATTGCAGTCAGTATGAGCAGGTATCTGAAAAGTTAGGAATTCTAGACTATAGGCACCTTAGTATTAGACCTCAATATTAGACCTCTATTCAGGCACTCTAATGTCACCAGGCTATTTGTCAATCAAAAGTTAATGCCCAAAATCAACCTCTACCCAGAGTCGCTCAAGCGTTATCACTCAAGCGATGAGCCATTATTTCAGCCTGGTAGCTATATATCCAATCCCTTATCCAGAAGTTAGTTACATACTTCCTATTAGAACCGTTTCCTGTCTCTTATGACCGCATGCTCCAGAACAGAGCAGTGTCTAATCCTAATCTTATTTAACTCTTATGGTTTCACGTGCACTCAACCGAGTTTCTATCTTCGTAGACGGAAACAATATGTTCTACGCACAGCAAAAGAATGGCTGGTTTTTTGACCCTAAAAGGGTGCTGGAGTACTTCATTAAAGAAACTAAGGATCTATCTCTAGTGAATGCATTTTGGTACACCGGGCTCAAAGACCCTCAAGATCAGCGTGGCTTTAGAGACGCCCTGATTAGTTTGGGGTATACCGTGCGAACGAAAGTTCTCAAGGAATATTATGACGACAACTCCGGTCGCTACTCACAGAAAGCGAATTTAGATATTGAAATCGTAGTCGACATGTTCAACACGGTAGAGCAATATGACCGTGTTGTGTTGCTCAGTGGCGATGGTGATTTTGAGCGAGCGATTGAGCTATTACGCTCCAAAAACACTCATATTACGGTTGTTTCTACAGAGGGTATGATTGCGCGTGAACTCCGCAATGTGACAGATCGATACATAGATCTGAATACCATCCGAAACAAAATTGAGAAAGTAGAAAACACCTAAGATAGCAGGTAGGACAATAGCAAACCGGCGAGCGATGCGCGTGAAGCGTTTTGCTCTATCGTCGCTTATTGTATTTGTGCAAACAGGGACGTGATAGCTTGACTTAATTTGAGCTGAGCTTTGTAGTGCTGCTGTAAAGGCCCGTCTGAAATGAGCCAAGTTTCTACCTTCTGGCGTTCCTCTTCAGAAACTTCGCCATCTATATAGGCGCTCAATAACTCAAATTTTTCGTTTTTTGTCGTCAATTCGTCTAGCCTGCTTTTCTCTGACGTACCTTTCTCTGACGTGCTTTCGATGTCTATGTTGCGTTCAAGTAACCCTTTTTTGACACGGCTGCTATCTTTAGGCGTCTCGCCCTTGCCAGCAGCTTGCCCTACGTAGGATTTTGGGCAAGACACTGGATGAGGCAAGTTATGGCTGTTGTGGGCAAATTGCGTCATAGACTTGAAAAAGAAAACTATTTGAGCAGCGCAGGGCAAAATACGCTAAGTGGAAAAAATTGATACTAAACCAGAGCTGATGTTATGAGGCACGGAACAGACAATATGCATTCTGACCACGATGTATCAAAATTTATAGATATGATGTATCAAAATTTCTAGATATTAAGAGTAGATATATAAAAGCAGTTTCATGCCGTTAATCTGGGCAACTAACCCAGTAATTGGAGCAATCCTAAACGCTTTTGATAAAATTAGCCTGAGTAAGTGTCACCTCTGTTCTGCGTAATATTTGCGACACCAAAAAGAATTTCCTGCTCCGTAAATGCGTGTAATTATGCGTTAGATACAGTAAGCTTCCTTCATAGCGTGAGCAAGTGTCTGTCAGAGTTCTTTAAGCTTTATTCAGATAAACGAAACTTAAAGATCGTTCAAGCTAGTTAGCTTCTTGCGGCGTTCGGTGTCTGGCCATGTATTTTTATAAAGGGAAGCGTTATGGAGGGAAGCTTTCCGATACGAGATGCATAACTTTACTTTGGGTAAGAATACACAGGAACACGCATAAAGTGTCTCCGTTTCACGGACTCTGCAATCTGCGCATGGAATATCTAGCAAAGGTTCACCATAAATCTTCGACAGGCCATACTCAGCTCCAGCTTTTAGCTGTCAACAGCTGCGATCCGAGTTGGGAGTTGGTTAAGCCGCCGAAAGAAATCACAACGACTCAACCTGTTTCATTTAATGAGCAGGTATTAGTGTTGCTAGAGTTAGATGAGAACAACACCGTCACCTCTGTAAAGGATGCCACCGGCTGGGTGGTGAGTTTTGTTTCCGAGTACCTATCTTTAGGCCTGACCTCGAAAGGCCTCGCCGAAGAGCTTGAGCGCGCCGAGCAATGGCGACAGTCGCTGACGCTACAAAGTCAGGAAGTAAGACGTAGAGCGCTGGAAACGGCGGCCCGACGAGATGAAATTCAAGATTTGGAGAAACGGCTGAAGCTAGAGCGAGAGGCTCTAGAAAGTAGAGATTAAACGGCTGTCGCAACATGGTCTAAGGTCAGTATATGAAGCAAAATGGCAAACGCCATAAAGCTAGGCCGGACTTTGGGGCAAAACACTCTGTAGTAAGGGTTCCAATTCGTCTTTGAGCTGTCCGGCTCGGATGAATTCTGCGTAGGTATCGGACTCAATTGCGAGGAGTTCATCGCGGATTTGTTCGGCAGCGTATGTCAGTAGCTCTGGGTTAGAGCGCTGAAGCTTAGTAAGGTCTTCCTGTAGCTCTTCGAGCTGGCCTTCCACTAAGGCTATTTGGTAGCGGGCAAATTCCTCGTCTACTTCTTGACGCTCAATGAGTTCGGTGAGCCTATCGAGGACTCGATTGAGTGCGACGCGGTGCGCAATCAGCTGCGTGTAGTGTTGGCGCATGGGCTGATCGCCCAGTAAGTTAAGGAAGGAAAGCAATGGCTGGGTGGTCAGTCCTTGTACCAGCAGTGTGAAGAGCATGACGCCAAAGACGACTGCAATAATTTTTTCTCTTTGCGGTAGCGATTCGGGGACGCTCAAGGCTAAGGCAACGGATACTGAGCCTCTTAATCCACCCCACCACAGGACGGTTTGACCCTGCACCGAAATATTTTCGCCTGTGGTTATAACGTTACTGAGTGCGCCCAACCCATACACGCTAACTGCCCGAGCGCCGAGCATGATGGCGATCGCTACAAAAATCATTTCTCCATTGTCAATGAGCGATTGAAACCGTACCTGATCGCCAATGAGCAAAAACACAATGGAGTTCACAAAAAAGGCCAAAAATTCCCAAAACTCCGACACCACTAACCGCGTCCGAGGGTTCATGCCAATGCGCGAGCCGAAATTTCCCAGTATCAAGCCGGTCGTTACCACTGCAATGACGCCAGAGCCCCCTAGCTCCTCGGCCACTATATAAGTGCCATACGCGGAAACCAACGTCAGAGACTGCTCCACTAGTGGAATATCAAACCGCTGGGTTAGAAAAGAAATGCCGAAGCCAATCAGAGCGCCTAAGGCAATGCCTACGCCTACGAAGATGCCAAAGCGAGCGACCGTCAGCGGCACATCAAACTGTTCTAGCCCCAGCGCAATCCCAAGCAATAGGTTAAAGGCAACAACGGCAACGCCATCATTAAACAGACTTTCGCCTTCCATCAGCGTGGTCAGGCGCTTATCAACCCCTAGCTCTCTAAAGAGCGCGGTGACCGAAACCGGATCGGTTGC
The DNA here is from genome assembly GCA_039025345.1 of Cyanobacteria bacterium P01_D01_bin.105. Taxonomy (GTDB): domain Bacteria; phylum Cyanobacteriota; class Cyanobacteriia; order Phormidesmidales; family Phormidesmidaceae; genus Phormidesmis. The sequence continues at coordinate 32,563 of JBCCOO010000051.1, read as the reverse complement.
CGAGAGACTAGCGCCGACCAACAACGCTGTTGCTAAAGAGGCGCCGGCAACCTGCTGTAAGCCGAATACCAACCCCAATACACAAATAACGACGCCTAAAACAGCGTAGAGAAAGATCGGTAAGAAGTCGCTTTTCAGGCGGCTCCACTGAATGTTCCAAGCGGCCTCGAACAGCAGCGGTGGTAAGAATATAAATAGGATTAGCTCTGGCGAGAGGTTCACTAAGCGCACGTCAACGACGGCTAATCCGAGGCCTACTAGCAGCAGTAGCAATGTGTAGGGAATATTGCGCAGTAGGCTAAATACCCTTGAAAGGGTGGCAACGCCTAGTGATACGGACAGCACGAGGAGAAACTGGCGTAGGTTTGCCTCGATAGCAGGATTTTCGAGCAGGGGTTCGGTTGCAGCCGCGAGCCAGTGCATAGTTGTCATTCGTTATTACGCCCCATTGATTAGACGTCCCATTATCAAGCCCGTGCTGCATTAAGCCCGTGCTGGATTAAGCGCTTCAATAGTAAGGCCTGTTGGGGGGCTCGTTACCCCGCTTTTCGGATTGTTTCAGCTTGTTGGAGTAGGGCGTCGGCAAATGCGATCGCTTCACTATCAGATTTGCCGCGTGCTAGCTGGGCCAGCTCATCTCGACGAGACTGCAAATCGAGCGGCGTTACTTTCACAATCGTGCGCTCTTCGGTCTCATTGGCTTGTTTGGGTTGAGCCTCAGCTTTTCCCGCACTTTTTTTCGTTTTCTTAGTAGATTTCTTAGTAGATTTTTTCCCTGCTCGTGCTTCGGTTTGTTTGGCAGATTGGGCTTCTATCTTGGCGCGAGCTTTTGTTTCCTCGGCTGTTGCTTGGGTTACTTTTTGAGTCGTTTTCTTTGTTTTAGGGTTAACGGCTTCGCTGAGCATGACGATATGCTTGCCAACGTGGTAGTGCGCGTCCGCCATCGCTGCCACCAGCGGCTGGTGGGTAACGCACAGCACTTGGTGCTCTCTACCCAGCTGATATAGCTTTTCAGCGATCGCCTGCGCGACTCGACCTGAAACCCCCACATCAATTTCATCGAATACCATCGTGCCAATCGGATCGACTCGCGAAAAACAGGCCTTCAGCGCCAGCAAAAAACGGCTCATTTCACCCCCTGAGGCAATTTCCACTAGGGGCTGAAGTGGTTCTCCAGGGTTGGGGCTAAACAAAAATGAGATTAAATCTGCGCCGTCGGCTGTGGGCACTTGAGATTGGATATCGACCCTAAACTTCACGCGCTCCATCGCTAGCGGCTTTAGCTGGGTAACCAGGGCCTTTTCAAGTTTTTCAGCGGCAGTCTGACGCAGCTTAGTCAGTTTGTCGCAGCTCGCTATCAGGATGTTTTGCTTTGCGTCATAGGCAGTTTGCAAGTCATCAATGGACTGTCCATCCCCGCCGAGGGCTGCTAGTGAGGCTTGAATACTTTCGGCGTATTCGATCAGCTCGGGTAGATCGCGGTTGTATTTACGGCAGAGCTGCTTGAGCTGAGTAATACGCTGGTCTATTTCTTCTAGTCGCTGCGGATCAGTTTCAATATTTTCGCCATAGGTGTTGATTTGGCGGCCTGCTTCTTGAACTTGGGCGATCGCCTCACTCACCATCTCCAAAATAGGGCTCACTGCCGGATCAAAGCGCAGCATATCGCTCAAAATGCCTTCAGCCTGCCCCAACATATCGGCGCAGGCTTCGCCGCTGTCATTTTCGTACAGTATTTGATAGGTCTGATAGCTTTGCTGCTGCAGTTCAACGCTATGACTCAGGCGATGGTGCTCTATCTGCAGAGTGTCTAGCTCGTCGGGTTCATTGAGCTGCGCTGCCATCAGCTCCTTATTTTGAAACTGAAACATTTCGAGCTGATCGGTGCGCTGCTGTTCAGCGCGGCGACGGGCGTCTAATACTTTCTTGGCCGCTGCTGCTGCTTCATAGGCGTTGGCTACCTGCTGCCGTTGCTTAACTAGCTGCGTGTCACCAAACCCATCGAGCCAGTCGCGCTGAAGATCACAAGAGCCCATCTGCAAGGTTTGGCCTTGCGCCGTAATTTCTATAAGTAAGCGGCGCAGTTCTTCCATCTGAGGCTTTTTCACAGCCACACCGTTGAGGCGAGAGCGACTGCGGACAGAACCATTATTGGCACCAGCAGTCAGCTCTCGGCGGCAGGTGATTTGGCTGCCCTTTGTTGGAATATCGTACGCGTCGAGCCAATCAGCAATGCGTGCATCGTCAGCGCCTAAGTCAAAAGCGGCTTCTACAAAAGCTTTCTCTGTGCCGGTTCTTACCCATCGACTGGTGGCTTTCCCCCCTAGCACTGCATCAATCGCATCTAAGATAATGGATTTACCTGCACCGGTTTCTCCCGTTAGCACGTTGAGACCGGGCTTCAGCTCTAGCTCTAGCTGGTCGATTAGGGCGAAGTTTTCAATCTTAAGAGAAGAAAGCATAGACCCTACGGAGGAAGTGACGGGTTTGGCAGTATCTGGCAAGGCAAAAATAGGTGAAATGTAAACGCAATAAAAGCCGTTAAAAAAACCGAGATAAAGGCAAGTATTTGCCAGTCCGTACTAATTCATGTACTAAACGCGGGATTGCCTTGGAGATTATAGCGGAGCCGGGGACTGGAAAAGCGACAGAAAACGCGACAAGCTTGGTTTCTACTGCTTACGACTGATAACGATTTTCAATATCTTGATACAATAGTTTACATAACGAAAGAACTGCAAAGCTCCCTCCAAAATGGAATGCTCGAGCTGCCACCAATTGGGGGCAGTTCCAGTGATAGCAGTTCAGATGAGTCGGTGATAACAAGTAGGCGAGCCAATAAACTGCCGGTCAAACTGCCATTCAAACTGCCAGTAAAACTGTCGGCCAGCCTATTCTACCGCTGCAACCCAGAGACCCTGACCAGACGACTACATTTTCTGAAGATTTTCTATGAACGCAGCTCCTCCTGATCTCGCACGTGATTTCACGAGTCGTCCGTCTGAGGCGCCGGGGAGTTCCCCTGTCGTAACGTTAGATATGTCGCCAGCTGAACCGATGCCGTCTCAGACCGCCAACCCGCTGACGTCAGAGGCTCCACGCAAGCTAGAAGATATCTTGATATACGACCCGGACGCTGTGGCCGCATTCTACCGCCGCCGTCCGTTTCAAATTCTTTTCCGTCTTATCTCTATTTTCTGGATCGCAACGGGTTACATGCTGGGGCTGCTGTGGGACAAGCTTACCGGTCGCCAAAAGGTCAATGAACAAAAGCGCGCAGAAGGATTGCGCCTGATGCTAACTCGGCTTGGTCCGGCGTACATCAAAGTTGGTCAGGCGCTTTCCACTCGCCCCGATCTGGTGTCTCCGGCGACGATGGCAGAGATGGTTAAGCTGCAAGATCAGCTACCGGCTTTCTCCAATGAGATTGCGATGCGCTTCATTGAAGAAGAAATTGGTCAGCCTCCAGAGCGCGTATACGAGTATCTCTCGCCTCAGCCGATTGCTGCGGCCTCGTTGGGGCAGGTGTACAAAGGCCGCTTGAAAACGGGTGAAGATGTGGCCGTTAAGGTACAGCGACCTGGCCTTGCCGATCAGATTACGAAAGACATCTATATTATTCGCATTCTGGCGGTATGGGCTAAGCGCTATATCAAGGCTATTCGCAGTGATTTAGTCAGCATTGTGGATGAGTTTGGGACGCGCATCTTTGAGGAGATGGACTACACGCACGAGGGCGAGAATGCAGAGCGCTTTGCTGAGCTGTATGGATATCTGCCGGAGATCTTGGTGCCCAGCATTTACAAAGAATATACCGGGCGGCGGGTGCTCACGATGGAGTGGATTGAGGGTATCAAGCTAACGGAGCTAGATGAGCTAGCGCGTCGTGGGATTCAGCCCACCCACATTATTGAAGTGGGCGTTCAGTGTTCGCTGCGTCAGCTTTTAGAACATGGCTTTTTCCATGCGGATCCTCATCCTGGTAACCTGCTAGTCACGCCTGAAGGTAAGCTGGCCTACCTAGACTTTGGCATGATGTGTGAGGTAGAGCCTTACCAGCGCTATGGTTTGATTGAGGCGATTGTGCACATGGTGAACCGCGACTTTGAGGGGCTGGCGCAAGACTATGTGAATCTAGAATTTTTGACGCCAGAGACAGACTTGAGTCCGATTATTCCGGCATTGGCGGGTGTCTTTAACAACGCACTGGGGGCCAGTGTTGCTGAGCTGAATCTGAAGAGCATTACCGATGAATTCTCAGCGCTGATGTATGAGTATCCGTTTCGAGTACCGGCTTACTATGCTCTGATTATTCGATCTTTGGTAACGCTAGACGGCATTGCGATTACGGTTGATCCAGATTTTAAGGTCCTCAGTAAGGCTTATCCCTACGTATCTAAAAGATTACTGACCGATCCGGCTCCTCAGCTGCGGAGCTCTTTGCAAGCACTTTTGTTTCAGGATGGTAGCTTCCGCTGGAATCGCCTGGAAAACCTGCTGAAGAATGCAAAAAATAGCGAAGAATACGACCTGAACAAGGTTTTAGATCAGTCACTAGATTATTTGTTTTCTGAGCGGGGTGAGTTTTTGCGGGTGCGCATCGCAGATGAGCTTGCCAAGGAGCTGGATAAAGCTGGATTTGGCTTGGTGCAGCAGGTTGCTAGTGCGCTGCGGCTACCAGGCCTTGAAGATCTGGGCAAGTCAGCTGATGTTGGATTAGGGGCCAGTGGGACGAAGACGCAGGCGAGCAGTTGGGAACAGGTTGTTCGTATTTTGAAGATTTTGCGTGAGACAGAGGGGCTTAATCCCGTAATGGTTGCTTCTGTGCTGCCTAAGATGTTTGCGCAGCCAGAGGGCCGCGATATTGGTCGTAGGATTGTCAGCGGTGTAGCCCAAAGGGCGATCGCCCGCATGATTCGTGAGTTTCTTGTGCAGGAGCCAGCGGTTGGCCGTTCACCTGCGCTCCCGCCGGCTGGCGTTGCCTAAGGGGATAGACGTCTCCACTGGGAGTTTCTATTGGGGAATCTCGCTTAGGTTACAGATAATGTAGAGCGGTGAATAGGGCCGACATGAGGCAATCATGCGCTGCTCTTGTTTCCCGTAGGTGACCGTGCTCCCAAATCGGTTAAGCCAAACCCAGTCGTCTTTTGCCACATAGCCATCTAGGGTTTTAAAGGTGTGGGTAATCACATGTTCAGGAGAGTCCTCTATCACGCGGGCCTCTTCTCGGGCCAGTTCCATTTTTAGGATGGTGCCTAGCAGGGTAGCGTTGTTGGCGCGATCGCGCCAAGCGCCCTGGAACAGCAAATATAGAAAAACCACGCTAGTGCCGCTCAGTAGCATGAGAAACAACAGCATTTGCGACACGTTTGGATAGCGGACGATGGTCCTACCGAGCTTACGCCAAACGCTTGGGTTGGCAGGGCGCACTTCGCCAACAGACGCTTCCGATAGCTGGGATTCCGATAGCTGGGATTCCGATAGTTGGGTTCCCGATGAAGGCGATGGGGTTAGCTGGGATTCAGTTGAGGGTGATTCCGTGGGTAGCGGTTCAGATGGTAGCGGTTCAGATGGTAGCGGTTCAGGGGGTAGGCGCTCAGTTGACGGGAATTCAGTTAATGGTGGGGCAACGGGTGATGGGGCTTCAGTCTGAGGGAGTGCTTCGATAGTCGGCGTGACGACAGGCGACGATGGCTGAGCCGAAGATGAGGTAGACGAACCGTCGGTAGTAGGCGCCCTATGCTTTAGATGAGTCATAAAAAGGGGTCATCTACATATTTACTGAGTTTGATTGTATCGCCTGGGTCTGCCCAAGCGCAGCTCGCTTTATATCGATGTAATGTTTTAGACCGTAATGTTTTAGACCACAGAAAATTGCGGCGGAGAACGCTACAGAGGGGAGAGGCGTATGGGCAACCGCTTTTGCATCGCTTGAACTAATCGAGCTGCTTGATAATCGTACAAATCGATATCCATCGCTGCTGGCAGCTGTTCAACGAACTGGCGAGCGCGAATCTCTTCGCAGTCTAAGAATTTGGTTAAAAGCAGGGCCGCATTGTTTAGAGCTTCAGGGGCAATGCGATCGTAGGCGGCGGTATCTGCCACCAGCCGCCAACGTCGGGGCGGGGTGGTGGCACCCCGCTCTATGCGGCGCAGGCCATTGATAGAGGAAAGCAGAAATAGGCGATCGCCTGCCCTCAGATACTGCTCGTCGGTGGGCATCAGTACCGTACAGCGATTGCCCTGATCGTCGAGGGTTTCTCTCAAAATGGGCACCACCCCGTAACCATAGGTCACCTGTGCCATCTGCTTCCCTGAGAGGGTATCTCCTTGGGTAATCAGGTATTCCGCAATCAAAATGTTTTGACCGCCGAGACGAAATAGGCCAATGATGTTTTCGCCAAAAGCAGCCCCTGCAAAGGCTTCTGCTGACAGTGCATAGGCACAGAAGGTTTGGGCCTGTGGCATCATCGCTGCGAGATTATCGCTGAAACTCTGGCTACGGGTTCGCACAACCGGCGAAAAGGTTCGATTCAAGTTCTTTTCAGTTGCGAACAAAGCAATTTCGAGGTTCAGCATTTGGTCGTTAGTCACGGCAATTACGCTCTTGGCCGCAGCCAGATTTGCCATTGGCAGCTCTTCTAGAATGCTGCCGGCTAAGAGGGGGATTTGAGGTGGAATTTCTGTGGTGTTCGGCTGGGTGTCGAGGGCAACGAGGGGCTGATTGAGATCGCTTAAAAGCGTGGCTACTTTTCTGCCAATACGCCCTAAGCCAACCACCACCACATGATCTTTGCGTGGTGTGCGCGGGCGCTTCTGCAAAAAATCAAATCGGGAGTTGAGTAGGCGCTCAGCCACTAATCCTAATACGCCTAACACCACCAAAATGCTGATGAGCGTAATAATCAAGCAGGCCATTTGCACCCAAGCAGGCGTCCCAGACTGTGTAAAGCCACCAAACACATCCCCATATCCCCCCAGTAACAGAATCGCGCCAAGACTAATGGCTTTAACCCAGGACAGCTCCGGGGCAAGATCCGGGGGGGCATTGGGAGGAAGGCTGTAGCTAAATTTGAGTAGTAGGGTGCCGGTAAGCCAAAGCACGACAGCTGTTAGTAGCGCGATCGCAACGACCCGACCTAGCGATTCTTCAGAAGATTTGCGCCAGTTTCTCAGCCGCTGTTGCCAGTTGCCATGGCGTAGCTCTTCTAGCCAGTAGGTAAACGCCAGCAGTGGATTTTGGGGCTGCGTTTTAGGTTCGTTGCCGTTGTCTACTTCGATGTAGGCAACGCGATCGCCTGGAGAAACTCGCAAATAAGGCTGCCACCGATGAAAGATAGAAGAGGCCGTTGTCGCCCATCCCATCGGCTGCGGTGGGTTTTCTACCGGATTAAAATCCAGCAGCCGTAGGTTGCCTTTGTGCAAATCTTGCATGCGCTGTTGGCAAAAGTTTGAATCGCCCGCGCTCATGATGCGTTCTGTCACCCTAAAGCGGTGGCGGCCAATTTTGAATACGCTCACCACATCTTCGTCTAAGCCTGCTAGCGCAAAGGTCATTGCGGGTAGCTCAGTGGCATCTAGTGCGACAAACTTGCCGAGCTGTCTCGATAACAGCGCATTTAGACTGTGACGAGAAGAGCGCATAATGATTTGGACATTGGGGTTGAGACGGCGAACTGCGATCGCACACTCCACATTCGTGCTCTCGTTGCTAGTCACGACTAACACGGCCCGAGCTGATTCAACGCCTGCTGCTTTCAACATATCCTCACGACGGCAGTCTCCTAGCAAAGGCGGTTTTACCAAATAATTAGGGAGATTATCGACCTCCCAGCTCTGAATATTGCGCTGATCAATCGCCGTGATGTGAACTTCAAACGGGTCGTAGTCAAACTTTTTGAGATTGAGGACACACTGCTGACCCAAATTACCTAACCCACAAATAATGAAGCGATCAGGCGCAGCAGGCGCTTTGCTCGTCAAGCTGGGCATGAGCGTTTCTGGCCCGGCAGGATAATTAGCGGAATAACCAGCAGGAGGGGTCGGGCCATTAGACGAAGTTGGAAGATTCTCAGGTGTATTGATCGACATATCAGAGCTTTTCGCACTGGTTATTGAACTGGCCTACTGAACTGGCCTATTAAACAGATCTATCAAACTGGCCCCAGCGACATCTCATTAACTTATCGCACACATAGCCGTTTTTTAGGACATTCCTGGTTACGACATCACTGGGGAGATCCCGTTGCTCATCATGGGGTTCCCCTGTCGGTATTTTTCCTATTTGAGCTCTTCTACGTGTGTTTTCTTAGGTGAGATATTAAAACTTGCCAGCTTTAGAATAGGCTTTAGCGTTTACCCATTCAGCACTCAGCAAGTGTGCCATTTCAGGTTTTAGGATCAGCCTGGGCATCATTAAAGAGGATTGATAAAGAGGCAGATACAAAGTCTTAATTTAAGACTTTGTATCTGCCTCTTTATAGGTGCTAATTGCCATAAAACTTTTGAGGAATTTGTTGCTGTTATGACACCTACTGCGCTGCCAACTGGTCACGAAACCTCTGCTCTCAAGGAGCAGGTAGACGATGGCTTAAGTAGTCATGACATCAAGCGCGATGACGGGATGCCACCTTCAGAGTCTCGCACTATCCAAAAACAGCAGTACCTCCTCAGAAAAAACATACAGGCCATCCGTGAGTCGGCCAGCATAGAAGACATTTTCAGTACCACTACTGAAGATTTGCGTAAACTGCTCAACGTGAATAGAGTTGCCATTTATCGATTTCATGAAGATTGGAGCGGCTGCTTTGTTGCAGAGTCTTATCAAAACGGGCAAAGCTCACTGCTGGAAAAGCAAAAAATATTTCCTGAGCTACGTGAAAATATAAGTGACTGTAGTATACAGCCCCTAGATATTCAGCCCCTAGATATTCAGCCCCTAGAAGAGACTTCTGCCTCAAAGGATTCAGATGTCAACGTTGCTGCAGATACGCATTTAAAGGAAACTGCTGGTGGTGCTTTCACTCAAAAGGGTACAGTTCGTGTCTGCAACGACATTTACAGCGCTGATTTTACCGACTGCTATATTCAGGCGCTAGAAAAGTACGAAACCAAAGCTTATGTGATCGGTGCTTTACATGTGGGCGATCAACTATGGGGACTATTGGCTGCTGTTCAAAGCGATGGCCCGCGCCAATGGATTAGCGAAGAAACATCACTGCTAGAACAGGTTAGTAATCAGCTGGGTGTGGCATTGCAGCAAGCTGAAGCAATGGCACAAATCCAACAGCAGTCTGAAGCACTGAAAACTCAGGCTAGTTCGCTTAAAAGAGCTGCTGATCTGCAAAAAACATTGACACGAACGATTGATAAAATTCGTCAGTCGCTCGATATCCAAGAAATCTTTGATACAGCGACTCAAGAAGTTCGTCAGCTTCTACAAGCTGATCGGGTGGCCATTTATCAGCTTAATGAAGATTGGAGTGGTCGATTTGTTGCCGAAGCGTTTGAAGGAAAATGGGTTTCTATTATAGAAGAGCAGGAGAAATTCCCTGAGATTATTCAGAACGTGAACAATTGTTCGCCAAAGCTTTTGAATACGCAAGGTCCAGCAGATAGTTTCTTGCAACAAAAGGGTAAAGGAATGTTTGCCCGTTCAGAATCGATTCGCGTTTGTACCGATGTCTATGCGGCTGGTTTTAGCGACTGCTACATCGAAACGCTAGAAAAATATAATGCCAGGGCCTATATGATTGCGTCACTGTATACAGGTGACAAGATTTGGGGGCTGATTGCGGCGTTTCAAAATGATGGCCCTCGAAATTGGTCAGACGAAGAAATCAGTACTTTGAATCAGATTAGCAGTCAGCTAGGCATCGCACTGAAACAGTCCCACACCTTAGAGACGGTGAGTCAGCAAGCCGATGACCTTAAAAAGGCAACCATACGACAAGCTGCGCTATCTAAAACAGTTGATAGGATTCGCAATTCTTTGGACATTGATGAAATCTTTGCCACCACTACACAAGAGGTCCGTCAGCTGCTGGATGTAGAGCGCGTTGCTATCTATCGCTTCAATGACAATTGGTCAGGCTCGTTTGTGGCCGATTCTATTGAAGCTGGCAGGCAACCCTCGATGCCGTCGAGCATCGTAGTGGAAGAGGTTCTTGCTAGAACTAATGAAGCCAGTGACTATCCTCGTAATGAGTTATTTGTGCCGATTACGCAGGGGGAGAAGCTGTGGGGTCTGCTAATGGCCTATCAAACGTCTACACCGAGGTACTGGGAAGAGGACGAGATCTCGCTGCTAAATCAGGTGAGCGGACAGCTAGCGATCGCCCTCAGCCAATCTGAACTACTTGCGCAAACCCGCCGCCAGACGAAACAGCTCGATAAAGCTCTCAAAGACTTGCAGCAAACTCAAGCTCAGATGGTGCAGGGAGAAAAGATGGCAGGTCTAGGTCAGATGATGGCAGGCATTACCCATGAAATTAATAATCCAGTGAGCTTTGTGTTTAGCAATGTGTCACCTGCCGAAGAGCATGTTGCCGATTTACTAGCGTTACTGCAGCTTTACCAGGACGAGTATCCAGAACCCTCGGATAAGATTCAAGCAAAAGCAGCAGATCTCGACATTGATTTTATTGCCGGGGATTTACCTAATTTGCTGAATTCTATGAAAATGGGCGCAATCCGAATTCGAGACATTGTGAAAAGTATGAAAGTGTTTTCACGAATGGACGAAGTCGATGTCAAAGCAGTCGATATTCATGAAGGCATTGACAGTACGCTGCTGATTCTGGCGCACCGTATGAAAGGAACCCGCAATCTGCCTGCGATTCAGCTCATTAAAAAATATGCTGATCTGCCGCCCGTACCCTGCCATGCAGGGCAGCTGAATCAGGTGTTTATGAACTTGCTCAGCAACGGGATAGAGGCATTTGACGGTTGGAATGATGAAGAAAATGCCTCGAGTCAGACACTAGCGCAGCCGCCGACTCGAAGTCCTCAAATTCAGATTGAAACAGAGCGATCGCCCCAAGGTAACGCCGTCATCTACATCATCGATAATGGCTGTGGCATTCCTGAGACGGCACTACCCAACATATTCAATCCATTCTTTACAACAAAGCCTGTCGGACAGGGAACGGGTCTGGGCCTTTCAATCAGCTATCAAATCATTACTGAAATTCACGGCGGTACGCTAGAGTGCCATTCCAGTTCCGAAGGCACCACTTTTCGGATAGAACTGCCGATCGCCGAGGATTCGCTCACAAAGCCTTAGCTCGTAAGCGCCCCCATCACCTTTTCGGCATCTAGCTCATGTCCAATGACCACCAGCCGGGTTTGCTGAACCTCGTCCGCTTTCCAAGGTCGATCATAAAAATAATCAAATCGCTTGCCGACGCCGTTGAGCACTAAGCGCATTGGCTTGCTCGGCACCGCTACAAACCCTTTGATTCGATAAATTTCTTGTTCATTTACCAGCTCCGTTAGCGTTTGAACCAGTGCCTTGGGCTCAAATACCCGATCTAGCGTTAGCGGAATCGAGGTAATATCGTCATCATGTTCGTGTTCTTCTTCGTGGTCATGATGGGAATGGCGGTTGTCGAGATCATCTTCCACCGCTGCATTAAAGCCGAGCAGCACATCAGGGTTCAGCCCTCCATTGCGGCAGGGCAACACTTTAATGCCATCGGTGAGTTCATCTGAGAGCCAGCTTTTCACCTTCGTTAACGCAGCCTCTTCCACCCGATCCGCTTTGGTCAGCAGCACCATGTCGGCGCAGCCGAGCTGATCTTCAAACAACTCTTCAATCGGGGTTTCATGGTCGAGTTCTTCATCGGCTTGACGCTGCGCTTCCAAAGCATCCAAATCGCCCACTAGCTCACCGTTAGCCAACGCTTCGCAGTCTACGACGGTAACGACGCCATCGACTGTTGCACTGGTGCGGATTTCAGGCCAGCGAAAGGCTTGAACCAAAGGCTTTGGCAGCGCCAAGCCAGATGTTTCAATCACCACACAGTCAATTTCATCGCGCCGTTCAATCAAAGATTGCATGGTGGGCAAAAACTCTTCTTGTACGGTGCAGCAAAGGCAGCCGTTGGCCAGTTCCAGAATGTTGTTGTTTGCGGGCTGTTCTTGATCTTCCTCATCACAAACCTGACAGTCACGCAAAAGTTCACCGTCAATGCCAACTTCACCAAATTCGTTGACAATCACTGCAATGCGACGGCCTTGATTGTTCTTTAATAGGTTGCGAACGAGGGTTGTTTTTCCGGCTCCAAGGAAGCCTGTAATCACCGTAACAGGAAGCTTACTCATAGATTTAGTCGAATGTTGTTGATAGTTGTTGTTTCTATTTATGGCTTGCATCGGTAGTAAGCGAATCCTACAGGCGCATGTAAGGTACACATGCCGTGCTCTCCTCTGGGGTTTCGATTACTCGACTGAAGCTCTAGGCAAAACCAGATAAAACCTGAAATTTAGACGATAAAATCGCCTAACAGGATTGCACCGGCACCGCAGATTACAAACCAAAATGATGTGAAGGCATTCCCTGCCAAAGGGATGATGCGCAAAGGCAGGGATGTTTGAAGCTTGATCGTGCCGTAGCCAACGGGCTACACAAACTATGTCCTTGAGTCATGATTATTTTCCCGTCTGTACCTCGCAGACGATGCTTAAAGGAAATTTCATCACTTACGGGCGTTCTGACTTAGGAGTGCAGGGCTTATGAGCACAAGCCTCCATCACAGTTGCGGGACAGCGCCGGATTTGCACCGAACTTTCCCCGTAAGACCACCTAGACTAGCACGACATCTCAGGCCACAATGGTGAGGATTTGTTGCGAGCCCTGGCGATGCCTAACGCCCCACTCAAAGCCATCATCTTTGATCTCGATGGCACCCTGACAGACAGTGATAAAGTTCACTTTCAGGTTTTCCAAGATTTTTTTGCTCTTCATAACATTGCGCTAGATAGATCGATGTATCGAAAGGGCATTAGCGGACGGCAAAACAGTGCGATTTTGGCTGATTTTTTGCCGCAGTTGCCCACCGAGGAAGCATCGGCGTTTAGCGAGAAAAAGGAAGCGACCTTCCGGCAGTTAGCAAAAGGAAATATTGCGCCATTGCCGGGGCTGCTCACGTTTTTAGAACAGATCAAAGCGCAAGATCTCCCGGCAGCGGTGGTCACGAACGCTCCGCCAGAGAATGCCAACTTTATGCTGAGTGAGCTGGGCTTGACACAGGCATTTAGTCCGGTAGTGATTGGCGATGAGCTGCCTCGGGGCAAGCCCGATCCGCTGCCCTACCAAACGGCGCTAGAGCAATTGGGCGTGCAGGCAGCAGAGGCGATCACCTTTGAAGATTCTCGAGCGGGCATTCAATCTGCAGTGGGCGCAGGAATAGAGACCATTGGCATGATGACCACTCACAGCGCTGAGGAGTTGATAGCAGCAGGGGCTGCTCGGGCGATCACTGACTTTACCGATGCCTATGTGCGATCACTATTTTGATGCCTGCTCAGCTTGATGCCTGCTCAGCTTGGTTCTTACGGCGGCGGCATCTGTCAGAGCAATACTTCACCTCATCCCAGCACTTCTCCCATTTTTTTCGCCAGGTAAAGGGTCTGCCACAGACAGGACAATCTTTAGTGGGCAGATCGGATTTTTTGCGTTGGCGAGCCATAAGTGTGTCGTCAAGACCAGGGTGTATAAGTAATGTAGCAAAGGGTTACGAGGCGAACCAACATGGATATATCAGCGGTGCGGATTGTGTTGGTGGCACCAGCAGGGCCGCTGAATGTCGGCTCGGTGGCCCGAGTAATGAAGAATTTTGGGCTGACTCAGCTAGTGCTGGTTGACCCGCAGTGCGATCCGCTGAGCGCTGAGGCGCTGCAGATGGCGGTTCATGCCAAAGATGTTTTGCAGTCGGCGTGGCAGGTAAAGACGATTCCTGAAGCGTTGGACGGATGCTGCTTTGCGATCGCCACTACTGCCCGTCAGCGAGGCTTTAACGCCCCGCTGGAGCGTCCCGATGCTGTCTTACCCGCCCTTGCGCTTCAAGCACAACCGAATAGCGATACCGCTTTGATTTTTGGCCCTGAAGACAGAGGGTTAAGTAACGAAGAACTTGCCTATGCGCAGCGATTTATCAAAATACCGACGGATGCGGCCTATAGCGCTCTGAATTTGGCTCAAGCAGTTGCTGTCTGTTGCTACGAACTTTCCCGTACGACACAAGCGTTGCCGCGAGAAGAGCTTACTGAAACGGCTGCGTTCATTTCTAAAGAAACTCAGTCAAAAACTTTACGAGCCTCCCCACTATCTGTTACACCAACGAAGTCTGTGTCCCAGATGTCTGGGACACAGATTTCAGTCAGTGAAGGCGTGGCAGTAGCTCAGCTCAATGAGCTGGAAGGGTATTACCAACATTTAGAGCACATGTTGCTCAAAGTGGAGTATCTTTACTCGCATACCGCAGCTAGCCGAATGCGTAAGTTTAGGCAACTGTTGAACCGAGCTAACCCTACCTCGCAAGAAGTAGCCATGCTTAGGGGCATCTTGCGGCAGACAGAGTGGGCGTTATCTAATCGTTCTAGCCCAGTCCCTTCTCGCCCAGTCCCTTCTCGCCCAGAACAGACCGATTCAAGTCAGGATTAACGTAGCGTTATGACAGATGCTAAAGGCTCAGGTAACAATATTGGCGGTGGCGGTGGTTACAGCGCTGACGGCTACAAATCCGAGGGTTATGGCGCTGACGGCTACAGTTCGAGAGGCCACAGTTCGAGAGGCCACAGTTCGAGAGGCCACAGTGCTGGCAGTTCCAGACCTGCTGATGCCGCTATGCCCAAACGCCCGCCTTTGAATCGCCGAACGCGGATGAAAGCGACGCCTGGCGATGAGAAAACTGCCCCAGCGAGCCCAGTCAGTCAGCGCCGTCGCGGACGTAATTCTAGTGGGCGCAACTCTAGTGGAGGTAATCCTAATAGAGCGCCTCGCCCCCGTGTGTCTCGCATAGAGGCTACGCAAGGTGCTAGAAAGTCCGCTGGCCAGGACCCTACGAAGAGAGCGGCCATTCAGTCCAACAAAATAGCTGCTCAGGCCAGCGGGAAGTTGATTGCGTTAAAGCCCGCCTCAAAAAAATCACCCGTTCGCAAAAAGTCGCCGGTCGTTCGGAGTCGGCGTAAGGCCCGGCGCAAAATGCCGGTTCCCCTGCTTTATTTCAGTCGGCTAGCGATTGTTGGCTTAGGTGTGGCTGCGCTTGGCGGCACGTTGCTAAAGGCGCTTCCTAACAGTGATGCCCAAACGGTTGATGTTCCTGCGGCAGAAGTCGCGCCCATTCGGTCTGATTTTCCTGTTTCTCTCAGTCAGGAAATTGCGCCGCTCAAAGCCGAAATGCAAGCGCTGCCGAATCTCTATCCAGATTTAACGGCCAAAGCCTTCTATGTAGATGTGGATACGGGCAGCTACGTTAACTTGGACGGCAGTGAGGCGATCGCTGCGGCTAGCACCATCAAGCTCCCTATTTTACTGGCCTTCTTTGAAGAAGTAGATGCGGGCCGTATTACCTTTGAGCAAACCCTTGAGATGCTGCCTGAGCAAGTGGCAGAAGGCTCGGGTGATATGCAAGTGGCTGCTCCGGGCACTCGCTTTACGGCGCTAGAAGTGGCTACTCAAATGATTGTCACCAGTGACAATACGGCCACTAATATGATGATCGATTTACTGGGCGGCCCCATTTCGCTTAACGAGCGGTTTGCTTCGTACGGCCTAGAAAAAACGCAGCTCAATGCGCCCCTCCCTGATATAGAAGGTGCCAATAAAACCAGCGCCAAAGATTTGGTGCACACCATGCTACTGATTAGTAGCGATCGCCTGTCTATGCGCTCACGTGATCGCATTCTCAATATTCTCAATCGCACCCGCAATAAGTCCTTGCTGGCCGATGGCATGGCCCAAAAAGAAGCGCTCACCTATAACAAAACTGGCTACATCGGGAAAATGCTTGGCGATGTAGCCCTGGTTGATTTGAGCAACGGCAAGCGCTACGTGGTGGCGGCGATGGTAGAGCGGCCCATGAATGACAATCGCGCCACAGAGCTAATCCACAGAATTTCTAATCTGGCTTACGAAAACAGTCACTCGGCGATTCTGCCTGCGGTAACCCCCCTTGGAAACCCCGATGGCGAGGCGGCTAGCCCTGAAGCAGGTTCTACAGCCGCGCCAGGAGAAGCGGTTGAGTTACAGCGCGGAGACAGCAGCAATCTAGACATTGCCCCCTTAGAAGAAGATCCCTATCCCAGTGCAAATCCTTAAGATATCGTGACATATCAAGCAAATTGGGTAAGCTTTTACGCAAGTAGGTGATGATCTCGGCAGTTTCAGCTAGTATCCTCTGAGAGCTTGGCCTACACTGAACTGTGAAGGTATGACCGCTGCGAGTAAATACCGATAATTAAGCGCTATTACAGGCCTTTAGATGGCGATCGCCCCCCAAAAAAAACAGTTGAATTCAGCGTCCGCCACGTCGCCTTTGCATAGTAGCGGCGCCGACGCGGCGCAACTACTCGCTGAGGTGAAAGCCAAAATTAAAGCGCAGTTAGCGCAATCAGATGCACGGTCAGTATCCCTGGCACCTTCTCCTACAGCAGCGCTGTCTGGTTCTCTTCCGATTGCTCAAGCCGCTCAGGGCCCAGTTCAAAGGCAGCCAATTCAAAGGCATCCGGTTCAAAGGCAGCCCGATTTAAGGCAGCCCGCTCAAAGACGGCCCGATTTAAGACGGTCCACTTCACAATCTGTTTTAACAAAGCGGCAACATCCGCTTTCCGTTCAGCCTGAGCCGCCTGCGTTCGAGACCTTAGACGTTCAGCAGATGGCCGCAGAGGGCTATTTCCAGGCGATCGCCTACTGGCTCAACGAAATTCTTATTCCGCACAATGTATATTCTAAAGTCCTTGCAGACGAGGTTTCTGGGCGAGTTAAAGTCCTAATTGAGTATGAGCGCGCCCCCAAACAAAAGCGGCTGATTCGGGTTGTGTGCGATCGCCTCTACAAACTCAATTCCAACGTCATTGAAGGCGTTCATATTTTGGCGCGGCCCATTGGAGCGGCCAACATCAGCTGGGAAAGAACCATCCGTCTGCCAACTGCAACCGAACGCCAGCAGCGTCAAGCGCATAAAAGTCAGCCACAAAGCCCGCAAACGGTGCCAGCAGTCGTCGGTTCCACATCACACCAGCCAGCGCAGGTTGAACCAGCGCAAATTCAGCCAGCGCAAGTGCAACCGACTCGAGATCAACCGACTCGAGGTCAATCAGTCAAGCGCCTCTTGCGACAGCGATTTACGCTCTTTCGCGTAGCGCTTGTGTGTGGCTCTGCCTTCGCAGCGTTCGTCTTTGGCGGTTTTTTCGACCTGCTTTTACCCGCCCGTTTACTTGGCCCCGTGGCGAACCGTCGTGCAGAGATGACGGCCCCGGTGGTGCGTCCATGGTACGGTGCACCCAACGAACCCGATATTTTTCAGCCGCCGGCAGACAATCACCTACCTAACGGCAATCAACTTGCCCAACAAGCAACGGCTATTTCTTTTCGCCCGGCTAGCCGCTTTCCCGGTAGAACTGTAGAAGCCGCCTTTGAAACCGTTGCGGTCAGTCCTCACCGCAAGGTGGCTAATCCTAGCGATCCAACCGTCACGCTGATGTTTGGGGGAGAACTTGCGCTCAACGATTTCACCTTCAAAAACACAACGGATTTAGATACGCTTTTCTCGGAAATCGATCTCTATCGGCAAGCAGATGTTGCCATGATGGGGCTGGCTGAACCACTTGCTCACGCCAGCACCTCTTTGCAAGAAGACTTTTATCAGCGCACTCGCCCTCAAGCCGTAGAAGCGCTGAAGTCAGGAGGTATTGATATTGTAGGGCTGTCTAGTGACGGTAGTATGGCCCACGGCTCGCGAGGGCTCAGCGAGACATTGACCAATCTAGATCGTCAAGGCATTTATCGAGTCGGGGCAGGACGCCACCGGCAAGAGGCGCATCGGCCTGAAATATTGGAAGTCAAGGGGCAAAGGATTGCTTACTTCGGCTATATCTCAGATGGTCTCAAAGGGGCCAGTCAAGAAAGTGCAGGTGTGGCCCTGTCCCATACTGAGGCGCGATCGCACGTTAAAGCAGATATTCAAGCCATTCGTGATCAGGTCGATTGGGTTGTTGTGAACTACCGTTGGGCTGAGCGTAACAAGACAGACGGCAGTGATATGCAAGGAACAGATGCGGTGTCGGGAGTGGAGCAGAATTTAAGCGCTGAAGCTTCTGATTCGATAGGGTCTGATTCGATAGCAAACCCATCACTGATGGCTAAAGCTCCTGAAGACTGGCAAAAAACACTCGCGCGCGAAGCCGTTGATGCTGGTGCAGATTTGGTCGTCGGCTCCCATCCCCATCAGATTCAGGGGGTTGAGGTTTATCGCGATCGCCCCATTGCCTATTCTCTAGGTGACTTTGCCTTTAGCCGTAATCCCCAAACTGATTCCCTCGCAGCTCGCGATACTGCCGCGCTCAAAGTTTCTCTGCGCAACCAGCGAATGAAAGTAGAACTTTTTCCTGTTACGCTTAATGATGCCAAACTTCAAAAGGCCCACGGTGAGAGCGGCACAGCGCTCCTACAGTCCATTCGCAGCGCGTCTAAAACCCTGGATCAGCCACTTCAATTTCCCGCTGTTTTAAAACCCCACTCATCGGTCACTAAACCTATCTCCGCGACGACGCCAGCCGCGCCGCAAGCCGCGCCGACAACCGCAGATAGCTGGGTGTCTGAGCCAAATGCTGCCGTTAGCCCTGAAACAACTCTTGAAACAACGCCTGAAACAACGCTTCCTGCACCTAACCCAATGATGAAGGAATCAGAAGCGCTGTTTATGCCAGCAGAGGAGAGCCCGGTAGAGGAAATCCCGGTAGAAGAGTCACTGGAGCAACAGTCACTGGAGCAACAGTCACTAGAGCAACAGCTAGATGCCCAGTGGCAAGATGAAACGTGGCAAAAGAGCCTCCAAGAGGCCAAAGAAACCTGGGAAACGCCCGCTTCAAACATTGAGTTGAAATTTGCTCCGGCTGGAGCGGATGCTGACCTTGACGTACATCTCCAGAGTGAATCTGATGTTGTCTCAGAGGCACTCCCTGACGAACCCGAGATGTATCCTTGGCAAGACCCGTTTGAGGCGGACTTTTCAGAAAGTGCAGCTTCAGGCAGCGTGGATGTAGACGATCTCCCTACAGAAAATGGCAGCATCCGCCCCTATTCTGAGCCAATTATTGGCCCCCTTTCCTCAATGACTCTACCGACAACCCCATCGACGACTCTGACGCCCCCTACTTCTTCAACCCCAGACAGTTAGCGTATGTATGCCATATCTAAAAAAGAAGAACAATACGACACCTACATCCTTAACGACCAAACTTCAGGTGCTCGCCTAGAGGTTGTCCCAGAGCGAGGGGGCATCATCACCCGATGGGACATTGCAGATACGCCCATTACCTATTTAAACGAAGAGCGGTTTAAAGATGCCTCCAAATCTGTGCGCGGTGGCTTTCCCATTTTGTTTCCTATTTGCGGCAACCTAGTCGATAACCAATACGACTTAAACGGCCAAACCTATACCCTTCAGCAGCACGGTTTTGCCCGTGAAATGGCCTGGCAGGTTATAGATAAAGGCGTTAGGCCTGACACCGACAGCGCCCCTGGTGGCGCGTTCATACAGCTCCAGCTCACCAGCACACCTGAAACGTTAGCCAAGTATCCCTTTGAGTTCGAGCTGCAATATACCTATTGGCTCCAGGGCAACCGCGTCACCATTGAGCAGCATTTTATCAACCGAGCCGCTCAATCCATGCCGTTTGCCGCTGGATTGCATCCCTACTTCTTTTGCGATCATGATGCAGTGGCCAAATCAAAGCTCTCCCTAGATTTTCCGGCCACCCAATACAACGACAATATAGATAAAAAAGACAAGTCCTATGATGGGGCGCTGAATTGGAATGTCCCTGAAATAGATGTGGCCTTCCATCCACTGAGCGCACAAAAAGCCAGCGTGACCGATCCCAATCGGGGCGTCAGTGTTGTGATGGACTATGACACGCCTTTTAACACCCTTGTCTTTTGGACGGTAGAAGGTAAATCTTTTTATTGTCTAGAGCCGTGGAGCGCGCCTCGTCACGTGCTGAACACAGGTGTTGATGTCATTACGTTGGCACCTGGCGAGAGTAAAACACTGACAGTTACGTTCACAGCGAGCATTGACTCAGCCGATAAGTAAGTTGATATCTCATTAGCCGATATCCCATTATGAGATGGAGATGCAATGTGAGCAGCTATCGATGTGAGCAGCTATCGATTCATCCGAATGTGGGCTTATCAGTACCTCTGCTAAGTTCACCCCTACCAGCTAAGTGTAAACACTTAGCTGGTAGGGGTGAACGGTAATTGGAAATACAATACTTTACGCATGTCAGACAATAGTCATTTAGTGGCGAAAATATTTTTGAGGTGCTGAGTGGCCTCAGAGACATTAGAAAAAAACGTTGGGAAAGTAAGGTGTTTTTACCGGAACTCAGTAAAGGCGACGTCTGGATTTAAACCTTCTAATTAGAGGTTTACTGAATACAGCTCACGATTGAGTGCAAAATAGGCCGTTTATAGAAGGTTTTTGCTAAATAACCCTAAATCTAGAGGGCTCTAGGTAGTGTCGTGAAAGCATAAGGAAAAGATAAAAAACGAACAAGGGTGTCAGTGTCTGTACTGTCTGACACTCCGTCCGTACTTCCGTGCGATCGCGGATTATAGTCGTGAAACTTCAGTATAAAATCTTCAGGATTTCAGCTGTTGGGGTCAGTAGTTATGAACAGTCGGGTTGGGAGCAAATACAGATTTATCTGGCGTTAGCTTCACACCTATAAATCGTCATTTATCGAGATACGAAACAATGGGAAGAGCAGGAAAGGCATTAAAGTACGTTCTTCAACAGTACGGTATTAGTCAGAATCGGCTTGCGGTGACGATGGGCGTTGCTCGCTCTACGGTCAATCAGTGGGTGAATGAAGTCAGCGATCCGCTGGCAGATTCTGTTCCAGAAATTATTAATGCGCTTGAGGAATTGGAGCCTTCTGCCGCGCAGATCTTTTTGCAGCTATATATTCAGCGCAACGAAACTCGACGGAATTTATAGATGACGGCCTAACTGATGTACCCCGCAATGGGGATTGAGGTTAACCCTACGGTAACCACTTGGGGTTGCGTCCTGAGGTGTCTAATTCGGTCGGTGGTAGCGGAATGGGCGCTCCGGCTAAGCGCTCTTCTAAGGTGCTAAATAGGGGCAGCAGCCATAGCCGGTGGGTTGGCCCTGAAAAGCTTTCATCGATAGCTTGAGCTTCAGTGGCTAGCGCTTCGTCAAATAGAATCGCGAGTCCATCAGGTGATAGTGCCACCGTAATGTCAGATTGCGGTGGCATTTCTAATAGCTTTTGTTCTATGCCGGTTTCGGTGTTAATGGCCGTGAGATAGGGTATGGCTAAAAACTCTTCTTCTTCTATCTCTACCAATTTATTGATTAAGCAGTAGAGGATATTATTGTCCTCGTTGAACTGAGCGCTCACGATAGAGCCACTTGTTTGCAGCAGTTGTTTCTCTTTTCCTCGGTTAGAGACGAGAAAAAGAGACTGTGTAAAGCGCTCGTCTGGATTATCTTGATTAAAGTTCACTAGAGCCGCTGCACTGCCGTCATTGGCGATATCTAGGGTGAGGCCGTAGTCTGGCAAAAAGTCCAATAGCTCATCAGATTGTTCTTCTGCATCTTCTGTGCCTTCTGAACCGGCGTCATTTTCATTAGCATTAGTGTTATCAGCATTAGCGTCATCAGCACTGGAGGTTTGATCAAGGGCAATCACGGCTGTGCCTTGGCCTTGCTGCAGCAGTAGCGAAGCGCTGTCGGGTGCAATGGTAAAGTCTCCGCTGGGTTCTGTTTCTAGTTTCCGGGGTGGTTCTCCTTGTCGGACTACCCAAGGGCCAGAGTCGGCTGGATTCTCTTTGCTGAGACGCTGCACCACAATGACTTCACCGTTAGGTGAAAGGTCAAACTTAAGATTTTGATAGTTTGCGTTGGTCAGTATCGTTTCAATTTCCCCAGCTGTGGGCTGAGCTGAGCGCCAAAACTGCCAAGCGGGGGGGGCTGCGCGCACTTCTAGCCCCGTTGTGATGGTGTAGATCTGGGTGGCCGTGAGCAGGCCTTCGTCTTGGTCGCGTTTGGACACAGCTGAGTAGAGAATGCGATCGCGATTAGGGTAAACCTTAAAATCCATTACGAGCTGATCTTCTGGCGTCAGCAACGTCTTTTTTTTCTCTGTTAGGTTGAATAACACAATGCGCCCTTTTTCCTCATCGGCTGTGCCGATATAGGCCAGAACGCGATCGCGCGTCTTAAAGGTGGCCTCAAATGGATCAAATCCGACTTTTCCAAGTAGAGACGCCGCCGCCGGTAGCGATAATGTGTAGGTTTCGCCATAAGCTGCAGGCACTTCCAAGGTATAAGCCATTCTGCGCCCTGCCCAGCTAAACTTACCGCGTAAGTTAGGCTCAATGCTCAGATTTTCCTCTACGCTCTCGGGTGCAACGGGCCGGGTAAAGGTCAGCAAAAATGCGACATCATCAGATGAAACAGACTTGCCTTGCCAGGAAAAACTGCGCACCTGTACTAAGCTCTGTGAGCCTAACAGCAGCATTACAGCAATCAGCACAGCCACGGCTGCCATCATTCGCTTGGCAGCCCTATCTAGCGGCTGCTGAGAAGCCTTTTGTTGTCGGGGACTTCTAGGGGTCATTGCTGATCTTGCCTTTCTAATACTTGCCTTTCTGGTGCTTGCCTTTTTAGTGCTTGCCCTTAGTATTCATAGGGATTTTTAGGCTCTTCTACTTGCGAGATCTGGTTTGGTGCGATCGCCAGCTGTCGCCGATTATCTAAGGTTGTCGTCACCATTTCACCCTGCACCGCAAGCCAGCTATCCACAGGATAATCAGCCCTTGTAGTGCCCTCTGCTAGCTTCAGCGGTAGCCCGACCGGATACGCATCCGCTGCG
Organism: Cyanobacteria bacterium P01_D01_bin.105; assembly: GCA_039025345.1. Classification (GTDB taxonomy): domain Bacteria; phylum Cyanobacteriota; class Cyanobacteriia; order Phormidesmidales; family Phormidesmidaceae; genus Phormidesmis. Next base: position 9,433 of record JBCCOO010000051.1, on the reverse strand, counting down.
CAACAAGTCAGCACAAACCGCGATACCATCAAATACTCTTCTGGCCACCCTTCGGGATAAATCACAAATCCCTTTACGTTTACCGCTTCGCCTGAGTAAGCATCGGGTTCTGGATAGACATTTACCTGGCGAATCCAGTCGATAACGGAGCGATCTTCAGGAGCGGCGGCGCGAGCAAACCGCTGAGGCTGCGCTCTGGTTAGCGTTAGGGTTTCAGAAATTCCCCGCTGAATCGCTGTTTGGCTGGCAAACGCTCTCGGCGTGTAGATTAAGCCAAACAGTGCGACCCCCAAGAGCACTGTGCTGCTGAGACTGGGGGGCAACAGCGTAATGTGGCCTTGATTCGGATTGCCATTTGAACTGCGATTTGAACTGCCGTTGAGGGTGGGCGTAAAGCCTCCATTCTGGGCGGTGACGGTTTGGCGCTTTTTATGGCTCTGCATTTTTTGACGGATTTTCAGTACCTTAAAGAAGGTCAGCGCTGCCAAAATAATCGCCGCTGAATTCGATAGCCAAGCATAGTCGGGGTGTAGCAGCAGCAGTAGCTGACCACCAAACCAATAGCGAAATAGCATCAGGCTCCAGATACCCATGGCAACGGCATCAAAAACATCTCGCCAAGGGACATACAGAGGGGGCCGTCTTCTGGTTCGAGTCGCTCTAGTTCTGGGCGATCGCATCACTTAATACCCCGAGTACAGATTCACAAACAAGGCCACAGCAAAACACATTAGCCCTGCCAGCGCAAATAGATAAAATACCGCTTTACGCGTAAACACCGTCAGCAGCAAGCCAATATTTTTGAGATCGATCATTGGGCCAAAAATTAAGAAGCCCAGTAGCGAGCCGGTGGTGAAGGTTGCTGCAAACGACAGTGCAAAAAAGGAATCGACCGTCGAGCAGATGGAAACCACCGCCGCCAGAATCATCATGGCCAAAATAGAAGACACTACGCCTTGGCCTAAGCCCAAAATGGTTTCGCGTGGCACGGCGACTTGAACGGTTGCGGCGATCGCACTGCCCATTACCAGTACGGCGCCAAGCTCCCGGAGCTCACGGATCATATTCTCTGCTGCCAGCACAAACTTATTATCAAGCCGCTGCTCCAGGGCTGGATTGGTCACCAGTCGCTGTGCCATGGGCGTATCGAGCCGTAGCGCTTCGCCCATCTCACCGGCCCCCTGAATGAACGTACCGCCTTGCAATAACGAGGGCTGACTAGACAGATTGCCGCCAGAGGAGGCTTCCCTGCCCAAGTCTTGTTGGGTTCGCTCAGTTTCACCGCGAAACCGACTACGGGCCACTGATGTTTGCAGAAAAGGGCCAATATCTTTTTGATAGCTGAAGACCCAGCCTACTAACGTGGCAATCAGCAGCGTAAACCCGACCCGCATAAACACCACTTCTGGCTGGCCGCGAAACGCGATCCACGTTGCCCAAAAGACGACCGGATTAATGGTGGGCGCTGCCAGTAAAAAGCCAATAGAAACGGCTGTTGGGGCGCCTTGCACTAGCAAGCGGCGGGCAACAGGCACGTTGCCACATTCGCAAACCGGAAACATAATCCCGATGAGACTCCCTACCAGTGCGCCCAAGAATGCATTTTTGGGCAGAACGCCAATGAGCGCTCGCTCATCTACGAAAAACATCAGCAAACTAGAAAATGCCACCCCAATTAGCAAGAACGGCATTGCTTCGACTAACAAGCTTAGGAATAGCGTAAATCCAGTATTGAGCTGCACCATGATTGTGGCCACAAACGTCAGGAGATCACCGTTCGAAGATCCCAATTGCGGATGTATCTTACTACGGAGCGATCAGAACCTAACAAATCCTTCGATCAAACCGCAGTCATACCTAATCATCTTGTTTCCTTGATGCATTTAGATACAACGTTCTTCTCCGTATCTTCACATAACAACCTTCACACAACATAGCTACTACTGCGATTACCACGGCTACCTCTTCCACCACGGCTGCCTCTTCCACCACAGCTGCCTCTTCCACCACGGCTGCCTCTTCTACCACAGCTGCATTCTCACAATGCTAATGTCGCCGCCTAGGGCCACATCCACATCTCGGCCTGTGTCTCTGGGCCTGTTTTCATACGCGCCCGCATAGCGAAAACCGGTTTCATCCGCCTCAAATTCCAACGGTAAGGGCTGAGTACAGCCTTCACAAAACACCATTTCTGGATTGTCTACGGTGCCATCTAAAGGCGGAGCCGGGAAATTGACATTCCAAAACTCACCCGCCGCGATTGGTTTGCCCATCAGCTCTCTCAATACTCGCTGGGCTAGTCGCGTTGCCCGAGCCCAATCGATGGGCTGCGTGCGATAGCGATATTGAGAGAGCGCAATACCGGGTTTGCGTAGCAACACCGCTTCTCTGACTGCCGCGACGGTTCCTGATAGGTAGATATCAGCGCCCATATTGCCGCCTGCATTAATGCCTGAGAGCACCCATTCTGTTTCCGGATGCAGGTGACGCAGCGCGACTCGGCTGCAGTCTGCAGGTGTTCCCCCGATGGCATATTCGCGATCGCCCCTTTTCTCAATCGCAATGGTTCCGCCGCGATTCATCTGATGGCTACAGCCTGAGTGCGGGGCGTCGGGGGCAACAATGACACTCTGTTCAGGATGGGGCAGTGCAGCTTGCAGCGCGCGAATGCCAGGGGCGTCTATCCCGTCGTCATTCGTGAGGATCAATAAAGCCATTTATTGAAAATAGAGGTGTGCTCAAGGCGAGTATTAGCGGGTGTTGATGAAATATTGAGGGTGCTGATTAATTGAGGCAGTTCAGCGCCCTGCATCATCGACATAAACCTCTCCGTCGATGATGCGCGTTGCAGGCCCAGTCATATATACACGGTTGTTGTCGGCCCACTTAATGTCTAAGTTACCGCCCGGTAGCTCGACGGTCGTTTGGCGATCGCACTTTCCATTTAGCACCGTTGCGACAACCAGCGCACAAGCGCCAGTTCCACAGGCCAACGTTGGCCCTGCGCCGCGCTCCCACACCTTCATCTTAAGATAGTCAGGCCGCACAACCTGCACAAACTCAGTGTTGATCCGTGCCGGAAACGCCTCGTGATTTTCAAACTTTGGCCCAATTTCTGCTAAGGGTAACGCTTCTACATCCTCGACAAACGTAATGCAGTGCGGATTGCCCATGCTGACGCAGCTCACCTGCCACGCTTTATCGGCCACGGTGAGGGTTTTATCGATGGCCTTATCCCCTGTGTTTGCCAGCGTTGTTGGGATATCCTGCGCTTCTAGTATGGGCTCACCCATGTCTACTGTTACTTGGCCATCTGGCTTCAGCTCAGGGCGAATGGTGCCAGCCAGTGTGTGGATACGGTAGGTGTGAGGCAGCGTTCGCTTGTTGCCTTCTTTTGCTTCCAACGCGGCAATGAATTTAGCCAAGCATCGAATACCGTTGCCACACATCTCGGGTTCCGAGCCGTCGGAGTTGTAGATGCGCATGGTGTAGTCAATCTGACTCTTTTCTGGGCCGGTGGCAGGCAATACAAAAATGACACCGTCGCCGCCAATGCCGAAATTGCGATCACACAGGTCAATGGCCTGTTCTGGCGTTACCAGGGTTTCCTCGCTGCCTCGGTTATCCACCAAAATGAAGTCATTACCCAAGCCGTGATACTTGCTAAAAGGAAGCGTCGTCATAAGCAGAAATGGTTTCGCAATTACTGTGGCTATTCTATTACGGACAGGTTTGTCTGAGCGCGGCTGTGTAGACGGGTTTGCTTGAGCCAGTTTGTTGGGCCGGTTTGTTGGGCCAGTTTGTTTGGCCAGTTTGTTTGGGCCGGTTTATCTGGGCAAGCCGTGGGAAAGCTTATATCAAACCTCGTTTCTATCTAACTTTAAGATGTCATCCAACGCCTTCGATACAGGTCTGCCCAGCATTCGCCAAGTTCAAACCCTCATTCGCGACCAGCAGGCTGTAGAAGTGAAAGTAACCACTGGCGATACGCTGACGGGTTCGCTGACATGGCAAGATGCGAATGCCATTTGTGTGAAAGGCACAGACGGGCAAAATACGATTTTGATGCGAGGAGCGATCGCCTACGTCAGATCGAGTAACTGACGAAGTTTTTCACTCGTAATGCCAGCAAACGCGGTGCTCTTTGCGAAGAGGCCGCTTTTTTAATGCCTATGAATTTCTGCGTGACAGACCATTAAAGCCAGTGAGCGCGGTCATGCAAACCGCCATCAAGAATGGTATTGTCTATCCGCTTCTACATCCGTTCCTAATTGATATTATTCAAACCACTATTCTTTCTAACCTGTACTCCTCACACTTTCGCTACTATGGTTGCTTTCTTTAAACGCGCCTTCTTCAAACGCTTTTTCCAAAAACTTTTCCCAAGGCGCGATCTTTTCCCAAAGTGCGATCTTTTCCCAAAGCGCTCTCTGTGGTTGGGTCCCCAATGGTCGAGCGTTAAGCTATCTGCCTGGCTGCTGATTCCCGTTGCGGCTGCCGGTGCAATTTTGTGGAGCGCCCTAGCGACGCCGGCCCATGCCTACCAAGTGCAAATTACACCCGTTCGCCCCGTCTTAGGCGATACGCTCTCTGTGGTTATCGCGGGAGAGAATAACGGTGTAACCCCTACCGTGACTGTGGAGGGTAAAACCTACCAGTCCTTTGCACTCGATGCCAATCGCTACCGTGCGCTCATCCCCACTAGCCCCAACACTAGTCCTGGTCGCAAAGCCATTCAAGTCAATGGCCCAGATGGCACTAGCAATGCTGTTGTCAACATTGGTAACCGCAGTTTCAACATTCAGTACATTACGCTCTCTTCTGATCGTGCGGGCCTCGAAGGCACCGACTACGAATTTGATCGTCTCGACGAACTGCGCGCCCTGCGCACCCCGCAGAAATTTTGGAATGGCTCCATGGCGCGGCCTAGCACAGGCTATGTCAGCTCTGTTTATGGCAATCAGCGCTATTACAACGGTGTCTTTGCTGAAGACTACTATCACCGTGGCGTAGACTACGCAGCGGCTAACGGCTCTCCCATTTACGCCCCTGCTGCTGGCCGCATTGCGCTGGTTGGCCGTGTCTCCGATGGTTTTGAGCTCAATGGAAACACCATCGGCATCGATCATGGTCAGGGGGTAACGAGCGTTATGATTCACCTGTCGGGCTTTGCTGTAAACGAAGGCGATAGGGTTGAAGAAGGTCAGCTGATTGGCTATATGGGGGCAACCGGCTTCGCGACGGGGCCAAACCTCCATTGGGGGTTGTTTGTGAATGGTGTGTCGGTTGATCCGGTGCCCTGGCGACATAGCGGTGTGCTGTAAAGGCTTTGCCTGCAAGGGTGTATGCGTGTTGTAAGAACGCGCATGTGACACAAAAATGACAACAAAATTCAATAGATTGGGAAGCCTACTGAAACCTGAGCTGGATATGAAAGCTCGTTAAAGTAGGCTTCTTCTGTTTTACGCCCGGATACGAAGGGAACACTTGACACGAAGAATTATTAAACGCATCCGTATATAGCAATCGGCGGATGCATTTCGTCGATTGCTAGTCAGGTTAGCTGTTGCCCTGTAATGGTTTTGGCCAAAGATAGTGTCTTAACTAACCTGACAAACGCACATAGCGTATTCCTAGGCTAAATCCCAAACGCCAATCAAGCCGTTTTATACAAGCCCTTCCTCTTCCTTTTATTTGGAACTAGCAAACCGGAGTTTTGTGCCAGCATGAGTAGCATCGAAAAAATTGTTGAACAGGCATTGCAGGATGGTTATTTGACCCCTGCGATGGAAGCTGAAGTCGGACGCATTTGCGATACCGCTTCTGAGCTATCTATCGAAGAATATATGTCTTTAGATCGCCTCATGGGTTCTTTGCTCACAGGCGAAGTGGTGGCTGTTCCGCGTAAACAGTTCATCAACGTTATGGAGGAGCTGGTGCTCACTGAGGCGATTTCACAGGTTGCAGAAGTTGAAGCTAACAGCGAGCATACGCTTGATTTGGGCGACGTGGCCGCCTACGCGCTAAACCGCTTACCCCCTCTATATGCCACTACAGAAGAAGGGGCTAGCTACCAGCGAGACAAGGCCCGCGCTGAGCTGTCTGAGCTCATTGCGAAACAGGTTGCCGAATCAGTGGGTCGCAGTCTAGATCAGCCTGAGTTCTTCCCAGAGCGTAAAGAAATCCAGCGTACAGAAGAGGTTGGTTTGCTTGGTCAGGTGAACAGGCTCCTAAAAGACTACGCCCACGACTTTGAGCAGCAACCTACGGCTGCGTAAGCAACGGGTAGGCTGCGTTGACATAACTCCTTATATTTTCTAGAAAGCGTCTGTTGGGCATTGCCTGATAGGCGTTTTCGGCTGGCGTCATCTTTCGGCGTCATCAGAAAACATTTCAAAGAAGGTTAGATGCTTTAGGGTTTAACCGTGACTATTGTGCCAACCTCTACCTTTGCATATATCGCTTCGATATCTTGGTTGCGCATTCTCACACAGCCATGGGAAACGGCTTCGCCAATGAGATCTTCTTGATTGGTGCCGTGGAATCCTATCTGGGCTTGCCCGTCACTCCAGAAGGCAATCCAGCGAGTGCCGAGGGGATTTTCGGTGCCGGGCGGAATCACATCTTTTGTAATCGGGTGTTGCCAAGCGGGGTCTTCGCGCTTATCCATGACTTTGAACTCGCCTGTGGGGGTTTGCCAATCGTCTTGGCCGACGGCGACTTCGTAGAGGATAGGGTCTTCGTCAGGGACGCGCAGTTCCACGAGGCGATCGCTCAAATCTAAAATCAGCTCCACCTCTGACTCAACGGCTTCCGCTCGCTGCGCCTTACTAAACCCACTAAACAATTGTCTGAAACGGCCTGCTGGTTCATCCTTTATATGCTTCAGCCCGCGCTTATTCAGTGCGATTATTTCATCCGCACTCAACTCTATTTCGGCATCTAGCGTGACGACAGCATCTGGGAAAGGATTGCGCCACTCAAAAGCGGCCAGCGTTACAGCGGCGCTGAAACATAAACCGATAAAGCAACGGGCGATAGGGGGCTGCCGTCGCATGAGTTAGGTGCCTCCTAGGAGCTAAGACGAGATTTTACAACGAGATTTAAGGCGGTAGCACTAGAACATACCCAACAATAGTAATCCATCCTTTTGCACCTGCTAAAATCAGGCTTGTATCTAAAGCGATGGACAGCTCAGCGTGGTAGTTAAGCCAGATTGGTTACGGGTAAAAGCGCCCCAGTGGGAGCGCGTTGGCGATGTCAAAGGCATTTTGCAAGATCTGGGCCTTAACACCGTCTGCGAAGAAGCTTCTTGCCCGAACATTGGCGAGTGCTTTAACGCGGGTACCGCAACTTTTTTGATTATGGGGCCTGCCTGCACCCGCGCCTGCCCCTATTGCGACATAGATTTTGATAAAACGCCCCGCGAGCTGGATCCGATGGAGCCGGTGCATTTAGCGGAAGCGGTGCGGCGGATGAAGCTGAACCACGTGGTGATTACCTCGGTGAATCGAGATGAGCTGCCGGATGGTGGGGTGAGTCAGTTTATTCGATGCATTGAAGAGACGCGCAAGGTGTCTCCGAATACGACGGTTGAGGTGTTGATTCCTGATCTGTGTGGGAATTGGGAGGCGTTGAAAACACTGCTGTTGGAAGGGCAGCCGGAGGTGCTGAACCATAATACGGAGACGGTGCCCCGGCTTTACAGGAGAACGAGACCGCAGGGTGAGTATAAGAGAAGTTTGGAATTGTTGAAGCAGGCGAGAGCGATCGCCCCTTGGACATATACCAAGTCAGGCATCATGGTGGGCCTGGGCGAAACTGACACCGAAGTGCGTCAAGTTCTCGCCGATCTGCGCGCGGTAGATTGCGACATCGTCACCATTGGCCAATACTTACAGCCCAGTCAGAAACATCTCGGCGTAGATACCTTCGTTACGCCTGCTCAATTCGACGCATGGCGCGAAGCAGGCGAAGAAATGGGATTTTTACAAGTGGTTTCCTCACCCCTCACGCGCAGCTCTTACCACGCAGAGCAAGTCCGTCAGCTCATGAAAACCTTTCCTCGACAGAAACCTTGAGAGTAAGACGAGATATACGACTATGTTTCGTTTGTTTTTAGAGTGCAAATAGTGGCCTTTTTCTACAGAGGAGTTTCGAAACAGCAAGATTTAGAGTGTGGAGGCCATCTAGTTCCAAAAGGTCGTTCATCAAAATTTGTTGCACGGTACGACGGAAATTTGAGATATGACGGAACCTTTACCTACAGCAAAACTGAGGATAATGCCGCTAGAGCACATCAGATTCAATCTGGTTTATATGATGGATGTTTTGTCTCTACAACGAAAGACCTAGAAGTAGCAACCCGATTTGCTACGAATGTATATACTCAAGAAGGATGGATCTATGTGATAGATACGACTCTTTTCGAATGGTTTGGAATCTCTTTTAAGGAGTTCGAGAGGCCAAATGTATTTGAATGAACACTAAGTATCGATGCGGGCGGATGATTGTATGTGTATCCCTGAAGATGTAATTATTGAAAAATATGAGGTAGATAGCGATAGTGTACGGAAGAGTTGATTGCGAGTCTCTCATACTAATTTTTTGGAGTGTAAAAGGTTGAAAGAAGTAGGAGATTTAGTGTGAGTTCTGGATCCAGCTCTTTTCGGAGACGGTATTTTCTCTCAATTGGTATTCTTACAGTATTAAGCGCAATCAATATTTCTGTGAAATCTAATGTGTCCAATGAAGAAACATTAGGCTTATCTCTGGACTTTAAAGTAACTGCTGTCACTCTGCTCTTAGCCTCTCTTTTTTGGCTACCTGTTTTATTGCCTTGGTTCCTAGACCAACTTCCTCAGATAAAGAGTTCCTTGAGGTGGATAAAAGAACAAGGAATTGAAGAGATTGAAACTAACTTAATTAGAATCAAGCTTGCTTCTGGGACTCAAGAGGCCGCACGACAGTACGAACGAGAAATATTGGATGCTAAATCAAAAAATAAAAGAGAACCTTCTTTTGATACTCTGCGAACGCTTGAGACGCAGTATCAAAACTCAATTTCATTAGTTAGTTCAGCAGGTCAGATAGATTCTGCAGAGGCGATTGAGAGGACAGATAAACTAGCCGACTACTACGACAGAATTAGACAAGAAATGCCCTCTAGTGCTAAACGAACTAGATTAATGACCGAGATCTCCTCAATTATGTGGACGCTAGTGCCTAAGATCAAAAACTTTCCGGTGAACCAAAGACTAAATAGTCACATAGCGGGTGAACGTTTATCTGCTTATAACAATACTCCGGACATAATTACGAGACGAGGACACCGTATTCACAGAGGTTCTGATAGTTGTGATGCGATTTAATTAATGTCTCGTCCAAGTCTAAGTTGTGAATAAAGCGTTCAAGCAGGTGCTGATTGAGTTTT
>JBCCOO010000050.1:0-40018 GCA_039025345.1 Cyanobacteria bacterium P01_D01_bin.105 | reverse complement strand
GTGGGCTTTATTGCGCTGGGGCTGAAGAAAAATACGCTGTTGGATTTATTGATAATTGCTTGCATGGTGGCTACGCCGCTGCTGTATGGTGCCAACGACAGTAAGACGCTAATTCAGATCCCGCAGCTGATTGTCGCATTCGCCTTTGTGTACAAGTGGTATGTGGTGATGAGAGATTGGCGGGTGTTTTTGTACTTGCTGTTTTCTAATGGGGTGGCACTGGGGTTTGGGATTGCGTTGATTGCGACGGGCAATCAGGTGTTTCATCTTTTCATTGGGCCTGCAAGTGGTGTGGCGCTGTTGATTTTGGCGTATGTGGCTTGGGTGAAGCCGTTGCGGTATGAACCGCTAGACGATGCACGTTTAGAAACTGATTAGATGCGTTAGGTGCATGGTGGGACTTGCACGACCTAGAGTAGATGCCGTTTACTGATTAGCAAGGTGACGGCTGAGAGGAAAACTGAGGTGCTTGCGAGGAACGGTGAACTTTGAAAGCTGGGGAAGTGTTGCGGCGTTATGAGTCTGGGGAGCGTGACTTTCGCGGGGCGAAGCTGCGGGGTGCGAACTTTAAGGGGCAAGATCTGAGTGGGGCGAATTTTAGTGGGGCGGATATCCGCAGTGCGAACTTTACAAATGCGAACTTGCAGAATGTGAACTTCGCGGGTGCAAAGGCAGGGTTGCAGCGGCGGTGGGTGGTTGTGCAGTGGGTAAGGATAGCTGTGCTTGCTTTGTTTGCGGGTGTTTTGCAAGCAATCTCAGGAGTTATTGCTGCTTTGTTCTTAGATACCGCGAGTTTTAGCAATCCTCTGGAGCAGGCTGTTGGATTTGGAGCTTATGTATTGTTGATTGTTGTAACGTGTGCTGCAATTTCGTTACAAGGATTTTCAATTCGAGCCTTCGGCTCGATTATGACTGCATTCGCATTCGCAGTCGCAGGCGCATTCGCAGTCGCAGGCACAGGCGCATTCACAGGCGCATTCGCAGTCGCATTCGCAGGCGCAGGCGCAGGCGCATTCGCAGTCGCATTCGCAGGCGCAGGCGCAGGCGCATTCGCAGGCGCAGTCGCATTCGCAGGCACAGTCGCATTCGCAGGCGCAGGCACAGGCGCATTCGCAGGCACAGGCGCAGGCGCAGGCACAGGCACAGGCACAGTCGCAGTCGCAGGCACAGTCGCAGTCGCAGGCGCAGGCGCAGGCGTATTATTCAGTTTATTTATTGGCTGGCGCGTGCTAAAAGAAGATGAAAAATTCGACATTCTTCGCACCTTTGGCTTGGCCCTAGGAGCGATAGGCGGCACCTCTTTTTGCGGCGCGGATTTAACTGGGGCAACCTTTCACAAGGCGCACCTCAAAAGCACAAACTTTGCTAACTCTCGCAAACAATCAACAATCCTCACCCGCGTTTTCTGGCAAGGTACTCACAAGCTCAACCGAGCCCGCCTCGGCACCTCGATTTTACAAGATCGCCGTGTACGCACCTTACTCACCACTCCAGAAAAAGGCTACAAACAAGACCTCACTGATGCCAATTTACGGGGGGCTAACCTCACTGGCATCACCTTAGAAGGTGCGATTCTCCGGCGGGCCATTCTCACTGATGCCCTATTAGAAAAAACAGTTCTAAAAGATGCCATCCTTACTGAAGCGCAGGCTGTGAATGCTGATTTTATCGGTACTTGCCTGACCGGAGCGACGTTAGAAGCGTGGAATATCGGTACCACCACTACATTTGAAAACATTGATTGTCAGTATGTGTTTTTGCGAGAGCATGCCGATGCAAAAGGCAATCGCGAGCGGCGTCCCCACGATCCTGACAAGGTTTTTCAGCCTGGTGACTTCGAGAAGTTTTTTAAGGAAATGCTGGACGATGTTCAAATCCTCATCCGTGACGGCATTGACCCGGCTGCATTTCGCGCTGCTTTTCAAAACATTATGGAACAGCATCCGGAGGTCACACAAGATTCGATTAAATCGCTTGAAAAGCAAGGTGCAGATGTGCTGCTAACGTTGGAAGTGCCTGACGCGGTAAACAAGGGCCAGCTTGAAAAAGATTGGGATGCGGGCTATCGGGCTGGGTTGAAAGCGGGGCGGGATGCGGAACGATTAGAGAGTGCGCCAAAGTTTGAAAAGATTGCGTTTGCCTTGGCTGAAAGAAATATTAGGGTTGAAAGTAAGAGTGAAGTAAAAATGGGTGACGATTATAGTCGCACTATTACTGTTCAGGGAGATGTTAATCAGTCGGCGCTTGTTGTGGGGGATAACAATCAAGTTTCTCTCCAAATCAGCCAGTTGGATGAAGCGGATGAGCAGCGTCAGCTCAAGGGGTTGTTGACTCGGCTGCAAGCTGCGATTGAGGCGGAGGCAAGTATGGGGCCTGCGGAGAAGGCTGAAGCGTTGGCAGAGGTTGGAGAAATTGCGATGGCTGGGAAGGCGCTGGAAGATGGGCGGATGAGGCGGGCGGCGAAGCGGGCGATTTCGGTGTTGAAGGGAATGACGGTGGGGTTGGGGGAGACGACGAGGTTTGTGGAGGCTTGTAATGGGTTGTTGCCTGTGATTTCTCGTCTTTTTGGGCTGTGATTTTTATGGGTTGGCTGGGGCTATAATTCCTGCGTCGGGGGCTTTTCGCCGCCCCCGGCAACCCCTTCGAGCAGGGCGGAGGCATCCGCCCTACAACCCATGCAAGGGGTGTTTGGTGAGCTTTAAAGGTTAGGGGGTACCTGGTTGGGGAGCAGAATTTTTTTGCAAAAAAATTCTGAAGCATGGAGGATCGAGCGTAATGGTTATGTCTGGCCGTTCCAGGTTAGTACTTGTTCGGCGGTGTTATTTGCAAGGGTGCGGGTTACAGTGATTTCTAGCCTGGCTTCGGTGTTGGGCTTTAAATATTCTTGATCGATGGGTAATTGGCCAACGTTTAACACAAATCTATTGTGATCGCGAGATAATAGGGCATCTGATAGGATGCCTTCGTAGCGGGTGATGTAGCGGCCTCGTCTGTCGCCGTTTTTGGTTTTATAGCGTACGTAGAATTGGGTTTCTAGTAGGTCTGATTTGCCTGCTAGGTCGATGATGTTTAGCACAAATTGTGCGCCGCTGCCGTTGCTTCTGCCGACTGAGAGGTTTGTGGCTTCTGAGGCTAATAGGGCGTACTTAACGCGATAGGTGGTTAGGTTGTCGCATTCTGTTCTTTCCCCATCTATCCACAAGTCATTAGGGGTTTGGAGCTGTAGTGTGCCTTTGTCGTCAAGTGAGACTTTTAATGAGCTGGAGGCTTGTGATTGTGGGTAGGCGGCGTCCCAAATGAGTTGGAACTGTTTGTCGGCACGGCCAGCGTATTCTTGGTAGGTGCTGTCAATGACAGAACCGCTGTTGAAAATGTCTTGGGCGCGTTGGCGGGTTTGCCAGAGGTTGCGTGAGAGGGGAATAGGCGTGGCGGGCAGTTGGGCGATCGCCTGCTCCAGCACCGGATTTTCTGCGGCTAACCGTTCACCGTTTAGCAAGGCCTTATCTACAATGCGAGCCTTGCCTGTGCGGCCATCCTCTCCCTGACGGCCTCGGCTGCCGTCATCGCCGTCGTCGCCGTCTGTGCAGCTATAGTGCTGGGTCTCACAGTTGCCGTCTGTGCAGCTTGTGTCTGACCAACTGTATTCATGGCAATGGCAGCCGCGTCTGCCATCACCGCCGCGTCCGCCCCTTCCACCGCGTCCGCCGCCTGCATTGACGGATACGTTTTGCAGGTGTGCTCGGTTGGTGTAGTACACGGTGATATCGCCGCCGCTGCCGCCGTCGCCCCCATTGCCACCGTCGCCGCCATCACCGCCATCAGCGGCGCTCACGTCGCGATTGGGCTGGGTATGATTTCGGCAGCGGGCGCGATCGCCCCGTTCACCCCGTTCACCGTCTTCGCCATCGGTGCCGCGTAAATCTAGTTCTATGAATTCCTCGGAGGCGTCTATGGTTCGGCTCGCCCCGTTTGCACCAGCAGAGCCATCGCGTCCGTCACGTCCGTCTTGACCATTGATGCCGTAGGTACGGGCAATCACCACTGAATGGCAAGGGTGCACAACGGCGACAAAGAGCGGCAAGGTAAACGAAAGCGCAAGGCTCGTAAACAACTGCGGGAGGGCGGAGGCGAAGCTAATCGTCATAGTGTGTCAATACCGTTCACTACCTTAATATCCAATAAATTCCTTTCTCCACTAAATTAGGGGCAACTGTGTAGGAAACTGTGCCAATTGTTTTAGGTGCCAATTGTTTTAGGTGCCAATTGTTTTAGGTGCCAATTGTTTTAGGTGCCAATTTGTCTGTGTTGTGACGCTGTGTTGTGGCGTTACATTTTTTCGCAAACTGTTGTAAATGTAGATGGATTAGTAAGACAAATAGATGGATTGGCAAGATAACCCTGTGCTGTGTCTCAACTTATGCGATCGCTACATCAATCTAGATCTAAAAGCGAATAAGCAGCTAGCCATTTTGAGACGGATCCATCACTGTGGGGTGCAGTGAACTTGAGAGATAGGTTTCAGTATGCCGAACAGCAAGCAAACCCTCGTCGTTGTTGGCAACGGCATGGTTGGCCACCGACTGCTTGAATCAATGGTCGCCAAAGGTGCCCTAAACGACTGGCATCTCGTAACCTTTTGTGAAGAGCCTCGGGTTGCCTATGATCGCGTCCATTTGAGTGCGTATTTTGAAGATAAAACAGCGGCGGATTTAACGCTGGTGACGCCTGGGTTTTATCAAGAGAATGGCATTCAGATTTATGTGGGCGATCGCGTTACTGAAATCGACCGAGAACAGAAAATCGTCACGTCTGCCAACGGCGTTCAAATTGCCTACGACCGACTTGTACTCGCCACCGGCTCTTATCCCTTTGTGCCCCCCATTAAGGGCAACGACGCCACCGGCACGTTTGTCTATCGCACCATCGAAGATTTAGACGCGATTAAAGCCTACGCTGAGCAGTCCCGTGTGGGCGTTGTGGTCGGCGGCGGGCTGCTGGGCCTAGAATGCGCCAACGCACTTAAATCTCTTGACCTAGAGACCCACGTGGTGGAGTTTGCCCCTCGCTTAATGCCGGTGCAGATAGACGAAGCTGGTGGTGAAGTGCTGAAAGAGAAAATCGAGGGCCTGGGTGTGCAGGTGCACACCAGCAAAGTCACCACAGATATTGTGAGTGAGCATGGCCAGCTGGTGTCTATGCAGTTTGCCGATGAGACTTCTCTGCCAACAGACATGATTGTCTTTTCAGCAGGCATTCGCCCGAGAGATGAGCTGGCGAGAGATTGTGAATTGCAGATAGGCGATCGCGGCGGGGTGGTGATTAATGAAGCCTGCCAAACCTCTGACCCCAACATCTATGCCATTGGAGAATGCGCGCTGTATCAAGGCCGAATCTTCGGCTTGGTGGCCCCAGGCTATCAGATGGCAGAAGTTGCCAGTGATCATTTGCTGAGTGGAACAGACTCGCAACAGTTTACGGGGGCAGATATGTCTACCAAGCTGAAGCTGATGGGTGTAGATGTGGCCAGCTTTGGCGATAATTTTGCCAAAACGCCAGGGGCAAAAGCGCTTGCAGTAACCGATGCGATAGCAGGCACCTACCAGAAATTGGTGGTGGATGCCGACGGCTCGACGCTGCTGGGCGGCATTCTTGTCGGAGATGCATCCGCCTACGGCACCTTGCTTCAGCTCATGCAAAACCAAATTAAGCTGCCGGCCAATCCGCTGAGTTTGTTGGTGCCCGCAGGTGAAGGCGCAGCCGCGACACTGAGCATGGAAAGTCTGCCCGATACGGCCCAAATTTGCTCTTGCAACAATGTGACCAAGGGTCAACTGTGCGAAGCCATTCAAACCGACGGCATCACAGATTTACCAACGCTGAAAAAATGCACGAGCGCAGGCACTGGCTGTGGGGGCTGTGTACCGTTGGTGAAAGATGTGCTGACCTCAGAGCTGAAGAAGGCTGGGGTCGAGATTAAAAATCACTTATGCGAGCATTTTCCATACTCTCGTCAGGAGCTTTACCATCTGTTGCGAGTCGGTCAAATTAAGTCCTTTGATGACTTGCTGGCACAGTATGGCACAGGCTACGGCTGTGAAATTTGTAAACCTACAGTGGGGTCGATGCTGGCATCGTCTTGGAACGACTATGTGTTGAATACACCTCACATCGGATTGCAAGACACCAACGATTCGTTCCTAGCCAATATTCAAAAAGACGGCACCTATTCTGTCATTCCCAGAATCCCAGGGGGAGAGATTACCCCCCAGATGCTGATTGTGCTGGGTCAGATAGCACAAGACTTTGACCTATATACCAAGATCACCGGCGGACAGCGCGTTGTTCTATTTGGGGCGCGGGTGGATCAGCTGCCGCTGATTTGGCAGCGGCTGGTGGATAACGGATTTGAATCAGGTCATGCTTACGGGAAGGCGCTGCGGACAGTGAAGTCTTGTGTAGGACAGACCTGGTGCCGGTTTGGGGTGCAGGATTCTACAAGCTTGGCGATTGAGCTAGAACTACGCTACCGAGGATTGCGATCGCCCCACAAACTCAAGTCAGCTGTCTCGGGCTGTACGAGAGAATGCGCCGAAGCTCAAGGGAAAGACTTTGGCATCATCGCCACCGAAAATGGCTGGAACTTATATGTGTGTGGCAACGGCGGCATGAAGCCCCAACATGCGGTTTTACTCGCCGCCGATATCGATAAAGAGACATTGATCAAATACATTGATCGCTTCTTAGTGTTCTACATTCGCACCGCTGACAAGCTAGAGCGCACCTCTACTTGGTTTACCAAGTTAGAAGGCGGGCTAGATTATCTCAAACAGGTAATCATCGAAGATTCTCTAGGCATTGCCGATGATCTAGAGGCCCAGATGCAGCACCACGTAGAGACCTACCAGTGTGAATGGAAAACAACTATTGAAAATCCAGAAAAGGTGAAACGCTTCACTCACTTTGTGAATGCAGACAACGCCGATCCATCGCTGGCCTATGTGCAAGAACGAGGACAAAAACGTCCAGCGACGGAAGCAGAGAAAGTGGTCTTGAATCAAAGCAAAGATGCATTGGTGACACCGACTCACTAAGTAACTGACGGACTGAGAATAACGGCTTTTAGTTAATTTAGATATTGTTAAAAGATAGGAGATTTCCGATGACGCAGTCAGTATCGGCAGCAAACACTGAGACAATGAACGCTGAAACTGAATCGATGATCACTGAATCGGTTAGCTGGGTGACGGTTTGTGCCTTGGATGCGATCGCCCCTAATACAGGCGTCAATGCCCTAGTTGGCAAAGATCAGGTGGCCATATTTCGTATTGGAGAAACGGATGAAGTCTATGCGACGGGGAACTTTGACCCGTTTAGTAAAGCATTTGTGATGTCGAGGGGGATTTTGGGTGATCGCCAAGGTACCCTCAAGGTGGCCTCCCCCATCTATAAACAAAACTTTAGCTTGGAAACAGGTGTTTGTTTAGATGATGAAACAATCTCGCTTCCGGTATATCCAATCCGGATTGTTGACCACCAAGTTCAGATAGGGGCCAAATCTTAAAAGAAGAGTTAGCGCGATGGTAATATGTGAGCCGATTGGCTGCTAATTTTATCTACAAATGGGATCAATTAGTGCCTACACAGTAATATTTTTTACCAAGAGATCTTCTTAGTAAAAAATATCATCGCTAAAATCATCATTGCTAAGATTTGGAGCGAGAACGCTATGGGTATAATAAGCGACCTATCCAATCTTCTTTTTCTTGTGCCTCAGCTAATGATCATCATTTAGCTGAGGCTGTGCTTGGATGAAAGCATCCTCAGCCTAGCGGTGTGCTCCCAGTAGACGTGACGAAACTTAAGATCAGGCTGTATTCCCTGCGTACGCAGAGTTTGCGAGCGCAGGTGCCTGTGTCAACCAGGCAATTTAGACCTGCTACTTTAGACTTTCTACAGCTTTAGACCTATTACAACTTGGCACGCTTTATAGCTTGGCACGCTAAACCTGAACGATTGAGCGACATCTCCATCTGTAAACCTTCAGTGTGGGCCTTGATGTTGTAGATCTTGAGGCTTCTCGATTTACTGAAATATAGGATCAGGAATAATCTTCAAAAATTTTCAATAAAACTTGATGCTAGAAGATTGTATGAAGCCGACACGCACTCTTCAAATTGGATATGCACGAACCTATATCATGAGCGAATACTCTCTAAATACAAGTTTGCCAAAAAACAAATAACACTTTAATTAAACTTGACTGGAAATAAAATGGCCTCAAAGGCTAAACCCGAAATTGTTTTTCCTATATTTTAGGATAGCTATAAATCCCTTGTTCTGCAGGGATTTCACTATCTCCGATCAAGTTTATTAATGAAAGTGCTATCCTTTCTTTTGCGATTACTCGCTGGAGTTTGTATAATTCCTGATTTCTATTTCTTTCTATATTGAGCTGACAATTTCAGTATATCTGATAGCTCTAGTATACCTATACACATCCATATACAATAATGCTTACAAGAGAAAAAAATTCTGTGTTCTTTAGAGGCTACTTTATAGAAGTAGTAGTGAGAGCTAAGTGTTATTTATTAAAGGGATTAAACAATCCAAATTGGCTCCTAATGTCGATTTTAGGTAGGTTTGGTTTTATTCGTAACGTTGCGGTAGCGCTTCAAAAGTCAACCTCTCAGAAGCAGCAAACAATCAACCCAGAATCTGTTTTCACAAATGTGAACGTGCCTGATGCTGTAGAGCATTTAAATAAAGACGGATTATATCTTGGTGTTGAGCTATCACAACAATCTGTGAGTAAGATACGTGACTTTGCACTTTCAGTACCCTGCTATGGAAATCGGGATGCCAAGCTTGGCTTTCTTTATACTGAAAAAGACAAAGCCCAAAAAGAACATGGTCATACCTTTCTCACAGCTCAGTATTACAACACGAGCTTACTCTGCTCAGAAATCCGAGCCCTGGGTAATGATTCACGGCTGATTGAAATCGCTTCTCGTTACCTTAAAGCTGAGCCTCTCTTTACAGGCAGCCGACTGTGGTGGAATTTTGCTGTTAATGATGAGCAACCTTACGACTCTAGCCAAACCATAACCTTTTTTCATTATGACTTAGACGATTATGCCTGTGTAAGGTTCTTTTTCTATTTAACTGACGTTGACGCTGAAAGTGGGCCCCATACTTGTGTGCTTGGTAGCCATAGAAAGAAGAGTCTTTCGCATGTGTTGATGCCTGTAAAGCGACGGAGCGATGATGCAATTATTGATTTTTATGGGTCAGATAATATAGTTAGCATTACAGGTGCTACGGGATTTGGATTCGCTGAAGATACATTTTGCTACCATAAAGCAACTCGCCCTCTCCGACGGGATCGATTGATGCTGCAAATACAGTTTGCTACCCGAAACTATGGGCTGCACAATGATTTGAAAGACTTCTCTCTCTTGAAGAATGTGATCTAACGTAATTTCTATTATCTCGGTTATGCTTAAATCTCTTCTGAAAATTCTAAATCCTCAGTGCAGCGACTCATCTTTTTTAGATGAGGGCATAACCTTTTATGATCACCCAACCTCAGTTTTTGTTAAACCCTGGAGAGGTCGCCACAATGTATATGGGATATTTGAATTGCCAAGCGAACGAGCGCTTAAATATCCTATTATGCTAACCGTCGAAGGTGCTGGTAGTTACCGTAAGGAAGCGCAAATGGTCAAGACTCAACTGTGTAGCTACCATACAGAACCTGGACATACGTCCATAAAAGTGTGTCTTAAAACCCGCGTTGCTCTTCTAATGATAATGAGAGGCTCGCTTGGTGTGCTGAGAAACCCTTTGAATTGGAAACTTACTTACACGACTCTCAATTGAGAAGTCATAACAACTAAAGCATCGTTTAGCTAGTTAAAAATATTTTGTTTTGGATAGTGAACACTGGCCTCTCCCCTGAATACCTAGTCGGCTAAGGCCGGTCAAGCTAAGGCCAGTACAGTATTTTGTTCCAGGGTGCTAAATGATATACCAATCGACGGATGAATACTCTGCGAGAAGGCAAGGCCTACGTCGATTGCGGGTCGAGTTAGCTGCTGTAACTAGACGGTTTCAGCGATTACTAATGTCCTAACTAACTCGACGAAAGCAATAGATGCCTAAATCATTTTTCCTAAATCATTTTAGTGTGCGAAGTCTGCTGCTCGTTAGTTCTATGATTGTGACAAGTAGTGCTGTGCGTACAATCGGCGTGTGCCAACGCACGTAACTTGTGCCAAGGCGATTTAAGGCTTGTTTGTGGAAGATAGATGTCACGAACATGTCTACAGTTTGTCAGTATGTTAGGAGAGGCGGGCAATTATGCCCTTGGAACTGAGTAAAAAGGGGCTGTGTGCAAAATCATGACAAAACGACTACAGAACTACATTGCTAGCGCGTGGCAAACATCCGAGACGACTGACTACTTAGATGTGATTAATCCGGCCACCCAAGATGTTCTGGCAGAAGTGCCCCTATCGTTAACAATTGATTTAGATAACGCCGTTGCCGCTTCTGCTGACGCGTTTACCGCCTGGCGGCAGGTTCCTGCTACTGAACGCGTTCAATATCTTTTTAAGCTCAAAACGCTTTTAGAAGCGCATCGAGATGAGCTTGCCAGAACGATTACGACAGAATGCGGCAAAACCCTGAAAGAATCCCAGGGAGAACTGCAGCGAGCCATTGAAAATGTGGACGTGGCCTGTGGGATGCCTGCCTTGATGCAGGGCGTTAACTCAGAAGATATTGCCCGTGGCATTGATGAAATGATGATTCGTCAGCCTTTAGGGGTGGTGGGGATTATCGCTCCGTTTAACTTCCCAGCAATGATTCCCTTTTGGTTTTTTCCGTATGCGATCGCCTGTGGCAATACCTGCATCATCAAGCCATCGGAGAAAGTGCCTCAAACGATGCAACAAATTACGGCGCTAATTCACCAAACGGGACTTCCGGCTGGGGTGGTGAACCTCGTGCATGGTAATAAAACGGTGGTGGATGCCTTGCTAGATCATCCTACCGTGAAAGCCATTAGCTTTGTCGGGTCGAGTCCTGTAGCACGCTACATTTACAGTCGCGCGGCACAGACGGGCAAGCGGGTGCAGTGCCAAGGCGGCGCAAAAAATCCGGTGGTGATTTTGCCTGATGCGGACTTGGAGATGACCACGCGAATTGTGGCAGATAGTGCGTTTGGCTGTGCCGGCCAGCGTTGTTTAGCGGCGTCTTTGGCGATTACGGTGGGGTCGGTGAAAGATGATTTCATAGATGCGATCGCCCAAGCTGCTCAGCAGCGCACTGTAGGCAATGGCTTAGAGGACGGTGTGCAGATGGGGGCGGTAATTAATCCAGAGAGCCGTGATCGCATTCACAGCCTGATTCAAACCGGTATGAGTGAAGGCGGCAAGCTTGTCGTCGATGGTCGTAACCCTCAAATCCCTGGCTATGAACAAGGCAACTTTGTTCGACCCACTCTCATACAGGATATTCCCATGCAAGGAGAAGTGGCGACAACTGAAATTTTTGGGCCTGTGTTAGGCCTTCTCCATGTAGGCACCTTAGAAGATGCCATTGTTCTGGTGAACCAAAGTCGTTGGGGCAATATGGCCTGTTTATTTACAAACTCAGGCGCTGCTGCCCGCAAGTTTCGCTACGACGCTGAAGCTGGCAACATCGGTATCAATATTGGTGTTGCTGCGCCAATGGCGTTTTTCCCCTTTAGCGGTTGGAAGGAGAGTTTCTATGGAGATCTTCATGGTCAAAGTCAACACGCAGTTGAATTCTTTACCCAGACTAAAGTTGTTGTTGAACGGTGGCCTAAAGAATGGTCACGACAATTTTAATAAACGCTCACCCAGCCTACGGCCAAGCAATATGCCTATACCGTAGGCTGGGTGAGCGCTCATGACTAACCAGGCCCCATCCCAATCGTGCCAGCATAGACAGCCTGAGCGCCCAGCTCATCTTCAATGCGCAGCAGCTGATTGTACTTCGCAACGCGCTCGCTCCGGCATAGCGACCCCGTTTTAATTTGACCCGCCCGAGTGGCCACTGCTAAATCGGCAATGGTGGTGTCTTCTGTTTCGCCTGAACGATGGCTAATCACACAGCTGTACTGATTGCGCTTAGCCAAATCAATCGCCTGTAGTGTTTCAGTCAGGGTTCCAATTTGATTGAGTTTGACCAGCAAAGAGTTGGCTGCGCTTTGTTCAATGCCTTTTTGTAGGCGAGAAGGATTCGTAACAAAGAGATCATCCCCAACCAGCTGAACCTTACCCCCGATGCGATCTGTCAGCTGTTTCCAGCTCTCCCAGTCGTCTTCATGTAGGCCATCTTCAATGGAGACAATAGGATAGTTGTTGGAGAGACTTTCGAGATAGGCGATCATTTCGGCTGGGGAGTGGGCTGATCCGTCATAGACGTACTGACCGTCTTTGTAGAATTCACTAGCAGCCACATCCAGCGCCAGTGCGACCTGCTCACCGGGCTTGTAGCCTGCTTCAGAAATGGCAGACATTAACAGATCAAGCGCTTCTTGATTAGAGCCTAAGTTCGGAGCAAAACCACCCTCATCGCCAACGCCTGTCAGTAGGCCTTTCTTATCCAATACTTTGCTGAGCTGAGCAAAAATTTCAGCGCCCCAGCGCAGCGCCTCGCGGAAGGTGCTGGCCCCCACGGGCATAATCATAAATTCCTGAATATCTACGTTGTTACTAGCGTGCTCTCCGCCATTGATAACGTTCATCATCGGTACTGGCAGAACGTTTGCCAAAGGCCCTCCAAGGTAGCGATAAAGCGGCATTTCAGAGGCTTGTGCGGCGGCTTTTGCAGTGGCTAGAGACACGGCTAAGATGGCGTTTGCACCCAGATTTTTTTTATTGGGTGTACCGTCTAGCTCAATCATCGTACGATCAATTTCAATTTGATTGAACGCATCGGAGCCCACCAATTCGCGGGCAATGGTTTCGTTGACGTTTTCTACCGCTTTCATGACGCCTTTGCCGCCATAGCGTTCGTTACCGCCGTCGCGCAGTTCGTGAGCCTCAAAGCTACCGGTAGACGCACCACTTGGCACCTGTGCCAAACCTGCCGCACCGCCAGTCAAATATACTTCAGCCTCAATCGTAGGCCGACCTCTGGAATCCAGAATTTCTCTCGCCTGGATATCTTCAATTGCCGTATCGAGGGAATCAATCATGCTTTACGCCTATTACGCTAACTAAGTGGATATAAGTGGCCACATTCCGACAAAATAATAAGGCACAACGAGAGGATTAGTACAATGCGAATGCTACATACGATGGTTAGAGTTGGTAATTTAGACAAATCTTTGGATTTTTACTGCAATGTGCTAGGGATGAAGCTGTTGCGTAAAAAGGACTATCCGGGCGGCAAATTTACGCTGGCGTTTGTCGGCTATGGGGAGGAATCGGACCATACGGTCATAGAGCTGACCCACAACTGGGACACAGAAAATTACGACCTAGGCACAGGCTATGGACATATCGCGCTTGGCGTTGACGATATTTACAGTACCTGCGAGGCTATCCGTAATCAGGGGGGTAAAGTGACCCGCGAGCCAGGCCCTATGAAGCATGGCACGACAGTGATTGCCTTTGTCACCGATCCCGATGGCTACAAAATTGAGCTCATTGAAGGGCGGGGCTAGCGCAAAATCAAGCCCATAATGAGCAAAGGCTTAGACAATACACGACACATCATTGCTAGCCAGTAAGGATTTTGGTAGAGATGGATACAGTCTGCTGAACGTGCTGCTGTGAGACTTCTTTCATGAGACTTTTGTGGGTGACAGAACGGTTTCCGCCAGATATTGGCGGAGTGGCGCGGAGCGCCGGGCGGATTGTGCGATCGCTGACAACACTTGGCATTGCTGTTGATGTGGTGACATGGAGCCGATACTTAGAACCCGGAGACGTACTGCCACCTGAGGCGTCTCCGGTCGATGCTGACACCGATAGCGACAAGGTGCGAGTGTATCGAATAGGGCTATATCGCAATTGGGATATGACTTTACCGCACACGCTAAATCTGTTGGATTGGCTACAGGCTAAGCAACCGTTCGATGCGGTTTGGGGACATTATTTATTTCCGTCAGGGTTTGTCGCAGCTTGGTTCGCAAAGCTAAATGGGATTTCATCTGTTGTCAGTGCTCGGGGAAACGATGTAGATAGGGGAATGTTTCCACCAGGAGATTTTTCTCGACTACAGTGGACATTAGCAAATGCCAGTGTGGTGACGGCGGTGAGCCAAGAGATGGCAACAAAGGTAGAGGCCCTGAGCAATCGCACGGTGAACGTATTGACTAATGTTGTTAATCAAGAAGTTTTTAATTTTTCAGAAATTAAATTATCTGAAAAAGATAATTCACTCAAAGAACAGCTAGGTATCTTGCCAGAAGAGTCAGTGTTGGGATTTTCGGGAGAACTGCGAGAAAAGAAAGGGCAGCGATTTTTGTTGCAGGCGCTGAGTGAGGTAAGGGCGCAGCGGCCTGCTTGCCTGTTGATAATCGGTGAACTGCGACCCGAGAGTCAGCAGTTGCTACAACAGTTTGCTGCCGCGAATCCGGAAGATGGGGCACGAATAATTGTAACGGGGCATTTGGATAAACCCGCACGAGTGGCTGAACATTTGCGGCTATGCGATGTGTATTTGCAGCCATCGCTGTGGGATGGCATGCCGAATGCGCTGCTAGAAGCAATGGCCTGCGGCTGCGGCTGCATTGGTAGCGATGCAGGCGGGATTCCAGATGTCATCGAGCACGGGGTAAGCGGATTCGTGATAGGACGCTCTCACCTGCATCGACTGGGTGAAGCGACTCTGGAATATTTAAACTTAGCGCCCAGTTTGCGCGCAGGCATCAGGCAAAAAGCAAGTCAGCGGATCACTGAGCAGTTCACGCTAGCGCGTGAGGCGGCCATGCTTAAAACCTTGATGATGGAGATAATGCCAACGTTGATTTAGACGCGTTATGGCCTCACTTTCCTTGATGGGCTCACTCTTCTTTCCATAGTTCAGGTTTGTTGAGTTCCTTTGCGCAAACGACAGTTCCTGATACATGTCCCAATAAATTAGGCCGTAACGCCTGCACCATCCAGGCGTCTGCATTTTTCTCCAAAATAGGATAAGGAGCCTCAAATCCGAGTGCGCCTGCAGGCACAAACCCGTGCCGTGAGTAATAGTCTGGATAGCCCAGCACAAATACCAGCTCTATGCCAGATTGCGATAGTCTTTGCAGTCCGTTTTTAATGAGCTGAGCGCCAATGCCTTGTTTTTGCATTTCTGGAATAACCGCCAAAGGTGCCAGCAAAGAAATGGATGGTGTGAGTGGGTTACTGCTCTGGTTATTGCTCTGGTTATTGCTCTGGTGCGCTGAGAGTCGAGCGGCGGTAAACAGGATATGGCCAACAGCGAGATCGCCATTCCAAGCCAACAGAGACAGCAAAGGCAAAGCACTCTCATCATTTAATAGGGCCCTTACCAGCTCAGCCTCTTCATTTTCTCCAAACGAAGCGCGCTCAACTGATAGCACATCATCTAACTCAGCATTTGAAGCTTCTCGTATCTGAATATTCATCTTGCAGAAAATATCCTTGCAGAAAATATCACATCCCTTTAACTGTATGACATCTATCTGACGATTTGGTTTTATGCTGGGGCCATGCAAAAAATAACCTTAACCCGACCCGATGACTGGCATCTGCATCTGCGCGATGGCGAAGCGTTAAAAGCGGTTTTACCCCATACGGTGCGGCAGTTTGCCCGTGCCATTGTCATGCCAAACCTAAAGCCGCCAGTCCGCACAGTGGCAGATGCGGCAGCTTATCGCGATCGCATTCTCGCCGCCATCCCAGAGGGGCAATCGTTTGAGCCACTGATGACGCTCTACCTTACCGATAACACGCACCCAGATGACATCACGGCAGCTAAGTCATCCGGCTTTGTGAAAGCCGTGAAGTATTATCCAGCGGGAGCCACTACAAACTCGGAGTTTGGCGTGACGGATATTCGCAAATGCGATGCCGTGTTTGAAGCTATGCAGCAGGCCCAGATGCCGCTGTTGATGCATGGAGAAGTCACCGATACGGATGTAGATATATTTGATCGGGAGAAAGTGTTTATTGAGCAGCAGTTGATTCCGCTGAGGAAGCGGTTCCCTAGGCTGAGAGTGGTGATGGAACATATTACAACCGCAGATGCAGCAGAGTTTGTTCTATCCAACAACAACATTGCTGCAACCATTACACCCCAGCATTTGTTATTTAACCGCAATGAAATATTTAAAGGCGGTATTCGCCCTCATGTTTACTGTCTGCCTATTTTGAAGCGGGAGAAACATCGTAAGGCGCTAGTAAAAGCTGCCACTTCGGGGAGTCCTAAGTTTTTTCTAGGCACAGATAGCGCGCCGCATTCGCGCGATCGCAAAGAAACGTCCTGTGGCTGTGCCGGATGCTTCTCCGCGCTACACGCGATGGAGCTATATGCAGAGGTGTTTGCCAGTGCCGATGCTTTAGACAAGTTGGAAGCGTTTGCCAGTTTCTATGGGCCAGATTTTTACCAGCTCCCGCGCAATACTCAGCAGATAACGTTACGCAAAACGACCTGGCGGGTTCCTGATGAAGTGCCCTTTACCGGTATTGGGCTGGTGCCATTGGGCGCAGGTGGTGAGATGACGTGGAAAGTGGTGTGAATTTGTGCCTAACGGGTCTGGTTTTTAGTAAGTCTGGTTTTTTGCGGGCAGTATAACGGTGTGCAAGTGGACTGCTGCGGCTGAGACTTTTGCGCCGGCGGCAAACCTTTAAAGAGGGTAGCCAAAGACTGACAGAGCGCAGCTAATGGCTTATGGGGACAGCGGATGGATAGGGTTTTAGTCATTGAAGATGAGGCGATCAACCAGCTCATCTTGAAACAAACTCTGTCACAGGAAGGCTATGAGGTGGCGGTTGCTAGCAACGGCAAAACAGGATTAGCGTTGGCTCAGCGCTTTTCACCGATGCTGATTATCTGCGATTGGATGATGCCTCAGATGAATGGACTTGAGGTTTGTCAGGCGGTGAAATCTGATGCGGATATGCGCAGCACGTTTTTCATTTTGCTAACGGCTCGCAGTGAGCTGCAAGATAGGGTCGATGGCCTAGATGCTGGGGCCGATGACTTTTTGAACAAACCCATTCAGCCCCCGGAACTGCTGGCTCGCGTACGGGCTGGGCTGAGAATTTACCACACTGCGCAGTCTTTGCGATCGCTCACCGCTGAGCTGCAGGCGCAACAGCAAAAGCTGAGCAACGAACTAACTCAAGCCGCCACCTATGTGACGTCTTTGTTGCCGCCGCCACTGACTGGCAAAGTAGAGGTCACCTCGCAGTTTTTACCCTCTGCGCAGCTTGGCGGTGACTGTTTCGATTTTTATTGGCTAGATGATGATCACCTAGTCATTTATGTTCTAGATGTGTCGGGGCATGGGTTAGGCGCAGCCCTACCATCCGTTTCTATGCAGCAGGTGTTGCGATCGCAATCGCTTCCCAACGCAGACTTTTACGATCCCAGCAGCGTCCTTTCTGGGCTCAACAATATCTTTCAGATGAGTTCTCAAAACCCTCGTTTTTTAACCATTTGGTATGGCCTTTATCAGCACTCTGCGCAGCGTATCACCTATGCCAGCGCAGGTCATCCGCCCGCACTGCGCATCTCTCCCAACGGTGATAGTCAGCTCATTGGTCAATTAGGGCAGCTCCCCATTGGTCTATTTCCTGACACCACCTACCAATACGATCAGTGCGATATAACATCCGGCAGCGTGCTCTATACCTTTAGCGACGGCCTCTACGAGATTCAACAAGCCGACGGCAGCCGATGGGATTACAACGGTTTAATTAAAGTGATTACGCAGCTACACCAACAAAATAACCAACAAAAGGCAGTGCCGTCTCTGTCAAGGCTGCTGGACCATATCCGTCGCCTAAAAGAAGTCAAAACCTTTGACGATGACTGTTCGATTGTGCAAATGAGCTTTTAATGTTGTTGGTTGATTGTATTGCAGGTTGATCCTGTGCTGCTAACAGTTCTCTTGTCTGCCTGCGTAGCTCAGCAATCCTAAACTTGAACCGGCTGTAGTAACGTTTCTTCAAAAGCGGCACGATCTTCAAATATATCAAACACTTTGTCCATGCCTGTGAGCCGAAACATCATAGCGGCTTGTTCTCCAACTGCGCACAGTGCAAACCGAACAGATGATTCTCGTGCGAGCTTCAGGGCCATTACCAAAGCGCTCAGCCCAGAGCTATCCATAAAAGTAACTTTTTGACAATCAACTAATAGATGACTCGCGTCTTGATCCAAGGTCTTGATAATGTCTTGCCGTAAAGCGTCGCTGTTAGTAACGTCTAAACTGCCCTCAATCTGAATGATAGCGACTGTGTGGTTCATAGGTAGTTCATAGGATGTCTGCGTGTATCTGCTGGACACGACTGGTTCCGTCCAATATCTGGTTCGGCCAATACTGGTTCAAACTAATAGGAGAGAACGCCGTGCGACTCAGCTACTTGGCCATAGAAGGTGACCAATATGACGCACGAATAACTGCCCACAGCAGGCTCATGCTGTACAGGCTCCAGGCCGTGTTAACCCAGTAGGTAGATGCATTTTCTATGTTTCCAAGTGCAACTTGGATGCCTGCTAGTAGAATACCCATAAATAGAAGACAAAACAGAACGAGCTGTGGCCACACCAGCTTGAGGTAGATACCCGATTGACGCTGCTTGGGCGTCACTTGAAATGTCAGTGGCTGCTTGAGGAATACGCTCAGTACAGACTGGATAAAAATGGGGAAGAGGGCAACGCTATACTGCTCTGAACGCCAGATCTCGGCAGCCGAAATGCCCCAGGCTGTCGCCATGAACATGACTCGGTTGGCGATGTAGATAGGCACAAAATGGAGCACAAAATCTGGGCCAAAGCTAGTTACGGGGACAGCGCCGAGGAAGAAGTAACAGAGCGGGCAGAGTAAGAAAATGATGGTCGCAAACCCAGAAAAGTAGCTGTACATGGTTTGGAAGTACTGCAGTCGCTGCCAAAAGCTCAGGCCGGGTTTGGTGAGTGGGTTCTCAGTTTGTAAAACTTGTATGGTGCCCTGCGCCCAGCGTAAGCGCTGTTTTAGCGTGGCGCTCAGGTCGTCGGGGGCGAGCCCTACCGCCAAAATTTCGTTGTGATAGACTGATTGCCAACCTGCTGCGTGAAGCCGCATGGCGGTGTTCATATCTTCGGTGATGCTAGCGCTAGAAAGGCCCCCGATCAGTTCAAATTCATTGAGGCGATCGCTATTTTGAACAAATGCTTGGGAGAAATTCTGTAGGCCGGTATTAATTAGCGCTTCTCTTCTCATTACCGCATTTGTTCCTGTGTAGAAGGCTGAATTAGAACCGTCTTTACCTTGTTGAATAGGGCCGTAGAACAAATTGGCCCGATGGCAAAACGGATCGTCGCTGGGTAAATTTTGAAAGCTTTGGGGCGTTTGGACAAACGCAATATTGTTTCGGCTGTACGTTCCTTTGTGCAGATCGTAGGCAAAAAAGTAGGGGAGCACTCGCTGCAAAAAGCGAGGCTTAGGAACATGATCTGCGTCTAGCGTGAGGATAAATTCACCGGTGGTTTGCCCTGAAAAGATGGCGTAGTTAATGTTGCCGGCTTTGGCGTGATGAGGGCGATCAGAGGGTTTGGGGCGGGCAATGTAGCGGCAGCGGGCAAGATTTTCTAGGGCTATCTCGTTTTTGCGAATAGCGCTTTTATTTTGTGTAATCGCATCAGTGGTTTGTTGAATGAGCGCGTGTCCTCGGGGACTGAGCAATGTTGCTAGATGCTGAATCAGCGCGGGCACCATCACCTCATTTTGCGCCAGGGCCGTGTGGGCGCTTTCTAAATCTCGCTGCTGCGCTATTAACTTTTGTCGTTGGGTCTGCAGCGTGCGCCTGTAGGTTTGTTGCTCAGGTGAGTCTAGATCTTGTTGGCTGAGCTGCTCGGCCATGGCCCGCATTTCAGGATTGTTGCCATCGTCGAGAATATAAACTCGCAGCTTATGGGCTGGATAGTGCAGGGCGAGGGCAGCATGAGCGGTTTCTCTCACTAGCTCGGTTGGTTCGTTATAGCAAGTGATAAATACATCCACCGTTGGCCAGTCTTGCTGGGGGAGGTTGGGCATGAGCTGATTTATCGATCGCACCTGCCGCTCTAACGGTCGCCATAGCCCCACTACAAACAGCGCTCCGCCTATATAGGTATAGGTTTCAGCCAAAAGCAAAGGAAGTGAAATCCACCAAGCCTGCCAGTTGATAGACGACGTTGCTCGCCAGCATAAATACCATGCACCTAAGATGAGATTAATCATTGCCAGATACCGAAACAGCAGCGTTCGGCGTCTGAGCTGGGAGCGGGTATTGCCTAAAAAAGTAGGTAGATTTTCTAGGGTAGTCGTTGCCGTCATGGTGAAGACCCTGAAAGAAGAGTAGGCTGAAAAGCCTGAATAATGAGAGCGCCGAGCGTGCGGTAGCGTTCTTCCTGGTAGCCAGTGGGCCAGTTGCACGCGCTGAAGAGGTAGAAAAGGATGATTTAGAAGAAGGATGATTTGGGAAAGAATGGTCTACGGAATGATGGGTTGATTTCCCCGTGCCTTGTAATACAAAATCTCTAAGATCAAGCTGTTGGTGTTTCCAGTCAAAATGTCGTTGGGCTGGTCGCTTTTTTCATACAAACCAGCATAAAAGCCGCCTTTTTCTGGCTGATGAAGCTCATTGACTGCTTCATAGAGCTTTTGGGCGTAGTCGTCTTCTGGAAAAAGATAGCGCCAGCCAAACGCGGCTTTGGTGCTCATCGTCCTCAAGTCAGTGAAGGGCTCGTTTTCGCCTGTAATCACGGCCCAAGGCGTGCCGTTGGCATATAAGGTGTTGTAGAGAAAGTGAGGGGGCTTATTGATGTTGTCTTCAGAGACGGCAGTGAGTTCACCGGTGCGTTCATATCGTTTTTCTTGGACGCTCAAAAGCTGCCGAGCCACTTTTTTCAGCTCATCTGACAGTCCAAATTCAATGCTTTCTAAAATGTAAGACTCGCTGACAACGTAGTTGCTGCCATTCGTTTCTTTATAGTCGCGGCTATCTACCGTAATTTCAGTGCCTTCTACGGTGACCGTTTTCATTGGCTCCAGTTCTAGTGCTTTGGAAACTTCATATCCCCAAAGTTCATAGCCTCGTGCGGCATATTCTTCGTATCCCAAGCGTCCTTCTTGCACGGGCTGCGTTTCCCCGTTGCTCAGGACTATGGCGCCATATAGCTGGCCATCTTTCACCGAATCTTCTAGCGCCCAGCTAGCCACAATTTCCTCGATTGAATTTCCATATTCTGGATGGCAGCTGCGGGTGATGTGCAGGGCGGTGAGCATTCGGCCAATATCCAGCGCTGACCAGCCTAAGCCCCGGTCGGTCGGTTCGTTGGCGTAGTCTACGATTTCTCCCGTAGCACTGTTGTATACCTTGTGGGGTAGCTTGCCTTCAAACAGAGATAGGTTCGCAAGTGTGGTGAGAAATTGAGTGAGATGTTGATCAAATTCAGCTTGTTCTATAAGACCTAAGTGCAGAGCGGCGTTGAGTGCAGTGAGATAGTTGCCTTGGTCCCACAAGGTGCCGGAGGGATAGCCATCGGTGGCGTTGACGAAACCAGTTTGTGGTCGACGGTTGTTGCCAAAGTAGTTCCAGGCGATTTGGGCGTAGTTTTGTTCTTTTTCGGAAAGGGGGGTCGTGATGCTGGCACAGGTTTCAGAAAGGGCGATCGCCGCTGCAGAAGGTGGTGGAGACGTTGCTGGAGAAGGCTCTGAATCAGCAACAGAAGGCGCGGTCGCAACCGTTGCACAGCCGCTCGCCAAAAAAGTCAGTAGCAGTCCCCAAGGCACTAGTTTGGTCGGTAGCTTTATTTTTTGTGCAGCGTTTTTCATGGACATGGTGCGGGTAGGTATTTCCTAGGAGATTAGAGTTAAAGATTAGATTTAGCGGCGATTGGCGCTAGCGACTGGAAACCCAATAGTGCTCTTTGCCAGACTCTACAAAGTCAATAGAAGGTACGGCGACTTCGGGCAGGCCCTGACCGGTGTCACCTTGGCGAATTTGCTGCCACCAGGGAGATGTGTACGATCGCTCTGGCTGGATAATCGGCTGCTGCTGGGTGTTTTTGTGCAGTAGGGCCTGCAAAATGAGGCTGTTGGTACCGCTAGAAAATCCAATTGCGGTGCGTCCAGCTCGTTCGAAAAAGCCTTCGTAGTAGCCCAGCAGAGGATTGTAAAGATCGAGGGTGGCTTGCCAAAGTGCTTGGCTATATGGGTGGTCGGGGTAGAGGGTAAGGTATGCGAAGGCCACCGCCGTACTGACCATGCGATAGCGGCTGGCATCTTCCCCTAAATCGGTGACGGCCTGCCAAGGTTCGCCATTACTAACAAGTGTGTTGTGTACAACGTAGGGATCTAGGCTCAGGAGGGTGGTGCCAGATGCGCTGAAGTTTCCGGTCCGCTCGTAGCGGGCGGCCTCAGCCTGAAAGATGGCATCTACGTGGTCGCGCATTTTGGGATCGAAGCCAAACTCCAGGCCATAGAGGATAAACGGCGTGCTGGTTGTATTGAGCGATGTGTCGGCAGCGTTAAGCACAGGCCGACGATCAGATCGCCGTTTTAAGGGCACGGGCTGACCTTCTACGGATACGGTTTCATAATCGTTGCCAACGACAGAGCGCGAAACATCGAAGCCCCAAAGCTGAAAGGCACGAGCCGCGTATTCTTCGTAGCCTAGTAGCGTTGCCGGATTAACTCGGATGCGCTCGCGCCCCTGTCGGTTAGCTTCTAGCTGGGCGTTTGCGAGCAGGCCATTGCGCACCACTCGCAGATAAGACCAGTCGAGGGCGATAGAATCTACGGCTTCGGTGTAGGCCGGGTGGCAGGTTTTGAGCATGTGCAAAGACGCGAGCAAACGTCCCACATCTAAGCCTGACCAGCCGTTGCCGTCTGGATTGGGCTTACCGCCATAGTTAATGGGCGTCAGGTTAAGCGAATTGTAGGCACGGTGCGGCAGTTCCCCATCGAATAGCGGCAACGCTTTGAGTCCGCCAAGCAAATGGCGTACCCGCTGATCGAAGGTAGCTGCGTCAATGGTACCTAGACTGCGGGCAGCGTGGAGTGCGGCCAAATAATCACCCGCGCCCCACAGGGTCATGCCATCGAGATCGCTGCGGTCATTGACAAGACCGGTTGACTGGTAGTTGGTGTCAAAATACTTCCAGGCGTTGCGGGCATAGCGCTGATCGGTGATGCTGAGGGAGCGAGCCGGGAGCGGGCAGGTGGAGGGTTGAGTCTGGCCAACAGCGCCAATTGGGGCAACGGCGATCGCCTGTACGGGTTCTGCCTCGACCAGATCGGTTGTGACTGGAATATCCACACTGGTTTCTAGTGCGCCTTTTCCGATTAAGGGCTGGCTGCCTCTAGCTTTGTAGTAAAGAATTTCTAAAATGAGGCCGTTAGTGTTACCGGTTAGAACATCGTTCAGCGGCGGCGGCTCGTCGTAGAGTCCAGATTCGTAGATGCCTGCATAGAAGCCACGGCCCGAGTCTGTTGTCCAGCGCACCATGTCAAAGATTTGCTGCGCGTAGGCATCTTCTGGATAGAGATAGTGCCAACCAAAGGCCGCTTTGGTACTGAGGGTGCGCAGTTCGGGATGATTTTCATTGGCCTCGGTGATCACAGCCCAAGGCGTACCGTTGGAATAGACCGTGCTGTAGAGAAAGTAGGGGGCTTGGTTAATGTTGTCTTCTGAAACAGCGGTGAGCAGGCCTGTTGCTTCGTAACGCCGCTTCTGCGCTTCGAGTACGCGCTGGGCGTGGTCGGCTAAGGTATCGTCAAACCCAAACTCAATCGCATCGAGAATGTAGGATTCGCTCACCACGTAGTTATTGGCATTTGTGCTTTGGAAATCGCGATCATCAACCGGTATTTGAACGCCGTAGATATCGACGTAGCTCATGGGCTCTAGCGCGATCGCTACGGGTACATCGTAGCCCCATAATTCATATCCCCGAGCGGCGTACTCCTCATAGCCCAGTCGACCTTCCTGCACCAGCTGTGTTCTTTCATCAGGGCGAATCATTGCCCCAAACATCTGCTGGTCTTGAACAGACATATCCAGCTGCCAACCGTCTAGCACACTGCCAAGCCAGTCGGTGTACTGTGGATGGCAAGTTTTGATAATGTGAAAAGCCGCCAGCAGCCTACCAATATCTAACGCTGACCAGCCAATGCCGCGCTCAGTGGGATTGTTGGCATAGTCTACGCGAGCACCGGTAGCACTGTTGTAAACTTTGTTGGGTAAGTTGCCCTCAAACAGTTCTAGTTTGCTGAGCTCCGCTAAAAACTGGTTGAGCCGGCTGTCGAATTCTCCCTGGTCAATAATGCCCATCCACCGCACTGCATTCATTGCGGTTAGGTAGTTGCCCATATCCCAAAGGGTACCAGAAGGGTAGCCGCCTACAGAGTTTGCAAACCCTGTGTCTGGCTGTACATTGTCGACAAAATAAGTCCACGCAGAAGTCGCGTATTGGAGCTCTTCTTCTGTGATGGGCTGGGCGGCGCACTGCTGATTAGCAGAGGCCATCGCGAGGCGACTATCTGCGATGATATCGAATCGCGCATGACTAGAGGTCGCAACGCCCGATAAAATACTGACGGTTAAAAGTCCAACGCAAAATAGCGCTATGCCTTTTCGGTAGCGCTTGAGTATGGAAGAAAAATAACGATGTTCCATTTTGCGTCTTAATACGGTAGATATTTGAAGCGTTTAAGTTTTGAAAGATGGCACGTTAAGCAGCAGGGCTAGATGCGGTAATGGCTGGTAGAAAATGTGTTGCTTTTGGAAAGCGCTTTCGACTGTTTTCAAGAATCCAAATGAGTGCGATTGCCGTTGCAATCCCGCCAGCAATGGAAGCTACAGCCCATAGCAGGGACGGCCCTTCAAAATCACGATTTTGCATGGGTTGATGAGCGAGAGAACCGTGAACGGATGTTCACGCTCAGCCTTAAAATATTGTTGTTTATAATTGTAAAGTCAGTATAGACAGATAATTTGAGTAAATATCTTGTATCTATAGCTTTGATGTGCACCTTTAGAAATAGAAGACAGCAGATAGCTTCTAATAGTTGTTGTATTAGAGCTAGTAGTACTGTGTTTTTACGGCTGCTGATCTCTCTAATAGATTGTTTGGCAATAATCTTACGTAGATAAACACGTAGCTAATTCTTTTAAGGCTATTAGAGAGGTCGAGAATACGGATGTCAGCGTATTCACTTGTTCTGAAATCTGATCGATCTGGCGGTGACGACTACTGTTTTCGATTTCCTCACACGCTTGGCTTACAGCGACTAGGCCTAGTGCAGCACTGCTGGATTTTAATGTGTGGGCGGCAAAGAAAATCGCATCTGCATCTGGTGTTTTCTCCTTGGAGACTTGGGCTTGGATCTGGGCCAACAGTTCGCGGCCTTGAGGTTCATAGGCCGAAATAAACTGTGAGAGCCAGCTTTGGGTGAGTCCACCCAAAGACGATGCTGTTGTTTCTAATCGAGTGCGATCAATCCATTGACCTGCCTGTTGCTCAGTTTTCTGACGAACCTGTCGGTTTACCAGCTGCTCGGTTTGCTGATGGGTCGATACCTCTATTGGCGGCTCGTCTAGTGTCGTTTGATTTTTTATATTGGGTGTATTTTCGCTTGCGCTTTCATAACTGCGCACATTTTGATGGTGCCGCTGCTGGCCACACTGCTCAATGACCTTTCCAAACGCCTTTAAATCTACGGGCTTGCTGAGATAGTAATCCATCCCACTTTCAAGGCAGCGCTCGCGATCACCTTCTATCACATTTGCGGTCATGGCTATAATTATTGGCTGCCGATGATGAGGCCACTGCTCTCGAATCGCCTTAGTTGCGCTGATGCCATCCATGTAGGGCATGTGCATATCCATTAAAATGATATCGTAAGGAATTCCTTCAGCCCAGTCTGAATGCTGGTTTTTCGACTGGGCCTCTAGCGCATCTAACACGGCTTGCCCGTTGCTCACAACATCGGGCGCGTAGCCCATCTTACGCAGCCATTGACGCACCAGCTTCTGATTCACAAGATTATCTTCAGCCACTAATATCTTGAGTGGGTATTGCTGGGCGAGCGTTGTTTTTAGTGTCGGTATCGCTTGAGCAGCGTCCTCTAAAAGGGATTGTTGTATGGCATTCCACAAATTAGCTTGAAAATTATGCTGAAAATCGTCGCCTTCATTCAGTTTTACCCACTTCCCTAGCCCATAGGGAATCGGCTGAGGCGATAGGATAATTACCGGTAGGTGTGGCTCTGATGCTCTTACCGACTGGACGAGCCTGCGCCTGTCCATATCTGTCATCTGGTAGTTGATGACAACGATATCAAAGGGGTCTGCATGGGCTAGCGTACCGAGTGCTACATAGCTAGAGTGGGTGCGGTAGCATACCATCTGCCACTGCTCTAGCGTGGCAGTAATTTGCTCTCTAAGGGTGTTATCTGCTTCAATCACCATTGCGCGCTTACCGGTTAAAGCAACAGATTTTTCGACAGCTGTTTCTAACAGCACATTAAACGAGAAACAGGTGCCTTCTCCCAGCGTGCTTTGCGCCCAAATGGCACCGCCCATCAGCTCACATAGACGGTAGCTAATGGCTAGCCCTAGCCCTGTTCCGCCGTATTGCCGAGAAATAGAAGAATCTGCCTGACTAAAGCTTTGAAACAGTCGACCAAATTTTTCGGGGGCAATACCAATGCCCGTATCTTGAACGTCAAACTGTATGCGGCAGTTTTTTTCTTGCCGGGTAATCTCCTTTACGGCTAAGTGCACTGACCCTTTATGGGTGAACTTAACGGCGTTGCTCAACAAGTTGACCAATATCTGTTTCAACCGGTTGGCATCGCCTACCACCCGCTGAGGTACAGAGTCTGCAATTGAGTATGTGAGCTGGAGCTGTTTTTTAACTGCATGGCTATAGAGCGTATTCACGGCGTCTTCAACGCAACTGTAGATATAGAAGGGCCGAGCTTCTAGTTCTAGCTTCTCAGACTCTAATTTTGAAAAATTGAGAATACTGTTGACCAATGTCAGCAAGCTATCGCTACAGTCACGTGCGATGGTGGCATATTCATCTTGCTGAGGATTTAGCGGGCTCTCTAGCAAGAGATCCAGCATGCCAATAATGCCATTGAGCGGCGTGCGAATTTCGTGGCTCATCACGGCTAAAAAATCGCTTTTGGCGCGGGCTGCGGCCAGGGCCTCGTCGCGTGCTTGGGCAAGCTCCTCACTGATGCGAGAGGTTTCTGCGAGCTGAAGCTGCGTCTGTGTATAAAGCTCTGCCTGACGAACGGCGATCGCCACCTGTGTTGCCAGCTTTTGTAACAGATCAACTTCCCATTCTTTCCAAATCCTAGGCATATTGCACTGGTGTACCATCAGCAGTCCCCACAGTGCGTCTCCTTGTAAAACAGGAACAAGCAGCTTTGCTCTAATTTGAAACTGACTTAAAAAGTTGATTCGGGACTGGGAATAAGCTTGGTTAATATCCGTAACAACATGTGGTTGGTTTGAATCAAAGAGTGATTTGTAAGGTTGGCCGAAAGATGGATCTTTAACTGCTTTGGGGCCCATGGGAACGATGCCCTGCGCCACTGATTCCACTGGAACGTGACCGTTCCACTCAGGATTAAAACAGTAGATCAACACACGATCTGCTCTTAAAAAAAGCCTTATCTCATCTACAGTCGTTTGTAGACATATCTGTAGATCTAAAGATTCTCTAATCCGCTGAGCAATACTGTGGACTAATCGCTCTTTTTCTACGTTCATACGCAGCGCCACTCTTTGAATCCAGCGCTCTCTAGATATTGAGCTGGACAGGAGGGTTGAGCTAGGCGATCGCTGTTCCATTTAGTCTGTTATGTTCTTTCGCTGGATAGATAGTTTAAAACTGGATACGAATGCCGCCAAAAATAGACTGATTGGTGTATGCGTTATCACTAAAAAGAGACTGACCATTGCTAGTGTTGCTAATCTGATAGCCCAAGTCTACTTGAGCTTTTGGCGAGAATGCTATAGAACACGTTACGTTGTTGTTGTAGGCGACGGCCCACTGACCTTCTAACCGCTGCTGACCTAAGCTCCCGCTCAGGCCACAGGTTAGATTTTCACTAATGGGCTCTTGCCAAGACAATTCGGCAGTAGCGATGAGAAAGTCAGGTGGTGAAAAATAACCGCTGGTGTCGATAACATCTTGATCGAAGCTGTCTGTGGTGAGCGTAAGCGCTGCTGTGGCTGTGTCACCAATGCTTCTTTCTAGTCGTGAAAAAGATTGGACCTCTTGATTGCCATCGCTGTAGTTGCCAAAGCGCAGCGCAGAGAAAAAGTTGGTGTTGGGCGTGATTTGCCACGCAAAATTCGGGCCGTATCGCCAGTTCGAGATTTGATTCTCTAAGGTTTGAGCATTAAAAATATAAGGGCCTTGCTCTACGGCAACAGAGACGGTAGCCGTAGAGCTGATGGGGACAGAAACCGTAGCGTCAAAATGGGTGTCGAAAGGAAGTCGATTGAAGATATCTAAGCCAGCGCCGATTTCTAACTCAGCTGGACCGCGTTGTCCTTTCCATCTCACCGTAAAAGGTGTGTGGGTGACTGATTCAATATCGGCTTGCGAAAACCGACTAAGCCCTGTGGTGAAAGCGAGGCGATCACCATTAGACAATACACCTTCTAGGGTCGGTAATAGTCGCCAGCTGCCTTGATCAAAGCTGTCAAAGTTGCTGCCAAATCCAACTGATAGATTTTCCCAAGTAATAAACCGGTTGGATGATGTTTCTGGCTGTGAGTCGCTTTCTGAAGGGCGATCGCGCGTGTCTGTAGTAGTGCCTGAATTTGGTGATTCAACAGGCTGAGGACCCGATACAGATGGAACAACTGATGGAATAGTTGGTGAAGGTGCATCACTCGGTGCGCGCAAGCCTGGATTTAAACTTTCTGGACCTGCGAGCAGGATGGGCTGCGTAGGAGATAGCGAGACATTAGGAACATTTTCTGTGCCTGCAGTTAACGCGATCCGATGAGTCGTTTTATCTAACCAGCTTTCAGGCTCTGTTTCTGTCAGTTCTGATTCTGTGAGTTCTGCTGCTGTGAGCTTATCAGAGCTGATCTGTTGCACCAACGCTAATGGCACTACGAGCGGATCCTGCTTAGAGCTTTGCGCTGCGGCTCTCTCTGAGTCTGAAGCTAGTTGAGGTATCAGCGCCGGTATAAACTCTTCGATTGGAGCTTGCGCATAGGTCAGTTCAGTCAGATGGTTAATGAGATAGTCCGTTTGATGATCGGCTTGGACTGATACTAACTCAGCTGCTGGTTCAGATTGATAAGGTTCAGATTGATAAGGTTCAGATTGATAAGGCTCGTATTGATAAATAGTGTCTGCTTCAATGCGATGAATGGTTTCATTTAGCCAGCTTTCAGGCTCTGTTTTTGTTGTTTTTCTGGTTATTATATTTTCATCTGCGATCTGTTGCACTAGCGCTAACGGGATTTCAACGGGTTCCTGCTTAAAACGTGTTTCGTTAGCCTCTGAGACAACCTGAGGTGTTAGCGTCGGTATAAACGCTTCGATGGGATATTGTTCATATGTTAGCGCCGCAAGATGGTTAATGAGATAGTCTGTATACTCAATGTGCCTCTCTATCGCCCGTTCAGCGGCTGTTTCTAGCGTTTCAGGTGCTGCTACTAATGGGTCAAACTCTGTCGTTTGTGTAGAGTCTAATTTTATAGAGCCTGATTGTGTGTGGGCTGCTTGAATAGACTGTAACGCTATAGATTCTAAGGACGTTTCGGTGTTCTGTGTTGTGAAGCGGCTCGTACTGATGGTCGTTTGAGGAATCAGCGTTGGTATAGTGGCTTCTTTTAAGAATTCTGTGTTTGCCGATTCTGTTTGATGAATTGTGTCGGCTAACCAGCTTTCAGGCTCAGTATCTGTGAGTTCTTCCGCTGTAAGCTCATTGGTTTCTATCTGTTGTATTAATGATAGTGGCACTTCAGCCGGTGGTTGGGCAAAGCTGTCAGCAGTTGAGACGATTTGGGACACTGGCAGCAATTCAGAATTGTCTACCGGAGAACTATCTATGCTATGACTTTCGATGTAGAGCTCAGTGCTGTGGGCTGCTACACTATGCCCTTCTACAGGCTCTAACTTAGCGGGTGTTAGCGCAGTAGCTTCGTCTATGTTCAATAAACCATTTTCTATGGTTTCATGTGGTTGTGCATCAATTGCTTGTCCAGCAACTTGCTCGGGCACATAGACGACGGCCCCATGAATGGTTGTTTCATAACTAGCCTGCTTGTCAGCAGGCTGTTCGTAAACGATAGGCGCATAAATATTTGGCTGTTCGTAAACCTCTGTATAGATAGGATGTTCATAGATGACTTGTGCAGATTCTGGCTGCGCTTCGTCTATTGAATCCTGCCCTACAGTCAGTGAATCCCAGTCTGCTGTGAAAGGTCCTGAATATTCGTGGTTAGTCTCCGTCTCTGGCAGGATTGAGGGGATTTCTGGAGAAGCAGCATCGTTGGCGATCGCGGGCAGTGCCAGCTGACAGCTTAAAAGCTGAATCACAATTCCTTTAGGGCTAGTAACGTTACCGGCTATTGACCGTAAGTGATGGTTGATTCGATTGCCGTTGCCCATCTGCGCCATCGCTAGCCTGCACCCTATCAAGTTTTTTTATTACGTTGATAGATTGATATTGCCCATTCCTGTGAATAAGACATCACCTGTCAGAGGGCTGTGATAGTTGTGGCATATAGACAGTGTGCACCGATAATTGACTCAGCTCAGCACTCAGAAATAGACGCTCGGCCTATGGATGCCTATGGCTAAAGCAGCCTCAGTACTTAAATTATTGTCAACCTTACAATTACTGATTTCACAACGGCTGC
Source organism: Cyanobacteria bacterium P01_D01_bin.105 (assembly GCA_039025345.1). Taxonomy (GTDB): domain Bacteria; phylum Cyanobacteriota; class Cyanobacteriia; order Phormidesmidales; family Phormidesmidaceae; genus Phormidesmis. The sequence continues at coordinate 8,921 of JBCCOO010000050.1, read as the reverse complement.
TTCCCTCAGTGGGCGCACGTTAGAAATGAGCGACTGACAATGGGCTACTACTGTTATAGATCTAAAAAATGTCACAGCATTCTCTTCCACTCCTCGAAAAAGAGAATGCTGTGACAGCAACAGTGTCATGTTCAGTGCGTTGTTTAATCCAATCAAGTTACTTGAGACCTCTCATGACAGACTAAGTCGTGACCTGTCATGAGCTAGTTTTTGTGTCGTTCGTCTCGATTGAATTGTTCCAGTTCGGTTAAAGTAGTGATGCCGTCGCCATTTAGGTCAGCGAGTGAGTTGTTAAGGTCCACCTGCCTTGCGTAGGCTGCTGAAGAGAGTGAAAAGCCAGCTAGAAGAATAGTAAAACTAGAGAGGAAGAAGCGTTTCATAATGGCCTCCTTGTGAAGCACGTAGGAATATTGTTGAAATGTTTTATGGAGCAATGATTGAGCAATGCTGTAGAGATAGGAGAAGCTTTATGGCTTCTACCCTTCTATAGCGTTCGTCACTTGAGCATTAGTCACATAACTGGGATAAAGTTTTTAGGTTTATGTGGAAATGCGGCAAGCGACGCAAGGTTTCTATAGACGCAGATATCTTTATGAGATTCCTGCGGAAACCGTTGTGTTTGGTGACGTTGTTCAGAATCTTTTATTAAAACAGAACAACCGTTGCTGAGAAATATGCAAAAGTTTTTACTACGCTTGTTAGGCGAGCTACTTCTGGCTGAGTAGATTTTAGGGCAAACAATTTTTGGGCCAAACGCATGTTTAGCCTGACTGTATTGGTTTAGTTTTGTACAGCTTTGTCACCTATTGCTTCTGTCGAGTGAGTTAGGACACTAATGATCGCTAGGAGTCTCACACGACAACAGCTCACTCAACTAGCAGCGATGCGACCCTGGCGAATCGAATTCGCATAAGGAATGCACATCAAGACAAAGTGTGGATGCATCCGCACTTTAGCGATATCTCTCAGGCTTACTCATCATTATAGGAATCATTTCAATAATGTATCCGCTGATACAAAAAACTTTAAATTACCAAAAACAACCGGAAACTTAGTGCTTGTTTTGGATATCGCTTATCAAAAAATATGTAAATCGACCATTCATAACGCTTCTCTTACTCAGTATAATCACGGTATCTACACGCTCTGACCGCCTCATTTTGCTTAATTGTCGCGGTGCTTAATCATTACGATGCTTAATCATGACAGTGCGTTGAATATCTTTATACGTCCTCGCCTAGCTAGGCGTTCATGAATAAGAGTTTATGAATATTCAAGGTCTGACCTCAGAGTTCTCGCTACCTGAGCTACTTAAGTTCTTGCAGGAAAGTCAGCAAACAGGCCGTCTCTCGCTAACGCCTACAGCACTAGACTCTGAGAAACGGGTGGATAGTGAAAACCGGGTGGAAGAGACCTCGTATTTATTTTGGTTTTCGAAAGGAAATTTGATTGCTGTCTCTAATCGAGTAGATGGCCTAGGGCTGTCACATATGCTGCAATCGCGATCGCTTATTCAGCACATAGCATTGCCTCAGCTGCTGCGCCAATGTCCGCCTAAAGCCGCACTTGGCATATTCTTAAGAGATCGCGATTTGCTGACTAACAAGCAGCTCAAATCTCTTTTTGCCTCTCAAGTCCTCAAACAAATCTACACGCTTTTAAAGGTATCAGATTCTAAATTTACCTTTCAAGAATCTGGCCCGCTGCCTTATTTGGAGATGACCGGCGTAAGCATTCGAGCTACTGACGTTACCCTATCAAGTCTACGCATTCTCAAAGATTGGGGTGTACTAACAGATAAACTGCCTTGCTTAGAGTCTGGATTAAAGCCCACAGACGTTGAGCTTTCATCCTATCGGCTTCAAACTAAAGAGAAAGAAGTGCTTCGTCTTGCCGAAAAGGGGCTGTCTTTAATCGAAATTTCAAAAGTGCTGAAGCTGCCCGCACTAGACGTTCAAAGAATGGGGTTCTGTCTCAGTTTTGTTGGGCTAGTCAAAGAAGTTCCGCTAGTGCGTATCTCTAAGCCAACAGTGCCTCAAAAGAGAAAACGCTCTTGGCTTGGCGCAGCTTTCTTCAAGAGATTATTCGGCTATCTGAAAAGGACGCCAGCCAAAGCACCGCATACAGGCCCCATTGCCACGAACGCTCCTGTCGCAGATAGCATGGCCATAAATCGTACGCCTGTTAGCAATCAGGGCATAACCCACTCTCAAGGAACGATTGATTCTCAGAAAACTATCAATACCGACAAAACGGCGAGGAACTCAGCTGTTCAGCGAATTAAAACTGTTATTAGTAAAGATCGTTCTGAAAGGCTGCCCTCTGAGAAACTGCCCGAAAGACGTTCCAATGGGTCGTCAGCGCATACCCCCACGACTCACGGGGATAGGAAGGCATTACGAGCCAGCAAAGTGACCCAGTAAAGTTCAGTAGATTTCTAGAGGTATGACCATGGATGCGAGTTTTTGGCATCAAAAATGGGCTGACAATAACATTGCCTTCCATAATCGTGAATCGCATCCTTTATTGGTAAAGCATTTTGACGCACTGTCTTTAGCTGAAGGCAGTCGGATATTTTTACCGCTCTGTGGCAAAACGCTCGACATTGCTTGGCTCCTTTCTAGAGGCTATTGTGTTGCTGGCGCTGAGCTGAGTAAAATCGCTGTTGATCAGCTGTTTGCAGCGCTTGGATGCGACTTTACCCTTGTGCAGCGAGGCAAAATTACGCACTACATCGCGGAGAATATCGACATATTTGCGGGCGATATTTTTCAGCTTTCTGGCAATGTGCTGGGTTCAGTCGATGCTATTTACGATAGGGCTGCTTTAGTCGCTTTACCTAGAGAAATGCGCGATCGCTACACTGCCCATCTTGTTGAAATAACAAATGCAGCACCCCAGCTACTCATTTGCTACGAATATGACCAAACCCTGATGGCCGGGCCGCCTCATGCCATTAGCCACAAAGAAGTGGCCGAACACTACCAAAATAGCTATCGCTTAAAGCTTGTTGAAAGCAAGGAAGTACCGAATGGATTGAAAGGGAAATGTCCTGCGACAGAAAATGTTTGGCTGCTGGGAAATAATAGAACTGTTGCGAATCAACAACATCGCAAATAGGGGTGCGCTTACCTGAGCCAGGGGCTCGCTTCCCCAACTCGGCTATAACTGATGTGACTTCAAACAGCAGAAGCCCCTCGATACAGATCAGGGGGCTTCCACTTACTCTTAGATTCGGATGAATCACAAGAATATATCGCTATATACAAGGTAACCCCTTGAGACTGTTTTGGCAGTAAGTTACGGATTTTCTTCCGATTGAAAGCTACGGTATACGAATTGTTTATTAAACAGGATGGCCACTAAGTTTTGTAAACTCGTTGTCGTCTAGGATTCATCGAATTACCTTTGCCTCTTACAAACTAGTTTATATTGGAGATTCAGAGAGGCTCGGATAAACCACAAGAATATATCGCTATGTTCTCAGTTCATTCGACCTCCTTGTTCTTTAGTAAAGGAGGATGAGTCGATGGACTCCCCACCGACCACACAACCTACTGACGCTACTGAAATTAGCGTTACAGTAAAGGTACCTAACAAGGCGCTATTTAGACTCTTGACTACAATTGCTGCTGTGGTAATTGGGTTGATTCTATAGCAGTAGCCTTTTCATCATATCGGCATCTCCCTCCAAGATAGTCTTGGAGGGAGATGCCGACGTGACAGTCCTGATTTTCACCACTACTGAACCCCTTTAGTCCTCGAAACAAAGCACAAAGGTCTCAAAAAGAAAAATTGGAACATGATCGCATTCGTACAAACGCTTTTCTCCATATAAAGGTAGACCGAAGAAGAGTGCGGGAAACGCTTTAAAAACATTAGGCAGTACAAACAAGTTTGCAAGAGGCCGTGCCGATTACCGCTTATGATTACAGGCTGTGATCGCCAAACTCAGAGATTGAAAGACGTGCATTTGCGCAGCACTCGAAGGAGTTTCCGGGCTTTGCCAGGGTTTTCAATACTCTTCCACTGACTTTTGAAACTCCTCTTCAGATTTCCTCTGAAAAACGAGTTCAGATTTCCTCTGAAAGACGAGCGCTCCAAAGTCTAGTCTTCGAGGAGAGAGATGCAGGTGTAACCCCTTCATCAAACAAGGCCCCAGTTAAATTGGCTCCCGAAAGGTAGGTAGTCTCTAAATTAACACCACGTAGGTCACATCCTGAAAGGTTAGCATTACTCAGATTGACTCTATTGAATGTAGCCCCATTAAACTTAGAATTTTCTAGCTTAACACCTGACAGATCAACGTCTTCTAAAGTGCTCTCAGAGAAATCTACTTTTCTGAGAATGGAATGAGAAAACCTAACTTTTGAAAAGTTAGATTGGCTGAGATTGGCTGAATACATCAAAACAGATAAGAAGTAGGATGATTCGCAATTTAGCTCTGTCAGTCTGGAATTCGATAGGTTGCCACTGTGGAATAGACACATGCGCAGAGTAGCGTTGTCTAAGTCAACTGATTGAAAATTGCAGTCGATAAAGCAAGTTTGGCTGATTTCAGCCTTATTCATTTCAGAAGAACTAAAATCAACATCCCTAGCGGAAGAGCTATTGATAGTTGCATGAAATAGATTAGCTTTCTTTAGATTGACAGAATCTAAAGATACTTTTCCCCAACTAGAGTATTGTGCTTTCAGTTGTTCTATGTCTGAATGCCATATATCGAGATCTAATGCTTCAGACAACAGAGCATCAGATTGATACAAAGAACTGTTCTTTATGATTACCCTCTCAAGGGTAGACTTTTGAAGATGGGCGTCAAGAATTTTTTGATCTGCTATGTAAACGCTTTTGATTGTTGATTCGCTAAAATCCTGCTTACCTTTCTGTAGGCTTTGATGGAAATCCCTATTTGTCAAGCTCTCTATTGAGTTACTTGATGCGTCAAACATTGAACGTTTAGTATTTCTGCTTTGTATTTTATCTTCTGTAGAGCTATTGCTAGTTATAGATTTGAGCGCATTAATGTATGCATAGAATACTGACTTAATCGTATCCTGGTGAGAAGAGTTTCCAACATATGCAATACCCTCGCAAGTGAGGACAACAGATGCTCTCATTTCAGAATTGCTTCCTGAAGACAGGCTTCTAAGATTAATGCTTTCCATTCTGTAACTATGAGGAAAATCCATCCGAGAAAGTCCCTCATCGAGGGCCGAGCAAAGGGCAGCCACTGGTCCATTGCCACGAGCAGAAATCGTTTGTAGCTCTTGTGTTTTTGGAGACCAAAAGCTCATGTGAGCTAAGGATATCTCGCCCTGTGTTGAGTAAATTTCAAACTGTTCAATTGACATTCCTGCTATTTTGAGATCATTGACATCGACCGTTACAGATGAATAACCTTTCTCAATAGATTCTTTTTTCTCTTGTAAGGAGAGATGTAGACTTGATCGCTTAAGATCATGAGAAATCCACGACTCAAATGATGCTGGATTAAGAATAGAAAAGTTTCCCCCGTTAGAAGATGGAGACTTCCCTACAAAAGCATCAGGATGATTAGTAACAATAGTGTCTAGTTTGTAGTACTCCAAGCAGGCTAGTTGCAGAGCACTATCAAAGTTTGATAAAGAGGAGTTACGAGCTGAATCCATAATCTCAGCACTTATGCGGCAGACGTCAACTTTATCTACTATTGTGTTTGTAATAAGATTAGCTGAGTCTTCTCCTTTGTAGAACTGAATGACATTCCATACGTCTTGAATTCCTCTATCTGTGAGATAAATATCAATTGTTCCGATAGAAGCTAAGTCGAAGATATTGGCTACATCTTCTAAATGTGATGTTTTCCTATCAAGTAGTAGATCCAGTACTAAATTACTGTCTAAAAGAATACGAGCAACTGTGCATTCCTCTCCATTGTCTGGGTCTTGTCTGTTAGTAGGTGTCACGCCAAAAAGCCTTGCTTCCTCGTTGTCCATGATGCTGTTTCCATTTCTAAAAAGCTTGTTTTGTTTTTGATTTGGGTTTTCCTCATGGGGTGTTAAGTTACTACCGACAAAAAAGCCGTCTTCTAAATTGTCTTTGTGCTCTAATGCATAACTCTCGTTATCTTCTTCTCTATTTAGCATGTATCTCCTGCCTGAAAAATCATGATCGTTGTAAGAACAAGATAATTTTGTGAGAATAAAGGTTCTTTACTTTCGTGCTTGGTAGAAAATTAGCTACTCTCGTATTCTAAGTAGATATGCCTATAAACGATACCTTTCCTTTCTTTAGAGATTAAATTATCCCGAAAAAATGCGCTAGAACTAGCCATTAGACGAGAGCCAAGGTCCACATGTGACGAATTAGGAACTGTCAAGGCTAACCCTTTCAAGTTGTCTCCGGACGGAAAATCCTTGAGATCGAGATACTTGCGGAATAATCTGGATATCTCTCGTTTTGTGCATTTTTCATTTGGTGCCTTGCCAAGTAATGCAGGCATAAACTTTGCTTTAAATCTTTCAAACTCGTGTTTTGCCCTCTGCTCGGGATAGTCTTCCCTATTTCTTAAATAAGCATCGTTTTCTATGATCTCCTTGTATGTACAATCTGGCCTGAGCATGATCCAAGCCAAAATGCGAAGGGCGATCGCTGAAACATCAGATACACTAAACTTACTGCTCAACTGAGAGTTTATTTCAGCAGCTAGCTCATCAATCTTTGAATCAATTTTGGGGTCTGGTAGAGCCATACTGATACCAGTAAATAATGAGCTAAAAGTATCATGTTTGAACTAGTTGTCGAGAAAAAATGGAGAAGCGAGCGACTTTTAACGACATTATTATGACGTTCGTTTACAAACAAGAGTTGTCTATGATGGTTTGCTGTCTTCTTGCCGTCTTGAGGTAAGCGATATCTGGGTAAAAGCTTCTAGTCATAACAGCATCATGGCGTCTATCGTTCGGGCAGTCTAGATAGACTAGACCTGTTGCGAAATAAGACGATAACATAGTTAAAAGTAGCGTCTTGACTGCCACTCTATCCCAAATGATCGATATCCAGCGTGCCTTCAAAAATGACCGTTTGATGCGAGCCTTAACTGGCTTGAATCGGACTGCTTTTGATGAGCTACTACCCAGCTTCAGCCAGGCTTATGAAGAAACACATCGGTTGTCCAAAAGCCGTCAGCGCGCCCCCGGTGGTGGTCGAAAGTCTAACTTGAAGCACATGGCCGATAAGCTATTCTTCGTCCTGTTCTACTTTAAGTGCTACCCGACCTTTGACTTGGCCGGATTGCTATTTGACTTCAATCGCTCTCAGGCCAACCGCTGGCTCCATCGGCTGCAGCCCATTTTCGAAGCAGCGCTAGGCAAGGAAATGGTTTTACCAGAGCGCCAGATTCAGAGTATGGCTGAGTTTATAGAGCGCTTTCCAGAGGTAGAGCGTATCATCCTCGATGGGGTAGAGCGTCCGATTGAACGACCTCAAGATAAGGTGCGACAACGTCGCACCTACTCAGGGAAGAAGAAACGCAATACGAGAAAACAGCTCGGTGAGTGCGACCCAGACAAACGGATTTTGGTGTTGACCCCGACCCACGACGGCAAGTTTCATGACAAATGTCTGCTAGATTGCTCGATTCTGGTCGAGCACATTCCTGATGAAGTCCCGATTCAGGCTGACCTAGGTTTTAAGGGCTTAGAAGAAGAGTATGAGAATATTCATCTCCCGCACAAGCGACCGCGTGGGGGCAGGCTTACCGACGAACAGAAGGAAGAGAACAAAGCCTTCAACGGTGAACGGGTCGTTGTTGAGCATGCGTTCAGTGGCCTAAAACGCTACAAAGCGGCAGCAGACATCTATCGCAATCGTAAGAAAGACTTCGATGACCGCCTGATGTTGACCTCAGCCGGTCTGTGGAACTTCTACTTACAGGCTGCATGAAGAAGCAAGCGCCCAAGATATTGTTCGGACTGAATTCATCACTATTTCGCAACAGTTCTACAACATTAGCAACCAGCGATGAGAACAACAGCGGCAGCGGCCTCAATGTTGCAGAAGCTGCCATTTATCACAACGGCAGCTATTATTTGGTGACGTCTGATCAGTTTACCTGGGAAGAGGCGCAAGCCCAGGCTAAGTCGGTGGGCGGCAACTTTGTGACTATCAATGATGCTGCCGAAGAAACTTGGTTAGAAAGCACCTTTGGCACTGCAGACTGGTTCTGGCTTGGCATTAACGACATCGCTGTTGAGGGACAGTTTGAATGGGCTAGTGGAGAGGCGGTCACCTACACTAACTGGGCACCCGGACAACCGGATGACTACCAAGGTAACCAAGATGCTGGCTTAGTGAGGTTTGGCAACGGCAGACATTGGAATGATGGCAAGCAGTTAAATCAATACCTCGGTATTATCGAAATTTCAGGGATTGGCGTTGATAACCTGGTCGGCGGTGTCGGCAACAATCTCTTAGTTGGCGGGCTGGGTAATGACATTCTCGAAGGTTCTGATGCTGTTGCAGTCGGCAACGCTGAGAAAAACACGATGCTAGGTGGTGCAGGCGCCGATATTTTTGTACTGGGCAATGCCGCTCAAGCTTACTATCAGAGCCAAGGTGACCAAGACTATGCCCTTATTAAAGACTTTTCATCTGCTGAGGGCGATAGGCTACAGCTACACGGTAATATTAGCAGCTATACACAACAACAGCAAGGCAGTGACCTTTACTTATATCGTCAAGGCACAACCTCTGACTTGGTGGCTATTTTTGAGAACACCACTACGCTGGCTCTAAATGCTGTTGCGGTCAACAACGTGTAAATCACTCAACCGTATTACATCATCGGTAGATAACAACGCACTGTTTCAACCGGCTGATTCCACATCACATGCCAAACAAGCTCTCTAAGTGCTTCCGAATCCAATCCACCGGATTAC
>JBCCOO010000049.1:0-41373 GCA_039025345.1 Cyanobacteria bacterium P01_D01_bin.105 | reverse complement strand
TTATTTGACCCTCCTTTTTTTTACGTTTGAGAGGTGTCATGACATGATGTTTTAATTACCTGTCTCGGTAGTCGCATCACTTCATTACTGAAGGGGGTGCCGAAGCAGACATCACCATTGCCGAAGTCACGCGAATACGCAAGATGTTTGGATACACGGCCTGAAGCAGACTAATTAGCTTGTCGAGGTGGTAGCCATTGTCCAGCAATATCGTCACCTTGGGCTCGCTCATCGGTTTGCGTTGGAAGTACTCGATGTTCATCACTAGCATCATCACTAAGCCAACATCGTCCGATACGTTCGCTGGCGTACAAAGCGTGAAGAACGGAAAGCCGAGAATATCGACTAGCAGATGTCGCTTGATGCCATTGGTCGCTTTGTAGAAGCAGAAGCCCTTCGACGCAGCACCGGCACAGCAGGTATTTTTTACAGCTTGTGAGTCACCCATCATCAGCCTTGTCCATTTGGGCTTTTTTTAATCTGTGCGCGTACCTGTTCGTGCAGCACACGCATCAGTTCCTCGAATACACTAGCGGCTCGCCACTGTTTGTAGTGCCAGTAGACAGTAGAGTAGCGGTGCGACCCCGCGTCGCTTCGCGTCGCTAGGGAATGCGCACCAAGACAGGGCGGTAGATCCTTTGGCAAATCAGCCCAGTTACAGCCGTTCTTAAGCTGATAGAGAATACCGTCCATTTCTTTGTCACTGAGGCTGCTTGAATATGGCATTGTGGCTTAGCTTAGAGCTGTTTCTATATGATTGCTACCATACTAATAGATGTCAAATAGACTCTATAAGCACGGTCAGATCAGTAAGAACAGCCAGCGATATCGCTGTGTTTCCTGCCGCAGAACGTTTGCCGAAACATTCGATCCTTGTACTATCGGCGGCAAGTTACGCTAGAACAAGTCGAACTGATTTTATAAGCCCATGCCGAAGGTAGTAGCTTGTGCGGGATTATTCGAATTAGCAAGCGCGCCTGTTGTCGAAATCATTCGTAAAGCTAGCTACAAAGCGCAGCTGGTGCACAACGAAGAGGCCAAAGATGTTGAGTGTGCTCAAATTGCAGCCGACGAAATGTGGTCGTTTGTGAAACAAGCGCACCGCCTGCGCCGAGGTTTCCTCGGCATAGAAATGGAGCAAGCAGCAAAAACGATGTGACCTAGACGAGATAGCCGTCGGGGCTGGCTGGGCATCAGTTTGGCTGATGAGAGTGGGTTTATCCTCAGTCTTCGATTGGGAAAGCATACCGATGCGTTTTTGCAAGAATTGGTAGCGCATACGAAGGGAAAGGCAGAGTGTAATCTTGGGTGTACGGACGATTGGGGTGGTTATGAGCGTGTACTGTCTGCCCGAAGCAGACATCATTTTTCACGAGGTCACTCATTACATTGGAAAGGAGAATACACAACGATTAGAGGGCACTAACGATCTTGTTCGACAACAGACCGGACGATGGCACCGACGACAGAACAAATTTAGTAAGCTGTGGGAACAGACAGCGGTGACCGCTTGTTTAGTTATCAGCTATTTCTTTTAATACGGCAGTATAGCTGAAGTAAGGATAGTGCCGTCCAACGGGCTAGGTTAACTGGGATTTTGCACCATTCTCAGTAGAGGTTGCAGAGTGGGAGGAAATCTGGAGAAAAGGGCGTAAGAAGAAGTAGAAGACGGTCATTGAAACCATGCTTCAGAACGCCCAAATCTTAGTGTATCTTTCTTTGTCTGATGCCCAGTCACTATCAAGAAGAAAGCCTCAAAGCCATGTTAGGCCAATTTTTATCAGCCCAAGGTTATGCCTTGTCAGAACACACGCCGCTCAAGTCAGCTAGTTCGCTCAGCCGATTTCTCAATCACTACTCATGGTCAACCCGTCAGGTGATTCAGATAACCCGTGCGGCTATCTTGCAATAGCTGGCTATACATCCGCCGCATTCTAACAGTCCCGTTCGCCTGTTGATCTGTTGATTGACTTGACGACGCTGAAAAAGACCGGTAAGTTCTGGCATCTGAGTAGCCCGACCGAAGATATTGATGCGCCCGACCCTTGGGTAAGTATGCTCAATGGCAAACGAGGACTCCACTTAGTGGTGCTCTATCTGGTTATTGGTAAGCGGAAGTTTCCTTGGCGCTTCCGCGTTCGGCGTGGCAAAGGCCATCCAAGTCCTGGTCAGTTGCTCTGCAAGTTGTTAGCCCCAGTACCGAAGTCACTGGCTCAAGGTCGAACCGTTATCGTCCAAGGCGACATCGAATTCGGCACCGTGCAGTAGTTTCTAGGCGCTGTTCGTCAGCGTCACTGGCGAGCGGTCGTGGGCCTCAGAAAAACCGTCACTGGGTTGACCTCTTGGGATTGGCCATTGATTTTAGCTTGGAAAGCAACATCACGCCTGGCGATAGAAAAGCTATTGCCTGATGTGCTCTGGGCTGAACTGCTCAAATACACTAGACGCGATGCTGACATCGCTGCTCTTTTCAGCTTTGATATTGTTCTCAATGCACGGGCTGGCTCTGCTTAATAGCACTGGTGAAAAATCTCAGGTAACCACTAAACCTTGACGTTGGCATGATATTGCGACCTATCCCGCGTCCTATTAGGGCACAACCAGGGAAGATGATTAACGTGTGCATGAAATTCCCGTAAATGATCCGGAGATTCTGAACCTGTGTCGTCAAATGTTTTAGTATCAGCTAAGTTAATCAATACAGGGAACAACAAGTTACTAGGCTAGCTGACACAAGCTTCTATATGTCAAATTGCATCTCTTTTAAAAATTTTGAAAAGGGAAAGTGCTCGTCAAGTGCTTATCGAAGTAGCTTTGGAAAAATTGAATCTAGCTGAGTTAGGGCTACAGATCTAGCTATGAACTTATCATTTTTATCACGTCTGTCATATCTCATCCAAGGTCAGCGGTATAGGCTGGCTTTGTTGATGGGGCTGTTTCTAGTTAGTTCATCACTGGAATCTGTAGGGATTGGGCTAATTGGACCTTTTATTGCGGTTGCTAGTCAACCAGAGATTATTCACAGTACGATGGGAATTAGCCAAGCCTATAGCTTGCTAGGGTTCACATCAGAGCGTAACTTTTTAATATTATTTGGATTGCTAATTATATTTGTCATTCTCTTTAAGAATGGCTTTGTTTTTCTAGTTCAACGGCAGATATTCGTATTCGGTTACGATCAGCAAAATAATTTGCGTTCAAGATTAATGAATGCTTACCTTAGGGTTCCTTATCCTTTTCATTTAAAGCATAATACTTCTACACTAATACATAACGTAGCTGGTGAAACTTCTAAATTTTCTCACGCGTTGCTGCTGCCATTGGTGTTTTCTTTATCACATTTAACAGTGATACTTGCTTTGATTGCTTTATTAGCAGCGACAAATATCTTTGCGACACTAAGTGTTACGGGTATTTTATTGTTAGTATTTTTAATTGTTTCCTTATTCAAGAAAAGGATAGCTGTCTGGGGACAGAATGGTTCTAAAGCAGAATCTGAAACAATACGCATTATTAATCATAGTTTGGGTGGAATAAAGGAGACCAGACTTTTTGGATGTGAATCTTATTTTGAAAAACAATTCAGCAAGGCATCTAAACAGCTTTCTTCTAGTGCTGCAAATACGCAAATATTTTCGTCTTTGCCTCGCTACTTATTGGAAGTGTTTATAATAACGTTCTTGATAAGCTTCGTTTTGATTTCACTTGTCCTTAGCGACAACATTCAATCGGCAATTGCTACAATGAGTGTCTTTGGATTTGCCTCTTTCAGGTTGCTGCCTGCGGCCAGCAGCGTCCTTGGAGGATATACGTCCATCAAAAACAATGCGCACGTTGTAGATAAAATTTATTTAGACCTGTTAGAGGTGGATAAAGTTAATGCAGTGTCTAGTTACTCAGAAATAGAGTATCTCCACACGAGGCAACAGAGCCATCCTCAAACACGCAATAGCCAAAAAGTCAGCTTTAACCATGAAATCTGCCTTAATGGTGTTACTTATTACTATCCTGCTACTAGCGCTGCAGCCTTAACTGATGTCTCATTAAACGTGAAGAAAGGTGAGTCTATTGGAATAGTTGGAAAATCTGGGGCAGGAAAAACGACCTTGGTCGATGTTATTTTAGGTTTGTTAGAACCTCAGAGTGGTGATATTCAAGTTGATAACGTATCTGTTTTGCAAAACATTCGCCATTGGCAGAACATGATTGGATATATCCCTCAAAGCATATTTTTGATTGACGATACTATTGAGCGTAACATTGCATTAGGCATCCCAGATGAAGAGATAGATAGAGAAAAACTGAATAAATCTATTAAAGCTGCTCAGCTAGCTGACTTACTTGCAGATCTCCCAGATGGGGGGGAGACGATGGTTGGAGAGAGAGGCGTGAGATTGTCAGGTGGACAGCGCCAAAGAATCGGTATTGCACGTGCACTCTATTATGAGCGTGATATTTTGGTGCTGGATGAAGCAACGTCAGCTCTGGATAACGAGACCGAAAATCTCGTGAGTCAAGCAATTTCAGCACTCAGCGGTGATAAAACTATGATTATTATTGCGCACAGATTGACCACACTCAGGCACTGCAATCGAATATACGGGATGGCAAAAGGGAGAATTACTAAAGTGGAGAGCTATTGTGAAATGATGGAGGGGGCAGATAAAGAAACAGCAAGATCAAGTGTGATGTAAATTATTATTAGTTTTTCCCGCTCCTAGGACCTGGGATTAAAGGAAAGTGCGTCAGATGTTATTTTCGGTTTCCTGTTGTTTTTTGGAGGTGAACAACTCGATGCATTCTCATAAATTTCTATGCTTTTATCGGAAATGTATTTGATTCCTATTCGACATTTCTGAATGCTAATACAAATTTAAACCCTGTGCCCAGATATATAAAAAGCTGAAAAAATAGCTTATCCTTGAATTCAGGAACGCCCACATTTTTAATATCCATACAACATAATCTGATGACTAAAGTGAAGGGCTTGCGTTCAGTTTTATATTATCTGAGGAGAATAGCGGTTAAAATTCGGAAAAATCTTCCCAAACAAGTACAAATATATGTTTTTGGGATGCCGAGAGGTTGCGAAAAGACTCATGTCTACTGTTCTAAAACCGAACAAACATATTCTGTAGTCAGAAAAGATGAAAAGGAGCGCCGGCAGCCTCCAGAAACTCCTGAAGCGGCTGTACATTGGAAATTCTGTCAAGATAAGCGGATGATATATCATCATCCAGATGTTTGGCTGGCACAGATATCAAATGCTTTAATTGTTGGGCAAGATGCACATGTTATAACAGACACCCAAACTTTGTTGACAGATGCCTCGATTCAATTCGGACTGAAAGACGAGTATAAAAATCATGTATTGTTCGAAGGTTATGCTAAGTTGCCAAAACAACAGCACATTCCAGGTATTTCAGCCATTATAAACGGGCCAAATGCACGAACCTACTTTCATTGGCTATTAGATGCTTTGCCCCGAATAGGTATTTTGAATCAATGTACTTATGAGCTAGCTAAAGTTGATACCTTTTTTATTCCTCAAAATAATCTGCCTGCCATTTCAGAATCTCTTGATTTGCTAGGAATTAGTACGAGTCGTTGTCAGGAACTAAGGCATAATCTTAGCTTCCGTTCAGAACATCTTCTATTATCTTCTATGCCAGGAAATACAGGTAATCCGCCATATTGGGCTTGGAAATTTCTAAGAGATAGCTTTTTACGGCTATCTGAAAATGTTCCAGATATTTATCCTCAGCGATTTTTTATTTCGCGAAAAGATACACGTAGACTACTAAACGAATCTGAAATTATGTCTGCCTTAAATAGAAGAGGAATTTCAGTTATACAGCCAGAGAAACTTTCTTTTATTGAGCAAGTTGCTTTGTTTGCTCGTGCAGAGCTAGTGGTGGCACCTCATGGGGCGGCCCTAGCTAATTTAGTATTTAGCCCAAAGACTACTTCTGTTGTAGAGCTATTTTCTCCTAATTATGTGAACGTCTGTTTTTGGACGATCGCTAATTTAGGTGGTCTGCGGTATTCGTATTTAGAAGGTGAGGGCGAACGACCTGCTGAGTATTTTGATCCTCACCTTGCACGGGAAGATATCTTAATTTCGCCTGAAAAGTTAGAGTTGTGGTTAAACAGTTGGCTATAGTGGTCAGCCAAATAACAAGACGGCAGCAGGGGGGTATATAATTCTAGAAAAATTATAAACTTAGGATAGATAAGATAAGTTATAAAAAATAAAATATTTAATATCTACTGTTAGTCGCTAAGAAGGAAAGCTCCCTAGAAGAATACTGTATGAGTGTGTGATAAATGTTTAGAACCCCTATTGCTATTATTGTTTTTAATCGACCTAAGTTTACACAAAAACTAGTGGAAACAATTCAGCAGGTAAAACCTGAAAAGGTATTTGTTATTGCTGATGGCCCACGTAATAATCATTCCGAGGATGGAGAGAAATGCGTTCTAACTCGAAAGATTATAGACGAAGCTGATTGGAGTTGTGATGTTATAAAGAACTATTCTAATCAGAATTTAGGTTGTGGGCTAAGAGTCTCATCAGGGCTAGATTGGGTGTTTGAGCATGTAGATAGTGCAATTATCTTAGAGGATGATTGTATTCCTCACGTCAGCTTTTTCCGATATTGCTCTGAGCTGTTAGAAAAATATAAGAATGATTCGAGGGTGATGTCAATATCTGGAAACAACTTTCAAAAAGGAGATACAAGAACAGACTACAGCTATTACTTCTCTCGATATATTCACTGTTGGGGTTGGGCAACATGGAAAAGAGCCTGGAAGCACTATGACCATGGCATGGATCTTTGGCCAGAAATTAGGGATGGTCAATGGCTTGACGATATTCTACAGGATTCTTCAGCTGTGAAATATTGGAAAGCGCGATTTGAATCGACATACCTGAATGACATTGATACCTGGGATTATCGTTGGACTCTTGCTTGCTGGATTAATAGTGGTTTGACAGTTCTTCCGAACGTAAACTTAGTTTCCAATATTGGATTTGGAGAAGACTCAACTCATACGAAAACTCGTGTCAGTGGTTCTGAAACGAATTCTAATAGAATGGACTTTCCCTTGAAAGCTCCCCCGTTTTTGATTCGAGATTCTTCTGCGGATTCGTTTACTCATAGACATCATTACTGTGCCGGAAGCAGAAAATATCTTTTAAAACAAAAGATGACTAGAATTGTGGAAGAAGCTTTAAGTTGATAAGAGAGCCTCTTAAATATTAGAGCTTCCTAAATATTAGCTCTAGGCTAAATAAATTTTTCTATCTCCAAAACGTTCTAGAGAGATATAGCTATTAAGGAACAGTGTTTTTAGCTAAAATTCTTTGGGTGATAAACGCAACCTTTATACTAACGTTGCTGTTTGACCCATACTCATTTTATCTGACGGGCATTTATGTCTAGCTTCTAGCTTTTTTTAATAAACACATGCATATTTATTACGATGGTCAAATATACGCACTGCAGAAAACGGGTGGCATTAGTCGTTACTTTGCTAACTTAATTTCCCGACTTCCACATACTCATATCCCCACACTAACAAGTATCTATCGTCGTAGTCCAGCAACCTATCCAAAGCATCCAAACCTAAGATTAGTCCGATACTTACGATTCCCGCCTAAACTTATTTCTCAGCAACTAGAGCCCTTCTTTTTTGATGTATTGGTCAACTTTGAGCATATAGATATTATACATCCGACCTTTTTTGAGACTCTGATAAAGAAAGATATAAGAGCATACCAAAAACCAGTTGTCATAACAGTCCATGACATGATACACGAGCGGTTCCCAGCTCAAACTGATCCTGATGGTCGTTATGCACTCTCTAAACGTGAAGCCATAGATTCCGCAGATGCAATTATTTGTGTTTCACATAATACGAAAAGCGATCTTTTGGAGTATTACCCCAATGTAGATCCGAAAGTCACCGTAATTCATCTGGCATCGCAGTTTTCCTTGCCTCAGCGCCTGCCAGATGCCACTACTGCGTCCGTTCCATATTTTCTCTATGTAGGTAGTAGAGACAGATATAAGAACTTTTCCGTATTATTAAATGCGTTGTCAAATATATTGACAGTTAATAGTGATGTTGAATTGAGAGTAGTTGGTCAACCTTTTAGCAAAGAAGAAAAAAAGTTTATTCAAAACCTTAGTTTGACTGAGAGAGTTACTAATTGCGGATTTCTATCGGACATAGCTCTAACTGAGCAGTATTCTAAATGCATAGCCTTCGTATATCCTTCTGTTTATGAGGGTTTTGGTATTCCTCCCCTAGAATCTATGTCTTGTGGTGGTGCTGTTATCGCTTCTAATAGTTCCAGTATTCCTGAAGTGGTTGGGAATGCTGCTTTATTATTTTCACCGAACTCTGTTGATGAACTAACGGATAGAATGCGTTATCTTTTAGAATCGCCGTTAGCTCGTCAACGCTTAGTTGAGCAGGGATATAAAAGGGTAAAACAGTTTAGTTGGGGGAAAACGGCTGCTCAGACTGTCGCTGTTTATGAATCTTTGTTGTAGCCATGAATCAGAAGATTTCAATTATTACTCCTTGCTTTAATTCAGAGAGATACATAAAGGAAACCGTACTTTCTGTTATTAATCAGTCTGCCGTTCTCTCAGGACGAATTGAGCTTGAATATATTATATGCGATGGTCAATCTTGCGATAATACTTTGAGCATTATCCAATCTCTGAGCCACCCGGCTATCAAACTAATATCTGAACCAGATACCGGTATGTATGATGCTTTATCTAAAGGACTCAAGCATGCCTCTGGCGACATTATTGCGTATATTAATGCTGGTGATTACTATAGCCTTTGTGCGTTTGATGTCATTGTAAACGTGTTTGAAAATAAGAAAGCTCAGTGGCTTACAGGTTATAACTTCTTTTACAATGATAGAAATCAAGTTGTTGAGGTAACATTGCCCTTTAAGTATCGGAAAAGGCTTTTTGATTGTGGTATGTACGGTAAACTTCTGCCTAATGTGCAACAAGAGTCAACCTTTTGGAGTGCTGAATTAAACAACTCTGTTGACTGTAAAGCCCTCTCTAACTTCAAATACGCAGGCGACTATTATCTATGGTTACAGTTTGCTCAAAAAGCGGAGCTAAAAATTGTTAAATCATATTTAGGAGGCTTCAAGTTTCATTCGGGGCAACTCTCTAGCCAATATGCAGATAGATATCTCGATGAGGTTGCAAATATGGTTCGTGAACCTGATGCTTATGAAGTTGCTCTTGCTAAGATTGATCGCTTACTGTGGGCAGCACCTTTCAAAATAAAATATCATTTCAATTCTGATGGATTTCTGGTTTTCAATGAGGAAAAGGACGGCTGGGCGTAGATATTACTTCGGCAATGAAATAGATTCGATAGAATAGAGGAAAGGGCATTCAGGAGGTTTACGATGAAGAAACCAGATGCCAGACATCTTTCCATAGAGACCCAAACCTACCTTCGCCAACAAGCGATACGACTACGCCATCAGGGCAAGCGAGCTGAGGATATAGGAGAATATCTTAGGTGTTCATGCTGGCACCGTAGCCAAGTGGTGGAGACAGTATCAAACGATAGGCAAAGGAGCGCTTTGGCAAGCCCACAGAGGTCGTCAGAGGGGAGACGGTCGAACGCTGACCCCAGAGATGGAAGTACAGGTGGAGAGTGCTATTCGAGGCCATTTCCCAGAAGAGTATGGGATTGACAGCGCATTGTGGACCCGTCGAGCCATTCGAACGTTAATCGAACAGTTGTGTCATATCCGGATGCCTGTACGCACAGTTGGCGAATATCTGAAACGCTGGGGCTACAGTCCCCAACGCCCCTTGAAACGAGCCTATGAACAAGACCCAGCAGCAATTGCTCACTGGGTGAGGGAGGTGTACCCAAAGCTTCAGAAACGGGCACTGGCAGAAGGGGCACACATTCTATGGGGTGATGAGTCTGGCTTGCGCTCAGATGACCATGGTGGCCGAGGGTATGCGCCGATTGGTCATACGCCTGAAATTCGGTTAAGTGAACGCCAGCGTGGGCGGATTAATTACATTGCGAGCTTGAGTAATACAGGTGTTGTTCGCTATATGCTCTACACAGGTAGCTTTACAGGGCCGGTTTATCTCCAGTTCCTCAATCGATTAATTCAACAGTACGGCTGCAAAGTGTTTTGGATTGGAGATCGTCATCCTGTTCATCTCAGAAAACTGGTTACGCAATGGTTAGAAGAACACCCAGACGACATTGAGGCGTTTTATTTACCACCCTATTCACCCCACTTGAATCCAGTTGAATATCTCAATGGCGAAGTCAAGCAAGCGATACACGATAAACCACCTACTCGTAATCTCAAGCAGCTAAAGAAAAGGGTTTCGGCTCAGCTGAGAAAACTACAGCATTTACCACACCACGTTCAACGCTATTTTCAGCACCCTGATATTGCCTATGCGGTAGCGTGAGAAACGATCTATTTCATGGCCGAGTTAATAAGATGCCTGTAGACATTAAGAAGCGTCAGTCAGCACGGCAGCAACGGCTTCTTAATGTCTACAGGCTGTGTCAAATAAACTCGATGCTTGTTGTTTTTGTGATCGCTTAGCGTAAGCTCAGCCATTTCCGTTGCCGCTAGTTTGGTTTCTGAGAGCCGAGCAGCTAGGTTAGCTGTTAGCAAAAGCACCTACCTTATCAAGCAGAGCTTTTGCTCAAGCCTCGGCTTGGATTTCATCCAGCTTGGCCCGCACCGCTTGAATGTCTTGCCACATGAGCCACTTGGGTTTGCCTGGTTCACGAGAAGGATTGCGCAGCAAATACGCGGGATGAAGAATAGGCATGCACAAACGGCCTTCCCACTCTAGCCAGGTGCCGCGAATTTTGGTGATACCACGCTTTTCACTCGGGATGATGCCCTTAACGGCGGTAGCTCCGGTGAGGAGAATGATCTTGGGATCGACGAGGCGAATTTGTTCCAGAATGTAAGGCTTGCAGGCTTTAATCTCGGGTGTTGTCGGATTGCGGTTTCCAGGTGGGCGGCATTTGACGATATTGCAGATGTAAACGTCTTTTTCCGAATCTAGGCGAACAGCTGCGAGAATTTTTTCCAGTAGCTGGCCAGATCTGCCCACAAAGGGAAGTCCCTGCTCGTCTTCCTGTTGGCCGGGGCCTTCTCCGATGATCATGATCGGCGCTTGGGGATTGCCCCTACTGACCACGACATTAGTGCGGGTAGGAGCAAGGCCGCAACGCTGGCACATCTTCGCATGGGCGGCGAGAGCCTCTAGTGATTTGTAGGTGCCAGCAGGAATGGGCACGCTGGCGCTGGTGGGAATTTGCGCAGAGTCAAAGTCTGCTGAGGGTGGGGTTGCCTCTACGCCAGCGGCATTGAAGAGATCGATTTGATCGGCCATGAAATCGAGGGTATGAGGGAGCACTGCCCTCTATTCTATTGCATCTGTCGATTACTACATTGAGGTAGGTTTAGAAGGTGCTTCCATCAGATGAGTTTAAGAAGGCTGTTTAAGCATGGCCTAGGGGTAGGAGCTGGTGATAAAGCGTGAGGATGCGCTGTGCGATCGCATCCCAGCTATAGTTCACTTTTGCGCACCGCTGCGCGTTTTGTCCGCGTTGCGATCGCACTTCACCACTGCTCAAAGCTTCGGTCAATGCTGCTGCCAATGCTTCCACCTCTGTCGGTACTACCCACCCTGATTTACTGTCAGCAATCGCAGGCCAAATATGCACCTGATCGGAAATAATTACCGGCAGCTGCGCGGCCATTGCTTCAGCGACTGCGATGCCAAAGTTTTCGTAGTAAGAAGGCAGTACAAAGGCATCGGCTGCGCTGAGAATCTGCGCCTTCAGATTGCCTGAAACAAAGCCGCTTATTGTCGCTTGCTGCGCCCACGGCGCAGACTGAATTTTCTGTCGTATCTGAGTCTCGTAGTTTCTATCTTGGGGATTTGCACCACAGAGGAGAAAGTGAAAGGGAAGGTTGCTTTTATGTAGTTGAGAGAGTGCAGGTAAGAGGATATCAAAGCCCTTTTTGGGATCGATGCGAGACATAAACAACAGAATAGGCCGCTCTGCTGGAATATTGAATTTTTCTCGAATCATCTGTTGGGCAGCTTGGCGCTCGATTAGATCTGGTAGTGCGACGCCGAGCGGAACAACGATGCTTGGGGTCTTGACGCCAAAGCGTTCAGAGACTTTGGCTTCGAGATCGCTGGTAAAGTGAATGGCGGCAGCACCTGTGAGATTTGGTTTTTCTAGGAGGGCGGCGTAGAGCTTTTTGAGTTGTTGCTTTTTGGCAAGATCAGCGGGATCTAGGGTGCCGAGGGGGCGCATCAGATAAGGCAGCTTTTTCAGACGGCAGACGGTAGCGGCGCTGGTGCTAACGGGAGAAAAGAGCGCGTGGATGTGGGCGATGTCGTAGCGGTGAGCGTTAGCCCACAGCCACTGCAGTAGCGGAACCGAGAATTTGTAGCGGCGAAAAGGCGCGCAGCGAAAATAGATGATTTCGTAGCCATCTTGCTGGATGGGGACATTGAGGGGCACCGCTAGGGGCGCTTCATCGACGTCCCCGTTGGCGTCGGTGGTGAGAATGGTGACAGTGGCGTTGGGTTGGCTGGCGAGGGCAGCGCTGAGTCCTCGGATCATTTGACTCGGTCCGCCGTAAACGAGAGAGATAGACGGAACGATTTGGAGGATTTTGAGTGGGCGCATGGGCCGAAAGGGGAGGGTATAGCTGGATCGGATAGCTGGATTGGGCCGCTACGGCGCTGTGTCGATTAACGGGTTAGCTAACAACTGGCCACTGGTTAGATCGATTTGCAGCGTGGTGCCGCCGGTTTTGACTAAGGCGTGAGTGCTGGTTGCATTTAGGGTTGGGGCGGCAGCCATCCACCAGCCAGCGGTGGCTTGACGAGGGAGATCGGCGCGGGCAATGTCAGGTGAGTTTTCTTGGAGGGCTTGATGGATATCGTCGAAGCTGTAGGTGACGGTGGTTTCACCGCTAGGGGCAATCAGGGCGATCGCGTAGTCACTGGCAACGTTAATGTACTCGTCAAAGAGAATTGTTTGGCCGCTGGGTGTTACTAAAGCGAACTTTGGCCCGTACTGATGGGGAAGCGTTTGCTGCCACAGTTGCGTATCCTCACTCTCAAGTGTGCCCATCGCAGTGGGGGTTTGCCAGCTATCGGTAGAGAAAATCGTGAGCTGATAAGGCCCGTTGGTGAAAGATTGGCGTTCGGGCGGGTGAGCGAGTCTGTCTGATGGCGCAGTGTCTGGTGCAGTATCTGATGAAGGATTGGCAGAGGCGATCGCTTCGTTTGTGTTAGATGCTGTGCGCTGTGGAACAACATAGGCAATTAACGCTATCAGCAGTGCAATGGTAGCGACGCTTAAAAAGATAGATAGGGACTTGCTCATGAGATCGCAGCGGTCATTTTTCACATATACCAACTAAACGGTGCCAGCTAACAGTCGCCGCTACGTCCGTTTAGTCTTGGCCTTGAGTATAAACAAACCCAGGGCACTCAGCCCGAACACTGTGCTAGAACGGTCAGGAATCCTGGCCTGATCAGCAGCAAGGCTGACTTGAAAAGGCGTGGTCGCAGTGTCTGCAGCAACTTCTAACAAGTTACTAGATAATAAATCACTAGAAATTTCTGTGTCGCTGCTAGTTCCATCCGCGAGCAATGGACTGTTCAGAATTTCCCTAATTTGCTCGTTTGTTAGCGTGCTAACAGTGCCAATGTCATCTATTGAGCCAGGAATACTGCGATCATCACCGTTCGTTAACAGATTGTCTGGCCCTCCCGCGCCGAAGTTCGTGTGGCGCAGTCCAAGGTTATGGCCAATTTCATGGGCAAGGGTATCTATGCGACCGGCCCCGTTATTAAAATCTGCGACCTCTTTACTAATCAACACGCCGTTGGCATCGACCCAGGCAATGCCGAACTGGGTAAAGCCGCTCAGCGCTTCAATTTCGTCAACGAACCAAACATTGATGGGGCCGCTAGTGGCCGTAGAGTCAGGATGGCGACCAAAGGCTCCTGCGCCACCCAAACGAGAAAGTTCGTAGAATTCGTAGTCAGGTGAGGTGCGATTGGGGTTATCTTGAATCGACAAAAACCGTGAGGCGTTCAGCTGATTAGTGGGCAAAAAAGACACCCTAAGATTAGCTTGCTCCAGAATTTTGGCCGTAATATCTGCAAACAAGTTGACGTCGGCGCAGTTATTGCCGTTATCATCACACACCTGAATCGGCTGAATTCTCAGCTCCTCAGGTTCTCCGTCAAACACAATCGTTTCAACAGATGGAATCCCACCCTCGGGGCAACCCGTCAACAGTAAGCTCGTGCCAAGGAACAGAATCCTGACAGCAGCCGGCTGCCGCTTCAGCGCAGTGCCTACTGCGCTGAGAAAAGTTGCTAAGCTTGAAGGTCTTAAACTTAAAGGCCTTAAGCTTAAAGCCTTTAGGAAAGCAGCTAAGTCATTCACTAGATAAGGATGAGTCTTTTACTCAGCAAGTAATAGAAATGGATAAGGCAGATGGCTGCATCTAGGGTACGAGGTAAACAGATGAGTGCGAAAGGGTAATCCGTAACCGATCCGATGTGCCCAATCTTCTACCCTGCTCACCGTAGTGTTTCGTAAAAATCAATTTGCTTTGTTGCCAACGCTTGATTGGTATATTCGTTCATCGCGCGTTGGTATCCTTTTTCGGCCAGCTCCTGGTGCAGCGCTGGTTGTTCTATTAGGGCCGTGATTTTTTCCGCGAGGGCAGCCGCGTCCCCTTCTGGAAACACCAAGCCGTCGGTTTTAATGACGTGGGGAATTTCTCCCGAATCGGAGCCAATCACCGGCACTTTGCAGGCCATTGCCTCAATCAGCACATGGCCGAACTGTTCTTTCCAGCCAGCGGCACTTAGGGTTTTGAAGGTGTAGGTGGTTTCTGAAGGCAGCACCAGCGTGTCCATAAGGTTGATGTAGCGAGGCACATCGGCGTGAGGCACGCTTTCAATCCAGAGTATCTGCGCTGCCAGGTTGAGTGCTTTAGCCCGCTGTTGAAGTGTGTCTTTAAGCGGGCCCCGTCCAAGTAACAACAGCTTCCAGTTTCCGGCTACTTTCCCGGCCACTTTTTCGAGGGCATTGAGTAAGGTGAGTAGTCCTTTCTCTTCCACAAAGCGACCGACAAAGCCAATCACAAAATCATTGGGCCCGATGCCGTGTTGCGCGGCTAGTTCGGGCTGTGGCTGCGGACGAAATAGCCGCTCATCAATGCCGAGCTGAGGCATGACGCAGGTGGGACCGCTGTAGCCATGCTGGTGCAAAACATCTGCGCCGTCTTGATTGCCCGCGATGAGACCGTGGGTGTGTTTGAGGTTGTAGCGTTCAAGTGTGCTCAGCGGAAATTTGACTTCGTAAGGGAGATTCCACCAAGTAAAAAATACGTTTTTGGCTTTGAGTCGCAGCATTCGGTTGAGGGTGATGAGCTGAGCGTAGCCCAGGGACTTTGCCCCTTGTTCCATATGAATGATATCGGGTTGGAATTCACGTAAGAGAGAGAGAATTCCTGCTTTGAAACTCAGTAGGCTTTGATTGTTTTGACTAAAATTAGTAATCGGTGCGATGCGAAAGCGGCCTTCTTGCTTGGGCTGAGTTTCAATTTTCTTGCTTTGAACACCGCCGGGATTCCAGATCTTAGGAACGAGTGCGGTGACCTCTATGTCGGGGCGCACTTGGGTGAGCGATCGCAGCTTTTCACAGTTGAGATCAACAATGTATGTGTGGCTAGCAACCAGAATTTTCATATCAGAATGTTCATCGCGTTGACAGTGAGCAGCTAGGCGCTAAGGTAATCACACCCTGACACGCTAGGTATAAATTCGACCGTCACGGCCAATCGGGTTGAGCAGCGTTAAGCAAGCTTTTAGAAAGCCAACTATAAAAAAGAAAAAGCGCGTGACAATTTTGAGAGGGGAGCCGCTTTTGTTACAGGGCGGGTGGCCCAGAACATGACAGTCAAAAAGACTCGCTGTCAGTCGGGCGAGCTGCCTGGGTGTGAGGCTTTTAAGCCCCATGAGGAAGTGGTTGTGATAGAAGGTGATTTGGTATTGAAGTGAGCGCGTACTGATGTCGTGACATCCGCCCGTTTCTTCGCCTAGGTGCACCAAGTGTGCCGCGGGCTCGTACCAGACAATCAAATTCGTCTGACGAAAACGCAGACAAAAATCAGACTCTTCACGCACCGCGCTACCAGTAAAGCGTTCATCAAAACGCAAGCCGTACTCTTCAAACACCGAGCGTCGAAAAGACATGTTGCAACCCCGTGCGGTTAGCACCTGCTGGGGCTGAGTCGTATGTACTAAGTCGATGTGATACCAAGCAATGCCCGGATCCATCGCCTCTGGCGGCAGGGTCTCTATTTCCAGTCCGCCAGAAAGATCTCCGGAGAGATCTCCAGAGAGATCTTCAGAGAGACCCCCAGAATCTTCTAGTTTCATTCGATCAAACACTCGACCGGCCACGGCACCCACGTCAGGGCGCTGCTCAAAGACGCGAGCATGTGCCGCTAAAAAGCCCTCTGGCAGCTTCACATCGTCATCTAAAAAGAGAACAATATCGCCCTTTGCTCGCTCTACTGCATAGTTGCGAGCCGCTGGCAAACTCGCCCATAACACCTGATAAAGCTGAAACTTTCCTGCCGCCGCAAAGGCTTCTAAAAAGGCTTGGGTGTCAGCTTCATGGGTCTGACTTTGATCGACCACGATCAGTTCGTAGCTAGGGTAGGTTTGCGCTAAAACGCTGCGGATACTGTCACACAAAATGGCTTCGCGACCGTAGGTAGGGATGATGACAGAGATGAAGGTCGATCTCGTTTCAGCTGGCTGTGTGTTGGCTGGCTGAGAAGATACGGTCGGTGAGGTCATGACGAATCGGAGAAGTGTTCTTGTGGAAGGGTATTGAGAAAAACAGGTGGGTTGCTGGGGCACTGAAGCGGTGGGGCTTAGCTTGGACAAGTGGGGTTTAGTTGAATGGGCTTAGTTGAATGGGCTTAGTTGAAGGTGGGTTGGGCTCGTTTGCTTCGCTTGCTAACCGGTTCAGGTGCTTCACCAGCAGCTTCGCGGGCGATCGCTTTTGCTTTTTCTCGCTCTTGTTTTTCTAGCTCAGGAATTTTGAGTACAACGCCAGCCGCTAACCAGTAGTAAACGGCTACTGGATCAACATCTAGCGGATAGTAGTAAGGGCTATAGCTAATAAAGAAAATAAATACCCACATAGAAGCCGCGTAGCTACGCAAGTTTTTATCGCGGGTATTGCGGTAAACCTTGAAGGTGACAACCGTGAGCGTTGTGTACATCGCCAGCACCGCAAACAGGCCCAGCGGACCGATCTCAAAAATAATTTTGGGGTGATAGGTTTCCAGCAGCGTGGTTTTGCCAAACTTTCGCGCTGAGTTAGTGGCTCTGCCAACGCCGTGGCCAAAAATACCCTCTTGCTCTTTCCAAACTTGCTCAAACTGCTCCAACATAAACTGCTGTGGCGGTGACGCTGTCCAACGAGATATAAGACTCTCTACGCGGGCCTCAATCACCTCCGGGTTACTAAACGCGAGGTAGGTCAAAATCAGCCCGAGCGCAATGCCGATGGGTAAAAACCTTTTAACGTTAGTCACTTGGCCGGTCAGAACAGTCAGCAGGGCAATTGAGAAAGGCACCAACACTAAAGCAATTCGTTGACCTGAGATCAGCGCCATAATGATGACGGCAATTAAAGAAATTAGTCCCACTGCTCGCCACACAGGCGATTTATCGCTGAATGTTGTGCCAAAACTAAAAAATGCACCTGAAATGAGAAACCAGCCCCACTGCCAAGGCGCAACAAACGTACCGGGCAAGCGAATCTGCCCCTGAGACGGTGCATACAGTAGAGATCCGCCCACGAAACAGCGCGAATCTAGAGAGGCGCGAAAAAGATCTTCCCCGACCCCTTGAGTGCCTGCGCAGATGCCGGTTCGCAGCATAAAGTACTGCATCATGGCTAGTGAGCAAGCAATCAGCACCAGCACTGCCTGCATCCGCAGCAAAAAGATCAGATCTTCTGTATTTCGAATAAGGTAGTAAACGCAGGCGACCAGCGGGATGTAGCCAAAAATGACCTTAGCGCCCCAGAGCGCCATGATGACGGGCAAGGAGTTGCCGGGCCCCCCAGCAAACTGATCGGGGACGTTGGTCACTAGTGCCGTAATGCTGACAATAATGACTAAAAATATTAAGGATGGTTTGATTGCATTCGGCAAAATGATGGGCAGGCGATTCTTTTTGCAGAATTGGTAGACACCGATCAGCGCTGGGATATAGAAAATATCTTTAGCTAGCTGAAGAATGGGGTTGCCGCCAAGTGCATAGATGACAGTGCCTGCAAAAGGAACATAGACAATGAAGGCGTACAGTGCCAGGCGCTGATACTTAAACGATAAGATTAAGCACATCAGAGCGCCGCCTGCCGCCACGCCAAGCTTGGGCTCTAGCAAAAGCGCGAAAAGTGCCCCCACAAACAGACAACCAAAGAAAATTGACGAGATAGAGGAGATGATTTCTTGCCGCTTAGCCGCCGCCGCACGGTCTAAAAGTCTCTGTTGCCGTGGCGTGAGTTCTTCGGATACGTCATCTGCGCTGTTTTTTTTGCCTGATGTGGTGCGGGTTTGAGATTGGGCCTTAGATTGACCTTTCCC
Organism: Cyanobacteria bacterium P01_D01_bin.105; assembly: GCA_039025345.1. Taxonomy (GTDB): domain Bacteria; phylum Cyanobacteriota; class Cyanobacteriia; order Phormidesmidales; family Phormidesmidaceae; genus Phormidesmis. The sequence continues at coordinate 22,598 of JBCCOO010000049.1, read as the reverse complement.
TTTACTTTTTTTGCGCTTGCTACCGGTTGGGCGCTGCTTTGATTTGCTGGCAGATTTTTGAGTAGAGCGTTTTCCAGCAGCGCGTGAAGCCATTTCTGAGATATGAGGGTAGGGATGAGGGCTAATGTATTAATCAAACTTGCCCAATATCACAGGTCATAATCACGGCTATCAGGAATGTTGTGAGGCGTAGCCAATGTTGAGGAGCTGTTGATGAGTATTCGTTAAGGTTAGCGGCCAAGACGATTCGGAATCCCTTCGCAGCCGCCAGGGATAGTGCTGCGGGTTTTACTGCCGCCCCACGCGCAGCAGTAGTAGCGCTGTGTTTCAGACAGCCGCTGGACGTTGGTTAAATCTGCGCCTTCGATGACGGCTCCCGTGAATTCGCCAGTTACATAGTTGGGCGTGTCTTGGCGGGTGCGAGGCGTTGCTGTTTCAAGGTCACCGTAGAAGAAGCGAGCGCCCATAATGTCAGTGTCTGTGAGGGTCGCATCGCAAAGGATGGCGCGGGCAAAGTTTGTGCGTACCAGATCGCAGCCCACAAGATTGGCGCGAATGAGGTTGGCATCACTGAGATCAAGCCAGCGGAGATCGGTGTTTGCCAATGCGCAGGCGGCCAGCATCACACCCAGATCGATCACGCGAGTTCCGTTGAGCCTATCTTCGGCGTAGCCACCGAGCCCATCTAAAATAGGTCGACCGAGACGCTGATCGCGGGCGAGGGGCGTCAGGAGTTTGGAGCGAGAAAGGAAGCGTAGAACTTTAGCCTTGCCACCTGCATCGACGCTGCTGAGAATAGCTGCGGTACGCGCTTCGGCAATGACGCGTTCTTGGGGCCAGTCCTCAAGGAGGCCTTCGTCGTCTAGCACCAGCTCCGAAATGCCTTGGAAAAAGGAGTCGATGGTTTGCTGCTGGGTGATAAGGTTTTGCTGAACGGTGAGATCCCTGGAGATGATGTATTGCCGCCAAGCGACATAGACAGCGAGCACAGCAATGAAGATTTGGCCGAGAGCGCCTAGAAAATCACCTAGCGCGCTGATGATGTCCCACCTTAGGCCGCTACCCCACCGAGCAATTGGACGGGCAATACCACTGGTGTAGATAAGGCCAGTAATGCCGAGGAAAAGCCCTGGAATGGCAATAAAGAGGGCGCGCTGCTGCTGGTTGAGATCGCTGAGGGCTTCTTGAAGTGTGGGTGCTAGGAGGCGGAGGGAGACAATGAAGGTAATGATGGAGCCCGTGAGGGTAAGCCAAACGCTGCCCAGGGTCAGACCGACAAGGATGACGATGGAACCTGCGATCGCAATAACACTCACTGGCGCCTGAACCACCTTTATTGGATTGATCGCAGGCTGTTTGGTGTAGCGCTCTGGGCCTGTTGTGCCAGATATCGCGCTGGTGTTTCTACCCACGTCACCATCTAAAGCAGCCCCATTTGTGCGGCTCGCGTACGGCTCTTGGTAGCTGGTTGCAAGCGAGCCGTCTTCAGATTGCACGTCAGCTGGCAGGTCAGGATCGGGGTTGTAATCGTCGGTAAAAGACTCGTTGGCAGTTCTGCCGGAGGCTGGTCTACCTGATTCTGAGCGGGGCTTTTCTGAATGGGGCTTTGAGGGAGAATTGGCCATAGGTGCTCATCGCTTCAAGCTCAGGTGTTAGTGTACCTGAAGTTTTTGCGATGACCTATTTGCGATGGTCTATTTGCGATGACCTATTTGCGATGGGTGAGAGTGGGTTGATGCCTACCCTCTACTAAACTAAAAATAACGATACCTTTTCACCCATGATTACTGCTTTACTTTTAGTAGCCGCGATCGCGATTCTCTATTGGGGTTATTCCAAAGCCCAACCCCTCGGAAAAACGGGCATTTTAGCCTGGCTGCAGACGGTTGTGTTGATGGGGCCTTGGCTACTTTTCTTTGGGCTTTCGGCAGTTGGCCTCTACCTTAACGTGGCGGGTATTTTGGCACTTGTTGTGTTGTCTGCCGGCGTCTATATATATCTGGGCCGGCAGCTGCGGCTGAGCGCGCAGGCTGAACTGAGTGAAAAGCAGTCGGCGATGATAGGTGAGCCGGCTAATTCGACGCTGACTACAGCAGACGTCATGGCTGAGAGCGCCGTAGAAGATGACCTAAAGAGCGCTGTGGAGAGTGATGGAAAAAACGATGATCTAAACAGCGGCGGTGCTTTGCAGGCGACAGGCGAAGCTGTTGCTGTAAAGCCGTCTTCAGCGGTGAAAACAGTTTCTGAGAAGCGCTCTCCGATCGCCGCAGAAGATGTGGCAGTGATTGAAGGTATTTTTGGCATTGATACGTTCTTTAGAACGAAGACAATTTCTTTTCAGGAAGGCGCGATTTTTAAGGGGAACTTGCGGGGTGATCCAGCGAAGGTGACCCAAACGCTGAGCGACAAGCTGAGTGAAAAGTTTGGAGAAACCTATCGCCTGTGTTTGCTTTCCGATCCGGATGACAAGCCGGTGGTGCTGGTACAGCCCAGTGAAACAGGCCCACAGCCGACCTCAGTTAGGCAGAAAATTTTGTGTGTGGTGCTGGCGATCGCCACCTTTGCCACCTGCTTAGAAACCTCTGGTATTTTGCAGGGGTTCGATGTGTTTAGAACCCCCGAACGGTTGACTGACGCGCTACCGATTGCCCTGGGGCTGATGGCGATCTTGTGCGTTCACGATACCGGTCACTGGCTAGTGGCGAATCGACTCGATGTGAAAACCAGCCCGCCTTTTTTCTTCCCGGCTTGGCAGCTCGGCTCGTTTGGCTCATTTATGCGGTTTGAGTCCATTTTGTCGAATCGTTCTGTTTTATTTGATGTAGCCTTTGCGGGGCCAGCCGCTGGTGGCCTCCTTTCTTTCGGTTTTCTGTTTCTGGGGCTTGTGTTCTCCCATCCGGGCAGTGTGTTTCAGCTCCCGGCTACTTTTTTCCAAGGATCTATCTTAGTGGGCACACTGGCGCGGGCGGTATTGGGTGAAGCCTTGCAAAATGATCTGGTCGATGTGCATCCACTGATGGTGCTGGGTTGGATGGGACTGATTATTACGGCCATTAATGTGCTGCCGGCAGGACAACTTGACGGTGGCCGTATGGTACAGGCCATTTATGGGCGTAAAATGCTGATGCGAAGCACCACCATTACGGTGGTGCTACTGACCTTAGTCGGATTGTTCAATCCGCTGGCGCTGTATTGGGCGGTGCTGGTTCTCTTTTTGCAGCGTCAGCCTGAGCGCCCTTGCCAAGATGACTTAACCGAACCCGATGATGTACGAGCGGCCTTGACGCTACTTTCTCTGTTGTTAACGTTGCTAGTGCTGTTGCCGCTAACGCCTAGCCTAGCCATACGCTTTGGCATTGGCTAACGAATCGGCTAATGGCTAGTGAGGGACTCATCTTGCTAAATCTCATAGACTAAATCTCATAGACGTAGTCCCATCGGGTGTGAGTCCCGTAGATTTATTTAAGTCTGATCGATAAGATTTGCTCGTTTGGTGGCTGACAAACGCTGCTTATTTACGCTAGGACAGTGTTATCCGCGTGGAAATTAATGCCTGTTAACGCATACATTATCCATTCAGAGACATCCAGATAGAGGCCGTTACCGAGATGAGATTTTTTAGCAAGCGCCGGTTAGGCTCGTTGGGTACTGGGTTAGTGCTGGTAGGACTGTTGGGATATACAACCTGGCCTGCTGGTGCGCAGCCGGCAGAATCCGTAGAGAATGCTATCCGTTTGCACAATGAGTCGGCTGAAGTGCGCGGGGTAACGGCTGGGGAGCGGAGCCTGGCTGATATGGCAGGGCGCGATCGCCGCCGTAAAGTTTGCTTAGGATACGCTGCGGCTGAACCGAACCATACGCTGATTCTCACTCAGTCTCAATCCCGATTGCGCATCGCTGTGAGCAGCGAAGGACAAGACACGACGCTGCTGATTTTGGGGCCAAGGGGGATAGATTGCAATGACAATCACAGGCGAGACCACCGGGATGCGGCCGTAACCGCCCAAGACTGGCCCGCCGGAGAGTATCAGATTTGGGTTGGGGCGTTTGAAGCGGGCGATCGCATCGACTATCAGTTACGCATTACCAACCCGAACAACAGTCAATAGGCTGTTGCCATGGCCGTTTTAAAGGGCTGTTTCAATAGGCACCTTAAATCTATTGAATTGCGGGTTAACCGAATATGGCAGAGGGTTGGAGCCAGTCTAATCAAGCGCTAATATGAGCTTGGTCAGCTAGCTATAAGATGGCGACGTCTACATTAACCCTAAGGACACCTATCCGTGCTTAAAGCGCTTGTAAAAGACTTCCGTATCATTTTTGAACGTGACCCGGCTGCGCGCAACTGGTTGGAAGTCGCGCTATTGTATCCCGGCTTTCAGGCGTTGGTTTTACATCGATTTGCCCACTGGCTTTGGAACATAGGCATTCCCTTTGTCCCTCGGCTAATTTCGCACTTGGCGAGAACCCTCACCGGTATTGAGATTCATCCTGGTGCGCAGATTGGCTCCGGTGTGTTTATTGATCACGGCATGGGTGTGGTGATTGGTGAAACCGCAATTGTTGGCGACTCAGCGCTCATTTATCAGGGCGTAACGTTAGGGGGGACGGGTAAAGAAACTGGAAAACGCCACCCTACCTTAGGAACAGGGGTCATTGTTGGTGCCGGTGCGAAGGTCTTAGGTAACATCCAGTTAGGTAATGACGTGCGGGTGGGGGCAGGTTCTGTGGTGCTGCGCGAAGTCCCTTCCGGCTGCACAGTCGTAGGAATTCCAGGCCGTGTGGTGTATCGCTCGGGTGAACGGGTAGATCCTTTGGAACACGGACGGTTGCCAGACTCAGAAGCGCTGGCCATTCGAGCCTTGGTGGATCGAATCGATGCGCTTGAAAATGAGTTAGCCGAAATCAAATCGGCCAGTAAGCCAGCGGCTGGCGTGAGCCATACTAAAGTGACCAGCGTTGGGGCAGATCGGCTACTGCCAGTCGGGACAGGGCGAGTTGATCAAGAAGAAATGCTCGCTAGAGCGCTGCAAATGCAGTGTCAAGATCGTGACAGTACGGTAGCTGGCAATATGGCAACTAACGATGACCAAGCTGAATGCTGCCGGATTGAGGATCGAGCTATTCAAGAGTTTTTAGGCGGTGCGGGTATTTAAGCTTGCCATCGGAAAGATTTAGCGGATTGACACTTGCGGATTGACACTTATGGATTGACATTAGAAATGTTCCATTCTTGAGTGCCGCTGCCTTTTTGGTAGATATGACGGTTTTGAGGGTTGCCGCGCAGTTCTAAATGGTCAATGTAGTCTGGGCTTAGCAATACTAGTGTGAACGTTTCAGGGGGTGTAAGTTCATCTGGAGCGTCTGGTGGAGTTGGATGAAATGCGTTGGCAGGGGTGTTCTCTCGGCCAGTTTTGGGCTGAGGCCATGCGAACTGAATACGGGCATTGTCAGAAATGTTTTGCCAGATTTGTTGGCGCGCGATTTGTAGCGGTGATGGGGTCTTATGCTCGTCATCTTCATCGTGAGCTGTCACGAGGGTGAGCTGGCCAGACAGGCGAAACTGTTCTCGGGTTTTAGTGAAGTACCAGCAGGCTTCGGCATTTGGGTTTTGCTGAATCTGGAGTGTTTTTTCGCTGCGCAGATCGCTAATGAACATTAAGTGGTTTGTTTGATTCAAAAAGCCGCGAAAGACAACTGTACGATTCGCCGGCCTGCCGTTGGCCCGGAGGGTGGCGAGCTGGAGGTAGCGGGAGAATGGAACGGCGCGATTGCGATGCAGCGCGCGAGAAAGGAATACTCTCCAAGGTGCTAGCGCTTCACAGATGAAATGGTCAGAAGTGGTTTCGATATTAGCTGCGGTGGGGTCAACTGCGGTGGCGTTAACTGCGGCGGGGTTAACTGGTTCCGCAGGTGGGGTGTTTTCAGAGATGGACATGCAGGGGACATGCAGGGCGATAATTTTACTTTTGAGAGATTTTAATAGAACTTTTTGCGGATCATACCAGTTTAGTTTCTTATCACTGGGTAATTTGATATAAGAATAGGAAATGGAGTGTTGGTGCTTTTTATAGCTTTCGCCGCTTTACGTAGGGACAGGCTTTCTTGTTTGAGTATGAACCAGAGAGAATGCAACTGCTATATGCATTCTCCCGGAGGCATCTGGCGGTTACTACACGTAGCGTTTCGCACAATTTCAATCTTGTTGATTATCCCCTTAGCTAGCCGTAAAGAAGAACAGCGCCTATGAACATCTGGACGGTTATGTTTAAGCTAACTCGCAAGCAAACCATGACGAGCAAGAATGCATGAATATCAGCACGGTTGTGTACCTGGTCGTAGGGTTTGTTTTGCTGGTGGGCGGCGCAGAAATACTGATCAAAGGTGCGGCTAAGCTGGCGGCAACGATGGGTATTTCGCCGCTAATCATTGGATTAACGGTAGTGGCATTTGGCACGAGTGCACCGGAGTTGGCGGTCAGTTTAAATGCGAGCTTACACGGACAGGCGGATATTTCGTTAGGCAATGTTGTTGGCAGCAATATCTGCAATATTTTGCTGATACTGGGCACCTCTGCCGTGATTGCACCACTGGTGGTTGCTCAGCAGCTGGTGCGGTTGGATGTGCCCATTATGATTGGGGTGTCTGCACTGGTTATGTTTTTTGGCCTAGATGGTCGCATTGGCCGCTCTGATGGGGTCGTTTTATTTATTGGCGGGCTGGTATACACCGTGTTTTTGCTTTACCAGAGCCGGCAGGAGAAAAATCAGACTGTGCAGGACGAATATGTTCAGTTTGGAGCGCGATCGCTCTCTGCAAAAGAAACGAGCTTAAATGTCGCGATGTTTGCATTTGGCTCAACTATGCTGGTGGCAGGCTCTCAGTTACTGGTCAACAGTGCAGTTGCGATCGCTCAAGCACTCGGTGCCAGTCCTTTAATCATTGGTCTTACCGTCATTGCCTTTGGGACATCTTTGCCCGAGTTAGCCACCTCGGTTATGGCCAGTGTTCGCGGTGAGCGCGATTTGGCTGTCGGCAACGTCATTGGCAGCAACATCTTTAATATCTTGGTTGTCCTTGGTCTCACCAGTGCGGTTTCTACAACGGGTGTGAGTGTGGGTGACTCAGCCCGCTCTTTTGATATTCCTGTCATGCTGGCGGTTGCCGTTATGTGCCTGCCGATCTTTTTCACCGATAACGAAGTGTCTCGGCGTGAGGGCGTACTGTTGTTGGCCTACTATTTGTTGTACATGGGATATCTAATTGCCAATGCAACCGCCGATCCGTTTGCACCTTGGAAAAATATCATTGGGGCGGTTGTAGTGCCGCTGACGGCGCTAATGCTGGTACGGCTGAGCTGGCGGACGTGGGAGACGATGCAGCGGCGACGAGAATTAAAATAAGCCGAATTGAAATAAGCCGAAGAAATAGCCGCAACTTACATAGGCTAAGGAAGGGCTCAGCTACACTCTGCTACTTATTTTCTTCCACCTCGGCCTTCATCCTTTCCAAGGTCTGATGCATCTGATCGAACATCTGCTGAGGGTTGGTGCCAAACTGACTGAGCTGTGTCTTTAGCTGCTCCATGGTCATCTTTGCCATAAAGTCTTCTGATAGCTCAAAGCGCTTCATAAAAATCTTGTAGCGCTCCATCACAGACTCCATCTGCTCAATGAATATCTTTTTACCCTTCTGATCGAACTTGCCGTAGTTGCCACCTAGCTTCATTAACGACTGATAGTCCTGAAAAAGCTGCGTTGCCTCTTGCTGTACGATGTCAGAATCAAACATTCCCATGATGTTCACTTCTCCAGGATAAGTCTCTCTATAGCTATAGCGTAAAAGACATAAGCTAGCTAGCCAAGGTGGATATCCCTACTCGCTATGAGCGACTCCTCAATTTCCCGAACCAAGCTCGTTTAGACCCGGCTTTAGCGCCTGCCGAGGTCTTTTTATCCTTTTTTTCTTGCTTGGATAGGCCAGTATCTGGTTTTAGCGGTGGTTTTGGAATGTCCCCTTGCTGTGTGATACCCAGAAGTTCGCTGTATTTCAGAGCAACTTTATGGGTGGGCTTTAATTTTAGCGCTTGGCGAAAGTGGCTTTTGGCCATGCCCGTTAGCGTTTGCTTGTAGTAAGCCTGGCCAATCAGAGAGTGTAATTCTGGATCTTGGGGCGAAAGCTTCAAAGCTTCTCGCAGTTCTTGGACGGCCAATGCATAGTTTTGCTTAACTAGATAGGTTTTAGCGCGCCTAGTGTGTTGCCCAACGTAGTCTATATCTGCGTTGGCATCTTTGGGTAATGCACCGGAAACCACCTCTGACGTTCCAGCTTGCTGGGTTTTCGCGGAAATAGGGGAAGGGTTCGCAGCCGTGGGGGTTACTGGCGTACTGATCAGACCGGCTCGCTTGGGTCTAATCACTAGATCTTCCAGCTTCCGGCTGAGGAAAACCAAGTTGAGCTGAGCAATCTCTAATGAATGGGTATACAGCCCTTCCCAAGACTGAAACTGATGTTCAGCGATTTGAGTGAGTGCCTGTTCATAAAAGGTATCGACATTTTCGTCAGAGACTCTAATGAGTGCTTGAGCGTTGGGAAAAGTCGGCACCAGTTTTTCGTTGCGCACTAACTGTCTGACCTGTAATCGAACTGTTGAGAGGATTTCTTGGCGGCTTTGTTCGTGTTTGAGCTTTTGGTAAGAGGGGTTTACAATACGCGCAATTATCTTGGCAGCAAGATCTTCGCTCATCTTGCCACTGGCGCCATTGCTAGCGAGTGCATCTGGATGAAGCCCCTTGGCAATTTGCCGGTAGCGCTTCGCAATTCGCTTTTCGTCGGCACTGAGTGAAATGCCTATGAGTGCGAAGGGATCAACCTCAACCAAATTGACTAGTTCGGTGAATTGTTCAGCTTCTGACATGCAAAAAGCAGCTCTACGAATGAAGAAAAAATACGGACGATTACTCTTCAAAATGCCCATTCCCTGCGACCGAATGTCTACTGGTTAAACGGTTACCGATTAAATGGCTATTAACTTAAACGGCTACTGACTTAAATGGCTACTGACTTAAACGGCTACTGACTTAAACGGCTACTGACTTAAACATGACATCTGCATCGACCTCATCAACTGCCCATAGCCGCAAAATTGCGATCGCCTTAGCGTTTACAGGTGCGCTATTCAATCCCATTCCCTTGGCATGGCTCCATAAGTTCTATTTGGGTCAGTACTTTTGGGGACTTGTTTACCTTGTGCTTGCGCCCACCCGCTTGCCTCAGATTGCCTGCTGCTTTGAAGGGATTTGGTATCTTACTCAAAGCGACGAAAGCTTCATTGCCCGCTTTCCGCGCTCTAATCATTTTATTTTGAGTGGGCCAACGGCGTCTGACAACGCTGTGTCTGACAAAGTCGTGTTTGATAAAGCCACGTCTGACAAAGCCACGCACTTGCCGATTGACCAGACAGCGACCCAAACGGCCACTGCCATTCGTGAGATAGAACAGCTTCGCCAAGAAGGCTTAATCACCGAATACGAATTTGAACAAAAGCGTCGCAGACTGCTTGATCGAGTCTAAGCTTTATTCCTAGCGCCCTTACTTTCTAGCGCCCTTATTTCTGGCACTCCACGTATTGGCACTTTACTCCTAGGGGTTTAACGGCAAACTGCCATGCATAAACTACCGATACCATGCTGAAGAAGCTCCTTGCGCAAACCCGTCTTCATCCGCTACAAAGGCGACTACAGAAAGAGCCTTTCTACCGGTTTAAGTCGTTTGAAGAACTGCAGCTTGCTGCCAGTTGGGGCTTTCGCATAGATGCCAACACGGCTTCTGTCGATGACTGGCTGAGGCTGCCTGGACTCTCTATTCATCAGGCCCGCCAGCTCACCAAGCTCACTGCGAATCAGCTTTTTTTTAACTGTATAGAAGATGTTGCAGCCGTGCTAAACATTCCGGTTCAGCAAATTTACCCTTGGGCGGCGGTTTTGCAATTTTGTTATTACGATACTGAGCATGCCCTAGAGCCTGTGGCGATTAATGTGAACACGGCCACTGCCGCTGAGCTGACAACCGTTCCGGCTATCGATCCGTTTCTAGCGCGCGCGATCGTCCACTACCGTCAGGGAGGAAACTATCGAGATCTCTGTGATCTACAGCAGCGGCTACGACTAAACACTCAAGTTGCTGCTGAACTTTTGCATTATTTGTCTTTTTAAAATTATTTGTCTCTTTAAAACTATTTGTCCCTTTAAAGAGGAGGGCAAGTCCTTTTAAGGCTTACTTTTGTGGGCGTGGCAATCGCAATGGCAATCGCAACACCGCACCCGCACCCGACCGCATAAGCCTAACGGCTCTCATTAATGTGGCCTAACTTATCCAGCGGCCAAAATCGAAAAACGGCGCGGCCAATCGCATTTTCTGTAGGTAAAAATCCCCAAACGTGAGAATCGTTGCTGTCGTTGCGGTTGTCACCCATCATGAACAGGCTATCGTCAGGGACTTCTATGGCTGGCATTTCATAGGTCGGGGCTTCTCTCAGATAGGGCTCGCTGATGGCTTCGCCGTTGATTAACACTTGACCATTGGTGACCTGCACGGTTTGTCCGGGAACACCAATAACACGCTTAATAAAAGCCTGCTGCGCAGAGTAGCCATATGCTTGAAGCTGCGGTGGTGGTTCAAATACAACAATTTCGCCGCGCTGAGGCGATCGCATCCGATAAGACACTTTCTCTACCAATATGCGATCGCCCACCGCTAAGGTTGGCACCATCGAAGGCGATGGAATAAAGCGTGGCTCTGCGATAAAAAAGCGTACGGATAGGGCGATTGCCAAGGCAATTGTGATGAGCCTAAGGTTCTCACTCAGGCGCTTTCGCCAACCGCCAGTCGCTGGCGATTTAGCGGGTGTTTTGTCTAGCTTATCTACTGATTTATCCGCGCTCATCTCTTTTTGGCTCCTGCCCTAACAGGCTAATCAGACGGCTTAGAGACCATATCATGAGGTCTGTTCATCAGCACCTTTTTGAGCGGCGGCCCGTGCGTTGCGCCGGAGCATCGGCGGCTTAATGCGTCGTAGCGCCGATGCAGGGAATCTTTTATTCCACTCAGCTTCACTGATTTCAGTGAGCTCATCTAGCCGGGGTGCGATGTTTTGGGGATAAGGCTCAAAGTCAGCGACATCGGTTTTTTGCGCAAACCGCTGGTTCCAAGGGCACACGTCCTGACAAATATCGCAGCCGGCGACCCAACCCTGAAGATTTTGAGCGATCGCAGCGGGCAGCGTTTCTGCTCGGTTCTCAATGGTGTGATAGGCAATGCAGCGATTGGCATCGACGATGCCAGGCGCGCGGATCGCATCGGTTGGGCAGGCGGATAGGCAGCGCGTACAGCTACCGCAGTGGGCCGTGTGGGGCCGATCAGCGCTCAGCGTTAGGTTCGTGATCACTTCGCCCAAAAACACCCATGAGCCGTATTGCCGGTTAATTAAATTGCCGTTTTTCGCGATCCAACCCAAGCCCGCCTGCTGCGCCCAGAACTTATCCTGCACTGGGCCAGTATCGGCATATAGCCGTGCCTCTATGGCGGCATCGTGAGTTTGCAGCCATGCCACCAGCTGTTTGAGCTTTTGAGTCATTACGCGGTGGTAATCGCGCCCCCAACCGTAGCGAGAGATCTTGGCAAACTCTTCTCCTACGGGCCTTTCATGTTCGGTGTAGTAGTTCAGCGCGACACAGATGATGGCGTTTGCGGTCGGCATCACTTTGCGAATATCTTGGCGGCGATCGCTTTCCATCCACCCCATATCGGCCTGATATCCACGCGTCAGCCAAGTTTGTAAATCCTTTTGTGCGCGTTGTTCTGCGGCAGTCGGCAACTCGTCAATTGCCGCAATGCCGACCGCATGAAATCCCAACGCCAATGCCTGCTGCTTAATCGCTTCAGCATCTAATGTCTGCTTAGCTGGTGTTGTTTCAATATCCTTAGGCGGCATCACTCACTATCCGGCGCATCACCGCCCTTTTCTCAGGTGCAAATCCATACCGGGCCTCATGCTGCACAATTGCTTTAATTTCAGGCGACCACAGCTCATTAGGCAATATTTGAAACCCCAACCGCTCATAAAACGGAATGTTCCATGGCACTCGCCTGAATGTCGTCAAAATAACCTGCTCAAATCCTCGCTCTTTTGCCCCTTGACAGCACGTTTCTATAAGCGCCGAGCCAATGCCGCCCCGCCCGTAATCTGGATGGACATCTAGCTCTACGACAAAGCAGCACAGTGATAGATACTTCACGACGACAAAACCCACTGGGCTATTGGCCACAACGCCCACCCAAAGGCGACGGTCTGCTTGTGCCTGATGCAAAAACCTTGGCGTTGTTAGCCCTTCCATAACATCTGCTGAAATTCCTAGCCAGGAAAGATAAGGCGCAAACAGCGCTGCTGCTGCTTTTTCTATTTCAGGTAGAGCGATCACATCCGTCTCTTCTGCTAGACGAATTGAATATTTCATTACAGCTGATACCTTTCTTACCCGATCTCTTTATCCTATAGCCTAATCTGAAATTAACACTACACCCGTGCCACTATTGCATCTGCCGGGTTAGTTAGGAACATTAGTAATCGCTGAAATCGTCGAGTTAGCTGTTGTGGCTAAAGGACGCTAGAGCTCACGCTTGTCCTAAGCTAACCCGGCAGATGCAATAGATAGTGGTGGCAAAGTGAAAGGTGATACGTCAAGAAGGCGCTGCACGTTGTTTGTGAATATAAGGTATTTGTGAAAATAAGGTACCTGCAGGGGGCATTACTTTCGGAATAGTTGTTTCTTATGCTGAAGATATCGCAAGACACTCAGCGATGCAGCGGTTGATGAGTTGCGTGAATTTTGAGCCAGTCTCAAAATCCCGTTGTCTAATCTCTCAATTTATCTAATCTCTCAATCCTTCAATCTCTCAATTCATACAAGCCCCAATAGTAGTTTCAGAGGTTGTCATAACAATGGCAGATACTTACATCTCAAAAGTCTTCGTTAATCTTTGGAAGCAGGCCATCACCCTAACATGGGCCGGCCCAAACGCCAGCCAACAGCCTACTGGTCCTTTTCACTGCTCACCTGGAAGAGGCCTCGTCGGCATAAACTGCGATATCGAGGCGACGAGTCGCAGGGCAAACACCAACTGTACCCCCAAAGGTGAGTGGACTGTGTTGGGCTATCAGCGCCGATTTGTTGCCTTTCCAGAAGCTGAATGGGTCACGCAGTTCCAATCTCTCGAACGCGGCATTGCTTTGCACTACTATCCAGTGGTTCCTCAATATCCGGCGTCTCATGGCTGTGTGCGAGTAGCCGACTACGATATTGCCAAACTTATTTACGACAAAACAGAGCCCTTGAAAACAAAGGTGATTGTTCACGGAGAGCTGCGGCCACTGCCGGACATTTTACGTCGCGGGCAAAGCGGCTCTGCCGTTGAAAAAATGCAGATGCGCTTAGTTGAAGTGGGCTATAGCCTCTCTGTTGATGGAGATTTTGGCCCTACCACAGAAAAGATAGTTAAGCGGTTTCAGCAAGACGCTGGATTGTCTAGTGTGGATGGGGTGCTTGGCCCTGCAACGTACGATACTTTATTCGAGAATGAAAGATCACGCCAGCGTCGTGCGCTTGCTCGCGTTTAACGGTTATTTTTCTTTATTTGGACGTAGCCGGCGGTTCAGGCTCGATTCGGCGCAACGTAATTCAATAGGACATTATTTAACGGGAAGGTTCAACCAATGGCCGACAAACGTTTGTCTCTACTTATGGGCGCTGCGCTCACTGGCGCGCTGCTCGCAGGGAGTCAGTTTAGTAGCTTTGCACAAGTTGGGCAGCGAGGGCTGTCGCTTTTAGATATGGCTAAGTTTTACAGCGGGCTCCCTCAGCAGGATGCTGCTTTACTGACGCTGCAGCGCCAAATGAACGATAGCAGCCCCGACCTATTGCGAGCTGATTCTATTGTGAGTAATGTTTGGCGTAATTCTGCGACGTTGGCTGGCCATGAGGATATTTTGGGTCAGATTTCTCCTGAGAATCGGGCGGGCGGCGATCCGGTGGAGATGGCGTTGGCGATCGCCCCGTTACGCTCAGGCTCACCCGCTAGTGTGGAAGTGCTCCCTCTTGACAACGCAGAATCTCCCAATAGAATCATGGTGACCCTTGACCAAGGGGGATTTTTAGACGATTCTGTTGCAGGATCTCGTCATCGGTTTGATATGGTTTTGCAAAATGGCCAGTGGACGATTCAGCGAGCGGGCCGTCAGTTCCGCTGTCAGCTAGGCCGAGGCCCGCAAGACTTTGCCGCAGGGCAGTGTCGCTAGTGTCCTAGCGGCAGGTGCCTGACCGTTTTTGTGAGTAGGCTACCGAACGTTTGGAATGTTTTCTGAGCGGTATTGATCGGTCTCTCTCAGGCGCTGGCTCAAGAAACGACAAATCTCTAAAATCATGTGGGGCCGTTGCGTAATCAGGCTCAGGAAACGATTTTTCTCTAGCTTTAGCAGGGTGCAGTCTGTCTGTGCGATCGCGCTATCCCAAAGCGGCGCATCATCAAACAACGCCACTTCCCCAAAATAGTTTCCTTTCCCTAGCTGCTTAAGCGATCGCACCGCGCCATCAATCTCTTTCACCAGCTGCACCTCTCCGGCTGCAATGATATACAAATGGGCCGTTAGCTCCCCTTCTGTAAAAATAGTAGCTCCGCTCAGCACCTGAGTTTGTTCTAAACTCTCATCAATCAGTATCAGCTCATCTAAAGAGAGATTCTTGAAAAGAGAGACTGTTTTGAGTAACAACAATCGGTTCATAGCGGTTTTGGTGGGTGACGTTGTTTCAAAGATTTGATTGGCCACCTGTTTTACAAACGGATCGGGATCATCAACGAGCGTTGCGGGCACCATGGCCAGCGCAATCAACGCCCCCGACTTAATCCAGCGGTCACTTGATTCTAAAGCTTCAAGCAGCAACCGGTAACCTGTCTTTTTTAACCACTGTGGTGTCACCTCGGTGGTCAAGCTTTCCGTCCGTGGCGATACTAACGCTTCTAACAAAGGCATCAGCGGGATGACAAACCGCCGGTGATTTAATGACGCGAGCACCTCAATTGCGTTTTCCAGCTCGGCTTGAGCGTTGGTTGCCAGCAGCCGGTTGACCGCGTTTACCGTGCGCGCGTGGCCCAGCGCCGAGAGCACGTAGAGCACTTTTTGGATCAGTTGCTCGTGATAGTCTTCGATGGCGAGCTTCAGAGCCTCCCAATTAGGGGCGTGCGTGGGTATTTCAGTTTGCCAACGGCGGGTTTCGGCCAGCAGTGCGTAGCTAGGTGCAAGATAGTTAAAAAGGACGTTGCCTGCGTAGCGCGATCGCACCCCACCAATCGCCGTAATCGCCGCATTCACCACCGCTGTGCGAGCATCACTCAAATTCGCTTTGGCCAAATCTACGCCCGAGCGTCCGTAGGCAGACAGGGTTTTAGCCGCCTGATTGCGCACTCTCGGATCGTCATCGCCCAAACAGTGACCAATCCCGTCCAAATAAGGGGCGCAACAAGTCACTCGCAGCAAATCTAAAGCCGCAATTTTAACCGAAGGGTCGTAGTGGTTAAGCTTGCTGCTGGCCATATCGGCAATGGCCTCATCCCCATAAGTGGCGAGCGGCAACGATGCTTCCAATCCAGTGCGAATGATGTCTGGGCTGGTCTGAGTTAGCACAACATCAGGAATCAGCCGCGACAGGTGCGGATTTTTGCTATTGGCAACCACGCGGGCAATAATGCGGGCCGCGCTTGGGCTCAGCGGGTTTGGCCAAATAGCATGAACATCGTTCACGGTCGCCTCTTCGGCGGCCGCTACCATCAGCGGGGCCAGCCGCCCCAGGGTTTGCATTTCTTCACTGGATTCTTCACCGGACTCGCCCAGCCAGTCCTTCATTTCTTCAGGGCTGGGAGCATAGCGGTTGATCAGTAGCACCTCTAGCGCGAAGGCTCTCATTGCTGGCACGTTTAGCTTGCTTTTAAAGTTGGCCTGAAGGTCTGGAGAGAGCTGGCTAAAAAGTGCGATTGCCTGCGCATAGGTTTGGCTATCTGATGCCGTGCCCGCCGCCGATGTTATGAGCGATTCCACCTCAGGCAGAAACTGTTCGGGCTGATCCATTCGCGCCGCTAGCTCCAAGCCCTTGAGATTGCTATACCTATCGCCATCCGTCAGCAATTCTTTCACGGCCGTTGCCGACTGTGGCGTTAATTGAATCGGATATAGATCAAACTCATCGAGATCCAAGCTGTCAGAGCGAATCATATCTTCTAGGCCCAGGGCATAGAAGCGGCCCATCGGAAGCCTGATCAGCAGTAGCACTAGCGTCAGAGCCGACACCATCCAGGTAATTTGCACCAGCGTTAGCCGCGTTTCACAGGCCCACAACAGCGTCCCCGCCAGCGTCAGACCCACCGCATAAATTAGGCCATCGCTCAGCGAGCGAATCCGACCCACAAACTCTCGCGGAATCGCGTTGTAGTTGAGCTGGTGAACCGGCAGATTGATCCCTTTGTAGAGTGCGTCTCCGTTGATATGTAGGCCCACCGCCGCAGGTAAGCCAAAGTGGGAGAGCAACCCTGCAAAGCTAGCTAGCGTAGTCAGCGGATAGACCGGATTCATTTGCGCCACGCCCACACCTTTAAGCAAGGGGCGCGTTGCGCCATAAATCACGGCAACTTGAATCAAACTGATCACAATTCTCATCAGGCCCAAAAAGCCGGTCAGGGCCTGGTCGCTAAAGTGACTGCCGTAAATGCTGAACCACAAAAATTCGGAGCTGGTGTAGATAATCACCAGTAGAAAGCTGCTGCTGGCTAAAAACAACGCTAGCGGATAGCGTTTTACCAGCTCAGGGAAGGATTTCAGCGATTCGATAACGCCGATTGAGGGCTGGTCCGTAGCTGTGTTTATTTGGCGCTGCGATCGCTCTAAATACACCAGCTGCACAAATCCAACCAGAAACACTATCGGTATAAAATACAACAGATCTCGGGTTCTAAAATAGTGAGATAGCAGCGCCGTTAACCCACCGCCCAGCAACGTTCCTACCGCCTGAGAAATGCCAATGTAAGGGGCATATCGTTTATACTCTAGCGTTGTAAAATAGTCTGTCAACAGACTGGGATACAGCACATTGTTGTGAAAGTCCCACTGAAAAAAGATTGCAATTAAGAGGGCGTAGTAGGCATAGGCAGACTCTTGCAAGAGTAACAATCGCAACCCGATAATCGCACCGATAGAAATGATCAGCACATAGCGAAACAGCTGTGGGCGGCTATAGCGATCGACTATCTGCGAAAACAGCGCATAGGCCGGCACAGAGCATAGCCCAATTAAGATAAATGCCTGGGGTAAATGTTTGGCCCCCACGTAGCTGACAAAGAGCGAATTGGCGATCGCCATTCCCAGTACGCTGTAGATCAAAACCGTCACCGCCAGCAGCAGCAGCTGAGTCAGCCGATCTAATTTAAAGGAAACCGTTGGAAATGTATTGTTAGCCGTCATGAGATTACGGGCTCTCCTACAGCGCTATCACCGGCAGCATTACTATCCCCAGTTGTGTCTTCTATCTGGCCATTTATCTGGCCATCCAAATCAGTTGGTATCTGCTCAGGGACTTGCACAAATGGCATGATCAGCGCTGCGATTAGCAAAAAGGCCCCGCCCAGCACTACCGCCATCAGCCGATTATCGTGTAGCCAGTGCTCCATCACCCAGCCAAAACACAGCGAAATCGCAATCTCGGGCAGCACAATAAAAAAGTTGAAAATGCCCTGATAAATCCCTCGCTGCTGGTTTGGAATCGCATGGGTCAAAATCGCGTATGGAATCGCCTGAGCACTGGCCCAGGTTATCCCAAACCCGACCATCGGCAGCAGTAGCTGCCAGGGCTCATGAATCCACCATAATGAGAGTAAACTCACGCCGCCACAGCCTAGACATAGGCTATGAACCATTTTGCGACTGATGCGCCGACTCAGCCAGGGTAGCAGTAGCGAAAACGGAATACACACCGCATTGAACAGTGCAAAACACAGCCCAGCCCATTCGATACCAGCGTTGTAGAGGATCGAATCGTTTTGCACTGCGCCGAACAGATTACGGGCTACTGCAGGCGGAAAATAAAGGAAAAAGCAGAAGATGCCTAGCCAGGTAAACACCTGCACCCAGGCCAGCTGTTGCATCGTGGGAGGCATTTGCCGCAGTGCCTGTATCGTTTCTTGCCAGCTGTTGAGCACGCCACCATGTTCTGCCTGCCGCTGCTCAAACTGAGCCAGGTCTTTGGGCGGTGATTCGGGAGTGCTCAGGGATGTCCAGAGCATGGTTGCTAAAAACAACGCCGCCCCGATGTAAAAGGAGACTTCTACGGTTTGAGGAATGCGGTGATTGGTGGTGGGTACGGCTGGAATACCCAATGCGTGGTTGAGTAGCCAGGGCATGCTAGAAGCTGCGATCGCCCCCAATCCCACCATCACGCTCTGCATGGCAAACCCTTGAGTCCGCTGCTTTTTTGGCAGCAGATCACCTATAAAGGCGCGGAATGGCACCATGCTGACGTTGGCACTGGTATCGAGTAGCCACAGCAGGCCCGCCGCCATCCATAGGGTGGATACGCTTGGCATTAAGATGAGGGCGATCGCCGCTGCTAGCGCCCCACCCAGCAGATACGGTCTCCGCCGGCCCAGCGTCCCCCATGTATGGTCACTCAAATTGCCAACAATCGGCTGTACAATCAGCCCTGTCAGTGGCGCAGCCAGCCACAACATCGGTAAGCTATGGGCGCTCGCCCCCAAATACTCAAAAATAGAACTCATATTTGCCATTTGCAGCCCCCAGCCAAACTGGATGCCCAAAAAGCCAATATTCATATTCCACAGCTGAAAAAAACTAAACCGAGCATCGTCTACCTGCAAACTATTGTCTTTTGTAGACATTCATTCGGCTCCCACCATAGCTTTTATTGAGGCGCTTATCTTTCAGGGCGCTTACTGCAAGATGCTTACATTCCCCAGTCTTAATACAGAATACTTCTAGCCAGCGGCGGTGTAGAAAAAAGCTCTCAAGAAGACTGCTATTGAAGAAACCGCTATACATCTGGGGTTATTTGGTCTGGGGCGGTGATTTTTTTCAGGGAGCGGTTCTGTCAGCGTTTATGCCGCTGGAGATTTCGCTTCAGTCAGGGGTTCCTCTTCTGCTATGGAATTCTCTTTTGTCAGGGACTCTTCTGTTAGCGCTTCTTCTGTTAGCGCTTCTTCTGTTAGCGCTTCTTCTGTTAGCGCTTCTTCTGTTAGCGCTTCTTCTGTTAGCGCTTCTTCTGCCGGGAGTGGTTCGGTCACAACCGCTTCTATCGCCGGAGCTTCTACGACGGTTGCCGCTGCCTCGACTACCGTGTGATTATCTGTCGCCGTAGAGGGGGCAACCGTTCCATTTGAGGCAGGCGCTGTCTGCGTTTTAGTCGTTTCTGGGGCGGCTTCTGGGGCAATTTCTGGGGCAGTTTCCGGGGCCGGTGCGACCATTTTGAACGTGAGCTCGCCCTTACTCATGCCGATTTTGACGGTGCTCCCTTCACTAAAGGTTTCTTCTAAAATTAGCGTGGCCAGCGGATTTTCAAGTTCGCGCTGAATAGCACGCTTAAGCGGACGCGCACCATAGGTCGGGTCATAACCCGCTTCGGCCACATGATCGATGGCCGCTTCTGACATTTTGAGGGTGATTTTTTGGTCGGCCAGTAGGCGGTGAATTCGCTTGAGCTGGATGGTGATAATGCTGCGTAGCTCTTTTTTGCTGAGGGCGTGGAAGAGAATGGTGTCATCAATGCGGTTGAGAAATTCGGGGCGGAAGTGCGATCGCAATGCACCCAACACCAAACCTTCCATTTCGTTGAATTTAGAATCGTCACCCGAAACATCTAAAATGTGCTCACTGCCGATGTTGCTAGTCATGACAATGACAGTGTTGCGAAAATCTACCGTGCGGCCTTGTGAATCAGTGATACGGCCATCGTCTAGCACCTGCAACAGAATGTTAAACACATCTGCATGGGCTTTTTCGACTTCATCTAGAAGAACAACAGAATAGGGACGGCGGCGCACCGCTTCGGAGAGCTGACCACCTTCTTCGTAGCCGACATATCCAGGCGGCGCGCCGACTAAACGAGACACCGAATTCTTCTCCATATATTCCGACATATCTAGCCGGACTAGGGCTTCCTCGGTATCGAATAAAAAGGCCGCCAGGGCGCGGGCGAGCTCTGTTTTACCCACACCGGTTGGCCCCATAAAGAGGAATGAGCCAATCGGGCGACTGGGGTCTTTCATGCCAGCGCGGGCGCGGCGAATAGCGGCTGCAACAGCTGTGACGGCCTCAGATTGGCCAATCACGCGCTCGTGCAGGTGGCTCTCTAGCTGCAACAGCTTTTGCCGTTCGGAAGCCATGAGTCGGTTAACCGGGATGCCCGTCCACCGGGCCACAATTTCTGCAATATCTGCTTCGCTTACCTGCTCGCGAAGCATCGTCAGCCCCTGAGACTGCATGGCTTGCAGTTTATCGTCGTGTTCGGCTAGCTCCTGCTGAATTTCTTCTAGGCGGCCATATTTTAGCTGAGCGGCGCGTTCCAGGTCATTGGCACGCTCTGCTTGAATCATCCGCAGGCGGGTGCGCTCTTCTTCTTCTTTTAATTCTTTAATGGCCAGCAGGGCTGCTTTTTCTGTGTGCCATTGGGCGTCTAGCGTTTGTTGTTCTTTTGAGAGAGCTGTAATTTCTTCTTTGAGTTTGGCCAGCCGCTGACGAGACGTGCGGTTCGCTGAGCCGGCTTCCTCCTCACCTTCTAAAGAGAGTTTTTCCATCTCTAGCTGCATTAGCCGTCGATCTATAATCTCCAACTCTTCAGGTTTGGAGTCTATTTCCATTTTGAGCTTGGCGGCGGCTTCATCGATCAAATCGATGGCTTTATCCGGGAGGAAGCGATCGCTGATGTAGCGATCTGACAGGGCGGCGGCGGCCACCAGCGCCGAGTCCAAAATACTCACGCCATGGTGTACTTCGTAGCGCTCTTTGAGTCCGCGCAAAATCGAAATGGCATCTTCCACGCTGGGCTGATCCACGTACACCTGCTGAAAGCGGCGCTCTAGGGCCGTATCTTTTTCAATGTGCTTGCGATATTCATCCAGCGTACTGGCCCCAATGCAGCGCAGTCCGCCTCGTGCGAGTACTGGCTTGAGCAAATTGCCCGCATCTACATTGTTTTGGCCCGCGCCCGCGCCGACGACTGTGTGCAGCTCATCAATAAACAGCACCACCTGACCGTTAGAATCGGTGACCTCTTTGAGCACAGAGCGCAGTCGATTTTCAAATTCGCCTCGGTACTTGGCGCCGGCAATCAGGCTGCCGACATCTAAAGAGATCAGCGTGCGATTTTTCAGAGATTCGGGCACATCGCCATTGATAATGCGCTGAGCGAGGGCTTCGGCGATCGCGGTTTTACCGACTCCGGGTTCGCCAATCACCACCGGATTATTTTTTGTGCGCCGAGACAGCACATGAATCACGCGCCGAATCTCTTCATCGCGCCCAATCACCGGATCGAGCTTGCCGCCTCTGGCTTCTTCTGTTAGATCCCGTCCGTATTGATGCAGCGCCGGATACTCATCTTCTGGGCTTTGGTCTACTGACTCCTCGCCTTCTCCGCCTCGTAGAGCCTGCACCGCCTTCATGATGTGTGAGGTATTCACATCAAAACCGCGCAGCAACCGCCGCCCAATGCGCTCATCCTCCACAAAGCCGATCATCAAATGCTCTATAGAAATCAGCTCGTCCTGTAGGTTCAGCCTGGCACCATCTGCTGCGTCCAGCATCCGATCCAGGCTCTGACCTAGATATAGGTTGTTATCGACGGCAACCCGCACTTTGGCCTGTCGCTTGGCAAACACCTCCAGCTCTTGCAAAATCAGCTCCGGCGATAGCCCCGCCTTCGCCAAAATTTCATCGGCAAGCCCCGACTGCTCTAGCGCTGCCAGCGTCACGTGCTCTACTTCTAAGTACTGCTGCCGAAACCGGCGAGCAACATCCTGGGCTTCTACAATGGCATCCCAGGCTTTGGCGGTGAACTTATCAGGATCGGTTGGCTGCATATAAACAAGAGGGCTGCGGGCACAAGGTTAGCATTGGGACTGGTGCAGCTTCTCAGTATAGCAATGGACGGGAATTGCTGTGTTTTAGGCAGTCGCCGAGGCCAATCGTCATCGCTCATCTATATGAAGGCCTTATTTATAAAATGAAGGCCTTATTTATAAAGGCACTATTTTGCAGGTGTTATTCAACACTGCTGGAGCCGTCATTGGTAGAGCCGTCATTGGTAGAGACAGCATTCTGTTCTATGGGAATTTCAATCACAAATTCCGTCCCTTGCGCTGCAGAAGAGTGGCAATAGAGTTTGCCATTATGCTTTTCAGTAATAATCTGATAGCTAATCGAAAGGCCCAGTCCTGTGCCTTTACCAACGGCCTTGGTGGTAAAAAATGGGTTGAAGATATGCTCTACA
>JBCCOO010000048.1:0-41378 GCA_039025345.1 Cyanobacteria bacterium P01_D01_bin.105 | reverse complement strand
CGGTTCAGAAACAGCTCCAAGCTTGGACACTCGCGACCAATCACCATCAGCGTCCAGTCAACTGGCAGTTCAAGACCGACGATGCTCGGATAAAACTGAAATCTCTATATCCTAATTCCTAAGCTGGACAGAGCACTAGTAGGATGCAGGTGCGATCGCGCATCGACCAATACTACAAGCCATATCACCAGGAGCTGACGCGGCTACTCAACAACGCGATCGCCCAGCACGGCAAGGTTTACCTCCTAGATTTACACAGCTTCATGGGTCTGATTACAGATGACGTTTGTCTGGGTGACGCCAATGGCACGACTTGTTCAGAGCAGTTGATTAATGCGGTTGCAGAGCGCTTCAGCCAAAGCGGCTATGGCGTTGTGAAAAACAAGGTTTTCAGCGGCGGGCACATTACTCGTCACTATGGCCACCAGCCAAACGTAGAAGCGCTTCAAATCGAACTTCGCTATCCCACCTATATGCCAGCCCACTTACTCTCAGCGCAAACTGTATCAGCTCAGACTAGCCCAACGCAAACTGACCCAGCGCCCTCATCACGAACAACAATATCCAACAAAGACAAACAACAATCGAGACAACATAAACCAACAGAGCCACCCGCGCCGATTCCCATCCCAGATTACTCAATCGTTCACCAAAGTCCCATATTTATAGAAGCCCAATCAAAGCTAAAAACTCTCTTCAGTCGCTTGATTGCCGATTTGTCGTAGCGTGATTCGCCGGTAAGCTGGATGAAGGATTGAGGCTTTAAGTCAAGGTTTTAAGAGATTGCCTGTGGCTTTGATAAAATCGCCATAACAATCTTTAGCGTTTGGTTTAGGTGACTTTGTCCATTGGGCAACTGCGCCACCGGGTCAATGGGGCCAGTCGCGCCATTATGGGTCACTGGCCCCAACGAAACAAAGCGCACCCTGCCCTCTCGCTTTGCTTGGTTCCAGCTCGTCCAAAGCAAAAGGGGCCAGCGCTTAGGAAACATAATCGCCCCAACTTGAGCAAGCAAATCGCGATCGCCCTTTAAATGATAAAGCCGGTCAATCATTGCGATGCCGTTGTTACCACTCATGACCCCCGCAATCGAAATAACCTCAATCGGCACATCCAACGCATACTTCAGATAGGTCACAGCGCCCATTGCCACCTGCGCCCCGCCGCTGTAGCCCAGTAGCGTGATGGGCGTTCCAGGTCGATACCCCCGCTGACGCAAACTGTTCAAAATAACCTGCGCCGTGCCTCGGTTAAACACAGGCCCGTAGCGATTATCTGTTGAAACCGCCACCTGAAATGTGTTGCGCAAGTTCACCAAAATATCCAGCGGACTGTTCGGATTCCAAGTTTCAACCCGATCAACCCAGCGCCAAAAAGATGAAAACGGGCGCTCGGCCGTTAGCGGCAAATTCAGCGCTGAGTATGCCATGATGTCTTGAATAAAGACCGTGTCGGGCGGCAAGTTCGCTTCTAGCGTGTCCAAAAAGTTCTGCACTCGCTGAGGATAATTTGCACAGCTCTGAGAAATACCATCCAAATAAATCACGTAGCGGCAGGGAACAACCCGATTTCCCGTATGTGCGTCCTGCTGCGCTGCTTCTGCAGTTGTTTCTCCAGCTGAATCTACTGATAGAGACGCAGGTAGCTTATAAGTGATGTGGGTTTCGATGCCATCGCCATACCAGCCAGCCCACCAACCTAGCGCCTCAAAAGGAGAAAGTAACCCCGACAACAGTAGCGCAATCACGCCCACCCGAACAAGATCAATCACCAGATTAAGCAGTCTGTTGTTAAGGCGTAAATACCAGTTCAGCCACTGCTCGTTCATGGGTGATAGCAGCACGATACCGATCACTGCCAATAGAACAGCTACACTAGCCTGAAAAAGGCGATAATTCCATCCCCTACTCATCGGTCATGCTCTCTGTTTTCGGCTCGGAGTCTCTCTCGTGCATCTTGCAAAGACTGAGAGAGAATAGCCTGTGAAAGGCTAGGGTGAGACCGGTGTGTGCTGCGGCTTCGATGACTATCTTTTGGGGGTTTCCTCCAGGTGTTCTTCTGGTCAAAGTCCCTCTGGCCCAAACGCATGCGATTTACAGAAGGTCTCTGCGATGCTCTCTCAGAGGGGCTTTGCCAACGCAACCCCGCATATAATTCTTGTGCTAACCGCAGCCGATTCGTAATGAGTTCTTCACCGGCTGCCCAGTTCGTAATCCACTGGCCCAGTGAAGCAATCGGTTGACCTACTGTCTTTTGTAATAGCTGAAGCACCACCCAGCCTAACGCTGCACTTGCAAATGCATCCCAGCGACTCATGGCTGTAAGGCTCTCTATCCCCACGACTACCGCCAACAGCGTCCAGATAGAGAGCACTACAAACACGCCACCCCCAAAATAAGGCAGCATGACAAACACCCCAAACACAGCCAGCGGCGCATAGCTAAAGCCTAGGGTTCGTAGCATTTCTAAGAACGAAAGCGGCGCATCGAACATGAGGGTCAAAATTGCCCAAGTACTCATCGCCCAAAAGCCATAGCCCACTACAAAAAACAAGGCCGAAATCAATAGGCTTAATACAAATCGCGAAGGGCGCACCTGATTGATAAACAGCACTACGATTTGGCTTAGGGATTGGAAAAAGCCTGCTACGAAAACGATTAGCATCGCCGCGAGCAGACTGTAGGACAGTGTCGGGATAGATTGGAAAATTTCAGAATTTAGCCTTAATACATCTGAAATTAAAGGATATAAAGAGCTGAAAGCGTTACTCCCTATAGTTTCCTTCCCAAGCATCTGCATACAGACCAACATCAAAGACACGCTCACCCAAGCTACGCTTAAAACTAGCCATCATAATAGCAATCTGCCGGATACTCCAGACAGATTCTCAGGCATAGCTTTTGACACTTTGTTTTATGCATTGGCAGTTACACTGCGGATAACGCGATGGAGGGATATCTACACTCGTTTATTGCCGTCACACTTGCGATATTGAATGCAAGGATTAAGTGACTCACGCGGTTTGCTCTGCGAGGTCACACAGTATGCTCACCACTGTTAATATCAACCTCTCAGGACAAGCCCTCATGGACAACAATAACCTAATCGAATCTTTCTACAGCTGGTACCGTGGCGCGTTGCGCCATCCTAAGTGGCGTTGGGCCATTATCCTCGGCACAGCGTTTTACCTAGTCAGCCCTATTGACATCTCTCCCGATATTTTTCCAATTATCGGCTGGCTGGATGACGGTATTTTGGCAACGTTGTTAGTGACTGAGCTGTCTTCTCTCGCTATGGATTACTTAAAGAGGAACAAAGGCGAAGATGTGGCAAATAGCTCTGTAGATACTGAAGATGCATCTGTTATTGATGTTGAAGTCAGCTAGCTATCGGAAATATATCTGTGAAACCAGCTGATGGATGGAGTTAGTCCAGTGGAACGAACTAGTTTTTGCTGAGGCTGATAATGGCTCGGAATCACCCTGATCACATTAGCGAGCACTGGACTGTAAGGTGCTACGCCATAGGCTACGGGCAGCTTTCGTCCACGGTATGATAGTCAGGTGACTCCGTAATAATGATGAAAGCTCGTTTTTTAGTTTTGTGTGCGATCGCACTTCTAGCCATTATTTTTCCTGCTCTCCCTACCTTGGCTAACCCTATCCACTTCCGTGCGAGTGTTATTGATTCACGTGGAGTCAGTTCCTATAAGGAGCACTTGATCAAACTTAGGTCTCATCAAGCTATTCAGCTACAGGAATTAAACAATCAGATTCCAGAAAACCAGGTGCCAGAAAACCAGGCGCCAGAAAACCAGATACCGGAAAGCCAGATATCAGAAAACCAGGTGCCAGAAAAACGAGGTTTGCCAGTAGACTCTGAGCCAGAAGCGGAAGCGGAGTCAGCTTTTTTCAGTTTTCGACCGTTTAAGGGTAGAAAATTAACAACTGATCGCAGTTCTAATATTCAGAGCGATCCTCTTCCGAGAGAGACTGTCATACAACTTATTCGTCAAAAGTTTCAGCATCCCTCGAACGAAAGACGAAATCCCTACGAAGTTATTGCAGCTGCACGAGAGCAACCGAATCCTTTGAAAGGGAAAAATCCTTTCAAAGGATATAAGTTTTCTTTCCCATTTCCCAAAGAGCAACAACCTCATCGCTCACTAATAAGTATTCAACCAACCGAAGCCAGCGCCGCTATCAGAAGACGTGCCGTACGGCTGAAAGAGAGTATTCCATCGACAGATAGTCTCCCAAAGCTAGTTGAATATCCGTATCAAATTGCTAGACAAACCGTTGAAGACATCGCCGTCTCCATGAGAACAACTCTGTTTAACGCGCTGAAGCGAGCAGAGCAAGCCGCGCACCAAGCCGCTGAACAGATAAAGCAGTCATAGGGTAGATAGTTGTAATCTATGAGATAGAACATGCCTATGACTATAGAAGAATGGTGATTTATTGCTTCTGTCGAGTGAGTTAAGACACTAATGATCGCTAGAAGTCTTATACGACAACAGCTCACTCAACTAGCAAAGTGCGGATGCATCCGCACTTTGCTAGTTGAGTGAAATCGCTATTCTCCAGGAGAGTTTAGTTCTAAGTTAGTCGGAAAGCCGTTCCCATCGACACTAGAAGCCGGTATTCGTGGTGCTGGGCGACGGGTTTCTTCTATCAAACGTAATGTCTCTTGCCAGTTGCTAATTCTTACCTGGGCTGCTTCGTAGGCTTCAGTTTGAGCTGGAATACGACTGGCCAAGGCGATCGCACTTTCCACATTCCGCCCTGCTGTAGACTCTGCCTGTCGCAACAAATCCCAGCTCCAACGGTTAATTTGGTCATTGGCTTGCCTCCGGCTACTGCTCTGGGTCGGCACTCGCTGCGCAATTTCAATCGCATTGGCCAATGAGTCCGCATCTCCTTGGGCGGCTGCTTTTACAGCCTCGTCAAGGCGCAACCTACCGTCTTCTTGGGCTTGCCATCCGGCAATATCTGACTGAGCATCATCGTACAGTGCTCGACCTTCACCGATCTGTCTAGCAATCGCGATCGCCCCTGCCAAATCACCGGCTTGTGCCCGTTGTCGTGCCTGAGTTATCACTGGCTGATCTTCAATTCGCTGAATGCGCCCTGTCCAAGTTTCAATCCGCTGATCCGCTTCTTTGCCCAGCGTCCGCTCAGCCGAAATCTTGCGGGCCTCTTGGATCGCCGCCCGAAGTCCGTCTGTGCTTCCCGATGCAGCCAGCTGATCTGCGCGTTCTAAAATTGGCCGATCCTGCACCGTTTCCACCCGTGTGCGCCACTGATCAATTTGATCAGATGCATCTGACCACTGGGGTGAATTGCGCGGTACCCGCTGAGCCACATTGATGGCGGCTGCTAGGTCTGCGGTGCTTCCCCTAACAGCTCTCTCTTTTGCCTGGGTCAGCAAAGCGAGGTTTTGTATTTCTCTATTCCACTGAGCTATCAGCTGCTGCCCCTTGCCATAGCGTGGTCGATTGCTATCGAGTGCTTTCATCTGCCTGATCGCGTTTTGCAAACCGCCCACTGTCCCTGTCCAGGCTTGCTGATAAGCGGTTACAAATATCTGAAAGTCTTCAATTTCTCTCTCAAACCCAAGATCTCGAGGAATGGCTGCCAGTACCGTCCGCGCATCTAAAATCTTTTGGCTAGCCAATAATTTTTCGCCTAGCACCAGCATTTTGGTGGCAACGTCCTTCCTTTGCCCCTGCGCTTCTGCGTAAAAAACGCTCTCTTCATCAATGTCATCTAGTCGTTTTAGCGCTTCGGTAAAGCCTTTTACAGTGCCGGCTTTTGCGAGTCCTAAGGCCTCGGACATTTTGCGACTATCGTCTCGTGCTATCCCAATCATTTGGGTCAGCTCGTTATATTTCACCGTTGCCCAAAACTCATTGGGTACATCCAACAGCTTGACCGAGAGGCTAAAAGCAGACTGAAAGTTTTTCTCTTTTAGCTTTGTCATCGCCGCATTGAAGGCATCGCTCCCTTCTTTCCAAATCTTTTGCCAGCGCTCAATTCTCTCTTCGACAACTGCGGCTGCGGCTGTTCGCGCAGGGACCTTTCTAGCAGATGCGATCGCTAGCTCCAAATCGCCTGCTTCAAAAGACTTTTCGGCTAAATCTAAAACTTGATTAGCCCAGTCTTCGATGCGGTCATCAATGATATCGCTGCGTAGGGGATGGTCTGTAGGCAGCTTATCCACTAGCGCAATTGCCGCTAATAAGTTCTGAACATCGCCTTGTGCAGCATAGGTCTCAGCGCATTGCAGCCGCAAAGAGGCCGATGCTGTTGGCCAAAAAACAGCTCGGCAGTTTGGCAGGCTCGGAATCCGAAATAAGCTCACCACCGCCGTTGTTCCAGCCGTACCGACGACCCCAAAAATGATGATAACGAACAGTGGCCAGCTTCTTAGCCAGCGCATACCGAGTAAATAGGTTATTACCTTATTGTTCACTACCTTGTTTTGAGACGGTTCATGGTGTGTGCTAGCAGACGCTGTTGGCGCAGAAGCCATTTGAGACGTCGCTTGAGCAGAAGCTGTTGGAGATGGGCGTTTGCTTGGTAACGCGTTCGGATTTGCAGTAGTGGTAGGCGGTTGTGAGCTTCGAGCTGATTTACGGATGGAGCGAACAGGCTTTCGGGATGTCCCGTTACCTTGCTGCGTATAGGGAAAATTAGTGGGCGCAGGTGAGGAACGTTTGGGAGAAGCGCTGTTATCAGCGTTGTGTTTCGATGCCATAGCTGTCCTAGCGATCGCTCATTCTTACGGCTGCGCGTTATTCACACTCAGGTAGCCCAAAGTAAATAACTTCTTTGATTGTAACAATTGATAGATATTACCAGACCAACCCGCTACTGCTCGGCTAACGCGAGGTTTCTAGCGATTACTAATGTCCTAACTAACTTGGCAGATGCAATAGAGCTGATATTTTGCTTGCGTCTGATCTAGATACGAATTCCCTACCGAATGGCGAGCACCCGTACCCGTTGACCGATCGCAATTGAGGTTTCCCCTTGTGGGACAATACCCAACCCACTTGTATTCGCTAAATTCACCAGATTTCCTGAGCTATGGCTTCCGGCTGCTCGTCCAAACTGGTAGCCATCTTTGCCTGCCTGTAGCTGCCCCCACAGGTACGTTTCTCGCCTACCCCCCGCGTTCAGCTCGCTAGTTGCTTCAGCCCAAACCAACGTAGGCCCCCAATCACTTTCTAGGCGACCAGATAGCTTGGCGATCGCGGGGGCTACAAATCGCCAAAACCCTACCATGGCTGATGCCGGATTCCCGGGCAACCCAAAGTAAACCTGTCTACTCTGTACGCTCCCGTTTGCGCTCCCGTTTGCGCTATCTTTCGCGCTATCTGCATTCGCGCTATCTGCATTCGCGCTATCTATGGTGGCCACCGTCAGCGGTTTGCCTGGTTTTACAGCCACTGAGCGAATGTGCAGCGTCGCACCCAACTCAGCCAAAATATCGTCTACATAGTCGTAGTCACCAACAGAGACCCCCCCTGTAGAAATCACCATATCGGCTTGAGATAGCGCTGAGGCAATCGCCGCTTTTACCGCCTCTCGATCATCTTTGACGATGCCCAATGGGATGGGAATGGCACCTGTTTGGGCCACTAACGCGCTCAGCGCGTACTGATTAGAATCGACAATTTGCCCTGGGTTTAGCGGTTCGTTCGCCTGTGCCAATTCGTTCCCGGTTGAAAGAATCGCGACTTTTGGGCGCCGATACACCCTCACTTGCGTTTGTTGTGCGGCCGCAATCAGGGCAATCTCTGCAGGTGTGAGCGACCGTCCAGCGGGCAGCAAGATGTCTCCAACCTTAGAAAAGCTTCCTCGCTTACGAACAAAAGTACCGGGTTCAATCTTTTGTTCGACCCTTTTTTCAGTACGGTTTAAGAGTTTCACCTCATTCCCATCACAGGTTGTCTCCTCTTGCATCACCACAGTGTCGGCGCCTTCAGGCATCATCGCGCCGGTGAAAATCCGTGCCGCTTGCCCCGAGTTCACCGTTTTTTGTGGTCGCTTCCCTGCCGGAATTTCTTCAATGATTTCTAGCGTTACAGGGAGTTGTTTCATATCCGCCGCTCGCACTGCGTAGCCGTCCATTGCCGAATTATCCCAGTGCGGAAAATCCAGCTTGCTGCGCACAGGTGCAGCCAACACGCGTGCCATTAAATCGTGCTTAGCTCCCATCAGCTCAAGCATTTCCGTCTCCTGGACAGATGTGACCAACGTAAAGATTAAGCGTTCTGCCTCAGCCGCTGTGAACATACCAGAGAAAATAAGAAACAATGAAAATGATTGTATAGTCACACCCCCGGTCACATCTTGTTCACGCCTTAATTTTTTGGCTTCTCATGCATTCACTCAGTTCCTTACACGCATTCAGCCCTCAACATCATTCTGTTCGTAATGCGCAGTCAGCCGTTTTACGGCTTGCACCTGCCCTTGCCGATACGCTTCTGGCTCGTCGTCAGCGCCTTGCTCAGCTCATCGACTTTCCTATTTTGCTTTGGTCTGGTACGGCTAAAGCTCGTAATTTCGCTGCCAATATCTACCCTTACCGGGCTAGCAGCCATTTTCTGTATTTCACCGGATTGCCTTTAGAAAATGCCGCTGTTCGCATCGAAAACGATCAGCTCATCTTGTTTAAAGACGATACAACGCCTGAAGAGGCGCTTTGGCATGGTTCTACCCCCAGCCGCGAAGAGATTGCTGAACACATTGGCGCTGATGCCGCCTATCCGCTGAGTGAACTAGCCAATCGGGCCCTGGGTGCCGCTACCTTAGGTGAGCAGGATGAAACAGTGCAGTCTCTACATCGGGCCATGCTTCAGCGTGGCATTGTTATCCCTCGTCATCGACCTCAGGGAAACCGAGATTTTGAGAAGGCGCTTGTTCAGTTGCGAATGATTCAAGATGACGCTGCGCTAGGCTCTATTCGAATGGCGATCGCGGTCACTGCTGAAGCCCACAAAGCAGGAATGGCGGCATCTTTTATTCCACCCAGTTCATCAGATATTAAGGGCCGCGTCATTATCCCGACTAAAACCGAAGCGCAGATTCGCGCTGAGATGGAAAGCATCATCACTGCTCACAACATAACGTGCGCTTATGGCAGCATTGTTACTGTCGCAGGTGAAGTACTTCACAATCACCACTACCACAACACTCTTTCAGTCGGTGATCTGCTCCTCGCTGATGTGGGCGCAGAAACCAATGATGGGTGGGCCGCAGATATTACCCGCACTTGGCCCATCAGCGGTAAGTTTTCTTCTACCCAAAGAGACCTTTACGACATTGTGCTGGCTGCTCACGACTTTTGTATTGAGAAGTCTCAAGCGGGCGTCGAATATCAGTTTATTCATCTCGTAGCCTGCCAAATTCTCGCAGCGGGACTAGTAGAGCTGGGCATTTTACGCGGTGATCCAGAAGATTTGGTAGCACAAGATGCCCATGCGTTGTTCTTCCCGCATGGGGTTGGGCATCTGATGGGGCTAGATGTCCATGATATGGAAGATTTAGGTGATTTAGCAGGGTATGCTGAAGGCCGAACGAGGAGCGATCGCTTTGGCCTCTCCTTTCTTCGGCTCAACCGTCCTTTGCAGGCGGGTATGGTTGTAACAATTGAGCCAGGTTTTTATCAGGTGCCAGCTATTTTGAATAGCCGTAAGAATCGCGATCGCTATGCCAGCATTGTGAACTGGGAACGCCTAGAACAGTTTAGTGACGTGCGCGGCATCCGTATCGAAGACGATATTCTGATTACAGAGCACGGTAGTGAAGTGCTCAGCCGTGATTTACCAACAGAACCCTCGGCCATCGAAGAACTGGTGTCGAGTTAGTTAGGACAGCTGTTAGCTGGTCTTTACGATAGTCTTTTCGGGAAGCTGCGTATACTCGCTAACGATGTCGCGAAACTCTTCGCCATCTATAGTCTCTTTTTCAATCAGCGTATCCACCAGGCGATCAACTAGCGGGCGATTGTTCTTGATAATGTCAATGGCTTTATCTAGGCTTTCTTGTGCGATCGCCCGCACCTTCTGGTCAATTTTCTCAGCCATCTCATCAGAATATTCGTGACCGCCCCCCATCAGATTGCCTTGCCCCAAGAACGGCTGCGAATTCTCACTTTCTAGCGCAAACGAACCTAGCTCAGACATGCCGAATCGAGTCACCATCTGTCTGGCAATTCGGCTCACCTGCTGAATATCGCTGCTGGCACCAATGGTCACTTCATCGTGCCCGAAGATGACCTCTTCGGCAGCGCGTCCGCCGAGCGCAACCACCAGCTGATCAACAATTTCGCCATAGGAAACCAAACCATCATCCACTTGTTCTTCTTTAGGCAAGAAACTTGCGAAACCGCCCACACCGCCAGATCGCGGAATAATGGTGACCTTATTAAGCGGATTGGAATGTTTGCATAGCGTCGCCGTCAGCGCATGACCCACTTCGTGATAAGCCACTAGCCGCTTCTTTTTACTGTCCAGCAGCGGTGTTAGGCTTAGCCCCATAGTGAGCCGATCAATGGCATCGTTAACCTCTAGCATGGTGACCGCATCTTTACGGCGACGTGCAGTCAGAATAGCGGCTTCGTTGAGGAGGTTAGCGAGCTGAGCTCCCGAAAAGCCTGGGGTGCGACGGGCTATAGCCTCCATCTTCACTTCTTCTGAAATCTTTTTATCGCGGGCATGAACCTGCAAAATGCCCAAGCGGCCATTGTATCCGGGCAAATCAACGGTTACCTGACGATCAAAGCGCCCTGGACGCAACAGTGCAGAATCCAGAACATCGGGACGGTTCGTCGCAGCAATCACGATGATGCCACTGTTCCCTTCAAAGCCATCCATTTCAGTCAGCAACTGGTTTAGGGTTTGCTCACGCTCATCATTACCACCGCCGATGCCGGTACCGCGCTGGCGGCCTACCGCATCAATCTCATCGATAAATACGATGCAAGGCGCACTTTCTTTGGCTTTTTTGAATAAATCGCGAACGCGAGAGGCCCCGACGCCAACAAACATTTCAACGAATTCTGAGCCGGAAATGCTGAAGAAAGGTGTGCCGGCTTCACCTGCGATCGCCTTTGCCAGCAAAGTTTTACCCGTACCCGGCGGGCCAACTAGCAAAACACCTTTAGGGATGCGGGCTCCAATTGCTGTAAAGCGCTCAGGATTCTTCAAGAAGGTAACCACCTCTTGAAGTTCTTCCTTCGCCTCATTGATACCTGCGACATCTTCAAACATGACGCCGGTTTTCGCTTCCATCTGGAAGCGCGCCTTAGACTTGCCAAAGCTCATTGCACCACCACCAGAAGCTGCCGAACGCCGCAGCAACATCAGCATGGCAAAAATCACCAGCATGCCAATAAAGGCCGTTGTCGCAAAGGAAATAAGCGCACTGTTATCTGCAGCTTGCTCTACTTTCCAGTCAATGTTGTTGGCCTGCAGCGTCTCCTGCAGTGCCAAATTTTTATCATTGGCAAAAACTTTAACATCGCGGGGCTCTGTATCTTCCCCATCCGCCTTTAGGGCCACACTGGCAATGCCGTTGACCTGATCGAGCGTGACTTCTCTAACCTCGCCATTCTCAATTCTTTCCAGCAGCCAACTGTAGGTAAATTCTTCTTCAGGTTCCGCTGTGTCTTCTTCAGTTGCGTCTTCTGTGGCAGGTGTTTGGGTATCTGCCGCGTCTGCTGCGTTTGGAGCCGCAGGCTGTGGGGGGGCTTGGGCTTCTAGCTCAGTGGTGGCCGGTGGTGCTACGGTTTGAGCGATCGCAGATGACCTGCCAGCGACCAACCCCGAACTGAACAAAAGCGTCATTGCCAGTGTGCTCGCAGAAAGTGCGCCTAGCTTAGCGGTTAGGCGTGACTTCAGTGGGGCGTTAGCAGCACTGCGCGCTAGGCTACTCTCGCCGTTTTCAACGACGTCCTTAACTGTGTAATTAGCAGCAAGCTCAGAAGGTTGGGAATGGGTCATTGAACTGAAGATATTGAACTGAAGATACTGAGTTGAAGATATTGCACTGGGGATGCAAGGGCTCGTTTCGACGCAACTGTGTTCTAGTCTCCGCTTAGTGTAACCTTCTGATCCCAAAAGTGACCGCCAAAAAAACTCACAGCACCCTATCTCCATGAACTTATCGTAAAAATTCCGAGAAATCGCGTAGCGAATATCCTCGATCTCAACAAAGTGTCTGCGATGAACGGGCATCCTGATCTGGAGACAACGTTAAACATCTAAAACATGGTTGATACCTCTTTCAGCGTGGTCATTACGACCTACAACCGCCTCGAGTTACTCAAACGTGCCATCCGCACTGCCCTCGAGCAGACCCTTCCTTGCGAAGTGGTGGTGGTAGATGATGCCTCGACCGATGGCACCGAAGCCTATGTAAAGTCTTTAGGTGACGCGGTAGTGTATGTACGCAACGCTAGCAATATAAATCACGCAGGGTCAGTAAACGCTGGGGTAGAGGCTGCAACAGGCGATTGGATAAAACTCGTTGATGATGACGACTATTTAGAGCCCAACTGTCTAGAAGTCATGGCAAAAGCCATAGCGCTGTGTCCTCAGGCCGCTATCTGCTCGTGTCAGGCGGCCCAAGTGGATGCCCATGGCACGGAACTCAGCCGAACGCCTAAAACCGGCCCCGGCAACGCCTTCTACATTCCCCAATCAGACGTCCACTACGGCATGCTGCTCGAAGCCGTTCCCTTTGGTACCCCGGTGCAGGTGGCCGTCCGGCGCGATGCCTTTTTAACGTCCGGGGGCTGGGATACATCGATGACGACCAGCTGCGATGATATAGACTCCTGGATTCGAGTTGCAGAACATGGCGACGCTTTGTTCATTAACCAGTGTTTGGCCTATCGCACGGTTTGGCCGGGTAGCTACGAGCAAAAAACTTCTTTCCAACAGCGTCTGGCCAACAACATGCTGATGAAAGAGCGTATCTATGCCCGTGTAGATACCGCTCACCAGTCTAAGCTCCCCAAACTGTCCACTATTAATAAGTATTTGCATCTGCACTGGGCAATTGTCGCCCTTAAGCAAAAGCGGCCTGCCGTAAGCCTGAGTCTAGGCTTACCTTCCGCTTTTTCTCTTAACGCATGGCAACTGCTCCAGCAAGCTGTTCGCCTGAAGAAACAGCAGGCTCAGCCACCCGTGCAAAAGCTCAAGCTTGCATAGACCGCCTTGCGGTATACTATTGAGTCTGCAAAGAAGTTATTTGGAGAAAAAATGTCTCGATATAGAGGTCCTCGCCTAAGAGTGGTACGCCGCTTAGGCGACCTGCCGGGTTTAACCCGCAAATCGGCTCGGAAAGCGTATCCCCCTGGGCAACATGGCCAAGCTCGGAAAAAGAAGTCTGAGTATGCCATCCGCCTAGAAGAGAAGCAAAAGCTTCGTTACAACTATGGTGTTACCGAGCGCCAGCTCCTCCGCTACGTGAAAAAAGCACGTAGAGCCGGAGGTTCTACAGGTCAAGTGATTTTGCAACAGCTGGAAATGCGGTTGGATAATACCTGTTTCCGTTTGGGCTTTGGGCCAACCATTCCCTCTGCCCGTCAGGTTGTCAATCACGGTCACATCACGGTTAATGGCCGTGTGGTTAGTATTCCTAGCTATCAGTGTCGTCCTGGTGATGTAATTGGGGTACGCGGTAAGGATGCTTCTAAGAAGCTGGTGGAAGCGAACTTGGAGTTTCCAGGTTTAGCTAACATCCCCACGCACTTGGATTTTGACAAGAGTAAGCTAGAAGCGAAAGTGAACGGCATTATTGAGCGTGAATGGGTTGCTCTCAACGTCAACGAACTGTTGGTGGTGGAGTATTACTCACGTCAGGCTTAAGTCACAGAAACATTTCGCTATTTTGCTAAAAGCCCCAGGTCAAAATTGCCTGGGGCTTTTGGCTTTTTAAAACACGGAGCTATTGCTTCTGTCGAGTGAGTTAGGACACTCATGATTGCTAGAAGTCTTAGACGACAACAGCTCACTCAACTAGCAAAGTGCGCATGCATCCGCACTTTGCTATATCTCTCGACGGTGAGCCAAGCGACGCACACATACCGCAGACTTTGCTCTCTCGCAGCGTCTGCGGTACACGCTATGTCAACAAATCAATAGTTCTTCTGATTGCTAGATCGAAAGCGCCCAACGTCAAACGCTCTTTTTTTGGCGTGCTTCGTTTTCCGTGCGGTCACTCGTTTACGCCACATCTTAAAGCTTGAGCGCTTCATGTAGCGCTTCATCACGGCAATCACGTCCTTTTCCTTCAGCCCAAACTGTTCTTCAATTACCTCAAACGGCGTGCGATCTTCCCAGGCCATTTCAATGACACGGTCGACAGTAGCAGAATCTAGCTCTTCGGTGTTTGTTTTCATCTAACAGATAAGGGCATTGTTGACGAAGCAGAACCTCAGGAATATATGTAGGCTCTGCTTCTCTCAGTTTACATAATTAGCTATCAGCCATAGTGTCTAAATTATTAGATGCTTTGCCATCAGGGTTTGTTCTCAGGTATGAAGAACCATTTTTTTCATGTACCGAGTGTGCATTTGAGATCTTTCCTTGATCAGCCATTTCTATAGCTTTCTCTACAGATGTAAAATTTTGGTTCCCATTTAGTTTCACGTGTGAAATGTTTCCTTCCTCATCTTTCCTTGCGTCAACAACTTTTCTTGGCTCTGTCATTGTTTAGCTCCTTATTTATTAGGACTAATATTGCACATAGTTTATAGCCTATATAAGTAATAGTTGACCACAACTAGCGTGCATTGAAACCATATGTTCAGCATGAACACTACACGTGGATAAAAACATAGAGGGATAATTCATTTTTGATTATTCCAAATCACCTGGTTTTGCGGCCAGATAGTCATCCCCTTTTAGTTGGATGACCATCATCTTGGCAGGTTCATCCCCTACGCATCCAGACACATGACCTTTCCGGCCTTCGGCATCAGCAACGGTGTTTTGATCCGCACCAAACGAAACCTCCCCTGGCCCCATCTCTACTCGCACACCGTCCATCGTTTCCACAAACCAAGTCCCGGTAATCGGCACAATCCACTGGGGGCGAGGATTCTCGTGCCAGTCCCCAATCCATCCGACCGGCAAGGTGGCAAACAGCACTTCCACATCTCCGCTCATCAGTCGATTGTTCCACTGCTTGGCGGCATCGCCCCCCATGCTTTCACTCACAAAGCTAGTGAGTTCACACTGGGTTTGATGGCTAACACCGTCGTCGTCCGTCCAAACGTGCCAGTAAGTGAGGGTTGGTTTTTCTGAAGCGCTCATATGAGTAGTCGTATTGGAGAAAATTACGGC
The DNA here is from genome assembly GCA_039025345.1 of Cyanobacteria bacterium P01_D01_bin.105. Classification (GTDB taxonomy): domain Bacteria; phylum Cyanobacteriota; class Cyanobacteriia; order Phormidesmidales; family Phormidesmidaceae; genus Phormidesmis. The sequence goes on along the minus strand of JBCCOO010000048.1, from coordinate 26,014 downwards.
GCGGCGTCCAGCGGCAGTCGCCATGTACCGCCGCCCCAAGAGGCCAGGTAAAGGTGGGTTTGTTCCGTCACCGGGTCGGTAATGATCTTAGTGCGAAATGACTTGGGAAACAGCAGGTTGCTGGTCACATCACGAATATTGTCTAGGCGGTCTTTCGCTAATGTAACTTCATATATGCCGTGGCCCAGGTTGTTGGGCGCTTGCATCTGCACGCTGAGGTAAATGCGATCGCCGCGGCCAGCAACGGCAAAAATAATCGGGTTGGATTCACTGAAGTCGAATAAGGGCTCGCGCTGTGCGGTTAACTCGTCTACCCCAACCAACCGCTGCCAGCTATTGCCAGCGTTAGCGGAGAACTGTAGCGCTGAGCGATCGCCCTTTCGCGTAGCCGCCGCAATCACTGTTTCCCCACCTTGGCTCCAAGCATCAAATGTCATTAGCCCCTCTGAAGAGAGAATCGGCGTCCATGTCCAGCGCTGCTCTTGCAGACGCGGGCTGCTACTGTCATCGCGAATGCCCTTGTACAGGGTATTGCCATCTGCAACGTAGAGCACGCTGCTGTCGTTAGGATCGAGCACCATAGAACCTTCATATTCGTTGGCGCTGGGGCTATCGGGCAGGCGCGGGTAAAAGTCGAGCGATAGGTCATTTAAGCGCGCGTCGTACAGATAGGCAATATCAGGAATGACATAGATGCCTTGGCCCCGCGTACTGATATAAACGCGGCCTGGTTCGCTAGGGTCAGCAATAATGTTGGTAAATACGTCGCTGGCCAGACCGCGAGCGTCGCCGTATTTCCCGGTGCCCCCGGCTAGAAAATACCAGCGGACAGGCTGGGGATTTTCTGGATCGATGCTGGCGCCCCACAGCTCGCCTTCGGTATTGGAGGCCCCAAAATCGAACGGACCGCTGTAATGAGCTAATAAGAACACGCGATCACCTTGGGTGACAATGGCATTTGCCTGAGACTTGGCGCGGCGCGGGCTGGAAACATCTTCCCAGGTTTGACCGTTGTCCCAGCTTAGGGTGACGCTATGGTCTGCGCCGGAACGCATGATCACATTGCCATAACGGCTGACATCCATATCCACGGTGCTTTGCCAGCCAACGCTATGGTAGGTATCTAGTTGGCTAACGGTGGTGGTTGCATCGCCTGTAAAGGCTATATTCACAGGTACGTCAGTAAATCTGGATTGGGGCGCACTGGTATAGATTTGCTGCCAGCGGTTGTGCCAGGCGTTGGTCTTGCCCTCAGCGGTTCTGTCTACTTTAAACAGGGTTTGATCACCAGAAACCCAAAGGCTAGGGGCACTCCATGTTGAAGGGGCATATTGGTAGGCCAGCGGGCGGGGCATGTTGCCGTAGAGGCCTCCTTCCCACCCCGTTTCAAAAGGCGCTGTGCTGCGCTGGTCATACCAAAAAACCTGGTCCCACTTAGCCTGCGGCACACCACGATGCCAGTCAATGGTGATTTCGTAGAGGCCGGTGCGTTGGTTGCTGTCTGCAACCAGGAGGCGGTGCTGCGCTTCAGAGCTGCGCGGATCCATCATCAAATTGCGAAAGTCCGCTTCCGCGGAGGTTGGCTGCCCTGTCCCTGCTAATGCCTGCCAAGTCGCGCCCTGATCGCGGCTGGCAAACAGCAGGGTGCCAATTGAGGCTTTACGACCAAAGACCGCATACAACGTGCCATCGGGGGCAACGGCAACCCCTTCTACTCGCCCCGTCCCTGCCGCCGGACTGGCTATTTGCGACCAGCTACCCGATTCGCCAAATTGCTCGCCGCGCCATAGTCCGCCCTCTGCAAGCGCAGCAAATACGACAGCTTGATTAGGATCATAGGCCAATTGGAGAATGCTTTTATTACTTTGGGAGGCTGGCCCAAAGCGAACAACGGAAAAGGTTGAGCCGCTATCTGTTGAGCGGAAAATGGCGGCGCGCTGGAGGGTGCTATCGCGCTTGTTGCCAACACCGGCAATGACTTGCTGACTATCGTCAGGATTGACGAGTAAGCTACCGATGGCGAGCTCTTCAGTGTGATCGGTTTTGGTGAGTAACCCACGGTTAGTGCGACGGCCGACCTCGGGATGCAGTTGCCAGGATTCACCGCCGTCGCTGGAAGTATGCAGCCCGACAGTGGTGCCTAGATAGATTCGATTTGCATTGGCTGGGTCGTAGGCTAACGTCAGCGTATTGGATCCTGCTAACCCGCGTGATCTGTATTGCCAGCGACTACCGCCATCATCTGTGTGATATAGCCCGTCTACATCGGAGAGCACAAAGGCATTGTTTTCGTTGTGTGGATCGAGGACGACATCTTGAACTTGGCCCCCAGCACCAGGGTTCAGTGATTCCCAGGTCTGGGCTGAGACAGGATGGCAGGTAATGATGAGAATTGCGATCGCGCTGGCCAGCAAAAACCTGATCGATAATTTTTTAGGGATTTTCATACCTGTATTAATTGGGCGTATCAAATTGGGCGTATCAAAAACGCTGCGATTGTCTGGCACCCCTACTTTCTAGCCTGTTTGCTATCTGCGTGATCGCGCGACAGCTCAGATCACTCATGGGAATGGCCTGTAAAAATGGCCTTGCAGAAACAGGCAAGTCACCGTTGTCTGAAAAATTTACGCACCCTCATCAAATAAAAGGAAAGGTAGAAGGTAGAATCTTCAGAAAAAATCAGCGTCCGCGCCAGAACATCTGAACCAATCAGCATCCGCACTAACAGAGATCTTTAGCCAATATCGTTAGTCCTAATGTATTTAGCCCTATGTCTATAGCTGTGCATATAGCTGGCGAAGACGAGTTTCTGAAGTCCCCCCTCTGAATGGCTCCTTCCTGATGTCCCCTCCCTGATGTCCCCTCACTGATGTCCCCTCTAAGGGAACTAGCTTAGACAGCTCAGCTTAAATAGTGCAGCCCAAATAGTCCAGTTTAGATAGTTGATCGTACAAACACATAGGCAAGAATGGCATTCGATAACGCTTCTTCTTCTTCGCAACCCCCTCAAGCTACTTTCACAGAGGCCCAATCAGAGTACTTTGAACTGCGGGTCAAGCCTCTTGTTTCAGCCATTTATGAGCCGGTGGGCGTAGATACAGACAAATTGTGCGATCGCATTCATCAACTCATGAGGGATACGCTATTAAAAATGCCCCTTGGTGCTGAGTCAGTTTGGTTAGGTCAGCATGCACCCAATTTCAACAGCTTAACCAACAGCCGTTGGAGTCAAGATGATGTGTTGCTAATTACCTACGGCGATAGTTTTTTAAACGAAGATCAAGCCGAGCCACCGCTGAGCACGCTTGATTGTTTCTTGAACGAACACTTACAGGATGTGATCACAGGCGTCCACATCCTACCGTTCTTTCCCTATAGCTCAGATGATGGCTTCGCTGTGATCGACTATTTGCAGGTTAACCCTGAGCTGGGCAGTTGGAAAGATATTGCCCGCATTGCTGAGAAATTTGATTTGATGACAGATGTGGTAATGAACCATATCTCCAGTCAAAGCGAGTGGTTCAAGCAGTTTCAGGCGGATGAAGCCCCTGGATGTCATTACTTTCACGCGGTCGATCCTAAAACAGATGTCTCGGGCGTGACGCGCCCCCGTAGCTCACCGCTTTTAAAGCCCGTAGAAACACCACAGGGCACCCGGCATGTGTGGGCAACGTTTGGAGAAGATCAAATTGATCTCAACTTTACGAATCCAGATGTGCTAATTGAGTTTTTGAAAATTATTCTGTTCTACTTGGAAACAGGTGCGAAGTATCTTCGTTTAGATGCCATTGGCTATTTGTGGAAAACACTCGGGACGCCCTGCATTCACTTAAGAGAAACGCATCTGTTGATTCGGCTCATGCGTGAGGTGGTTGCGATCATAAAGCCGGAAGCCGTGCTAATTACAGAAACAAATGTGCCGAACCGGGAAAATTTGAGCTACTTCGGTAACCGCAACGAAGCGCACATGATCTATAACTTTAGTCTGCCGCCGTTGGTGGTTAATGCGCTATTGCAAGCCCGTTCGGATCACCTCAGAACGTGGATGATGAGTATGCCGCCAGCGCCAGCCGGCTGCGCATATTTCAACTTCACGGCTTCTCACGATGGCATTGGCATGCGACCCACAGAAGGACTGCTGGCGGAAGCTGAAACAGAAACATTCTTGCAATGTATGCAGCAGTTTGGCGGCAAAATTAGCATGCGCTCTAAGCCGGATGGTTCGGAAAGTGTGTACGAGGTAAATGTCTCCTTTTTTGATGCAATGAAGGGGACCGCGCAGGGAGAGGATGAATGGCAAATTGAGCGTTTTATTTGTTCTCAGGCCATCATGATGGCGCTAGAAGGCATTCCTGCTTTTTATATTCACAGCTTGCTGGCAACCTCCAACGACCATGACGGTGTGGCCCGCACCGGGCGAAACCGCTCTATTAACCGGCATCAATGGAATTATGCAGCGCTTGAGGAGAAACTGAGCGATAAAAATTCGAGTCAGTCGATTGCCCTCAAAGAGCTCTCCCGCCTCATTCAAATCCGCCGGCAGCAGCCTGCCTTCCACCCTAATGCCACCCAATATACGCTGCAGCTAAAGTCTGAGCTGTTTGGGTTCTGGCGACAAAGCGTTACGAGAGATCAAAGTGTTTTCTCGATTCATAATCTCACTCGCCACCCACAGCAGCTGAGTATGAGAGATGTCAATCTCACCGTAACTGACCCTTGGTTTGATCTAATCAGTGGCCTGAAGATTGAAGAGGGCATGACAGATATAACGCTGTCGCCCTACCAGTCGGTGTGGATCACAAATCAGCAAGAGACTGAGGATGCACTGATATAGCAATCGACGGATGCATACGCTGTGAGAAGGCAGCGCCTACGTCGATTGCTAGTCAGGTTAGCTGCTGTCCTGTAACGGTTTTAGCCAATGATAGTGTCCTAACTAACCTGACAGATGCAATAGTTCGTCCAGCTTAAAAGAGTAGATAACCAGAGTTAGTCTGGCTCAATCTCACCCGTTCAACCTGCAACGTCGTTGCATGATAATAAACCTTCCAAGGCTGAGCTTTATAGAAATCGGCTTGAACTCGCAGGCTAAACGCCGCTTTCGGTATTGTCTAGCTCTACAGCTTTGTTCAACCGGGGAAGAAAGTCAGGGAAAGCGCTTTGAATTCTCTCCCAGCAGTGAATGAAGGGTGTCTCGCGGGGATTAGACATATAGACGCTGCCAGCTTCCATGATGCATTCAGCAAAGACTTCGACGGCTTCTTCTTCAGCGTGGCGGTCGTAGTCTAGGGCATTAACAATCGCGTCATTTTGATAGGCGGTAACCAGATCTAACGCGATGCGATAGTACGTTGCTTTAATCGTGCGAAACGTTTCTCTGTTCAGCACATGGCCGTGAGTGGCGAGCTTACGAAACAGCGCCTTCGATATTTCCGTCGTCATCCGAGACAGGCCAGCTTCTCTGTCTTGCTCGGAGAGAATTTTGTGCTTGTGATCGTAAATGTCTAAGATTTCGCTTTGGCAGACGCGGTGGTGGGTGTGGTTGCGCTGAATCTCGGAAAGAATGCCAATTTCTAGCCCCCAATCGCTGGGAATGCGAAGGCTGGGGATGATGTGGGTCAGCAGAGAAAATTCGCCTGCGAGGGGATAGCGGAAACTATCGAGAAATTCAAGATACTCGGTGGGCCCTAGCGTGATCTTAAGCGCGCGGAGAAGCGGCGTAATGAGCAGGCGGGTGACGCGGCCTTTCATTTGATTGTTGCTAACTCTGGCGTAATAGCCTTTACAAAAGCGGTAGTCAAAACGGGGATTAGCAACAGGATAGAGAAGGCGGGCGAGGAGACTACGGTCATAGGTGGTGATGTCGCAGTCATGAAGCGCGATCGCCTGACTTTTGCTAGAAGAGAGCATATAGCCTAAGCAATACCAAACATTACGCCCCTTCCCTCGAGCCTGGGGAGAGAGGGCTCGTGAGGCGAGCTCTGCATCCATCGCCTTGAGCCGGGGGCCATCATTCCAAAGAATGCGGTGATGCTGGGGCAGCTTGGAAAAGTAATGGTGGGCGTAGCGCCACTGTTCTTCGGTGGCACCGTCTAAACCAATGACGATTTCATTGAGGTAGGGAACGTACTGAAGTTCTTCAACAATGTTGGCAAGGGCGTCGGACTCTAGCTCTGAAAAGAGCGTCGGCAACATCAGGCCAAGCGAGCGCTGCTTAGAAAATTCAACGAGTTCTGCCTCTAACGCTTCGACCGGGCGCTGAGTGAGGTTATGAAAAGTAGCGATCGCCCCGTGCTGAAAGATATCTGCCATGTGCGCTCGATTCTGACACTCATTTAACTACGGTGAATAAGAATATCGTGTCGAGGCATTTTTTGGCTGGCGCGTACCGTACAGATAAAGAAGACAGCTTATGTATATGCTGATCGGAACTGATTGCCCTCAGACTGGAGCAAATTAGACACGTGCCAATCAGAGGTGCAAAAAGGGCGTGATAGTTGATTCAGGTTTGCCTGAACTACTGTATGTATTCACGAACGAGCTGAGCGATCGCCGTTGCCCATCCAGCCGGGCCGGTTGCCTCAGGCTGAATTAAGCGTTTGACGCCACTGACCTCGAAGGGGGCTCTGTGGGGGTTAGGAATGCGCACGCCCACATCGGCCATTTGTAGCATGGGCATGTCGTTGGGGCTATCGCCGAGGGCTACGACAATCCATTTGGTCTCTGGGTGAGCGGCTCGATAGCGGTTCACAAGCCAACTCAGCGCTTGACCTTTGTCTGAATTGGCCATGACATGACGAAAGCGACCGCCCTGAGTCGTTTGCAGACCCATCGATTTGAGATCGGCCACAAACGCTTCATAAGCCGCTTCACTGTCTTGCCACTGTAGCGGCTCAGATCCGCTGCGCTGCTTGGCAGCTTCAGCTTTTTCGGGCGTTAGACCGGTAATATTAGCCAGCGTCACCGTGTCTAGATCGACAAAGCCCTGAAACTGATAGCTTTTTTCTGCTCTGAGAGCAGCAATTTGCGCAGTTAGCGTTTCATAGGTGGGGCCAAACACTTTTACTTGTTCAGCGGTATTTTTCAACTGCCCAGCAGGAATGATAACCGCCGACCCATTTTCAACAATAAACGGATCGCTCAAGCCCAGTTCTTCTCTCAGGAGGGCTTGCTCAGCGCGGGTTTTGCTGGAGTTGAAGATGATCGGGCAGCCGTGGGATTTGAGGGTTGCGATCGCGGGCAAAGCCGCTGCGTAGCGGTAGGTTTGATGATCTAGCAGGGTCGCATCTAAGTCGGTGGCAACTAAGAGTTTCGTAAGCTTTTGAGAAGGCTCGGTCATTGTGACAGGCTAGCAACAGGCGGAACACGTTCTAGCTTTCAGAATCGGCCATTAGCGCCATTCAATCAAGGTTTGTCGCCCTGGAAATGTTTTTTGCTACACCAGTCCGGCCAAATGCAACAGCCAGCCAATCATGCCGCCGCCCAGCACCAGCCAAGCGGAGTTGATTTTGAAGCGAAATACCAAAATGGCGCTCAAAACCGCGAGGGTCACGGTGAGCCAGTCTATCAGTGCGGCCCGAGCCAGCGTGAAGGTAACGCCTGCCATCAGCCCCAGCGCACCTGCATTGACGCCATCTAAAAATCCACTGGCCCAGGGCGATCGCCTCAACTTAGGCACCCAAGGATTCACCAGCCCTACGAGCAAGAACGCAGGCAGGAAAATGCCAACTGAGCCCGCCAATGCCCCGGCGTGTCCGGCGAGTAAATAGCCTACAAACGTAGCCGTCGTAAAAACGGGGCCTGGGGTGATTTGCCCAATGGCGATCGCATCCAACAGCTGATCTGAAGTCAGCCACTGATGATTTTCCACCAAATCTCTCTGCAAAAAGGCCAACAGCACATATCCGCTGCCATACAGCACACAACCCACTTTCAAAAAGAACAAAAACACCCCGGCCCAACCCACAGATACTGCTGTAGAGGCGGCTCCGCCCACCTGCGCGAGCGTTCCAGACACGGGCAGTGAAGCGGGCAGTAAAAATGCGCCAACCGTCATCTTTTTGGGTCGCCCGTTCTTGATGACCATCACGATCAATCCGGCCATCAGTAGCAGGAAAATTTCGTTTAGACCGGTGAAGTAAGCCGCGATCGCCCCAGCGCCCACAACTGTCGTCGGCCTATCTTTTGCCGCCTTTTTCCCTAGTTTCCACAGCGCCTGCAGTACTACAGCCACGATCACTGGCTTAATGCCGTACAGCAGCCATCCCACCTGTGGCACCGTCTGATATCGCACATAGGCTGCTGCCAGCAGCCAAACTATCACCATCGCCGGAAAAATAAAGCTGCCTCCCGCCACAAACAACCCCGGCCACCCGGCCCGCTCATAGCCAATATGAATCGCTAGCTCTGTAGAATTCGGCCCTGGCAGCAGGTTGGTCACCCCGATCAAATCCAACAAAGACTCTCGGCTCAGCCACTGCCGTCGCTTTACGACCTCGTCGTCCATCATGGCGATATGCGCCGCAGGCCCGCCAAAAGCGACTGTTCCCAGGCGAAAAAAGACGCTCGCTAATGCTTTGAGCCGGTCTTGCTTTTTCTCCGGTGGCAGAGATGCGTAGTCATCTTCATGGTTGAGGCCAACATCAACTTTCGCAGGCATTTTCTCAGGCTCCCACTTCTGTTATTTCAAAGGATGACACACCTGAGAATGTGCGGAGCCGCCCAACAGAACCAATGTCGCGTACAACACATGATATTACTTGATATATAGTGATAGCGCTCCTTATACCCACTGGCTTATACGTTCTGGCTCATACGTTCTGGCTCACATGTTTTAGCCATATGTTTTGGCCCATACGTTTTAGCTAATATGGCTGCAGATGTTAAGCGCAAATCTCACTGATTATTTCTTGCTCGGTTTGGTCGGCCAGGGGCAATTTGCTCAGGTTTACTGCGCTGTTCATCGCCATACCGGACGAGTGCTCGCCATCAAGCAAACCCGCCATGTGCGCCAGCAGACATCGCAAGAAGCCTTTATTTTTCCAAAGCTGGCTCATCCCAATATCGTGGAGTGCTACGCCATCGTACGCACTGACAACAACTATCGCTTCGTTCTGGAATATTGTGAGTCGGGCACGCTACGTAACTATCTCGACACCTATGGCGCGCTGCCACTGAGCCTGGCTAAATCTCTGTTGACGGGCATACTTGAGGGGCTGAGCCATATGCATAGCAAAGAGATTGTCCACGGCGATCTCAAACCTGAAAATATTCTCCTAACGCTGAGTTCAAAAGGGCTGGTTGCCAAACTCTCTGACTTTGGCAATGCCCAGTGTCATGCGGGCTCTCAGCCTATCAACCCATCCTCTCTCGACATTGGCTCACCAACCTATGCCGCACCTGAACGTTTTGAGGGGCAGTTCTCTTATGCCACCGATCTTTATTCCGTAGGCATCATGTTATACGAAATGCTGCTGGGCGATCGCCCTTTCTCTGGCTCTCCCCAAGCACTTCGCGACGCCCACGCGCACCAGCCGGTCTCCATTCCTACCCACCTTTCTAAATCAGCAGCGCAAATATTCCACACCGCCCTGCACAAAGACGCTAGCCAACGCTATTCCAGCGCTTGCTCCATGCGAGATGCGGTTCAACAACTTTCTACGCTGTTTGAGCCTTTTAAATTACAGCGTTCACGCCCAGGCAACCCCTTAACGACGCTCTCTCAGTCTTCTTTTGAACAAGCGATCGCCCCTTTCAACCACGCGCATAACAAACCGGTAAACCATGCTGATACGGTTGTCTTTAATCAGCGCTCAGCTCTAAACTCATCACCCCAAGTCTCACACTCTCCACAGGCCAAAACGCTAGCTGTCATAGCCCTCGATCAGCGCTACCGGCTCCGGATCCAAACCACTCAACAAACCGCTCAAACTTTTTTAGATTGTTTCACTCGTCGAGGGCAGTTCATCGGCCAGTACAAACTCAATTTAGAACTCAAGCAAGTTGCACCCACCCGACGGCCCTATCAGCTGATTGCCTGCCCAAAAGCTATAGATATCAATGGCTCAAGTCATCAGCATTCTGCTGTGCTCATCACGCTAAAACCGCTGCAAGTGAGATATTTGCCGTGTCCCTCGCCCCCCTGCTGCGCTAGTGCAACAACTTGGGGATATGTTGTTGCTTGCCAAGATACAATGCTCTTTTTTGATCGCTCAAGTAATCTGCTTGGATCGGTAAAGCATGCTTTAAACGTCAGCCAAATGGCTGCCCTTACTCCCCATCAGATTCTTCTGCATACGCCCAACTCAACATCATCACCCTTGCAGTTGCTCAATCTCGATCAGCTAGGGTTAGAGATTATTTTTTAGCGATGGCAGCTGCCGAATACTCTCATCCAGAAAAGCTTTAACACATCACGCTTTAACGAATATATTCAATCTGTGCGTTGAAGCCATTTTCTTCCAATATTCGCTGCCTATCAATGGCTTCCTCTTCAGTCGGGAACGCGCCTACCTGCATCGCGGCCCGCCCATCCAACTGAGTGCGAAAAGCATCCCGAATCAACGCGCGAACCTCATCCTGCTCAACCGGATCGCCCGTTTCCACAAATACTCGGTAGTAAAGGCCTAACGCCTGTGCCCGAGTAGGGGGAATGGGCGGGCCGCCCACACCACCCGTTGGGGGCGAAAAAACCGTGTTAGAGCGGCCGCCGCTGCCTAAAGGAATACTGCTGCTGGGTACCGATACCCGGTTGTTGTTGACCGGTGGCAAGGGCGTGACCGGTGCCGAAGGTCTTCTAATCGAGTCTGGCCCGGTTCCATTTTCATTGCGGTTTTCGTTTTCTCGGCGGAGTCGCTCACGACGACGGCGCAAAATAGGCGGCTCATCAGGATTTTCGCCACTGACCGCGCGGGGCACCAGCGCAATCCCAGACTGTAAAGCTGCTAGCGCTGCCCCCGGTGCACCTGCCGAGAGGCCATTGCTTTCTGAGTGACTGCTAGGTTCGCCACTGACAGGACTATTCTCGACCTCAATGGGAATTGACTGCGGGGTGGATATTGGCTGTGCGGGAGGGTTTGGCTGCGCAGCCAAACGACGAGGCGTCGTGATCAGCGGCCTTGAAGTGGGTCGAGCAGCGGCCAGCCTTTGAGTGGGCGGTGTGGGTGGCAATGAGGTTGACATCATGGATAAACCGCCGGCTATTTCGCTGGGAACGGCATCTGCCGGGATGGGCATTTGGGGGGCGCTATCTAACGTTGCCTGTGGTCTGGTTGCTGGAGAATTGGCTACTGGAGAATTGGCTACTGGAGAATTGGCTACTGGAGAACTGGCTACTGGAGAATTGGTGGGTTGGAGGCTGGCAGTAGGTTCTATCAGACTTGCCGATACCGGCTGCACCTCGCGGCTATCGGTCGCCACCCGTAGTATCTCGTTGCGGCGGTTCCCACTAATTCGGTTGTTGCGGACGATGGGCGCAACATCGCCAATAAGAACAAGACCAGCGTCGTTGTTGACGATGCGATTGCGCACAATTTCCGGTGTTGCACCTTCTGCAATGCGAATAGCATCACCCGTGCTGTCAAACGTATTGCTGGTAATGTTAGCTCTTGAGAGCCCAAACACAATGAGGCCAGCCACCTGATTGCCCGAGAAGTAATTGCTTTGAACCCGTGGGGAGCCACCGGTAACATAAATGCCGGTTTGTCGGTTACCAATAAAGGCGGTCTCTAAAATGGTGGGGCTGGCAGATTCTATCCATACGCCGTAGCCGTCGGCGTTGGAGATGGCGACTTGGGCAATGCCGGCTCGATCGGCCGCGAGAATGGCTGCATTCTGTTGCGATCGCGTCGGACTCTCGAACGCACCTCCCCCTTCAATAATGGCGCTACGCTCACTTGAACCAGGCGCGCCTTGAATCGTCACGCCAGGTTTTAACTGCAGTGGGAAAACCTCTCCCGAAGCGCGGCTATAGCGTCCGGGGGCCAGCACAATTACCGTATTCGGCGGGGCAAGCTCTAGCGCCCGAGTGATGGTTCGTAGCGGCGCTGCTTCGACCCCTTCGGCGCGATCGCTACCCAGCTCTGGATTGACATATAGCGTTTGAATATCGTCAGGCGCAACCGCCATCAGCTGACTGGTCTGGCCTTGAATGATTTGACCGAGGGCAACATCTTCTGATGGCAGGGGGGTTGCCAGTACGCTCGCAGTACAGACCAACCAGGTTCCAGCTAGCAGCACCGCACCACAAGTGGCCTCTGCAGTGGGTATCTCTGTAATTTTGCTTACAAAACGATGATTGCTCAGCATATGACTATACTCTCGCTTAAGCGAATAATCCCCGAGGAAACAACTAGAGAACTGATGATTGAGAATGTAGAGAAAGATGCGTCGGCTGATCTGCTGGTGAGATCTGGCTGAATCGATAGCGTTTTTTACTTAGCTAAGCGACAGGTTTCTGATTGAGTGCTTAAAACACTCAGCCAAACGACTGGTATGCGCTGTAGCTGTGCCTTCTTGCAGAGTATGCATTCGGTAAACGCTACAGACACATCAAGAAAACTCGTTATTGCTGCTGTCTCTGAAATATGCGGCTTTCAAGCAGCATTGTCAAGTTTGAAGCAGTATCAAATACAACATGAAGCAGCGAGCCGTCGGGGCGTTCACTGCGATAGATGCATCAATCTTTTTACATATAAAAGTCTTCCCGATCGCTCTGCCAAATCACAGCTCAAACTACAAACCGAGTCACACTTCAAACTACACTTCAGACCACACTTCAAATCACAGACGTTAACCGTCAATTTCGCGCCCATGGATCTATCTGAACACCGCGCCCTTTTGCGCATCCTTGATGCCAACTTAGACAGAGCCAGAGAGGGCATGCGCATCCTAGAAGAATGGTGCCGATTCGGTTTGAACGACGACGTCACCACCGCCCGATTTAAACACTTGCGTCAGGTCACTGCCCAGTGGCACACGCCAGAAATTCGGCTTGCTCGCGATACCCCTGGCGATTTGGGCACCGCTTTAACCCATCCGCAAGAAGCCAGTCGCGATAGCCTCACAAGCGTTCTCCAGGCCAACTTTGCCCGCGTCCAAGAGGCGCTGAGAGTGCTAGAAGAATATGGCAAGCTCTACAGCGCTGAGATGTCTGCAGCCTTTAAACAGATGCGCTACGAGCTGTATACGCTCGACAGCCAAATCCTAGACAGCCAAATTCTAGACAGCCAAATCCTAGACAGCCAAATCAAGGAAAACACCGTGCCCACAACGTCTTCTTTTCAGCAACGCTACGATCAGCTCTTGCGATCGCATACCTATCTCGTCACCGCACCAGTACCCGATTTGCTCGGCACCGTAGAAGCGGCGCTTAAAGGGGGTATCGCCATTGTTCAATACCGCGAAAAAACAGCTAACGATGACGAGCGACTGGAAATTGCCCAAAAAATGCGATCGCTCTGCCACCGCTACAATGCCCTCTTCATTGTCAATGACCGCGTCGATATTGCCGTCGCCGCCGATGCGGACGGTGTGCACTTAGGCCAGCAAGATTTACCGATGGAGGCCGCCCGGCAAATTTTAGGGCCAGATAAGCTGGTGGGCCGCTCCACTACCAATCCGGATGAGCTTAAACGCGCCCTGGATGAAAAAGCTGACTACATCGGCGTTGGCCCTGTCCATGCCACACCCACCAAACCCGGTAAAGCCGCCGCCGGTAACGAATACGTTCGCTACGCAGCCGAACACGCCACCATGCCCTGGTTTACCATCGGCGGCCTCAATGCCGACAACCTCGGCCCCACCCTCGCAGCAGGTGCTACCCGAGTAGCCGTCGTCAGAGCGCTCATGCAAGCGGAGGATCCCACTGCCGTGGCACGTTCGCTCGTTGAACAAACCCAGCAGAACAATTCCAGCAAAAATAACCCCTAACATAATCTCCGAAACAATCCCTATTAAGCCGGCTAGCCCTGATTAAATATCTCTAACAGAATCGTTTTTCGGGGCAATGTTAGCGATACATTAGGTCATCCCATAGGTCATCCCATCAGGGGACGCGCTTGCAGTCATGACTCGATCACCAGACGCCTCTGCCAACGCCATTTCGCTTCAGGTTAACGGCGAAACCAAAACCTGCATGGCGGGTACCCCGCTGCCAGATTTTCTCGTGCAGGTCGGGCTTAATCCCAAGCTTGTCGCGGTTGAATATAACGGTGCAATTGTCCCCAGACCGCTGTGGGAGAAAACCCAGCTGCAGGCAGGCGATCGCTTAGAAATTGTCACCATTGTGGGGGGCGGCTAAGGGGGCAGAAACCACAAAGGGTGAGCGGCCGCTAAAGGCCCGCTTAAACAGCGAGCAACAGTACGGAAATCCCGTCCTCCTGACAGACCGCTAGCGCCCTTTTTCCCTAAAGAAAAGCGCTACATTAAGGGGAAGAAAAACAATTAAACACTCGTCAGAAGAATAACCTACGAAATAACCCATCATGATGGAACCCATAAAACACTACGGAGCAAAGCTAGTCAGCCGACTCAACCTCAAGGCGATACTCAAGTCATGCTTCGTTTTTGGCCTAGCTGCCCTGCTGATTTTTTCCCAGGCAGACGGTGCCCTCGCAGCTCGCTCTGGCGGACGCATAGGTGGTGGAAGCTTCCGTGCCCCCAGCCGAACCTATAGCGCACCCCGAACCCGCGCCCCTGCGGGTGGCTATGGCGGCGGTTACGGCTACGGCTATGGCGGCGGTGGCTTTGGGTTCCCGTTCATTTTGCCCTTCGTCGGCTTTGGTGGCTTTGGCGGGTTATTTGGCGTTTTCTTAACCATTGCCCTAGTGAATTTCGTCGTCCGCAGCTTTCGCAGTGCAGGCATCGGCAGCGAAGACTACGGCGATACTTACAGTGCTAATCCCACCGTTTCTGTGGCGCGTTTGCAGGTCGGCCTGCTGGCCCAAGCCCGCGAGCTCCAGGAAGATCTCAATCGGCTAGCGACTGCTGCAGATACCAGTAATTCGGCAGGACTCTCCAAGGTCTTGCAAGAGACCACCCTCTCTCTGCTACGCCACCCTGAGTATTGGGCCTACGCCGATGCAGAGTCTGATCAAACGAAACTACTCGCGGCTGAACAAGCTTTTAACCAGTTGGCGATCGCCGAACGCAGCAAATTCATAGGTGAAACCCTCTCCAACGTCAATGCCCAAATTGCTCAATCGCAGCCGAAAAAGAACATTAACAGCACTGGCGAGCTCGCTGAAGCCGGTTTAGAAGCGCCCGGAGAATACATCGTTGCAACCATCCTAGTTGCGAGCCAAAACAAGCTCAAGCTGCCTAACATCAGTGCAGAAGACGATGTGCGCAAAGCTATCAATCAGATCGGGGCTATCTCTAGCGATCAGCTAATGGCCCTAGAGGTATTCTGGACGCCTCAGGTCAGTGGTGAAACGCTCACTGCCGATGAGCTCATTGCTGAATATCCCAACCTCAAGTTGGTTTAACCCTGACGTCACAGGTCGCTCAACGAGAGCGCCGAACGGGATAATGGCCGATGTGAAGTGAGTCCTCAGCATTTCAAAACCCTAAAGCAAGCAGGTGCGTAACCCCCTGCTTGCTTTGTTTTTATTCCTTTTATTCAGTGTCGGCGTTGGCGCCAGGGAACCCATCGGACAGACCTCATCGAGCGGTCTCAACTAGCAGCCTTAACATCTTCGCTAACGCTCTCGATCACCTCGCTAATCACTGTGGCTGATATCTTCGCGCCACCATAGTACGCATCTTTCGATTAAAAATAATTGCTAAAGATTTCGATATGTTTCTTATTCTCAGGGCTGAGTATATATTCCTAATATTATCTAGGTACTTTGAGTAGAGGTCATTGCGTCAGAGACTCTGGGCAAAAGCCTCTATGTCAAAGGCATTTCGCCAAATGATAAGAGACCTAGATAACAGACCTAAAGGAGCAAAATGCAGACATTAGCAAGCAGAGGAAGCATTGTTCGGCCCGCCGTTGAGGCCCAAGATGAACTTCTCAAATCGCTAACGCCTCAAGATCGACTAGAAGCTGTCTATCGTCAACTATTCAAGGAAAACCGTAACCTAGAGTTCTTTCGTAACCCTAAGATTGAGTCCAAATATCTAAGTGGGGACATCACCACTCGTGAGCTAGTGCTTGCGCTGCTTCAATCAGAGATGTATCGCGATTACATCATGATGGTAAACAGCAATTACCGCTTCGTTGCACTCACGTTTGAACGCGTGCTGGGTCGTGATGCCACCGCTGACGAACAACGGACTTGGGCTTCACTGCTCGCAACTGTAGGACTAAACGGTTTCGCAAAAGCGCTCACAAGCTGTGACGAGTACATAGAAGCCTATGGTGATGACGAAGTTCCGACTCGCCGCTCAGAGGAGCTTTTCTCTAGCCGTCAGTGCCTGCCCGCACTGCCGCAAGAAGCCAGCGAAAAGCGTTATCAAGGTGACGGAACAGGCTACGTGAACTTGGGGCCAGACATTTCTCTTTGGAAGTGGGAAGGCTCTAAGCCACCCAAACAGCTGCGCAAAGTGGGTGCCGTTTTCGCAGTTGCTGGTACTATTGAGGTGGCACGCATCGTGCTTACAGTTGTAGCTTCTATCTTTGGAATTAACTTCTAAAGGTTGTTATAGACTCCTGAATAGAGACTTTTGAAAAAGATGCTGGTAGAAAGCAGGACTGGCAATTTAGTGTCCTGTTTTCTCTCTCTCTTGACGGGGTTTGTTGTTTGTTTACGATGTTGCCTTTAAAAGTGTTTTGAGAAAGAGAAATTTTAGACATGACTAATCTAGCCTTGTTAGCAACGGCGGCTGTCCCCAGAACGGTTGAGTGGGGACCACAGGTCGCTGTTGTGATGATTGTGTGCAATATTATGGCGATCGCATTTGGCAAAGCCACAATGAAAAGCCAAACTGTCGGCCCCGCAATGCCTTCTCCTCAGTTCTTTGGTGGCATGGGCTTGCCCGCAGTATTGGCAACTACAAGCTTGGGCCACGTTATCGGCATCGGCGCTATTTTGGGCCTAGCCGGCATGGGTATTTTGTAAGGGTCTTAAATCCAGAGCCTTGCAAGCGGTTGCATAAAGCAGAAAAGTACATAAAAACACCCTCTGACATTTTTTGAATGCGAGGGTGTTTTCTTTTTAGGAGATGTTTTTGAATGTGTTGTTGAATGTAATGAATCGCGCTCAAGCTTAGAAGAGGTTAGGCTGCGATCGCCATTTCGCCCCCATCTATCCCGCTGTTTAAAACTGCAATGTAATACCGCTCGAGCTGCCTTGTCGAAGCTTCCCAGCCCCACCGCTCGGCCTCTACTCGCGCATTTTGCCTGAGCAGTTCTCTTTCTGCCCGCATGCCTAATAGCTTCTGCGTTGCCTTAATAGCGCCCTGCTCATCTGCCGGATCGAACATAAAGCCATTCACCCCATTCGTCACAATATCTGGAATGCCCCCCGCTTCAGCTGCCACGACCGGACAGCCTGCCGCCATGGCTTCTAAGAGCACTAGCCCCAACGTCTCTGTCCGGGACGGAAAAATGAAAGCATCCGCAGAAGCATAGGCCGCGCCCAGTTCTTCACCCGCCAGGTAGCCGACAAAGTTGGTTGGCGTTCCTGCAAAGTGTTTCTCTAACTCTTCGCGGTAAGGGCCATCACCCACTAGGGCCAAACGAGCGCCCGGAATGGATTCAAGTACCGGCTTAATCCGATCAATTTCTTTTTCGGCAGAGAGTCTACCGATGTAGATAAGGATCGGCGCATCAGGATGGGTGTCTGTATGGCCGTTGGTCAGTCGCGATCGCATTTCATCGTTCCTTAGCGCCGGTCTAAACAGCGCCGTATCCACCCCGCGCTGCCACACTTCCACCCGCTCAATCTCATGCTCCACCAGCTCCCGCTGCATCACTGTAGAGGTACACAGATTTAAAGACGCCTTGTTGTGCATGGCCTTGAGCAGCTCCCAGAGCACACCTTCTAGCATACCGAGGTTGTAGTGCTCCAAATACTTAGGAAGATGCGTGTGATAAGACGCCACCAGCGGAATGCCGAGAGAGCGGCTGTAATAGATTCCACCCAAACCCAATACCGCCGGATTGACCACATGAATCAAGTCAGGCTTAAAGTCTTCAATGGCCTCTCGCATAGAAGGGCGCGGTAGCGCCAGCTTCAGCTCTGGATACATCGGTAGCGGAAACCCAGAGACGCCCTTTACCTGAGCGCCCTTGTATTCCGTCAGACCACATTCATACTCCGGACAAAACACACAGACCTCATTACCAAAGCTCTGCAGGTACTCAACCGTATGCTTCAGGCGAGTTACAATTCCATCCACCTTCGGCAAAAAAACTTCTGTAAAAATCGCAATTCTCATGGATCAGTAGGCGTGAATGAAACAACGTGGCTAAAAAATAAAAACCAAAAAGACGAAACCCAGCAGATTTAAACCAAAAAGTCAGCCTACAGTCAGAACTCTCGCTCACAACCATAGACTGACCTTGCCTTACACCAGATTATCAGGCTACTTCCGATGCCAGCTAACCGTCGGCATAATTTTACGCTTATCGACGCGGTGCTTATACTTCACAGCCATATTCAGCAGCGAATCCAGCAGCGAATCCGAAAGCTTATGGGGCTCTAGGCCCAAGTCCACAAGCTTCGTGGCCTTGGCATTAAAGTAGTGATTCTCGGCCTCAACCCGTGGGTTATCGAGGTTCTCAATCTCTACATCAAGGCCCATTGTGTTACCGGCTTTCTTCACCATGCCAGCCAGCTCGTTGATGCTGAACATCTCTGTGAACTGATTGAATACACGGAACTCACCCGCATCCGCCGGATTCTCACAGGCGATTTCAATGCAGCGAACCGTATCGCGAATATCAAGCAGCGCTCTAGTCTGACTACCGTTGCCATATACCGTAAGCGGATGGCCTACGGCTGCTTGAATGCAGAAACGATTCAGCGCGGTTCCAAACACACCGTCGTAGTCGAGGCGGTTGATGAGCAGCTCATCCATACCGGTCTCTTCTGTGAGAACACCGTATACGATGCCCTGGTTAAGATCGGTGGCGCGCAGGCCCCAAATCTTGCAGGCAAAGTGGATATTGTGCGTGTCGTGAACCTTACTGAGGTGATAGAAAGAGCCAGGGCTCTTGGGGAATGGCAGCGTATCTTCACGGCCATTGTGCTTAATAGTGATGTAGCCTTCTTCAATATCAATGTTGGGCGTACCGTACTCACCCATCGTGCCTAGCTTCACAAGATGGCACTCAGGGAAGTGATCGCGCAGCACGTATAGGAGATTGAGATTACCCAGTACGTTATTGGCCTGGGTCATCACCGCATGTTCGCGATCAACCATCGAGAAGGGGGCAGAGCGCTGCTCACCAAAGTGAACGACCGCATCCGGTTTGAACTGGAGCATGGAACGCTCCAGGAAAGGATAGTTGTTGACATCGCCGATAAACAGCTCAATGTCTTTACCAGTCAGATCCTTCCAACGCTGAAGACGGGTTTGAATAGGGGCGATGGGCGTTAGAGTTTCGGACTGAAGCTCCATATCCCAATGACGCCGAACCAAGCTATCCAAGATAGCAACTTCGTGCCCTTTGTTGGATAGGTAGAGCGCTGTGGCCCAACCGCAGTATCCATCACCGCCAATTACTAAGACTCTCATACTGCTTCTTTATGAAACCTTTAACAATGACCTTTGCTGATGCCCAATTTATCAGGTTTGGGGGCACGGATGCGTAGTTTCTTGTAGAGAGACTGGTAGCCCAATCGGCATATTGATCGTTGTAATTGACGATAGGCAGAGGATTCTAAAAAAGCTGTAAGGGATATATTCAAAGGCTTACAGGAGATTTTCGCAAAACCGTCAGCCTACGTGTTTTTTAATTTTCACCAAGATAAAAAGTGGGCAAAAATATCTGCAAACCCGACCTTACAGACAGCTCAAGAATAAGAGGGGTTTAAGAGCGGATTAAACGAAACACGAGTAATCGCGTTTCCTGTTCGGGTGCGAAGTTATCATCGCTCATCACCAGCAGCGTTTCACTGCGGCCTGCTCTATTGCCACTGCCGATTCCGTTAAACAAACGCTGACTTGGGCCCAGCGTCATGGCTTCGTAGTTTTGTAAGGGAACGGGCAGAGCAGCGAGATCTAGCACCAGCTCTTTGCGAATAGGACTGATACCGTTGTTGCCGCCAGCGCCATTGCGCAGCGACTCGACAGCGCTAATATCCGTCGCACCGCCAGAAGCAAGCTGATATAGCTTCACATCAAAGCCCTGAAAGCCATAGGAACGCTCTATGCCTAAAAAGTGACCCCCTTGATCTAGTAGCTCAATTTCAGATAGCCCGTGCAGCACGCCACCGGTCGGTGCTAGCTCCATTTCGTACAAATGCTCAGAAATTAGGGTCGTTTGGTACGGATCGAGCGTGTAGTGCAGCATCCGGTTTTTATAAGGAATCTCTGGCTCAAAGTCTAAATCTTGGAGCAGTGGCCCTTCGGTCGCAACAAAGAGCCGGTAGGGTTCATATACGCCGCCCGCGCCAGAGGAAACATTAATGGTGAGAGATTCAAAGCTGAGATTTTCTTGGACCCCCTGGGTTTGATCGGCTGACTGCGCAGAGGCTTCAGGATCGAGCACGCTGTCGGGAATGTAGCGGACGGGCAGGGGTAAAACCTGCTTGAGCTGGCCGCTGTCAAGCTCGTATTCGCCGATGGCGGGCTCAATGCGCTGGGTAGGAGAGCCTTCACTGGAAATGAGCAAGGTGCCTGTGGGCGTAATAGCCATCCCTTCCGGATCTAGAACGCCGGGGGCATAGGGCTTGCCTTCGATGTCTTTGAGGTAGGTGACAGATTCTACGGTGAGTTGGGGTGAGTCGGTGTCTAGCTGAGTGGCGCGAAAGGTGTAGAAGCGGGGGCGATCGCGATTATCTGAAAGGGCGTATAGCCGGTCAGACGGAATGTCGTACACAATCGCTGAGATGCCGCCTACGGGCTCTCCCTCAAAGTCTTGCTTGGGCAGTGTGGTAGTGCCAATGAGGTCTAGGCTTACGTCTAGAAACAGCCGATCTTCAGCGCTCACTTGGGGCACGGTGCACCCGCTTAAGCATCCGCCTAAGAAGATGACAAGCAAAAACAGTAGGATCAGCGTTTTAAGCGATCGCGTAGAAAAGGCAAAGGACACAGGCAGCTACAGACCATTAAGAACGTCAGGCTAAATTATCTATAGAAGCAATCAGGCTTGAGCGGCGGATTTACAAGACGTATCGTTAGTTGACTAGGCCGTAAAAGCAGACAACGAAAGTTAAGTATGGGTATCAATCAGGGCTGGACTTATCGCGATCGCATCACCCCATCCTCAGCCGGTCAGTCCGTTCTGGGCTACTACACCCATTGCTACCCGCACTCTAGCGCCGAGCAGTGGCAAGCTCGCATCGAACAGGGCCAAATATTACTGGACAATCAGCCTACTCAACCCCAAGCCCTGCTACGGGTCAATCAAACTCTCAGCTATCGTCGTTTGCCGTGGGCTGAGCCTGAGGTGCCACTGACATTTGAGGTCCTGTACGAAGATGAGGCGTTTTGGGCGATCGCAAAACCCGCTGGTCTGCCCGTTCTCCCCGGCGGCAAATTTCTTCAGCACACCCTTCTCCATCAGCTCAGAGTGCGTTATCCGACAGAAAATCCAGTGCCGCTGCACCGCCTTGGACGGGGCACTTCTGGGGTGATGCTAGTGGCAAAATCTCAGCAGGCAAGACGGGGTTTATCTGAGCAGTTTAGAGCGCGAGCCCTGACCAAAACCTACCGCACCCTCATTCCACTAGCCCCCCAACTGCCCCATCACTTCACTTGCACCAACGCAATTGGCAAAATTCCCTATCCACACCTCGGAACCCTCTACGCCTGCGTAGCGCCAGAATCTCCCACGGCCAAGCCCGCTCGCAGCGAGTGCGAAGTTCTCCAGCATCACGCCAATGCCACCCTGCTGCAGGTCAACATCACCACCGGCAGACCTCACCAAATTCGCATTCACCTAGCTGCTCAGGGCTACCCGCTGCTGGGCGATCCGCTCTATCAGCGCGGTGGCCTTCCCCACCCAGCGGCCACCGCCACTCCCAGCGACTGCGGCTATCACCTCCATGCCCACCGCATTCGTCTGATGCATCCTCATAACGGGAAAACTTTATGCATTGAGGCACCGCTGCCGGTGTGCTTACAGCACTCTGGTTAGGCAACTGTCTGTAAAAAGACCTCGTCGCAGCCCTCATGGTTCAGTTCTTAGAAATGGCTATCCACACCTGACACTTTTAGAATAGGTGAGTCACTGTAAGACAGCGTTCATTCCCAACTCTTCGTGCCTGATTACATCCTCTACGCGCAACACGGCTGGGCTGATATTGACCAAGGCATCGGCAACCTCGCTCGCCAAGTGGCTAGCCCCGAAGCCAAAGTGGTCGTGCCTAACTTGGGCTTCCTCAATACCTGGATTCGAATCGCCCCGCTGATTGATCGCGTAGAGGCGATCGCACAGCAAACTCAACAGGTTCATCCCAACACGCCTATCCGCATTGTGGGCCACTCCATGGGCGGCTTAATTTGGCTAGAAGTCCTCTCTCGCCATCCCGAATGGTGGCCTCTGGTTGAATCGCTTGTGCTAGTAGCCTCTCCTATCGGGGGCGCAGATCTAAGCCGCATGGTCGATCCGCTGGCATTGGGCATCGGCATCGCCCGCGACCTGGGCACTAACCGTCGCCCCCTAGCGGAGCAAATTGCTGCCGAGATTCCGACCCTGGTCATTGCTGGCGACTATTTCGGCGGCAGCGATGGCGTAGTGCCTATAGAATGCACTCGTTTCCACCCAGCTAGCTACGTAGAAGTCAGCCGCATCAACCACGACCGCATGAAGCAACATCCTCAGGTGGCTAATATCATTCGTCAGTTCTGGCAAAGCAGGGCGCATCTCTGTGTCCCCGCGCCCATTGCCACTTATTGCGATCGCCTCATCCGTCAGCTTCAGGCCATCCCTGGGATGACAGATGCCCGCTACCACGGCTTTAGTCAATCTGATGTGTGGACCCGCCTGCCTGATAACCTGGCCTTGCGCACTTGGCGCAGTCCTTTAGGCATTCACCATGTTTTTGTCTCTAACTACGCAGGTGACTGTTTGTTTGCCGGTTTTGTAGGCTGGCCTCACACGCAAAAGCTATACAATACGCTGCAACAGATCCGGGACACGTCCCATGTCGAACCCTACGCAAAAGCTTCCCCCTAGCTGGTCGCTCTATCTCATCCGTACGCGCACAGGTGCTCTATACACCGGCATTACAACAGATGTCGCACAGCGGTTTGAAGCACATACTGCGCAAAGAACAGGCGCTAAATATCAGGGCGCTAAATATCTGCGATCTAAAGGGCCACTGACACTGGTTTACCAAATAGAAATCGGCAGCCACTCACTCGCAGCAAAGGCAGAATACTGGCTCAAAAAACTCACCAAACCTAAAAAAGAGACTATTGTCGCTGCCCAGCCTGACAAAGCCGCATTGCTAAAGCTGCTGAAGATTCAACAGCATTTCTAGCAAAATTCATGGCAAAATTCACGGCAAAATTCACAGCAAAAATCACGGCGAGCAGCTCACCCCATACTGCCAGCAATCTTGTGCGATCGCCCAATCTTCTTGCGTATGAATCACCAACACGCGCACGGCAGACTCAGCGGTTGTGATGTCACGATCGCCCGACCCATTTCCATTCTTTTCTACATCTATCTGCAGACCTAAAAACGCCATCCCCTCACAAACCGCTTGTCTGAGTCCTGCCGAATTTTCTCCAACACCAGCGGTAAACACCACCGCATCAGCGCCGCCCAGGCTCATAAGCATAGCGCCAAAGCAAGACTTGAACCGATGCAGATAAATCTCTTTTGCAAGCGTTGCTCTCGGGTCACCTTTTTCAATAGCCGCTTCTATTTTTCTCAAATCATGAGAAATCCCAGCAATGCCCTTCAGCCCAGATTCTTTGTTTAATACGTTGTCTATCCTATCGGCTGAATAACCCTGGCGCATGAGATGAATAAGAATGCCTGGATCAACAGAGCCAGAGCGTGTGCCCATCATCAGCCCTTCCAAAGGCGTAAAGCCCATGGTGGTATCCACGCCTTTGCCATTTTCAACGGCTGCAAGAGAAGCGCCATTGCCCAGATGACATACAATCAGCCGCAGCGCTTCCAACGGGCGATTAAGCATCTGCGCGGCCCTATGCGCACAGTATTGATGGCTAATGCCATGAAACCCATAGCGGCGAATGCCTTGTTTTACCCACTCGTATGGGCCGGGATAAACAGCAGCGGCTTCAGGTATCTGACTGTGGAAGGCCGTGTCAAATACGGCAATTTGAGGTACATCACCGAGCAACTGCTCCATGAGTTCAATGCCTTCCAAATTTGCGGGGTTGTGGTTGGGGGCCAGCGCAAACAGGCGCTTGATAGTGGCCTTGACATCAGGTGTAATCAGCACACTCTTTTGATAGGCTTGCCCGCCATGCACCACACGGTGACCCACCACAGTAATCTCATTTAGCGATGAGATTACCTGCGTAGTTCCCTGATAGAGAAGACTCAGTAGATAAGCAAGTGTTTTCTTTCGTGAAGGCGAAGGAACAGTTTCTACATACTCCTCACCCGCAGCCGTTTCCACCTTAAGTCTGGCAGTCCCTTCCTGGGGCATCCAGTCAATTTGAGCTTCCCACAGGGGACGCTCAGGCTGAGTCGGGAGCTCAGTACCTGTGATGCTATATAGACAACTCTTCTGGCTGCTTGAGCCAGCATTGAGAACCAATATTTTCATGGCCAATTGAGTAAATTAAACCACAGACATAACGGGCTTCGACTCCGTCCAACCCTTAGCTGATAAGCAATGAGTATTGAGCGGAGTCGAAGTGCTCTGTCTATGACGGACTGTGTTTCCTCACTGGGTGTTTAGTAAGGCCACTTCCAATTCACCATTTCTGCCGAATCCGTACCATGCTCGTGGGCATAGGCCAAGCATTCGAGAATCTTATTCTTCATTCTCTCTTTCACATGGCCTGCGGCAGAGCCGAGTTTGGGCACCCGATCAATCACATCAATCACGAGGTTAAAGCGGTCAATCTGGTTGTTGATAGCCAGCTCTAAAGGTGTGTTGATGTTGCCCTCCTCTTTGTAGCCCCGTACGTGAATGCGTTCTTGTTTAGAGCGACGATAGATGAGCTTGTGAATCAGCCACGGATAGCCATGGAAGTTGAAGATAACCGGCTTGTCTTTGGTGAAGAGAGAGTCGAAGTCCCAATCCGAAAGGCCGTGAGGATGCTCTCCTTCTGACATCAGCTTAAACAAATCCACAACGTTGATGAAGCGGACTTTGAGAGACGGAAACTCTTCTCTCAAAATAGCCGTTGCCGCTAGCGACTCCATCGTGGGTACATCGCCGCAGCAGGCCATAATCACATCGGGTTCATCGGGTGTGGTACCGCAGTCGTCGTTACTGGCCCATTCCCAAATGCCAAGGCCCTTGGTGCAATGGGCAACAGCCTCATCTATCGGCAAATATTGCAGGTGCTTTTGCTTATCAGAAACAATCACATTTACGTAGTCTACGCTGCGGAAACAGTGGTCTGCCACGGAGAGTAAGCAGTTTGCATCGGGTGGAAAATAAACCCGTACCACTTCCGGACTCTTGTTGGTTACCAAGTCCACATAGCCGGGGTCTTGGTGGCTAAAGCCGTTGTGATCTTGTCGCCATACCAATGAAGACAACAGAATGTTAAGTGAAGAAACCGGGCGTCGCCAGGGGACATGATTCTTACAGATATCTAACCACTTGGCATGCTGGTTAAACATCGAGTCTACGACGTGAGCAAAGGCTTCGTAGGTATGGAATAAGCCATGTCTGCCACTGAGCAAATAGCCTTCTAACCAGCCTTGCAGCGTATGCTCACTGAGCATTTCCATCACGCG
>JBCCOO010000047.1:0-41801 GCA_039025345.1 Cyanobacteria bacterium P01_D01_bin.105 | reverse complement strand
CTGGTGGAGAATGTGGCCGATCCTAGCCATGTGCCGTTTGCCCATCATGGGGTTCAAGGCAATCGCGATCGCGCCCGCCCTGTTCCGCTTAAAATCCTGTCATCCATTCCCGAGTTGATTGAAGCTGAATCCGAAGGGAGTTTTAAGTCTCACATTACCTTTGAGCCGCCTTGCCGGTTGGAATATGCCCTAGATTTTGGTAAGGGTCGTAAGGTGGGCTTGGTGACCTATTGCATACCCACATCGCCTGGGCGATCGCGCATCGTTGCCCAGTTCCCTCGCAATTTTGCGAAGAGACTGCACCGTATTACGCCCCGTTGGGTTGAGCACTTAAAAACCCGAAACAAAGTGCTCGATGGAGATATGGTGCTCTTGCACAAGCAAGAGAAAACCCTACACGAGCGCCAGAAAAAAGAGAGCTGGAAAACAGCGTATAAAATGCCGACGAGCGCAGATCGATTAGTCATCGAGTTTCGTAATTGGTTTGATCGTCATGGTCAACCAACCTACCCTTGGACAGACATTCCCGCTGACGGTTCTTCTCGCGAAGCCGCCTTAGATAGATACCATCAGCACACCCAAATTTGTAGCAGTTGCCGGCAGGCTCTAAAGCAAATTCAGCGGCTACAGCTGGGTTTAGTTGGCTTTTTTGCACTTTCGGTTGCGACAACCGCTTTACTTCCCAACGCAGTTCGCTTGCCTTGGGGAGTGCCGCTAATGCTGTTAGGCCTGGCAGGATTAGGGAGTTCTGCATGGCTAAAGTATTGGCTAGAACCCCAGTTCTATTTTGTTGACTATGTCCATGCAGAACGCTGAGGCAAACGTTCAAATGCGCTATCTTTAGTGTTGTTTTGCACTCTGTTGGCATCGTTTGTTTGCGTTGCATGGCAACTGAATGACAGAGAAGCTGTGCGAAACTGGAGATATGAATAAAACTGAGCAGATACTTTCAAAGATACCTGGCAACCCCTGGGTAGGGCTGCAAAAAGCGGATGAGCTATGGAGTGCCTATAAAGCTGGGAATCGCGTAGTGCCCTCTGTGGTGGTTGACAGTGCCAACGCGCTGCCCTCAGTAGAATACGATGTGGCGATTTGCGGCGGAACGCTGGGCATTTTGCTGGGCGCAGCGCTGGCGACAAAAGGCTGGAAAATCGTGTTGCTAGAGCGAGGCATTCTGCGAGGTCGCGATCAGGAATGGAATATTTCGCGGCGTGAGCTAGAGACTTTTGTGCAGATGGGTCTGTTAAGTGAGGCGGAATTGGAAGCGGCGATCGCCTCTCAATACAACCCAGCCCGCATTACCTTCACTGGCGGAAAAGAAATCTGGGTAAAAGACGTTCTCAACATCGGCGTCGATCCGGTTTATTTACTCGAAGCGCTCAAACAAAAATTTATCTCTAATGGCGGCATTTTAAAAGAGAACACACCATTTAAATCTGCAGCCGTTCATCCTAATGGCGTTGCCATAGAGACAGGCGGTGATGACCCTATTACTGCTCGTTTGCTGGTAGATGCGATGGGTCATTTTTCTCCGATTGTGCAGCAGGCGAGGCAGGGCAAGACACCAGATGCGGTGTGCATGGTGGTGGGCACTTGTGCCACTGGGTACGACAACAACGAAACGGGCGATCTCATTGCGTCATTTACTCCGATTCAAAATCAGTGCCAATACTTTTGGGAAGCCTTCCCGGCTCGTGATGGCCGCACTACTTACATGTTCACTTACCTAGATGCCCATCCTAGTCGGCCTAGCCTAGAAGGCATGTTCGAGGATTATCTGGAGTTGTTGCCCAGCTATCAGGATGTGACATTAGAACAGCTTGATTTTGCTCGTGCCCTGTTTGGATTTTTCCCTTGCTACAAAGATAGCCCGCTTCGCTACCAATGGAATCGCACCTTACCCGTTGGAGACAGCAGCGGGAGCCAATCTCCCCTCAGTTTCGGTGGCTTCGGTGCAATGGTGCGTCACCTCCAACGGCTCACAAAGGGCATTGATGAAGCCCTCGCCGCTGACTTGTTAGATAGCAAGTCGCTCGGCGTGCTTCAGCCTTATCAACCTAATCTTTCAGTCACTTGGCTGTTCCAAAAGTCCATGAGCGTTGAAGTGAATCAATCGCTTCCTCCCAACAAAATTAACGAGGTTCTCTCCACCATATTTGATGATATGGAATCACTGGGAGACGATGTGCTTCGCCCTTTTTTGCAAGATGTTGTTCAATTCCCAGCTTTAGCGAGAACAATGTTGCGTACCTCTGTGCGGCATCCAGCGTTAGTTGCTAGCATTTTGCCGCAGGTGGGCGTAGGGTCAGTGGCAAGCTGGATGCGTCACTTTGTGAGCTTGGGCGGCTATAGCGCGTTGCACACAATGCAAAACACCGTAGATACTAAAAAGACATCTGATAAAGCTCAATACTACGCGGATCGCTGGAGAGAGGCTCTAAAGTACGGATCGGGTCAAGATTATTAAGGAAGCCCCAGACGACTAAGTAACAGAAGTATGGAAAGAGACGAGTTAGAACAACACCTAGATACGCTCAAGGGCGCAACCAGAACCTACCCATTTGGCCCCGAGCCACTGGTATTTAAGGTGATGAATAAAATGTTTGCCTACGTATCGGCAGATGATGGGGTTCCGCTGGTTACGGTGAAATGCGTTCCCTTTGATGGAGAGATCTTGGTAGAGCAGTTTAAATCCATTACCCCTGGCTACCACATGAACAAGCGGCACTGGATTACGATTTCGCTTACAGATGAAATTCCAGACGATATGCTGATTGATCTAGTGAGCAAATCTTATGAGCTGGTGGTGAAAAAGCTGACGAAAAAAGATAGGGCTACGCTTGAGGCCGATAGTTAAGGCTGGGACGCTATGGTTGCGTTGTCGCGATCGCTAACCTTACTCGCTCCACTTTCCTTAGCTCATCCATCGCCGCCACCACACGCCCATGCCCAGTACTCTCATCTGCCCGAATTGTCACCACAATGGGACGATCTGGAGCAAGATCAGACACGCTATTCGCTAAATTGACTAATTCAACAGGCTCATCACTCAAAAACAACTCGCCCTCAGCAGTTACCGTCAGCGTCACATCTATTTTGTTTTGAGGTGTGGCCGTAACTGCTGAGGGCAAATTAACCGGCAGTCCTTCCGCTCTGGTGAGGTAGAGCGAAGAGACAATAAAAAACGCCAAGATTGCAAAAATAACGTCAATCATTGGCAGGATGTTGACGCTAGGCCGCTGAATATCAGGATCTTCTGGTAGGTGCATTGAAATAGAGAGCTAAAACAGCAAAACGAACGAGAACTCCTCACGTAGGATAGGGGGCTCGTCCGTTTTGCACAACCGCTTTAAGCGACGGTTTAGTTCAGATGTCCGGTGCTTTTAATGACAGCTTTTGCTTGCAGTCAATCTGCGTCATGCAGTGCCCGTTGCACAGAGGTATGCAATGGGCGCTGCATAACCCTGTGAATGGGTTAGTACATAAAGCCAGAAGCAAACATCACGATGGTGAGCGCGCCAATCAACACCATAAGGGCAGTGCCCGCATCCCAACTGCCTTTCCAGGAGTAGTTTTTGTTGTTATCTGCCACGATGGTATCCTCATAAAGTTACATTTCTTAGCATAGCGCTAGGCTGTGCTAGATTCATCCTTCTTGTGGATGGCTTTTGAAGCATTTATAGCAGTGACATTTGCTGGCCTTGCTGTTCGTAGTAGAACTGCTCCACGCCCCAGCGACGGTACATGGGGAGTTTGCGCTTGTGAGAGAGACGGCTTTCAACCCCTGCGGCTTCAAGCTTGGTTTGAGCCTCTTCTTTGCGGCAGTTGAGGATTTTGGCCGCGTCTTGCAGGCGTATCCACTGCTGGCCGAAGCGTTTAACGAGAGTGTCGTCGTCTTCGTTTTGGATTTGGGTGAGTAGGTGCTGGGCCAGGAGCCAGCAGGCCTTAGTGTCGTCGTGGGCGCGGTGGGAGGTGACGATGTCGAAGCCGAAGTGTTTGACTAGGTTGGGCAGGCTGCGGGAGGGCAGGTCAGCCAGCAGCATGCGGGAGAGGATGACGGTGCAGAGCTTTTGCAGAGGTGGCTTGTAAAAGCGGGTGCCGAGGCGCTTGTATTCGGTGCGGATAAAGGAATAGTCGAAGTCTAGGTTGTGGGCGGTGAAGACGCGATCGCCCATAAACAACGGCAAACATTGGGGCCAAATGTCTTCGGGCTGCGGTGAGGGATACACCATCTCAGGCGTGATGCCGGTGAGGTTGGTGATGTATTCAGGGATTTTGACTTTGGGGTTAATCAGGTGGGTTTCCTGGTGCTCAATGCCATTTTCAAGGCTGGCGTGGAGGATAGACACTTCAATGACTCGGGCATTGTGGCCGAGTGCGCCAGTGGTTTCTACGTCTACGGCAGTAATGGGGGACTGGCTGACTTCGCGGTAGTAAGTCAGTAGCTCTTTAGAAAGCAGGGCGGATTGGCCTTGGTATTTTGCGGCGTGGGCGACCATGTGTGTTTGAGTACGTCTATGAGATAGCGTATGGGATAAATCGAAATTTTTCCATTCCGCAGCCCTGTAATCTAGTGACAGAGCTGTCTATTGGGTGTTTGATCATGTCTCATTTTGGCCTTTTTTGTCCTGGTGCAATCGGACATCTCAACCCCACATGCAATTTAGGGCGCGAGCTGCTGCGCCGGGGGCATCAGGTGACCTTATTTGGCGTGCCTGATGTACGTGCCAAGATTGAAAAGTCAGGACTGGCCTTTTATGAAATCGGCGCTGAAGAATTTCCGCTAGGTAGTGTCAGCTCTCTATATGAAAAATTAGGGCAGCTTGATGGTCTCGATGGCGTGAAGTTCTCGATTGAATACTTTGTCAAAGACGCTCAAATGCTGTTTAAGCAGGCACCAGAGGCCATTCGTGAGTCTGGTGTGGAGGGGCTGATTGCCGATCAAGTTTCCACTGCAATAGGCACCATTGCCGAACAGCTCAAGTATCCGTTCGTGACAGTATGCAACGCACTGCCTATTAACCGCGAGCCAGGCGTACCCCCTTATTTCACGACCTGGGACTATCGCGACACCCTGTTAGCCAAGCTGCGCAACAGAGCAGGCAATGCCTTAATCGATTATCTTACTCGCCCCTATTGGGACGTGATCTATCGTCAACGCGAGCAGTGGAACTTGCCGGCCTATCAGCGCCGTGAGGATGCCTATTCTTCGCTGGCGCAGATCTCTCAGCTCTGTGCTTCGTTCGATTTTCCTCGTCGAGAATTGCCAGACTGCTGGCACTACACTGGCCCTCTGTTGAACCCAGACAAAACAGAGTCTGTGTCTTTCGACAATCTGGCTTTCCCGTTCGAGAAACTCACTGACAAACCGCTGATTTACGCATCTCTAGGCACGTTGCAAAATCGCAACTGGGCAATTTTTGAAACCATTGCGGAAGCTTGTCTGAATTTAGACGTACAGCTTGTTGTTTCTTTGGGCAATCCCGAGCAGGATGTCTCTGAAATTCAGCTTCCTGGGTCACCCCTCGTCGTGGCCTATGCCCCTCACCAACAGCTTATTGAGCGAGCAGCCTTGGTGATTACTCATGCTGGCATGAATACAGCCATCACCACGCTGAGCTGTGGTGTGCCGATGGTCGCAATTCCTATTACGAACGAGCAGCCGGGCATTGCGACAAGGGTTGCCAGAACTGGGGCAGGACAGCTGATTCCCTTGGCAAAGCTCACTGCACCCAAACTGAGAACAACAATCATAGAGGTTCTAGAGAACAACACCTATCGAGAGAATGCGGCTAAAATGCAGGCCGACATTCAAAAATCTGGTGGGGTTCGCACGGCCGCAGATATTGTTGAAAGGGTTTTGGTGGAGGCCTAAAGCGGGCGTTGAGGATTATAGACACTGTAGTCAGTTAGCTGACAGAGGTATTGACGGAAACTGTCAGGTGAGATATTAATAAGTGAGTGGTCACTCATTAACTGGGCAAAGCGATTATTGTGCTTGCCGACCGATTGACCTACCGATTGACTGTCCAGAGAAAGAAGTTCGTTCTAACCCCCTACTCCTCCAGTGCATTTGAGAGGCTGATTCGATGAAGGAAAACCTATTGTCTGACGTTTTGAGCATACAGACTTCTTTCCCCAAATTCTCGCTTTCGCGGCGGTGGCGCTGGGCCATGTTGCCAGCTTTTTTGGTGCTTCTGTTGGCAGGGAGATACCTGTTGATGGGCGATCGCGCTTCGCAAACGGATGTGCTGACACAGGCAGTGGAGCGGGCGACCGTGCCGGTTGTGATTACTGCGAATGGAATCGTGGAGGCTGAGCGCTCTATTAACTTGAGTCCTGAAAATTCAGGTGTGGTAAAAACGCTGCTGGTGGAGGAAGGCGATCGCGTTGTTCAAGGCCAAGTAGTAGCGCTGATGGATGACGCGAACCTGCGCGGTGAACTGCTACAGGTGCAGGGGCAGCTGGCTCAGCAAGAGGCAAATTTGGCCCGACTGATTGCAGGCGATCGCCCCGAAGATATTGCCCGAGCCGAAGCGCAGCTTACTGAAGCCGAAGCCAGTCTGCAAGAGCTGCGATCAGGTAGCCGCGACCAAGACATTGCCCAAGCAGAGGCACGTCTGCAACGAGTGCAAGCCTCCTTTCAGCAGCGAGAAGCTAACTTACAGCGCTACGACTCTCTCTTTAGCGCAGGGGCCATTTCACGAGAAGAAGTGGAACAGCGGCGAGCGGATCGTGATGTGGCGGCAGCTGAGGTGAGAGAAGCGGAAGAATCTTTAGCGTTGTTTCAGGCTGGTAGTCGAAATGAACAAATCGTTCAGGCTGAGGCCCGTGTGGAACAACAGCGTCAGAGCGTTGCTGCCCTGAGAGCAGGCAATCGATCAGAGGATATTGATCAGGCCCGCGCTCAGGTACTCTCCGCTCAAGGCAGTTTGCAAACCACAGAAGCAAGGCTTCAAAATACTGAGATTCAAGCGCCCTTCGATGGCGTGATTAACCAGATATATGCCGAGCTGGGCGCGTTTGTCAGTCCTTCTGTGTCGGGCGGCAATACAGAATCTTCTTCTTCTTCCTCCATCCTTCAGCTTTCGAGCGATCGCAATGAAGTCGTGGTCAATCTCCCCGAGTCTCAAATTGCCAGAGTCGACGTGGGCCAGCCCGTGGTGATTAAAGCCGACGCCTTTCCTGGTGAAACGTTCACCGGGCAGGTCGCCCGCATTGCCGCGCAAGCAACCGTCAATCAAAACGTGACCAGCTTTGAGGTCAACCTCTCACTCGATTTACCCGAGGCTGAAAAGCTGAGGGTGGGGATGAATGTGGAAGCGCAGTTTGAAGTGGGGCGGTTAGATAATGCGCTGCTGGTGCCCAATGCCGCCGTGGTCAGAGGCCCAGAAGGTGAGGGCGTGTATGTGCTGGAAGGCGATGATCCTGTGCTTCAGCCCATTCAAACGGGAGATACGGCTCAAGGGCAAACGGAAGTTATTTCCGGTCTAGACGGTGATGAGGAAGTACTCATTTCGCCGCCGTCAGACGATTCTCCTTCGGGCGGTTTTCCGTTCCCGCCTGGCTAGTTTGCATTAGGCTCAAATATTAAATCAATTGACCATTGTTCAGCTTCTCCATGCCCACTCTACCCTTCGGGAACGCCAAAGGCGAACGAGAAGAGTCAAGCTCTACATCCCCAGCCCTTCTCCCGGCAGGAGAAGGGAGCTAAACTACGCCCTCTCCCGCTGGGAGAGGGTTGGGGTGAGGGCGAAGAAATATCGTGCAATGACCCTGTTATTTAATTCTCGCTCCTTAGCTGTACGCCTCATACCTTATGAGTTCACAAGATGTCTTCTTCTAACTACACTTCTCCTTCTTCTCCTGTTGCTGTTTCAACAACTCAAAAGCGATCTCACCGAGTCTCTCAATTAGAGATTGTAGAGATGTCTTTGGAAGCGCTGTGGAGCAACAAACTGCGCAGCGGCCTCACTATGCTAGGCGTAATTATTGGTATTGGCTCTGTTATCTCAATTACGTCCATTGGCGAGGGCATTCAAAAATCCACGGAGGAGAGTATCCGAGGACTGGGCACGGATGTGCTGCAAGTGGTGGCGGGTTCTGCGCAAAGTGGCGGTATTAGCCAAGGGCAAGGCTCGCTGACAACCCTGACTTGGGAAGATGCCCAAGCCATTGAACAACAGGCCCCTTCAGCGACGGTTGTTTCAGCTTATTTGCAGCGTAGGGCTCAAGTTGTTTACGGTGGAAACAACACCTCAACAACCGTTTACGGCACCGACTTAGCCCATTCCGACGCTCGCAACACCTATCCAGCCCAAGGTCGATTTTTTACAGAAGAAGAGCTGGAAGACTCGGCTTCGGTGGCGGTGATTGCGCCTACAGTGCAGGCCAACTTATTTCCAGCGAATGTAAGTCCGATTGGAGAGAGAATTCGCATTCAGGGAGAAATTTATGAGGTGATTGGGGTCATGGAGACGAAAGGCTCTCAAGGCCCGATGGATCGCGACGATGCGGCTTACATTCCGCTTACCACCATGTCCGCGCGAATTATTGGCAGCAACTCACTCACAGGGGTTTCTGTGAATGGCATTTACGTGAAAGGTCAAGATGAAAGCGAACTAGACGTGGTGAGATTTCAGCTAGAGAATATTTTGCGGCTGCGTCACGATATTGAAATGCCCGAAGATGATGATTTTCGGATTATTAATCAGGCCGATATTTTAGCAACGCTCACCACCGTGCTGGAGCTGCTCACCATTATGATTGTGGCGATCGCAGGCATTTCACTGGTAGTCGGCGGCATCGGCATCGCCAATATCATGCTCGTGTCAGTGGTTGAGCGTACCCGAGAAATCGGCA
Source organism: Cyanobacteria bacterium P01_D01_bin.105 (assembly GCA_039025345.1). GTDB lineage: Bacteria > Cyanobacteriota > Cyanobacteriia > Phormidesmidales > Phormidesmidaceae > Phormidesmis. The sequence goes on along the minus strand of JBCCOO010000047.1, from coordinate 32,939 downwards.
TTCGCAAAGCCTTGGGCGCAACCGAAAAAACGATACTCAGCCAGTTTCTAACAGAATCGATTGTGATTTCTGTTGCGGGCGGGGTGGTGGGCATTGTGCTGGGCATTGTGATTACCTTTGGCTCAGCGAAATTCTTCCAGTTCTCGTTTGTTATTTCCAGTGGTGCAGTAGTTTCAGGCGTTGGGCTATCCACTGCGGTGGGTTTAGTCGCTGGGGTTATCCCAGCGAGAAATGCATCTAGGCTCGACCCCATTGTGGCGTTAAGAAGTGAATAGCAAGCAGTGAGCAGAGGGAGAATGCGATGATTGAAATGACAGGAATTACAAAGGTTTATCAGCTAGGCGATGTTGATGTGCCTATCTTGAAAGGCATTGATTTAACCATCGGCGCGACTGAATACGTGTCGATTATGGGAGTCTCCGGCTCTGGCAAATCTACTCTGATGAATATTATCGGTTGTTTGGATCGGCCCACAGCCGGTCGCTATCGCCTGGAAGCGCGAGATTTAACCACACTAGACAAGGACGAACTCGCTTTTATTCGCAATCAAAAAATAGGCTTTATTTTTCAGCAGTTTAATCTCCTGCCCCGGCTGACAGCGGTTGAAAATGTGATGCTGCCGATGGTGTATGCGGGAGTGCCGAAAGCAGAAAGACGCGATCGCGCTGAAAGTGCTTTGCAGAAAGTGGGGCTGGGCGATCGCATGAATAATCGACCCAGTCAGCTATCAGGCGGACAGCAGCAGCGAGTGGCGATCGCCCGTGCCTTGGTCAATGAACCGGCCCTTTTGCTGGCAGATGAACCGACGGGGGCATTAGACAGCAAAACCTCTCAAGAGGTGATGGACTTATTCAATCAGCTCAATAGCCAAGCGATCACGATTGTGATCATCACGCACGAAACGGAAGTTGCTGAACAGGCCAAGCGGCAAATTCGGATTCAAGATGGCTTGGTGGTGAATTAAACCCGTAAACCCCTCTCTTGGTGAGCATTCCCTAGCGCCGCAAAGCGACGCGGGGTCTCACCGCTCCCTAACGGTTCCCAAAGGGAACCAAGTTTCAGAATCCTTAGAAGCTATTCAGTTTCCCCTCCATCGGAGGGGATGCCCGTAGGGCAGGGGTAGGTATGCAACCTATGCGACTTAGGGAGATTGTTAATGTACGACTCCCTAAGCTCTGTGAACTAATATAGAGCGATGGTTCTGCCCAACAGCAGCGCCTACTTCCTGTTGCTATCACTCACTCAGCGCATTTTACTCACTCAGCGCATTTTACTCAGCGCATCGTTACATGGCTAGGCCACGCAAAATCACCATCGAACAAATTATAGAGGCGGCTCAAGCGATTTTCTTAGAGAAGGGATTCGGCGCTTCAACGCAGGAAATTGCAGAGAAAGCCGGCATTTCGGAAGGCTCTATCTTTAAGCGATTTCCTACAAAGGAAGCCTTATTTATTGCCGCGATGGGGATGTCAAAGGTCTCTGGTGTTATCTCGTTTATAGAGACCATGCCTGGGCAGGGCGACTTGAAGGAAAATCTTAAAGAAATTGCGATTAAGATGATCGGCTTTATTCAAGAGCTGTTGCCCAAAATGATGATGGTGAGATCTAAAGGGCTGCCTTTACCCCCAATGCTCACAGAATCTGGCATAGCGCCGCCCGTTCGCATTCTCAAAGCGCTAACAAATTTATTTGAGAAAGAAATTGCGTTAGGGCGGATGCGCCCCAGTCAGCCTCAAACGGTGGCAATGATGTTTATGGGGGGGGTGACGGAGTACGTTTTTCTCATGCAAGCATCAGCCCCAATCCCTGAGATTGATAACTATGTGAACTCTATGATTGAGCTGCTTTGGAGAAGCCTTGAACCACAAAAATGAACAGACTCTAAAATGAACGTCTTGTTTTCAAGACGCTTTCCGCTCAATTGCTTCAATACGGTTCGCATTCGACATAATGGCAGCAAGCGCTTCTCTTTGTGCTTGCCGGTCGGCTCTACCCTCTTTAATCAGCACCTGTATCTGTTGAGATTGCTCACTGATACCTTCACCCAAATTGGCGATCACCAGTTTGTTTTCTGCTATGCCTTCAGCGTTAGCCGCTATCTGCTGCTCATTGGCGCGTGATTGCAGGATATTGGCCTCAACTAAGCCCTCAAGTCTATCCCAACATTGAACACTTGTTTCTAAAGCAGCTTCTATTCTCTCCAGTCTTTGATAGTTGGCTATCGCTTGCTGTGTACTAGGACGGATAAATTCAGATACCAAGACATCGACGGCACTGCTGAGTCGCGCTAATGAGGCTTCTGTTTGTTCAAATCTTTCTTGGCTCATAGACTTATAGAAATAGCAGAAGCTGCTTAGAGACTACTCAAGCCGGTTGTACAGATAACGCTATCCCCCTCAAGCAAGTTTGGCCCAGAATGCGGTTCAAAACGCTTCACTACTGCTGAGAGAGTCTTTTCACGGCTGCGCCGCCGAGCATTGCATGAATTTTCTCCAACTTCGCCGGAATTTCAGCGGCGTGAGGACTGTTTTTAAGGCTTTTAGTGAGGTCATGCTGACCCAGACTATCGGCGCGGTTGCCGGGGAACCAGTGGCTGGCACCGCCGAGGAGGTTGTAGCGGGCTTGGGCGTATTCGGTCATATCGAAGGCTTGGGCGAGATTACCAAGCCAGAGGGCGATGGGGATATTTATGTTGCCGGGGGTAGAGCGAATGTCGGGAAGTCCTTGCTGCCAAGTGCGATACCAATTTTCTCCCAGCACTGCGATCGCCCTTTCTTCCAACCGCTTCAAAATCGGCTTCAGCACCTCATCCGCCTCATCCAGCCCCTTCTCTAATATGGGCAACACCTTCAAATGCTCCTCAAAATCCGACGGTTTCGCAGCCCCCAAGCTCAGCGTATGCACCTGCGGATGACTCAAGCAAAACAAATCATTAAACGCCATCGGACTCAGCGGCGCACACAGATCCACCAATCGCGGCGGCGGCGCATAAAGATGTCCACCCTTATCCGAAGGGCTAATAATAAACACGCCCATATCGTGCGCAGTCGCCGCCTCAATTGCCCGCCAGTTGTCCTGAAAAATGTAGTACCAGTGAATGTTCACATAGTCGAAGGCATCCGTTTCAATCGCATCGACAATGATTTGCGTAGGGCCGTGAGTAGAAAAGCCCAGGTGACGCACTTTGCCTTCAGCCTGCAGTTGCTTCGCAATGTCTAGGCAGCCGCCAGGACGCACAGTATTGCGGAGGGTTTCTTCGTTATTGATGCCGTGGAAACCGAGCAGATCGATATAGTCGAGCTGGAGGTTGCTTAGAGAAGTTTCAAAGGTTTCGAGAAAGTTCTTGGGGTCGGGCCTAGGGGAAACTTTGGTTTGAATGATTAAGCGATCGCGATCAAACTTCGGCAACACCTTACCAAGTTGAATCTCAGAAGTCCCATAGCCCCGCGCCGTCTCAATATGGTTAATGCCCAGTTCTACAGAGCGCCGAATCGTGGCCTCTAGGTTTTCCTGATTTTTCTTCGGAATATCGGCCGGTGAAATATCCTGCCAAGAGTGCTGATAGCGCATGCCCCCACAGGAAAAAACGGGCATTTGCAGTTCTGTGCGACCAAAGCGGCGGTAAAGCATTCGATGAAAAACGGAATGGGCTATCTGGCCTTGATTGTAATCAATCAGAGGCAACCCAGTCGTGAAAAGGCTGAAAATGCCTGCCTGTGGTGTCTAGCTTTGCTGGGCGTGTAGACGCAAAAAGGTTTGGGTCAGTTTGTCTTGCCTCGATCGCCACTTGACGGCCAACCATCTAGTGCGAAAGCTCAGCGCCTGGCTCACCTTATTCTGAACTTTTTGAAGGCGCGATCGCTTGGGATATTCAATCGCTCGGTGCACGGCAAATTCCTCAGCCATGGTGTGAGGATCGTGGGTGCCTTGTTTGATCTGTTCTTTGTAAATACTGTCTTTAAAGCAGGGGAAAAAGTCGTGGCGATGGAATCTCAAGTTGAAGCCTGACTTAGCCGCAGCCAGCCCAATGATGTTGCCTTCGCCGCAGTAGATACCTAAGTTTTCAAAGTAGTAGGCCATAGACTGCCAGAGCTGAAAAAAAGCCTTCTCTTTGCCCTGCTGACGACTCGCTAAGAACATGCACTCATGCATCCAAGAGACCGTTGGCAAATTGAGATTTAAGGTGCTGGCCACGACCTGAATCGGCGCAAACGGTGCTCTAATTTTGTGTTCAGTATTGTGCTTGATAATGCCACAGCCATACCTCGCAACGATACCCGGTGCAAAGGGAATGTCTTCAGGCACAGGCCCCAGAATGCGAACGTCAGCATCTACAAAAATGCACGACTCAAACAGAGCTAAAGCCTGCGCCAAGACAAACCGCTTGTCGTGGTAGCCTTTCGTGCTTCGCAGACGATGCTTAAATGCCTTCACATTGGGCAGCTCAGCAAACTCGGTGGGTCTATCACTCAGCACAATCAGCGGCGTGCTGGGCGCGTGCGTTTGCAGATCTGCTGCCAGCATTTTTGCATGTTGTCTGTAGCGCTGACCTACTGCTAGCGTGCAAAAACAATACGACGGTGAGGCAGACGGAGGCGTTGGGTGGAGCATGGCGAGCTCAGTAAGCGGATGACGATTGGGAATGCCGACCTTAGAAGTCGTCTCATTGGCAAAAGTCTGCCCAGTTAGGCATTCGAGCTAGCCAATTTGAGCTATCAAAACAGGGCCAGCTATCCGTGTTCGTTATCCATAGTGTTCGTTATCCATAGTGTTCGTTATCCATAGTGCTCGTTATCCATAGTGCTCGTTATCCATAGCGCTTCAAAGGAATAGCACTGGATTCTCAGCCTTCAAGATTATGGCGCTTTATGCGATGGGGTAACAGATGAAATGCCATGCGATTAGGCGACAGCCTTATTTAAGTGCGAACTGATGACAAACACGCTGGGCGATCGCGTCAGAAATCACGCCGTCATCCAACAGCATCTCTATGGCGTCTTCTCTTCCCGCTGCGGCTACCTGTTGGGCAATGCGCTGCTCAAATTGGTGGGCGGCAGCCGGATACTTTTCGGCGCTGCGAAGAATTCGGCGTTGGGCGCTGTCGTGACATGCTTGGTAGTAGGCAAGGCAGCGATCAAACGTCTGTTCTTTTTGACAGTGCCTCGGCAGACTCATCAGCCGTTGGATCACCTGACGCGTGACTTGAGCGATCGCTAAATCACACTGATACAGCACGGCAAACTGCTGAAGATCTGTGCGATCGCGCCACTTTCTTGGCAACAGTCGCTTCAGCAATCGCGTTGCTCTAAACTCAATCCGCGTCATCAGCAGGCGCGTGCGCAAGGGCGGTGGCGGCAATCGATTGGCCACAACTTCGCTTTTACGCGCGCTGATGCCCAAGTTTGCTCGCATAAAAGCTGCTGCCGATAAAATGCCGTGATCGTGCAGATGATGGTAGCCTTGCTGCTCTATGGCAAGTGCCTGGAGCCAAATGGCTCGCTTTCGCTGAGTCGCATCTGTTTGCATGTCGTCCCAAACCGTCGCCAGCTGAGCTTGAGCTTCCGCTAAAGACTGCTCTATTTGACCGCTGATTTGCTCAATTTCGGTTTGATATTGTTCGCCCTCTAGCTGCAGGTTGGCGAGTGCTGCCAAAGCTTTCCTATCCGCCGTAATCATCGCTTCAGCCGTTTCCAGCTGATCGGTTACGGAAGACTTGTTCAAATTCAGCCGATTTAGCAAGGCTCCCATCGTCGTCCCTGGCACCAACAGCGTAAACAGCGCAACGCCCAAGGTCAGGGCCACCAAAAAGCGGCCGTCTACCATTTCATTTTCTAAGCTCAGGGCCAGGGCTAAGCCCACCGCCCCCCGCAAGCCTCCCCAACTCAGCACAGCCTGCTCAGCAAAGGACACGGCAGGTGCCGCGTGAATGCGATTAATGATAGGAATAAGCGTAAAAATAACAACAGCGCGAGAAAACAAAACGGCTGCGATCGCTATCGCCAAAGCAGAAAACAACGGCACCATTTCATTAACTTCTGCCAGTATCTGAGCGCTGGCTAGTCCGACCAGCAAAAAAATTAAGCTGTTGGTTAAAAAAGAGAGATATTCCCAAAGCTCATGCAGAAACTGCCGAGCCGTTGGCTTAAGCTGCACGGCCACCATCCAACTGGTTACCATGCCTGCACTCAGCACTGCCATCACCCCTGATACATGCAAAGAGTGTTCGGCAATGATGAAGGTGGCAAAGGCTAAAATGCCAGAGAGCGTCCCTTGAATAAAGGGATTGCGGTGCGCTGCAATTAACCAGTAGCTCATAATCCCTGCAAACACTGCGCCTACCGCGAGCCCACCGAAGAAAGCGCGAAAGAACAAACCCAATCCTTCTAGCACTAAGCTATTAGCGCTCAGGCTATCAGTGCTCATTGCTGCTGCTGCCAATATCAAATTGAACGTGACAATGGCGGTCGCATCATTAAACAAACTTTCGCCTTCCACCAGCACCACCAGCTGGTCTGGAACACCAAGCTCTTTAAACAATGCAATGACAGCAACTGGATCGGTTGCTGAGATTAATGCCCCAAAGAGTAGCGCCTCATGCCAGCTCAGCGGCGTCAGCCACGCCATCAGCGCAGCAACGATGCCCGTTGCCAATAGCAGCCCTACCGTTGCGAGCACCAGCACGGGGGTAATATTGCGCAGCAACAGCCGAGCGTTAAGGGTTAACGCCGATTCAAAAATCAGCGGCGGCAAAAAAATGAAGAGAATAGCATCGTGAGACAGATTTAGACTGGTGAGCGCTTCGATGCCTGGAATGCGATCGCCCAAAAATCCGAGCAGTAGCCCTATCACTACCAGACCCACCGTATAGGGAAAGTGGAGACGGCGAAGGGCGATCGCACTTAAACACGCCACCAGCAACAGCCCTAAAATCTTGGTTTGAAACGTCAGCAGTGAAAATTCCATAGCGATCGCTCGAAACCTATAGCAGTGGCCACCGCAATCATAGTTGGACGCCTGAAGCGTTTTCTGAGCGGTTCATGATTATTAGAGTTGGTGTGACTGTAGTTTTTCCGCTTGACTAAAATGCATTTCGAAAATGAGTGTTATTACGTGATGCTCAGAACTGGTTTATACGTATATTTACGTACTTTTTGATTGATCGATGTGTATCTGTGGAAATGCCTTGTCGTTAAGATAAAGTCCCTTAAATAAACAACTTTGACCCACCTATCATTGTTGGACTCTTTACATAGGAACACTTCCTTCTTTATGAAAGCCTCTTAGTCGATTCGTATAATTGCGGACAGGTATCGGAAGGTCTCTACGTATAAGAGATCTTTTAGCTAGATGTTTTTACGGAGAGAAAATGCGCACAACACTTTTAACAAAAGCCTTTACCATCGGTCTGATGACGGTGAGCTCGCTAACTGTAGGGTCTATGTTTGCAGCGCGGTCCGCTGAGGCTGTTAGCCTAACGCTAAACGGAACAGGCTTTACTGAAATTGAAACAGTGGGTGCTGGTGGCGCTGGTGTCTATGGCCTAGAAGCCCGTGGTGGCAACAACCAACTCAATGGAGATTGGGAAGTTGGTGTAGGCGAGAGAACCAGTTCTCCAGGTAATTTCAATCAGGGTCAATTTGTCTGGGGAGATGGCCCAACTCCGCTCACCGACTTTCAGCTTACTTGGCTCCCCAATGTAGGCATCACCACTAATATTGGCGGCACTGTGGTGAGTTGGGATGATTCCGATTGGCAGGTCGGTGATGCGATTAGAATTGTGACGAAACGTCAGGCTATCTTAAACCTCACCGAAGTTGATGGCCAAGCTGTTACTTACAATCTAGGCAATAGCAGCAACGATATTTTTGAATACTACATCACGGGAAATTCTCTCCTAGATGGCTGGACATTAACGGGTCACATCGGCGTAACTGGGGGACTCGGCTCAAAGCACGAGGTGCTCATTAAAGCCGGTAACTTTGCTCAGCCTGTACCTGCCCCTGCAGCTGGGCTGCCTGCCTTAATTGGAATGGGCATTGCCATTACCCGTCAAAAGAAGCAAAGCGGTGTTAGCAGCTTAAACGGTTAAATTCAACTGTTTAAATCTGGATTGTTTGGATAGGAAAAATGCAGTCTGAAAAAGACATCATCCTGTAAGTGATGTCTTTTTCAGACTGTTTCTTTTATCGATTACGTTCTTTTACAGTCACGTTTTTCTACAGCTGTGTAAAACTTATGTTGTTAGGCACTTATGTTGTTAGGCACTTATGTTGTTAGGTCCGCTTGTTATTAGGCCCGCTTGTTCAAGTGACGAGTGATGATGTGCGCCGTCAGAGAATCTATTTGAACCTATTTTGAGGCGGACATAGCTTTGGTCATTTCTGCATATGACTATAGGTGGGCATGTTACAAAAAGTGGCTTCTGTTCGGTGGCCTTACGCGCTTAACCCTCTGCGTATCAAGGGAATTCTGAAGATGCCTTTTGAGCTCTCTACTGCTTTGCATCTTCTAAACTATGGCCTGTGCCAAAACATCGGCGCTTAACAGCGGCAAAGGAATGCTGGTTGTCATTGACCCAGCTGTGAAAGACCATGATTTCTTGGCAGCGCGCGTGCTGGGTGGTGCTCAGGTGATTGTGCTGAAGGCAGAGCAAGATGCGATCGCTCAAATTACATCTGCACTCTGTGTCCCTGCAAGTGAGCACACCTCTCCTTTCAATAGCATTCACATCATCGTGCCCGGCTCTCCAGGGGTCCTGCATTTTTCTAACGGGACCTTTAGCCTAAAGACCCTGAAACAATATGTAAATCAGCTTCAAACTTGGTTCGCAACAGGAGACAGGGCGACAGACACTCAACCGTTAGAGCCTCAGGTACTACTTTATGGTCGTCAGGTTGGGGCTGGTCAGAGCGGCACAGAGCTAATAGATACCCTGAGCTGGCTGACAGGGGCTGTGGTCATCGCTGCAAAAAACGGAGAACGCTGGCCTAGCGCAGCGGATCAGTCCGTTGAGTTGGCCTTTCCGCCATCGGTTCAGCAGAGCTACCAAGGCACGTTTTCTAAACAGTGAGCCCCAGTGCAAAGGTAATGCTATAACAGTGCAACAGAGAGAACATCTCAAGCCTGACACAAGGTTGAGGACGTGAGTTGTGGCTGTGCGCCTGATGCTAATAAAGTAACTTTCCCATCTACCATAGCTACCGATTGCGCTTCGACAATTGATGGAGAAATGGCCGGCTGAGAAATGGCCGGCTGAGCGCTAACAGGATAGGACGTTTCTATCTCTGACTGCGACGTCTCTAGCTGACGATTTTCCTCAATGCCTCGAAAATCCACCCAAGTGCTGGCTGCATTCAATATTTGGCCTGAGCCTGCAGGCACGCCGCCCCTACCCGAGACAATTAAAGAGTTTGTATCAGATAGATCCTGACAGCTCGCAACTACATTATCCTCACTATCCGAAAAGGTCTCAGATAGCTCAAGCAAGCCCTTAGTCAAATCCACATCAAGCGTATTTAATTCAACCGTTCCATTCAAGTCGGGGCCAAGTTCCGAACTGGCTGTAATGTCACTCTCAGCGGTTGGCTGCAGGCGATAATCTGTGCCAATAATGCTCTGTGCATTCACCACTACTCTGCCGCCAGTTCAATATGACCGCCAGCTCCGGTCAGGTTGCCGCCATCCATGATAATCTCTCCGCCTAGTAAGGCCAATGTTTCACCAACAGGCACTTCTAATCCATTGGGCCGTTGACTTTTATTCGTTAAATCGGTGTTGAAGTCAAAAAATACCTGACTGCCAGATCCCTCCACTCGAATTTCACTCGTAGCTGTTCCATACTGCAACCCAATCGGCGTATTAATGGCTAAAAGTGGCGCTGTTTGAGGATTGACTGCACTAAAAAAGTTGTCGTTGCCAAAGTCAATAGAATCAGCTGTGGAGGTGATGAATGAACCATTAATATCTAACTGCGCGGTTTCTCCAAAAACAATTCCATTTGGATTCAACAAAAATAAATTAGCAGCTCCATCAACACCAAGAGTGCCAATTATGTTGGAGATGCGGTGGCTCGTATGAGTATTACTGCCGCATTGTCAATAGAATCAAGCGTATTTTTTCTAACGACAAAACTTGCTAATGGCAGAGGCTGAGAGTTGGTCAGGAAGCTGCCTATAGGTCGTTGTTTCTGTTGAGTGAAATTTGTTTCTATTAGCGGATTGCCTGGGTTGTGGCCCTAGCAATCCATTTTTGTTTCTATGTTGAACAAGGGGCAGCTTATGCCCAAATGACTGCAAGTTTGCTGCTTTTTTATGATCACTAAAGTTGATAGTAGGGCACTCTTGGGTAACTCTATAGCTTATATCGAGTTTAGTTAGGAGATTAGTAATGGCTAGCTCCCTTGATTGACAACAGCTAACTTGGCTAGCGGCGGTGAGATCCTGCGTTGCTTTGCGTCGCTAGGGAATGCTTACTAAGACAAAGTAAAAATGCATCTTAACTTTGCTCTATATCCTATTAACTTTGCTCTATATCCTAGTTGGAGATTCTGGGTAAACGGCTGCGAGTGGGCATCAGATGATTGCCCCAATTAGTGGTTAGTTCCTATGAGATATCCGTTTGTTCAACAAAGCAGTGAAGAAGACTGTGGTGCGGCTTGTTTGGCGATGGTGACTAAATACCACGGTCGCACCTTTACCCTGACGCGAGTTCGTGAAGCGGTTGGGTCAGGGCAGTTGGGAACAACGTTATTAGGACTGAAGCGCGGCGCTGAGGGGTTGGGGCTACAGGCCCGCTCCGGTAAAGCGGTGCCTGAAGTGTTAGACCAGCTCGATAAAATTCCCCTGCCTGCCATTATTCACTGGAAGGGCATTCATTGGGTGGTGCTATACGGCAAAAAAAGAGGCCGTTATGTCATCGCCGATCCCGCACTGGGGATACGCTATCTCAAAAAAACAACCCTGGCTCAGGCTTGGGCTAATGGCGTCATGTTGCTGTTAGTGCCCGATGAGGAGACTTTTTATGGGCAAAAGAGCGATCGCCCGACTGGATTTGGCCGGTTTTTGCGGCGGCTTTGGCCCCACCGTGGCACAGTCATTCAAGCTTCTATCTATGCGCAAGTGATTGGGTTGCTCTCGTTAGTAAATCCCTTTTTAATTCAGATTCTCACAGATGATGTGCTGGTTCGTGGGGATAGAGATCTATTGGCGACGGTGTCAATTGCGGTGATGGTGCTCATTGTGGTCAGTGGCGGGCTGCAGTTTGTGCAATACACCCTAGTGGCGAATTTGGCGCAGCGACTAGAGATGGGGTTGACCCTGGAGTTTGGCCGCAAGCTGATGCGGCTGCCCCTGTCGTATTTTGAGACCCGGCGCAGTGGAGAAATTATCAGGCGCTTGGACGATGTATCTCGTATTAATCAGTTGGTGTCTGATGTGGCAGTAGAGCTGCCGAGCCGTTTTTTTACAGCGCTGGTTTCTTTTGGGCTCATGTTGCTCTACAGCCGCAGTCTGACCGCGTTGTCTGTGGGGATCGCCATAGTTATGACAGGGGCGAGCGTGTTGTTTTTCCCAATCTTGCAGCGGCGATCGCGTCAGGTCATCGAGCTAGATGCCGAAAACCAAGGCATTTTAGTAGAAACCTTTAAAGGGGCCTTAACCTTTAAGAGCACCACTGCCGAACCTCAGATTTGGGAAGAGCTGCAAATGCGCTATGGCCGCTTAGCCAATGAGGAATACCGCGCCACGCAGCTAGGCATTGCCAACGGACGTTTTTCGGACGTTACTGCTGGGTTGGGCGGTGTGATTTTGCTGTGGTATGGCAGTTGGCTGGTGATGGGTAATGAGCTGAGCATTGGTCAGCTGTTGGCATTCAATACGATGAACGCTAATTTTGTAGGCCTGATCGGGTTTGGTATTGGTTTTGTAGATAATTTTGCCAGAATCAAAGCGTCGATACAGCGGTTTGAAGAGGTGATTGATACTGTCGAAGAGTCAGAGCACGATGCGCGTAAGTCTTTTGTTCAGTTATCGCACCAGGCAAACATTGTCTGCCGAGAGCTGCGGTTTTTCTATCCAGGACGAGTGGACTTACTGCAAGATTTTTCGGCGGTGATTCCGGGGGGAAAGGTAACGGCGTTAGTGGGCCGATCGGGCTGTGGAAAAAGTACGCTCACCAAACTCATTGCCGGACTGCATCCTTATCAAGCAGGGCATGTCCGCATTGGCACTTATAACCTGCAAGATATCACCATGGAATGCTGGCGTCAGCAGGTGGTGCTGATTCCGCAAGAAGCCCATTTTTGGAGCCGTTCTATTTTAGAGAACTTTAGAATGGGTTCCCCATACGCTACCTTCGAAGAGATCGTGGCGGCCTGCCAACTTTCCCGAGCGGATGAATTTATCAGCAAGCTGCCGGATGGCTATCACACGGTTCTCGGTGAGTTTGGCTCTAATCTGTCGGGCGGTCAGCGACAGCGTTTGGCGATCGCCCGCGCGATAGTGAACGATCCACCCATTTTGATTCTAGATGAATCCACCTCAGGTCTCGATCCAATCAGTGAGGCTGACGTTTTGAAGCAGTTGCTAAAGCATCGTCAGGGTAAAACCACGATTATTATCAGCCATCGTCCTAGCGTGGTGAGCTTGGCAAACTGGATTGTGATGATGGATGAAGGTCAAGTGATGATTGAGGGCTCAACCGGTGACTTGGCAGCTCAAAAAGGCGATCATCTGAGCTTTTTATATGGGGTATCATCTGCTGCTGAAGCAGATAGTGCGGCCTACGAATCTTTGGCTTCTTAGGTTAAAGGGTTGTTGAAGGCGCTGCTAATGAACAGCTGTTGATAAATCTGTTGACGCTGGGTGTTCTATTTCTTTCTTTTATCTTTTCCACATGGCTGATTTATCCTATTCACAATCGCTGAATCCTATCAATACCTACGATTTTTTACCGCCTGTTAATCGATGGGCAGCGGTGGGTGGTTGGTTTTTGTTGTTATCCATAGGCGGGGCGATCTCGGCTTCTTTCGTCGTGACTTATTCAACAACGGTTAAGGCCCCTGCTTTTATTCGGCCTGCAGGCGAACCTCGACTGGTACAGTCTCCTGTTGCAGGCACGGTTGTGAATATGCCAGTAACCGACAATATGCCAGTGCAAAAAGGAGATATTATTGCTCAGTTAGAGACGGCCAGTCTAGAGACCCAAGCCGCCCAGCTATCTGTTAGTTTGACCCAGGGCAACAACCGACTCAAACAACTTGACGCCCAACTCATGGCCCTCGATCAGCAGTTAGCGGCAGAAACGCTTCAATCTCAGCGAGAAGTAGCCGCCTTTTCTGCTGATTACGAACAAACATTGCGAGAAAATGAAAACCGAAGTATCACAGCCCAATCTGCCGTACAAGAAGCCCAGGCCCGTCTGGCGCTGGCGGAAAGGGAAGTTATGAGCTTTCGCCAACTGGTGGCATCCGGTGCGGCGTCTCGTTTACAGCTTTCTGAACGAGAATCTGCGTTAGTGGCAGCCGAGGCTCAGTTGATGAGCTTAACGGCCGCTTTGAACCCTTCGCAAGGGAATGTGCAAGCCGCAAAAGCACGCATTGAACAGGCCCAAGCCAGTGGCGCCGCCGCCCAAGCTCGCCTGCAACAAACTAAACAGCAGCTTTTGCAGCAGCAGTTAGAGATTAAAGAACAACTGCAGGCAACCCAGCAAGAACTGACGCAGGTAGGGCTAACCATGGAAAATGCTGTGGTGCGATCGCCCGTGTCAGGCACCATCCATGAATTTAGTTTGCGAAATGTTGGACAAGTGGTAGGCTCTGGAGAAACTCTGGCCAAAGTCATTCCAGCGGATGCGCCAATTGTCATTCAGGCACTGATACCCACTGAGCAAATTAACAAGGTTGAGGTGGGACTGCCGGCCCAGCTTCGTTTGTCGGCTTGCCCTTATTCAGAGTTTGGCACTGCAACCGGATTGGTTCAAGAAATTTCTCCTGATGTGGTCACATCAGCCGCGTCGGGTTCTGTTGGCGGTTCGGCTAGCAGCATTTCGGCCAACCAGAACGGTGCTTTTTATACCGTTTTGGTCGAGGCCGAAAGCCGAGAGCTACAGTCAAAACAAGGGAATACCTGCAGACTCTTACCTGGAACAGAAGGGGAAATTACCATTATTTCCAGAAAAGAAACGGTTATCTCTTTTCTGCTACGTAAAGCATCCCTTGTCATTAACCTTTAGGAAGGACTTCTAGCGCCCTTTCCTTTCGGGAGATGGGGTGTGGAGCTTTGCTCTTCTCGCAGAGTGGGCGACAGGAAATATGTGTCTTATTCAGTCCTCATTCCCCAGCATACTGATAGCAGACCATTTGCAGATAGGTGCCATCGTTTGATAGCGTTTTGTAGCCGCATCTAAAGCAGACTCAGTATGCGCCTATCAAACCGTTGGCTGGATCGCGCCCTCTCAAGCTGTTTCGTGGTAGGGCTGTGCCTTACTTTACTCTGCGCAGGGGTTACCCTATGGCCGCTGCCAACGGCTGCTCAGATGCTGATTGCCCAAGGCCAAGCTCAGGCCCCAGCCCAGTCAGAAATCCCTAAGCCCGTGCCACCTACTGACGTTCTCTCTCGCCTATTTACTAAGCCTGAGCTGCAGCGGGTTTGGTTTGCCGATTCTTTTCTCTCGCAAATTTCGCTGGCTGAAGTCTCCCAAATTATTCAGGGCATTGGGGCTAGCATTGGTACTTACCAAAGCATTGAAGATGTGGACAATGGCTTTGTGCTGACTTTTGAGCGCGGCACGGTGCCCGCCCATTTGGCGCTCAATGCCCAAGGGCAAATTACCGGCCTTTTATTTGAAACGCCAAAGATAGCTGCGGTGCCCTTAGATGAGGCGATCGCCCTGTTTGAAGCTCTCCCTGGCAAGGTTCACGTGCTCGCCACTAAAAACGGCGAAGACATTGCGGCTGTTAATGCAGAGCAGCCCCTTGCTGTAGGTTCTACGTTCAAGCTATGGGTGCTCAAAGCCTTGCAACAGCAAATTGCTGACGGCCAGCATCGGTGGGATGAGGTGGTCACCCTCAAGGAAGAATGGAAAAGCTTGCCCAGCGGCTTTTTGCAGACGTGGCCAGAAGGCGCTCAGCTCACTCTAGAGAGCCTCGCTGCACTGATGATTTCACAAAGCGACAACACTGCTACTGACCACGTATTAAATATTGTTGGGCGAGAGGCGATAGAGGCCTTACTCCCCGAAAATGGTGACAATCGCAATGACACTCGAAACAAACCCTTTCTCACTACGCGAGAGTTCTTTGTGCTGAAAGATCCGGCCAACATCCGAGTGCTGCAGCGCTGGAGACGTAGCCAGGAAAAACGCACGCTGCTGTCTCCTTTGGCCGCGCTGCCCCTGCCGCCTATCACCATTTTCAATAATGGCCCGGTAGCCATCGATGTGGAGTGGTTTTTTACGGCCCGTGAGCTATGTGATGCCATGTCAGCGGTGGCTGAGTTGCCCCTAATGAGCATTAACCCGGGGCTGCTGGATGCCGCCGATTGGCAAAAAGTCTCTTTTAAGGGAGGCTCTGAACCTGGGGTAGAGAACTTCACCACCTATCTAATCAACAATCAGGGCGACACCATTTGCGTGACCGCCACCTGGAATAATGATGCAGGCATTGATGAGCTGCAATTTTCTACGCTGTATCGCAGCTTAATTGAAAGCGTTGCTGTACCAGCGACTCCGTCCTAATGCGTCTGCAAGCATTGTTTAAAGTGCTGTCGTCTGAAACACTATCTGAACCATAGTCAATCCTACAAAATTCTCATGGCCATTCCCATTCCCAAAAGACCCAGCGGTTATGCCATCGGCAGCGCCGATGCCCCCATCACGGTAGAGGTGTTCTTTGATTTAGAATGTCCCTTTTCTAAGCGCGGCTGGAACCATGTCATGCAGGTCATGAAGGTCTATTCACCTGAGCAGGTGCGCTGGGTTTTTCAACCCATGACCTTGGGCAATCACCGGCAAAGCTGGGATGCGACTAAAGCGGCGATCGCCCTTGCTGCAGGTGACCCTCAGCGCTTTGTCAAAGCAGCCTCTTATATTTTCAGCCGCCAGCAAGAATTTGCGAATGAAGCCTGGAAGGACAAAACTCAAACCGAGTTTCATCAGCTCCTCGCAGACTATGCAGCCAATGCCATTGAAGGCACCGAGAAGGCCCGTTTTCTTACCGAGCTAAACAGTAAAGAAGTCTACGCTGAAGGCCGCATTCCAGCTCGGTATGCCACCATACGCGGCATATGGTCTACCCCGACATTTTGTATCAATGGCGCAGAAGCTACGACTCTCTCTTCTGGGTCTAGCCTCAGCGATTGGCAGGCGGTAATCGACCCGTTGCTGTAGAGCTTGTCCACGCATAACCGATTAACGGTAGCGTGCGTTCTAAAAGGGAAACTACTCATGGCGCGTCGAGATTATGTTCTAGCCTTGTTAGTCGTTATCATATGGGGTGCAAGCTTCACAGCTATTCGACTAGGGCTAGACGGCCTACCCCCTATGCTGTTGGCAGCTCTTCGCTTTCTGCTAGTCGCTTTTCCAGCAGTGCTGTTCGTCCCACGTCCTGCCACGCGCACGAGATACTGGATAGCGTATGGCGCAGCGGTAGGTATCGGTCAGTTTGGTTGTCTGTTTTACGCGATGCACATTGGCATGCCTGCGGGAGTCGCTTCTGTTGTCATGCAGTCACAAGCTTTCTTCACGTTCATGCTAGCTGCGGTTCTACTACAAGAATCTGTGACAGGCTCTCAACTAGCCGGGCTCGGTATAGCCGCACTGGGGTTGTATCTAGTAGGTCATAGTAACGGATTGACTGAGATTCACTCGGTTCCACTGGTAGCTTTCTTACTATCGCTAGCTGCAGCGGCATCTTGGGGACTTTCAAACATAGTGGTAAAGCAGATGTCAGCAGTCAGCAATTCACAAAGAACGTTGAGTATGTTTAGCGTTTTGGTATGGTCTAGCTTGATACCACCGCTCCCTTTGTTACTGTTAGCGCTGTTGTTGGATACGCCTGCAACTATCTTTGAATCCGTGACATCTCTAGAAGGAATTTCACTATTCTCGTTAGTATATCTAGCATTCGGAGCGACTTTATTTGGATTTGGCGCTTGGAGTGAGCTGATATCAAAGTACTCGCCTAACGTAGTGGCGCCTTTGTCTTTGCTTGTTCCAGTCACTGGGCTGCTGACAGCGAGGATTGTCTTAGATGAACGTCTGTCAGTCACTCAATGGGTAGGGTGTGCTGTTGTCATTCTAGGTTTGGGCGTGACGACTTTTGGGTTCGCTCAAATCCAAAAATGGCTGCGTTTTGGGTAGTACTCGTGATGAGAACATGACACTACAGTCTTAAACAAATCAACTCTCGTTGTCTGTTTAAGTGAGTAATAAACTATGCAAGCTCGG
This sequence comes from Cyanobacteria bacterium P01_D01_bin.105, assembly GCA_039025345.1. Lineage (GTDB taxonomy): Bacteria > Cyanobacteriota > Cyanobacteriia > Phormidesmidales > Phormidesmidaceae > Phormidesmis. The sequence continues at coordinate 15,497 of JBCCOO010000047.1, read as the reverse complement.
CCTCTAGCGTTACATCAAACACTGTCTCAAACCACTCTTTTTTATAATCAATATTCCAAAGCTCTAGCTCACACTGGTTGTCAGGGGTGATGGGCGTTAGAGTCAGCATTAGCGTATTGTTGTCCTCGTCGTAGCTGACGCTAATGTTTTTGATGGTGTCGCTGCGGCCCCGATCTAGTGCCACGGCAACGCGCAAAATCGACCCAAGCTGATCGACTAAGTGACGATCATGCTTGGTGGGCAAATTGTTGTAAGCCTCGTGGCGCTTTTTCGGCAGGCTCTTGCGGTGGTAGCGGGCAATGTTGGCTATCACTTCTATTTCTGTTTCAGTAAAGCCGAGCAAGCCGCCATTACGAATGAGGTAATAAGAATGCTTGTGATGAGCGGAGTGACTAATATAGTGGCCGCTGTTGTGGAGCATGGCGGCAGCCCAGAGATATTCTCTCGCTAGGGGGCCAAGGTTGTGCAAGGTGCCGTGGGTTTGATCGAATAGAGAAACGGCGAAGTTGGCAATGCGATCGCCATCCGCGCGATACTTCCGGGCCAGTTTCTTAATGGCCCGATTGCGCACACTTTCCTGAAAGGCCATCCGATCTTCAATCAGATCGTGGCTCAGCATCCAATCTACGACGACGCCTTCCCGTAGGGCACGCTCGCAAATTTTGAGTTCATTGACCTCTAGCAGCTCCATGGCCATCTGCAAAATCAGTGCCCCCGGCACAATGATTTCAGCGCGCCGCTCATTCATTCCTGGTAACTCTAGGCGCTCATCGTAAGTCATCTTACGCAGGCGATTCACCCACTTTGTTAGCACCTCAAAACTCAAGCGATAGCCGTTTAGCGGATCGGGTTCCACACCCGTTTTATCAACAGCCGCCAGTATAGCCAGGCATTCGATGGTGCCAGAGGTTCCAATCAGCTGCAAGCTATTCTCTGAAAGCAATCCCTCTTCTTGGCGCTTGTATAGCTTTCGCTTAAGCTGATCAACCGTTGGCTCTAAAACCCCTTGAATATAGGCGTGTAGGTAGTCGTATTCTTTTTTACTAATCGGATTGCTCGACACAAACCTAGACATTAGGCGCACAGCTCCGACCTTGCTGCTACTCAAAAAATCAGGCGGGCCGCCGCTGCCTAAAATTATCTCTGTAGAGCCGCCGCCAATGTCAATCACGGCATGAGGCTTTCCCTTTAGCTCCATGCCAGATATGACACCTAAGTAAATGCGCCGCGCCTCTTCTTTTCCCGAAATTAAGTTAATGTTTAATCCAACCTCTGCCTTGACCCGGTCAATAAAAACCTGACCGTTACGGGCTTCTCTCGTTGCACTGGTAGCCACTGCAACAATGTCATCCACATCAAATCTATCTGCCACTTTCAGGCATCGCTTCAGCGACGCAATACAGCGCGCCATCGCCTCTTCAGACAGACTGTTAGTGCCTTGGCTAAACTCTCCTAAACGAACGGTGTCTTTTTCTTTGCCAATAATGTTGAAAGAGGGCAAGCTCGGATCAACGGTCACAATCACCATATGAACAGAGTTTGTGCCGATATCGATCGCTGCCAACACAAACTCTCTATCTGGATGGCGGCTTAGCCTATCTTTTATTGTTAATCCCTCTTTTATAGAAAAGGGAAGCTCAGCGTCAGCAAGCGATCGCCCTGACACTGCCATAGACGCATCTGGTGAAACGGCCGTCGTGATATCGCTCATTGCAACAAAAAGTTTGGGGACAGGAACTGGCGCTTGTGACGCTCGCCCAAGCCCCATGCTCACCCATCCGACAGCGCCTGTCAACGATTATTCAGCGGTTAGTCAGCTGCAAACTTAGCGCGAATTTCCTCGGTGCGCTTGCGGTTCACGCCCAAATCAGACTTACCCAAGCGGGCGGCTGTGCGGGTGTGAATAACAGACTCACCTGATGGCGCATAAAATTCCACATCATCCACAAAGCCCATTAGCTTGCTGGAAAACTCTGCGTAGAGGTAATCATCGCTCACTTCATTAATCGTGGCGCGCTCCATCCCTTCAATAATTTGCTTGAGGCGTTGGATAGCGTCCTTGGCAGCACCTGTGTAGGTCAATGGAGCGATCGCATGTTCTTTATCCTCGCTAGGCGCTTGCGAACACACACAGTTGGGCGTATCGGGGCAGGGCTTTAGCTGACCGTTATTAACCCCCAAGTCGGTAGGCGGTGTCCCTGAAAAGGAAAACAAAGACATAGGTTCAGATGCTCCAAATCGTTAAAGTTAAATTTTTAAAGGTGTCAGCGAATGTGCGCTGACGGTAGCTTGTACCACGGCAAGTGCGGATACTGATGGTGCTCCCAGTGATAATCGAAATGGTAGCAGCTTAAGAACGATAGCAGCGGTGCTGCATTTGAGCTAGTGGCTCGATGCGCATTAATATGGCCACCATTTGGCCTTTTGTGGGGGCGATAGGTGCCGAAGTAAAAGAGCTGCAGCGAGCTGAGCGCTTGGGGTAAAAGCCAGAACAAAACCGCATTGAATAGCGGCACGTGAAAGATCAGCAGCAGCGGATAGAAAAAGAAAGACATTCCCCAAAAAATAACAGCCCCTTGCCCGTCGCGGATATAGGTCCGCATAAAGTGGATGTACCAAGCGATAAAGTTGCCCGGATAGAAATCGGGATCTGTGCTTTGGGCAGGGGTGCGATGGTGCTGATTGTGACAGTCCCTCATTTGCTGGAAGGACAAAAAGCTGTAAAGCCGCAAAATGGCTTGACCAACCCAATCGTTTACTTTGGGATAAGCCGGCATCAAGGTACCGTGCATGGCATCATGCGCCAAAATGAACAGCCCCGTATGCAAAAAAGCGCGCACGGTCATCACGCCCACCACTGGCATTAGCGCCATTTCTTTAACATTGGGCAGTACAAATAGGCTGCCGTAAGCAGTTAAAAACCACAGCAAGACAATAAGCGTTGCAATAGAAACAGAAAGATAAGATTCTCTAAGGACGGACGCGGACGGATAGTGGGCGGTCATAGGTGATAGAGAACCTAGGCGGTAGTGTTAAGGAAAACTTAAATGTATAGAAATATTAAGACATTACCTATGCACAATAACAAGGCCGCAGACAGCCTTTTCTACCCACAGACTGAAATGACGTGCGTTTAGCACAGCCATACCTGCGTATAGTTACTTATGAAATCTGTGCTTTAGCCGCTTTTAGTGCTGATTGCTGTTTGCTCTATCAGTTTTAAGAAAGGTTTCCTATGACTAATCTGTCTCCCCAAAAGCTTTCTCAGCTCTATGAAGCTTTTCCTGCTCAGTTTCGCAGCGTCGTTTTAGGCACTGCCAACATAGATGGCGTGCCCCAGGCAAGCTATGCACCTTGCATAATGGACGAAGCAAGAAATATCTATATCTTTGTTAGCGGCCTCTCTGCCCACACTCAAAACCTTGCGGCAACAGGTCGGGCCAGTGCGCTTTTCGTCAAAGATGAATCAGACACGCCACAGATGTTTGCGCGGCAGCGCCTGAGCTATGCCTGCACAGCCCAGCTATTGGATCGAGACGGTCCTGAATGGGTGGCGATCGCGCAAAAATTTAAAGCCCGCTTCGGTAACATCGTTGAAGTGATGACCGGGCTCCCCGACTTCCGCATCTTTCAGCTCACCCCTAAATCCGGTCGATTCGTCGTAGGCTTTGGCGCAGCCTACGACGTTGATCCCGACGATCTCAGTCGTTTAATTCATCGCAGCCCTAAACCCTAGAAGCCATAGAGCAAGGGCAATAAGTCAGCTGCTTCAAGCAATGTAAGCTCAACACTGTGAGTTCAACACTGTAAGCTCAACACTATGAGCTAGGCGCTAAGCGCTTCTTCGTCCTCTTCTTCCCAGCACTCTACAGCCAGTAAGTCGCCAATGCGATCTTGCATAGTGAAGTCAAAAGACTCAAGCTCTGCCTTCCAGTGAGGCCACTTGTCTCCAAAAATAAATGCAATTTTCCACAGGCTATCTGTTGGAGAAATTGCCTTGGTTTCTACCAAAGAGCGCACTTTTCTTTGAAATTTGTCCATCGGATGGTCTGCCACTGCAGTGCTAAGTGGCTTAGGGGTCATTACTTTCGTCATAGATGAGTTGTAAGAGTACTGTTGCGAGAATGGCGCCTGTTTTATCGGGCGATTGGTAATTTCTAGAACCATTCTCTCTAGAACCATGCTCTGAGGTTCTCTGAGGTGGTTGGGCTAAAACCTAACTTCTGAAGCTGTTGCCAACGAATAAAGTTGGCCTTCAAAAGCTATCAGCGACAACGCCTAACAGTGTCAGGCTTCTCCACCTGTTGAAATCAGGAACTGAAACTTTCGCCACCAACTTATAGCGGATTTAATGCACCAAGACATTCAGCCTTTAACCTTTTGTAAGAATTAAAGATGTCTCTAAAAACACTGTTTCTTGACAAACGGTTTCCTAGCGCGCTGTTTCTTGTAAATAGAGTCTTCTCTCGAAAGTTCCCTAAGCGCTCCACGCCTTAGAAACCAGTCAATTTGAGAAAGGACCCTGAGCTATGCGTCCATCGAGGATGCATCCACAGGTGCGGTCAAACAAATGTGCCCGTGCACTAATTACAAGAACTGACTGCCAGAAAATGCCTTGTCAGAAAGCACTTAAATCACACGCTTGCTTCAATGTAGCTCTTCGCGTAATTTATTGGCGAGCTCACATAGTAGCAGATAAAACCTGAGTTCATACACTTCGCGCTACACTAATTAGCGCTTACTTTCCACCTTCTATTCCCCAGAAAGCGCTCCGCTCTTCTTAATAGTTTCTTTATGGTTAACTCCAACGGTTCTGTCTCAAGTAGTACGCTTCCACCTGACAGCGTTAACCAAAAGGGCTCTGACGAAACGCCTTCTCTGAAGCTGCTGCGTACTCACGAATCGGAGAAACTAAAGCGTATCCGACATACGTTCTCTCATGTGATGGCCATGGCTGTACAGCGTTTGTTCCCCAAAGCGCAGGTGACCATTGGCCCCACGATTGACTATGGTTTCTACTACGACTTTGATGCGCCAGAGCCTTTTACAGACAAAGACCTTAAGAAGATCAGGAAAGAGATGATCAAGATCATCAATAAGGGGTTGCCTGTAGTGCGAGAAGAGGTAAGCCGCGAAGAAGCCAAACAGCGCATTGAACAACTCGGTGAACCCTACAAGCTGGAGATTTTGGAAGGGTTGCAGGAGCCTATTACGCTCTATCACCTGGGCGATCAGTGGTGGGATTTGTGCGCAGGGCCGCACGTTGTCAGTACTAAAGAGCTTAATCCTAAGGCGTTTTCGTTAGATAGCGTAGCGGGCGCATATTGGCGTGGCGACGAGACTAAATCGCAGCTGCAGCGGATATATGGCACAGCTTGGGAGACGCCGGAGGAGCTAGCAGAATACAAACGACGCTTAGAAGAAGCAAAACGCAGAGACCACCGCAAAATCGGCAAAGAACTGGGACTATTCGTTTTTTCTGAAGATGTAGGCCCCGGATTACCGCTGTGGACGCCGAAAGGAACGCTGCTGCGCTCTACGCTAGAAGACTATTTGAAAGCTGAGCAGGTCGCTCGGGGCTATCAGCCCGTTGTGACACCGCACGTTGGCAAAGTCGATTTGTTCAAAACTTCTGGACACTGGCAAAAGTACAGTGAAGACCTGTTCCCCATGATGGGCAAAAGTGAAGACGAAGGCTTTGTCCTCAAGGCCATGAACTGCCCTTTCCATATTCAGATTTATAAGAGTCAGCTACGTTCTTACAAGGAGCTTCCCATTCGCCTGGCGGAGTTTGGCACCGTCTATCGGTATGAGCAATCTGGTGAGCTCGGTGGACTGACTCGCGTCCGTGGCTTTACTCAAGATGATGCTCACTTGTTTGTCACCCCCGATCAGCTCAACGATGAGTTCTTAAAGGTGGTGGATTTGATCCAGACAACGCTGGTTGCATTGCAGTTGGATCAGTCATTTAGAGCGCGATTGAGCTTTAGAGACCCAGATAATAAAAGCAAGTACATTGGCTCGGATGAGGCTTGGGATAAGTCGCAGGCGGCCATTCGTCAGGCGGTAGAAGCGCGAGGAATGGAACACTTTGAAGGCATTGGTGAAGCTGCTTTCTACGGGCCAAAGCTGGACTTTATTGTGCGTGATGCGCTGGATAGGGAGTGGCAGCTTGGCACGGTACAGGTGGATTACAACCTGCCGGAGCGTTTTGATTTGGAATATGTCGCTGAGGATGGCACCCGGCAGCGCCCTGTGATGATCCATCGTGCGCCATTTGGGTCACTAGAGCGACTCATTGGCATTTTGATTGAGCAGTACGCGGGTGATTTTCCGCTGTGGCTTGCGCCTGAGCAGGTGCGGTTATTGCCGGTAACGGCAGGGCACTGGGCGTATGCAGATGGTGCTGCTGCTGAGATGCGCAAGTTGGGTGTGCGGGTTGAGGTGGATAAAAGTGGTGAGCGCTTAGGCAAGATGATTCGTAATTCTGAGAAGGCGAAGATTCCGGTGATGTCAGTGATTGGGGACAAAGAAGTTGAAGCGAAGAGTTTAAGCGTTCGGACGCGGAAGGCGGGAGACTTGGGCGCGATCGCCCTTCTGGATGTGTTAGACCGGCTGAAAACGGCGTTAAGTGATCGTACTGATTTCTAGGGAACTGATTTCTAGGGAACTGGCTTCTAGGGAACTGGCTTCTAGGGAACTGGCTTTTAGAAAAACGCCAATTAGCGCCTGTAGAGAACACTGTGAACGCACTTTACACATGAAGTTTCTCGGTATGTCCTACAAAAAACTCATGTCTCAAAAGTCCCTAGTGCCTGCCAGATTGCTGTATGCATGTGTTGGGCTGATGAGCGTCGCTTGCAGTACATCTACAATGCGACTGATAATCCTGTGATTCGTGATCTGTCTTAAATACGCCTGCCTCAAATACATCTGTTTCAAACGCGTCAGCTTTCCTAGCCATAGATCCTTTATCTACGCATGCATCGACCTCGCCTGAGGATTTTTAGCCCTTACTTTTTCCTGTTGCTCATCGGTAGTATGGCTGGTGCAATGAGCGTCGGCTGCACGCCTGAACCAGATAATTCAACAGGCAGTAAAGCTTCAGCGGCCGACGTTGAGCAAACGCCTGTAAACAATCAGGCTGCGCTAGCCTTAGGTTCGCAAGATTCAAATTCGCAAGATTCAAATTCGCAAGGTTCAAATTCGCAAGGCGTAAACAGCACTAGAGCGACTCGTCTAAGTATGGCAAGACTAGACGTTATAGATGCTGAGCTAGGGGACTATGAACAGCTTATTCGCAATCAAAGCTTTGCCGTCAATCTCCCCCAACTAGGGATTTTAGATTTTGTCCCTTCAATGGTTCAAGGCTCTAGCGGCAGCAGTCAACTAGCCCTACGGTGGCGAGATTTATCAGGCAGCTACATACCCTTGTTCTTATCTGAACAGGGGTATTTTGATGGGCTAAGCGCAGTCGCGTTTGAAGATATTGAGGGTGATGGACTGGGGCCAGACATCGTGGCGATCGCCCAATACCGTGCCAGTGCAAGCGCCCAGCCTGGTTGGCGCTCGACTGTTCTCTTTAACGATGGCACCGATCAGTTCAGTATCAACCCAAACATCGAAACTTTACTCGCTCAGCGTGGCGTGGCGACGGTTGAAGACGTTCGCGCTACGCTGAGAGAACTGCCGAGGAAAGCGTTTCAGTCTCAGGCGTTTTCATCTCAGGCGGGTGCTGATGCCCTATCACTGGCTGAGTTTACAGCCGGCACTTACGCCCGCATTAAGGTAAATGAGCAGTTCTGCGCTGACTTCGTATGTGCATCGGCGCCGCGACAGTATTCGCTTAAAGATGCGCGCCTACAGTCGGAGGTTGTGGGCGATCGCCTTAAAATTTCTTTGCTGCCTAGCGCGCCAATATCTCAAGCAGCGGCTATTGCCTACGGTCAAATTCTCTCTAGCCAAGCAAACATCATATTTGCTCGCCCCCTGATCAAAAAAGAGGGCGATGCCTTGATATCAGCTACCTATCTTCCCTCCCAGCCCAAAAACGGTCTGGTGCTAAAAGCGGGTCACTTTGTCAAATTTGAATTCACTGATGAAGAGACCGTCTCGGCCATTTTGTTTTCCAGCGTTGCGCAATAGTGAATTGTGTCCCAGAGAGCTGTATGCCAGAGAGGTATGCAATAAGTCAGGTGGGAGAGTCCTATACAATGACGAAAATTGATTTAATTTCGATTTAATTTCTATTTCCTCTAGGACGCCTGCTCTCGTGCCCTCTTCCGTTACTGTTACCGTTCCTGCGACCACCGCGAACATTGGTCCTGGCTTTGACTGCCTCGGCGCCGCATTCAACCTATACAATCGCTTTCACTTCACTCCCTTCACTCCCCTTTCTGACAGCGAGCCGTTTCAAATCACGATTGAAGGCATTGAGGCTAAGCGCGTCAATGCAGGGGCTAGCAACTTAGTGTATAGAGCGTATCTAAAGTACTACGAGAAAATTGGGCAGCCAGCGCCACCCATCCATATCAAAATTGTGCTGGGGGTTCCCCTGTCGCGCGGACTAGGCAGTTCTTCCACTGCGATTGTGGGGGGAATTGTCGGTGCAAATGCATTGGCAGGAAATCTTTTAGATGGTGATGCGCTGGCGGCACTGGCCAATGAACTAGAGGGCCATCCAGACAACGTCGTTCCGGCGCTGCGAGGTGGAATGCAGGTAGCCGCAATGGCAAACGGGCGGCTACAAATTTGTCCGTTAACCTGGCACGAGTCAGTGGTACCGGTTGTGATTATTCCTGACTTTGAGGTCTCTACCGCCGATGCGCGACGGGTTCTCCCAGGTCAATACAGCCGCGCGGATGCGGTGTTCAATACAGCCCATATTGCGCTTCTATTGCAGGGAATTGCTACTGGGAATGGAGACTGGATTAGCGGTGGCATGGGCGATCGCATTCATCAGCCCTACCGTAAAAAGCTCATTCCTGGCTACGACGACGTCCATCGTGCGGCCCTGCAGGCCGGCGCCTGGGGCCTTGTTATCAGCGGCGCCGGTCCGACGCTGCTAGCGTTGTGTCCACCAGAGGCTGCTGAAGCCGTACGTGAAGCTATGGAAAAAGCCTGGGAACCTCAAAAATTTGTCGCCCATGCCCACTGTCTACAGATAGATACGCAAGGTGCCATAACCACGTAATGTGAAAGGCTATTAGGAACCGGAAAGATATAGATTTCTCACAAAATTCACATATCAATTCCAATTGTTTGTGCCTTCGGGCATACTTCCTATTAACAAAGGTTAGTTAAGTTTTGTATACTACTCTTTGGGCGCACTCAAATTAAGCATTTGTACTTATCGTCAACTGCTTATGCCTATCCGTTAGTTTCGCCTAGTTCAAGCGCCATCGGAAAAAGATAAAAAGCCTGCCCTGCTTAATGGCGCTGTCTATCTTTAACTGCCCTTTGACTCACAGCTAGACCCTTCTGATTCGGAATGATTGCGCCTTTGTCGCTAACGAAATTGCGTGAATTGTAATGATCGGTGAACAATTTCCGTGGCTGACGTTCCTAGTTATCTTTCCGCTCTTGGCCGCAATGCCCATTCCGTTGCTGCCGGATCAGGACGGTAAAACCGTTCGGTGGTACGCGCTAGGGGCTAGCCTCGCAGAATTCGGCCTTATTCTCTATGTATTTGCGACCCAATATGAAATGGGTTTCTCTGGGCTTCAGCTCATTGAGGAGTTCTCTTGGATTCCCCAGTTTGGCCTAAGCTGGTCGCTCGGCGTAGACGGTCTATCTTTTCCTTTGGTGGTGCTCAGTGGGCTAGTAACGACCCTGGCTATTGTGGCCTCCTGGAACATCAAGCTAAAGCCTCGTCTGTACTATTCCATGATGCTGCTGATGTTCAGTGCGCAGCTTGGCGTCTTTCTCGCTCAAGACATGATGCTGTTTTTCATCATGTGGGAGCTAGAGCTGGTGCCGGTGTACTTGCTCATCTCCATATGGGGCGGTCAGCGCAGGCTGTATGCAGCTACTAAGTTCATTATTTACACGGCAACCTGTTCTGTTTTTATTCTGGTTGTGGCATTGGCGCTGGCCTTCAGCGGCGGTGGCTTCAGCTTTAATATGAGCGAGCTAGCTGCCAAAACCTACTCGCTGCCGTTTCAGCTTATTTGCTATTTGGGTTTGCTGGTGGCCTTTGGTGCCAAGCTCCCTATTTTCCCGCTGCACACGTGGCTCCCAGATGCCCACAGTGAAGCGCCTGCCCCTGTCTCTATGATTTTGGCGGGTGTGCTGCTGAAAATGGCAGGCTACGGCATGATTCGCATGAACATTGAGATTTTGCCAGATGCGCACCTTTACTTTGCGCCTGTCTTGGCATTTCTGGGTGTGATCAATATTGTGTATGCCTCGCTGACGGCCTTTGCTCAAGACAACTTAAAGCGACGCATGGCGTATTCGTCTGTGGCACACATGGGCTTTGTGCTGGTCGGCTTAGCTGCCTTTAACTCTTTGGGAATGAGCGGTGCCATGCTGCAAATGATTTCCCATGGTTTAGTGGCTGCGGTGCTGTTCTTTCTGTCTGGGGTGGCTTACGAACGTACGCACACCCTCAGCATGGGCAAAATGGGCGGCTTAGCCAAAGCAATGCCGATTACGTTTGCCCTCTTCACAGCGGGTGCAATGGCTTCTTTGGCCTTACCGGGAATGAGTGGCTTTGTGGCTGAGATTACGGTTTTCTTGGGGATTGCAACCAGCGATGCCTACAACGTTTTCTTCAAGGCTGTAATTGTGCTGCTAGCTGCAGTAGGGGTTGTTCTTTCACCCATCTACTTGCTCTCTATGCTCCGGTCCATTTTTTACGGAGATGTCCGCGAGGTAAAGATTCCCTCAGACGATTCTTGGGCAATTTTGCCGAGGGAAGCGTTGGTGGCGATGTGTTTGCTGGTGCCGATTATTGGCATTGGGCTATATCCCAAGGTGGCTATTCAAACCTACAGTGCCAAAACGGTTGAAGTTGCGTCGCAGATCAAAACGACGTTGCCGGATGTCCCAGATGCCGCGCCGCTTTCTAAGGTTATGACGATGCCAGGGGCAGAGCAGCTAATTTCACCATCGTTATAGGTTCCTCACTTAATAAGTTCCCTCACTACAGAGTCCTTTCAGTAGAGCCATTAAAGTAAAGGCTCTGATAGTGAATGCTCTTAAAGTGGAGGCTATTAAGGAGAAGGCTTTGAGATGGCAGCGTTGAGAAAGTACGCCTAGTGATTAGTTTGTTTACATAGAAGAAACCCCGCTCAGCACTTGGGCGGGGTTTTTGTTTCTCATGGAATTTTAAGCACAAGCAATCCCCTTTTCTGTTTAGATTGGTTCAAGTTTTTCCTTCTCTGATCAGAAATTAATCTATGACGCTTTCAACTTCGCTGGTTTGGCTTTTGCTGGTTGCCTATGGCTTTTTCATCTACCGCTTAGTGCAAAAGACGACGCCCGATAGGGTCTCTGCAACGGCTTTTTTTGAGGGCCAGTCTCAACGCGGCAACGCTCCCGGACTATGGCTGTTAGTTTCCAGTGCGGCCATCTCTTGGATTTTTGCGAAAAGTATCGACAATGCCGCAACCCTGGGTAATGCCTTTGGCATCGCCGGAGGCATTGGCTACGCAATGTACTATCTGAGTTTTTTGACGGCTGCGATCGCGCTCTATTACCTTCGCACCCGGGGCGGCTATCGCTCTATTCCGGAGTTTTTGGTAAGTAAGTATGGCAAAGTGTGCGCTCGGTTGTTTTTGCTGGCGATCGCCATTCGACTCCTCAATGAAGTTTGGTCTAATACCAAAGTTTTTTCACTCTACTTTGGTGCAGAAGGCAGTGCGGGCTACTGGTTTGCTGCTGCTCTTGTTACGGCGTTTACGGTGTATTACTCCTTGTGGGGAGGGCTGCGCTCTAGCCTTCTCACTGACAGCGCTCAAATGATTCTGGCGGCGGTGCTGCTGGTGGTTATTCTGGCAACGCTTGGCCCAGGCTTTGCGAACCAAGGGCTCCCGGCTGTCGATTCAGAAACCTCTTTGGCAGGTATTACCTTTTGCGGTCTCGCACTGGTGCAGGTCCTCAGCTATCCATTCCACGATCCAGTGATGACCGACCGGGCCTTCATTACTTCGCCGAAAGTTATGTTTAAGGGTTTTGTGATTGCTGGTCTCATTAGCGGCGGCTTCATTTTTCTCTTCAGCTTTGTAGGATTGTATGCTCGGGCCAACGGCATTGAAGGGCAGCCCACCTTAGCTGTGCCCGCCTTGCTGGGCTTGCCCATGCTGCTCGTGTTCAATGCCATCATGCTGACCAGCGCTGGTTCTACACTAGATTCAACTTTTTCAAGTGTGGCTAAATTGGGTGCCCGGGATTGGGGCAACCGCAAAGGGGAGCCCACCGAGCAGCAGGCGCGACTAGGTCGATGGTGGATTGTGGCGATCGCCCTACTCGGCAACATTCCCCTCTTCAGCATTTACATGGGCGATAAAGTTGGCCCTGCCATCATTTCAGCCACGACTATCAGCGGCACCATGGTAATGGGGCTCGCACCTATTTTCCTGCTTGCCTTCATTCGTAAAGCAGGTGCTTTGAGCTTTCACCTCGCGTTTTGGCCGGGGCTTACCTTTGGCGTCATGCGCGTGTTAGAAGGTGCCTTGGGCATGACCTTTTTCCCGGCTTGGCTCAGCATCGGTGGTGGCAAGTACGCGCTTGATTTGGGCGTGAATATCTATGGGCTGATGATCTGTGTGGCAGGCTACCTGCTCGGTGCAGCGCTCAGCAAAAAGTCTCCTGAGCCGTTGCCGGTCACGCAGCCGCAAAAAGCGCTGACTCACTAAGACTGTGGACGTAAAGAAATGCGGGCGTAAATTAACGAGCACTGCATTTTAATTAACACTATCGACAGTCTGTATGCTGTCGATAGTGTTTTTTTTTTGAACAAAAATGAAACTTTCTTCCCTGCATCAGCTTCCTGTAGAGTCGGTTTCTCACAATGCGGCGATCAAAAAGCAGGTGCTGCTGCGAATGGGAGATTTACCGCATTTGACGAACTTCTCACAGGCGCATTTCCAGCCGGGGCAAGTCGCACAGGCCCATGTCCATACGGACATGCATGAGGTGTTTTTTGTGGAGTCTGGGGTTGGGCAGATTGTCGTGGATGGTGAGGCGATCGCGCTAACGCCGGGGGTTTGTGTGGCGATTGCCCCCGGCGAGTCTCATGAGGTCAGCAATCCGGGCAGTGAGGATTTGGTACTCACTTACTTTGGCTTGCAAGTGACTAATGATTAGGGAGCGATTATGTTGCTGACCCACCCCGCCCTATCGGGCACCCCTCCAGAGGGGATTCACGTCAGGCGGTGATTGGGGAGTAGCTGGATTTGGTTTGGAGGGATGACAAGATCTTTCTCAAGCGGGAAGGATGAGTTTATGGAAGAGCACATTGTTCACTACAATCCAAAGCTGAAGGCTCGCGCTAGGGAACTTCGTAATAACGCAACGCAAGGCGAGATGATCTTGTGGCAGCGGCTGAAGCAGTCTCAGATGATGGGGTACGACTTTGACCGGCAAAAGCCGATTGACCAGTTCATCGTGGATTTTTACTGCAAAGCGCTAGCGCTAGCGATTGAGATTGACGGTTCCATTCACGACAGCGAATCAGCCAAACTTTATGACGCAGAACGTCAGGCTTGCTTAGAAAGTCTTGGCATCCATTTCCTCAGATTCCGCAACGCTGACGTCATTGCCCACCCCAACGCCATCTGTCAAAAGATCGCCCAGTGGATTATCCAAAATCGTCAGCGCTCTTCCAGCGATTCCAACCCGAGTTCTCAGCTACCTCAAACCTCCCAGCCCAAAGAAAATCCCCTCTGGAGGGGTGGCGCGTAGCGACGGGGTGGGTCAACAACCATTGCAACTAGCCGATTTTAATCTCCCAAACTCATGTGCATACGGATAGCTTTTTGAGAGAAGGGCCGGGAATGTAGAGCTTGGCTCTTCTCGTTCGCCTTTGGCGTTCCCAAAGGGCAGAGTGGGCTTCAAGAAATTAAGCAATGGTCAATTTATTTCACCCTGGCTCCTAAGCCGATCGCGCTTTTTCATTTGAATGAGTCGAATCCAGCCGCCGGCCATGATGCCGGTGATGCCGATGGCTAAGTTCAAGAGTGCCATCGGCAGGGGTTCTTTCGGCTCGCCGGTAAAGGTATACAGTCCCCAGATGATGGCGAGCATGAGTGAAAATGCCATGGCGTGGGTGATGGGGGCACGCTGGGCAACGAGGGCTGCGAGCCAGCCGCTGAGGGTGGCGAAGCCGAGGCTGCATATGGAGGCAACGGTGAGAAAGGTTGGGGTGATGGTGTGGCCGCCGCTGAGCCAAGCGGCGTAAAGCAGCGCGGTGCTGACGCTGAGGGTGAGGTAGCCGATGACTAGGGAGAGGAGGGTTAGAACCATGGGTGGGGGCGGAAGGGGGCAGTGGAATTATATCCGAGTGGGTTTTGCGAAGCGGTGTGGCGCGATGGTTGGATAAAGCAGAATTAATGCCGAGTAATGCAGATTGATTGCCGGTTGAAACAGAATTGATGCAGGGCGATGCAGCGTGATTCCCGAGTGGAACAAAGTTGATGCAGGGCGGTGCAGAGCGGTTCCCAAGTGGAACAGAATTGATGCAGAATAGTGCGGAGCGATTCAGGGGTGAGGCAGAAGGGTTGCGGCCCGGTACGCAGTGTTAGGAGGCGTCTGCAATTGCTTGTTGAATGGCTTGCAAGCTTTGTTTTGATTTAAGTGTGTAAGGGTGCTCTGGGCCGAGCTGGCTTTCGACAATGTGAAGTGCTTGGGACATGGTTTCAGCCGCTTGAGAGAATCGATTGGTGTTTGCGTACAGTACTGCCAAGTTATTCAGCCCTTGTGCGGTGTCGGGATGGCGATCGCCCAGTTCCGCTTGACAGATTTCCAACGCTTGCACATACAGCGGCTCGGCTTCGCCATAGCGGCCCTGGGACTCGTACAGTGCGGCCAAGTTATTGAGACCTTGTGCGGTGTCGGGATGGCGATCGCCCAGTTCCGCTTTCCTGATTTCCAACGCTTTCACATACAGCGGCTCGGCTTCGCCATAGCGGCCCTGGGACTTGTACAGTCCGGCCAAGTTATTGAGACCTTGTGCGGTGTCGGGATGGCGATCGCCCAGTTCCGCTTTACAGATTTCCAACGCTTGCACATACAGCGGCTCGGCTTCGCCATAGCGGCCCTGGGAACGATACAGTCCGGCCAAGTTATTGAGACCTTGTGCGGTGTAGGGATGGCGCTCGCCCAGTTCCGCTTTCCTGATTTCCAACGCTTGCACATACAGCGGCTCGGCTTCGCCATAGCGGCCCTGGGACTTGTACAGTCCGGCCAAGTTATTGAGACCTTGTGCGGTGTAGGGATGGCGCTCGCCCAGTTCCGCTTTCCTGATTTCCAACGCTTGCACATACAGCGGCTCG
>JBCCOO010000046.1:0-42125 GCA_039025345.1 Cyanobacteria bacterium P01_D01_bin.105 | reverse complement strand
TGGGTACATTCTGCTAAGTAATATCACACATCGTTCTGGGTTAAATTATGAGTCAAGCAATGTTTACACCCCTAGCAGAAAAAGGTTTTCTCGAAAAAGATTTCCTCGTTGGCAGTGGCAGCGATTTGCTCGATTCGTTTTATGTCCCCTTGCAAACAACAACTTGTTTGCAAAATAAGCCTGTTGTCGATGTTGAAGCTGTTTTGGCCACCCTCTCGTATGCGCGCGCGGGGCGCCCCCTGGCAGAGCCGTACAAAACGTCTAATAAAACGTCCAGAGGGCAAGCTGTACACCGTCTAAAGCACACGCTTAAGCAAGATCGATATCAGTGCAGCTAGGGTAGCAAAGCAGCGTATTGCAGGCGAAATAGTTACGCTGCAATCGTAAGACGAAACGCTATAACAGTGACCAATACAGCGCAGGAAGGGCCCCTTTAACGGTGAAAAAGTTACTTCCTAATATCTTTGTTTTAACAGATATTAGGAAGTAACTTTTTTTATAAAAATTACATTTTTTTCCAGATCATGCGGCTTTAATAAGTAATTGCACTTAAGTTTCTGGATAAATTATGTATTTTATTATACACAACTCCTCTTCAAGACATGTACCAACTGGTATTAGCGGCAGCGAGCTGCTCGATTCCTTCTCTACCCCTACGCAGTTCACTACGCTCCTAAAAGGTGCGCAGGTCGTCGATCTTAATTCGCGACCAGCCAGTTCACGACAAACCGGTGCCCGACAAACCGGTGCCCGACAAAGACAGTCTACTCAATCGGCATCTGCTCAATCGACACCAGGCACTGCCGTTCCCAAAGGCCAGCCTAGACGAGCATTGGAGAGCAGCAGTGCTGTTGTCAGTAGCGGTGCGATCGCGGCCAAGCGTTTAACTCGTACAATCGCATCAGACAGATCCCTGCGGCTAGCGAACAACTGTTTGTAAATGCTCCGCCAGACGCGCCGCGAGGGCTGCCAGCGTCAGCGTTGGATTGGCGGCAGGAGAGGTGGGAAACACCGAGAGGTCACAGGCGTAGAGATTGTCATAACGATGGAATTTGAGATTAGTATCGACAACGCTAGTGGCCGCGTCGTCGCCCATGCGTAAAGATCCGACCTCGTGAGCCACCCCACCCAGACCAGCCTGAATCAAATCTAGGTTGGCATTTGCCAATGGAATGCCGCCCAAATCTTGGATGATGCGGTTTTTCAGTGCATTCATCTCGTTCCACAGCTGACCAGAAACCGGCGCTGGCTGCATCTGCACAACGGGCTTAGCCGCAGAAGGGCCATTGTGCACAATGCTGTTGCTCTCGACTAACGGTGCGTTGAGCAAAAAGACTATTTCACAGAGCATGGTGTCGCCTTTCGCGGTGCGATGAGCCGCGAGCAAGTCATCGTCTACGTAGCGGCCCTGGTTAAAGTCTGCGCCGAGTTCGAGCACAACGTTGTAAGGGTGCGCATCTGGATTTGTGTTGGCAGCTTTGTGTTGGAAGACGATTTTGCTATTGTCCAGAGCGCTGTACAAAGGTGCGCCCACGGGAATCGCGAAGTGGGTGAAGAAAATAGGGTGATCCGTAATGCCCACGCCGATTTTGTTAGACGAATCGGTCAGGTTACTCAGCATGGCGAGTTTGGCGCTTTCGATAGTGCCTGCGCTGAGCACCACGGCTTTAGAGCGGTACGTGCGATATTTTTGTGCAATGAGATCGTAAGCGGTAACGCCGCTGACGGAACCGTTATCGTGCTCTAGGTTAGTAACGGCGTGGTTGAGATTGACGGTGAGGGTTTGATTTCCTTGTGGAGAGTTGGTTAGGCGCGATTCGGTGAGTAAATCGGCCGTGGAGAACATGCCTGTGGGAATGGTGCCGAGCGTACCGTTGTTGTATTGCACCGCAACAGGCGCATCAAAGTAGTTGTAGTCGGGTTCCGTTAGCCGTAGAGCCTGCTTGATTTGCTGGTGGTAGGGGGAGGGCACTTGAGGAGAGCGATTCATGAGATCTTCGGCCCGCTGATAGCCACTATCTTCTAAATACCATTTGATGGCTTGGGGCCAGTAGTCCATTTCGTAGCTGAGCATGCGGGGAATGAGGCCCCCCCAAAAGATAGATCGCCCCCCTAAGTTAAAGCCTTGGCCGCCCTGATACCCAGAGCCAAACGCGTTGACGTAATTTTGAACCTGAAACTCGTCCCAGAGGCCCCAAACATGCTTGTCAAATTGGCCCACCTGATGCTGACGAGGCAGGTTAGCAATATGGGTGGGGAAGAGGTAGCTGCCCGCTTCAAGGACGAGCACGTCTAAACCCAGATCGGAGAGCTGGTCGGCAAGAATGCCGCCGCCTACGCCGGAGCCGACGATAATTACATCGTGTAGCTGGGTTTCGTCTAGGTTGGGGGGGAAGATCATTTGGGCGATCGCCCCATTTTCGACCGTCAGCTCCTGCATGGGTGGAAATTCAACCTGGCCAGCGTCATAGCTGTACACAGCATTTTCAGCAGGTTCTACAAACAGGTTATCGCCATTGGCCCAGTAGATATTTTCGAGCACAAATTTAAAGGTCATCCCGTCTGGAAACTCAGCTTCAGATAGCTCGAATATCCACGCGTCGTCTTCATATTGACCCGCGATGTTGTTTTCCCATCCTTTAACATCTGTGCGTAAGGTCACTAGCCTATCTGGGCGAAAGTCAACGGTATTAAAGCGAAGGGTAAACATGCCAAAACCTCGGAGATTATTGAGAGATACATTCCACATACGGGGCTTCTCCAAATTAATCAGCAGGTTTCGACAAGGCAGTACCCATGAGGGTAGTTATGAGGGCAGTTGCCGAACCTGAAAAAAACTGAACTTTAATTCTGGTTGAACCTGAACTTTTCTGGATTGCTACACAGCTTCGTTTACTGCAAGGTTATGTAGTTTTGAGATAGAAAATGCCTTCAAATCCGAAAGCGTTTTCTGCTTCACGGGGTCGTTTAATAAAAGGATTCCTTTGTGCGTCTGCTGTAGTGCTTTCCCAAGTTCAAAGAATGTACTTTCCCCTCAAGAGGAAACCCTCTTAAGACGTTTCCCTCTATTGAAAGGTGCCATGCTGAGCGTGGAGAAACTTATGCGAATACTTAGCCAAGAAGATGTTCGTCAACAGTCTTTACCTCTGCAGCAGTTTATTCAAACACTCGGCAGCGAAGTTGACTATTACGCGCTAAGGCAGCTCTTTTGGCGATTTGGCTCAGGAAACTTTACCCATCTCCCCTTGGTATGTGTTTGCTTAAGAGAAGATCTGAACGGAGCACCCAGTGGATACGATGCTGCCGGTGAGACGATCTTTTTGGCAGAAGATTTTGTCAATGGGCGCAGCCAAGCTCAAATTGTTGCTGCGCTGATGCAAGAGGTTCTGAGCGTGCTAATAGTGCGCGCCACCCGGATGGGACAGCAGATGGGCGGTTCTTTTTTGGAAAGTTCTTTTTTAGAAGATACGCATTAGAGTCTGCTCACTCTAATGCTTACTTCAAGAAGTATGTTCTCTCGTGTCTCTTCTTAGGAGCTCTTCTTGATGTTGCAGGTTAACTGGTCAGGTAGCTCTGTGGTCAGGTCGCGCTGTGGAGGCACTGCCGTTTAGGCGCGCCAGCCCATTATTCGCCCTTCCAAAGACTATCCATAACCGTCTATCATGCTTAGTCTCTGCGAGAGTCTACTGAGTTAGCTAGCATGATGAATCTAGACACGATATGGGTGGTGGGTTGCGCAGGGTTGGTGCTGCTGATGCAGCCTGGTTTCATGTGTTTGGAATCAGGGCTGACGCGTTCTAAAAACAGCATTAACGTTGCGGTCAAAAATCTGGCTGATTTAGGGATTTCTGTCTGTTTCTTTTGGGTGTTCGGCTTCGCCCTCATGTTTGGCGCTTCTTGGTTGGGGATAATTGGAACCGACGATTTCTTTCTAGGGATTGAAAATGACGCCGAGCTGGCCGCCTTTTTCATCTTTCAAACCATGTTTTGTGGCACGGCAACCACTATTGTGTCGGGGGCTTTGGCTGAGCGGCTGAAGTTTCAGGGATATGTGGCGATCGCCTTCATTATTTCAGGTTTGATCTATCCGCTGTATGGTCACTGGGTTTGGAACGGTGCCAATAGAGAACAGCTGGTTGGCTGGTTGGCCCAGCTCGGCTTCGTAGACTTTGCCGGTTCCTCAGTCGTTCACAGTGTCGGGGGCTGGGTGTCTTTGGCGGCGCTGTTGGTTGTAGGGCCGCGCACCGGCTGGGCCTCCCATAAAATTCATGGTTCTAACCTGCCATTTTCAGTGCTCGGTGTCATGCTGCTGTGGGTGGGCTGGCTGGGTTTCAATGGTGGCAGCACCTTTGCCCTAACCGATCAGATTCCTGTGATTATTGTCCATACCATTATGGCTGGGGCCGCAGGCATGGTGGCGGCGGCGGCCTTAGACTGGCGACAACAGCGAGTACTACGCCCCGAACCCTTGATCAATGGTTCCTTAGCCGGTCTAGTGGCAATTACAGCCTCTTGCAATGTGGTCAGTACACCATTGGCGATACTGATTGGTGCCATCGGCGGCTGGGTGATGCTGGGGGCAACGGCATTAATGCACCAGTGGGGCATTGACGATGGTGTCGATGCGGTTGCTTTACACGGTGCCGCAGGCCTGTGGGGCACGCTCTCAGTGGCTCTGTTCGGTGATTTAGAGCTATTGGGTACCGGGCTTAGCCGCCATCACCAGCTCGGCGTTCAGCTGTTTGGGGTGCTCGTGTGTTTCCTTTGGGCATTTGGTCTGACCTA
This sequence comes from Cyanobacteria bacterium P01_D01_bin.105, assembly GCA_039025345.1. GTDB lineage: Bacteria > Cyanobacteriota > Cyanobacteriia > Phormidesmidales > Phormidesmidaceae > Phormidesmis. The sequence continues at coordinate 37,340 of JBCCOO010000046.1, read as the reverse complement.
TCTTCTCTTAAAAAATATCAATCGCATTTTTCCACTCAGAGTCTCTGCTGAAGAAGAAGATATTGGCCTTAATGTTTCAGAGCATCAAGCGAAAACAGAAGTGTATGAGCTGTTTCGGGTGATGGATGAGCAGCGGCGTACCCAAAACTTTAGCTTGCGGGTACCTGAAGACCCTTTTACGGAGGCGGGTAAAATTGCCCGCCGATACAACCAGGTCATGGCTTCACTAGAAAGCTACGCGCAGCAGTTGGCGGATCTCAATACTCACTTAGAAAATACGGTTGCCGTGCGAACCAATGCATTAGTAGAAGCCAACGCGGAGCTGGCAGCTGTGAATGAGGAGCTACAAAGGCTAGACAAGCTCAAGGACGAATTTTTAGCCAATACCTCCCACGAGTTGCGTACCCCGCTGAACGGCATTATTGGTTTGAGCGAGTATCTGTTGGAAGATGTGGGGCATGACCTGCCAGCTGCTGCTGCGGATAATCTGTTGATGATTGCCAACAGCGGTCGGCGATTGTTTAATTTGGTCAATGATATTTTAGATTTTGCGCGAGTGCTGAACGATAATTTAAGTTTGCACTTGAAACCAGTTGGACTCTCTGTTGTTGTCGATATAGTGCTGACGTTGTGTCAGCCTTTGACAGAAAATAAAGGGCTAAGGCTAGTGAATCAGGTGCCGCCTGATTTGCCGCTGATGTTTGCAGATGAGAATCGATTGCAGCAAGTTCTCTATAACTTGATCGGAAATGCGATTAAATTTACGAGCGCAGGTCACATAGAGATTTTGGCAGAGGTCACGCAGGCTCATGACCGGCAATATGTGAAAGTATCGGTCACCGATACCGGAATTGGCATTGCTGAGGAAAAATACGAGCGTATTTTTGAGTCTTTTGAGCAGGCTGAAGGCTATACCGCCAGAGAGTATGGTGGCCTTGGTCTTGGCCTTGCCGTAACTAAAAAGCTAGTGGAACTACACGATGGCCGTATTTGGGTAGAGTCTGTTGTGGGGCAGGGGTCTCAGTTTCACTTCACGCTGCCGATTTGCGAGCAGTGTGATACTCAGGAAATATTTAAACCTTCTCTGCCAGCAGCGGCGGAAGCGTTTGTGCTGCCAGAGAAGGTACTGCTTCCGTTTGATGCTGCAGAGCGAATAAAGGGCGATCGCCTCGCCCAAACCGTTCGCGCCCAGGTTGATGTGGCAACAAACGCTCAGCTCGAAAGCAGTCTGTTTGAAGTGCTGATTGTCGATGACGATCCGGTGAATTTGCAGGTGCTGAATAACTACCTTGGTTTGCAGCGATACCGAGTGACTAAAACCTCTTCCGGCCATGAGGCGCTAACCCTATTAGACTCAGGATATCGCCCTGATTTGGTGGTGCTAGATGTGATGATGCCGCGCATGAGCGGATACGAAGTCACTCAAACCATTCGCGCTCAGTGGACAAGAGATCAGCTGCCCATTGTGTTGCTGACTGCTAAAAACACCTTAGAGGACGAGGTGGTCGGGCTCCGCGCAGGGGCCAATGACTATTTAACCAAACCGATTGTCAAGGAAGGATTGCTCGCTCGCATTGAAACGCAGCTTGCGTTGCGACAGGAGAGCCTAGAACGCCAAATTGCCCAGGCAGAGAGCGTTCAGTTTGCACAAGCATTAGCGCTCAAAAATGCGGACTTGCTCGCGGCAAAAGAAGCGCTTGCACAGCAGAACCAGACCTTAGAACAGCAGGTTGTTGAGCGCACTCGCGTACTTACAGAAAGAGAGCGGCAGCTCTCAACCTTGATGAAAAACCTGCCAGGGATGGCCTATAGAGGGCCGAATGATCCCTGCTGGCCTCACACATTTGTCAGCGAAGGCGCCATAGCCTTGACCGGCTATGCTCCGGAAATACTGACCCATGTTTTATCGTCTGGAGAGTCTAGTTCTCCAGAGCAAACTGCGATTGATTTTAATACCCTAATACATCCTGAAGATCGTACATTTGTGTGGGAGTCGGTACAGGCTGCGCTGAAAGAGAAAAGGCCCTATCAGTTTGTTTATCGGCTGCAGCTGACTAACTTAGGAGAGATTAAGTGGGTTTGGGAACAAGGGCAAGGCATTTGGGATGACAACAACCAGCTGATGTTTTTAGAAGGATTTATTGCCGATGTTAGTGTGAGAGTAAAGGCAGAGAAAAAACTAGAAGCAACGAACCGCGACTTACAAAAGCTGCTGGAAGAAATTCGGGCCACTCAGCTGCAGCTTGAGCGCGCGAAAGAAAAATCGGAATCTGCAAACTTAGCAAAATCGAAATTTTTGGCAAACATGAGCCACGAGTTGCGCACGCCGCTCAACAGTATTATTGGCTTTACTCAGCTGCTACAGCAGGATACGGCGCTACAAACAAATCAGCACAAGCGTATTCAAATCATCAACCGTAGCGCTGAGCATTTGCTTTCTTTGATCAATAACATCCTAGATATCTCTAAAATTGAAGCGGGTAAAATCACGCTGACTCAAAGCGGGTTTGATTTACACATGTTGCTCACCGACATTGTGAGTATGTTTAGCCTGCAGGTGCAGCGTAAGCGACTAGTGTTTAACTTAGTGCGATCGCCTAATGTTCCTCAATTTATTTTGGCTGATGAGGGTAAGCTTCGACAGGTTCTGACGAACTTAGTGGCCAATGCCATCAAGTTCACAGACCTGGGTGATGTTACCTTAACAGTCAAAATTACAGATACAATGACGGCGGTTAAGGCGGATAAAGAAACGACTGCTGCTGCTGCAACCAACAATCGCTTATTTATACAGTTCTCGGTTCAAGACACAGGTCCAGGCATTGCTTTAAATGAGATTTCGCAGCTGTTTATCCCTTTTGAACAAACGGCAACGGGCCGCTCTTCTCAGCAGGGCAGCGGGTTGGGGCTTCCCATTAGCCAACAGTACGTAAGGCTGATGGGCGGAGATATTTTAGTCAGCAGTCAAGTGGGGGTCGGTAGCTGTTTTGAATTCATTATTCCTGTTTTGAAAGATTTATCTGAACGCGCTAGCGATCGCCAGGAAACGGTCGCTAGCGAGCATAACGACCATTCGAGAGTGACGCCGTTAACCTTGGCGCAACTCTCAATAGCGCTAACCCAGATGCCTAATGAATGGATCGATGCTCTAGCTGCTGCAGCGAGTCAATTAAAAGGGAAAGCAGTCCGGCAACTCATTATGCAAATTCCCCCAGATCAAACAATGCTAGCCAGTAGTCTAAGCGAACTGGCAGAAAGCTATCAGTTTGAGGAGATTTCAAACGCAATTCGAAGAATAAAGCGCGATTCAAGCAAATAGCGCAGATATAGCAAAGTGCGGATGCATACTCGCGGAGAAGGCTAGCGCCTACGCACTTTGTCTTGATGCGCATTCCTTAGGCGAATTCGATTCGCCAGGGTCGCATCGCTGCTAGTTGAGTGAGCTGTTGTCGTGTAAGACTTTTCGCGATCATGAGTGTCCTAACTCACTCGACAGAAGCAATAGTTCAGAAAAGGCATCGCCTAGAAAACTTGTAGCCTAGAAAACTTGTAGCCTAGAAAACTTAAAAACAATAGCAATGCACATCCATGAATGCCTGCTAAGGCACATGTCCGTACACTGCTATTTGATTCTGTGCTATTTAATTCTGTGCTGTTTGATTTTGGCGAGCTAGTTAATATCAGTGACGCTTCTTGGAGAAACTACGCTAACGATAGAATCCTCGAACTGAAACTGCTCACTCAACGCGTACTTAACAATAGGATATTGAAAAGGGCGGAACTTTTAGCTAACAAAAGTCTTGGTTAGCTAAGTTCTTAGCTAGCAGACATCCGATAGGTGCTTCGGCCGCCTCGATACCAATCCCCAGCGCGAACGCCCCCAGATAAAACATTAGAGACCCGGTTACGTGCTTTTAAGTACTGGGTTTTGGGCATGTTGTCTTTAAACAGTGCCGCCATGACTTCTGCAATTTTAAATTCTTTGTCTGGCTGAGTGGAGAGGATTAGCTTCACTGCGTCGGGGATCGATTGATTCTTAACGCCGGGCCGAGTATATTTCTGCCAGCTAGCTGCACGGCCGTCTTTCTTTTTAGATTTTCCTTTAGTGGCCTTATTTGTTGCTTTGGCCTTAGTGCTTGAACTAGAAGCTTTTGAGGTGGTTTTAGCAGTAGACTTGGCCGTAGAGGTTTTAGACTTCGTTTTCACTGAAGTCGTTTTCACTGAAGTCGTTTCTGCACTTTCATCAAATAGAGGAAGCACTGCTCTAACGGCTTCTAGTTTTGCCCTGACGGCTTCTAGCTGATTTGAGACTTCTTCTTCCTGCCTGTCTAAATCAGAAATTAGTTCCTCTAGTTTTGGCAACGCAGTTGTACTCATACGGAATTCATCCTACTTGAATGATTAATGAACAATCGGTAGGAATGATGATAACTCAAAATGGTAAATACAAGATACTTGAATAAAAACTTTCACGCATCTACGATGCAATTGCCATTTTGTTTGGCTTTTTGAAGGGTATGCTCACTAGCTTCTAAGAATTCTCCTATTCCCGGATAGACTGGTTCTTTGGTCGAAAAGTTACTACTGACAATGCCAATGCTCAGGGTAGGTCTTGGATTTTGCGTGATATCTTTACGGCTTTCCTTTAAGCGGCTTTCCTTTAGGGGCGAAAAACATTGAGCCCGCTTTAGGAGGTTCTCAGCAATCGTTTTTCCGTCAACGTTTGTTTGCTGAGGGAGTAAAACGGCAAAGGTAAAAGTGCCGTAGCGGGCAACCAAGTCCTGCGTTCCCTGTACACTCTGTTGAATGATTTGAGCGATATTAAAAAGGGCCTGATCACCAAACTGTGAGCTCTGTGACTGTTCATAAATGCTGAAATCATCTACCTGAACCAGCAACAATGTCAAAGATGTGCGATTTTTTGTGGCCCGTTGCCAACAGTCAAGTAGATAGACATCAAACCGTCTGCGGCAGGCAACTTGAGTAATGTCATCTATGGCTGCAAGTCGCTGAAGTTCTTGAATAGCCTGCTGAAGCTTTGCGTTTTGAGCAGTTAGGGTTTTCTGTAACTGTCGGATTTTGAGATGGTTTTCGACTCTTGCCAATACTTCTACAACTTTGAAGGGCTTGGTGATGTAATCGCAGCCCCCGGCTGAAAATGCTTTTACCTTATCCCAGGGTTCATCGATTGCGCTGATGAAGATAATTGGAATGCTGGATATTGTTTCATCCGCTTTGATGTACTGACATAGGGTGTAGCCATCCATTTGGGGCATGTGAATATCTAGCAGAACCAAATCTGGTGGGCTCGCTTGAACGGCCTGAAGGGCGATCGCGCCGTTAATGGCCTGCTGAACTTCATAGCCCTGTTCTTCTAATAAGTCAGACAGTAGCTTCAGGTTTTGCGGCTGATCGTCTACGAGAAGAATGTTGGCTTTAGCGTCTGTAGCTAGTTCAGATATAGCCAGTTCAGATGTATCCAGTTCAGATGCAATATCACTAACAGAGAGCGGCGCTGCTGTATATCGATCTTGCACATCTGGCATGGGTCTGTGGGCCGGCGCCGGTGCTTGTTCGACGGTAGGCTCGCAGTCAACGATAGGCGCTTGATTGGTTGCAGAAAAGCGACTGCCAGAGAAGCGACTGGCGCGATTACGCATAGTCGCTTCTAACGCAGCCCGTACATTTGCTTTGGTAACTTTTTCTCCTACGGCCTGAGAAATTAAGAGCCACAGCTTCGGTGCAACATCCTGCTTAACGTATCGTGATGAATATCCACACTCTTCAGCCAGCTGATCGTAGGTTTTACGCTCCTCTTGTAAAGCGGCTATCAGAATGCGCCTTTGCAATTCACTACAGTAAGTTTCTGTTTCCTGATGGATTAAATCCTCAACAAACTCTAAGATGGCGTGGGTCTCAACCATAGATGATCTAGCGAGTAATAACTGATAGTCTGCATCTGGGTGGTTAGTTAGGTTCTTGCTTTTGCTAACTTTTGATAGATAGTGCTTTCGACAGAGGGCACTACCTGATTTCACTATCTGACTTGAATTTATCCGATCTGCACTAATCTGACTAATCTAATTTGACTAATCTGTTGGTATTTATCTGCTTTGTCGGTATTTATCTGCTCATCGATTTCAGGCGCCACCGCCAAGTTCAGCCGCCATCGTAGGTTATCTTACGGTCTTTTCATTTGTCTACATTGCGAATTGCGAAATAATAATTTGCTTACACCAATGATGATCTCAATGAAGATTAGCTTGCATTCTTTTTCAAAGACTGCTTTAAGTGGGTCGGGGAATGAAGCATGTGTGTTGGAAAATGAAGCATGTTAGAAAGTATTGTCTGGATTCTGTTGTTGGGATTCTTCAGTGGGCAAGGGGTAAAGCGCTTAGGTGCTCCACCTCTGGTGGGGATGGTGCTGGCAGGGATTGGGCTAGGGCCGCAGATCAGTAATGTGCTGGATGCAAATGTGTTGGATGCGGCGGATGGGCTGCGTGCGATCTCCGTTATGGTGATTTTGATGAAAGCGGGACTAGGGCTAGATAGGGAAAAACTGGTGCAGCAGGGCACCGTGGCGCTGCGGTTAGGGTTTTTGCCAGGGATGTGTGAAGCGATCGCTATTGGGGCAGCGGCGGTCTGGCTGCTCGATTTTGATGTTGCCACAGGGCTCCTGTTAGGGTGCATTATTGGCGCAGAGTCTCCGGCGGTGATTGTGCCTGGCATGCTTCATTTAAAGCGGTTGGGTTGGGGGGTAGAAAAAGGAATTGCCGACGCTATTTTAACGGGTAGTGCGCTGTCGGATGTGCTGCTGCTACTGGTGTTTAGCTTACTTGTCTCATTCCTGACGCAGCCTGCGACGACAGTCACGCTGCCGTTAGGATGGCTAGGAGACTTCTCAATGAGTGCAGCTCAGCTGTTGCCCCTACAGGTCATTGTTCAAATCGGGTTGGGCGGAATACTCGGGTGGCTCAGTGCCAAATGGTTAGTGCAGTTATTAGGGGCGCGGAAGTGGACGCAAAACGGTGTGCAGGACGGGTTGGTCGGTGCAGGTGTGGCCTTGCTGTTGGTGGCGCTGGCGGAAAGATTGCCTGTGTTCTCGGGGTATTTTTCGGTGATGGCACTGGGCTTTTTTCTCGTTGAGCTCAACGCACCGTTAGCTAGACGACTGCGGGAAGCGTTTAGTGGATTGTGGGTGGTGGCCGAAATTGTGCTGTTTGTGCTGCTGGGGGCCAGTATTCAGCTCGATGTGCTCAGCGATATGCTGTGGGTAGGGTTGGTGCTGCTGGTAATCGGGATATTGCTGGGGCGATCGCTGGGTTGGTTCCTCTCGACGCTGGGCAGCAACTGGACGCTATCTGAACGGCTGTTTCTGTTGCCTGGCAACTCGGCTAAAGCAACGGTGCAGGCTGCCATTGGCGCAGTGCCTTTAGCCTTAGGGATTCCGGGGGGCGAAGCGATATTGGCAATTTCTGCGCTATCTATCTTAGTGACTGCGCCGCTAGGCGCGTGGGCTATTCCGGCCTTTGCACCCAAGTTGTTGAAACAGGGTAGGGTTGATCCTACCAAAGTTACGGTAGAGCGTCGTGCGGTGCTGTTAGCGGCAGTAGATGCCTCTAACGTTGCCACCAAAGTGCTAATTCAGGCGGCTGAGCTAGCAAGACGTGTGGATGGCGAGGTGATTGTGTTCTATGTCATGGAAGGCCACACCAAAATTGAGCCGATTCGTCAGCGGGCGAAGCAGCGACTGGCCGATATTCCCCATCAGTTTGTGGTGGGTGAAGGCGATGCGGCAACGGCGATTGTTCAAAGCGCGATTAATTTTAAGGCCACTGAGATTGTGATGGGTAAGCGGGGTGAGTCTTTTGCAGATATGCCCAGAAATAGACCCCCCAGGGCTGGTTTAGTCGGACAGGTCGCGAAGGTTGTGATCGGGCGCAGCCCTTTGCCTGTTACGGTTGTTGATCCAGCTGCTCTCCCCGAATAGAAAGATCGAGCAGCTGCATGGGGTGCCTGAGGGCGATCGTCTGACCTTGATTTTCCAAAGCCTGCGCTATCTGTAAAGAACATCCAGGATTCGATGACGCAATCAGCGTTGCCCCCGTGTTTACCAAATTTCTCGCTTTCATATCCCCGAGTTCTTCTGCAACATCTGGCTGAAGCATGTTGTATACGCCGGCGCTGCCACAACAGAGTGCTGCATCAAGCGGCTCACGCAAGGTCAATCCTGGAATTTGCTCAAGCAACTCTCGAGGCTGACGGCTAATTTTTTGGCCGTGCAACAGATGGCATGCATCCTGGTAAACCGTTACTAGAGGTTCTTTTTGCAAGGGGTGTAGTGCTACCGTAAGCCCCACCTCTACCAAAAATTCTTGAACGTCGCGTACTTTAGCTGCAAACGCTTTTGCCTTTTGTGCGTAGTTTGGATCACCTGCAAGCATAGCGCCATATTCTTTGAGGGTATGGCCGCACCCTGCTGCGTTGATAATGACGTAGTCCACCGCCGTATCTTCGAAGCTATCTATCATCTGACGGGCAAGATCAAGCGCCTGATGATCTTCGCCTTGGTGTTCGGGCAGTGCAGAACAGCACCCCTGACTTTTAGGGACGACAATCTCACAGCCGTTGGCACTGAGTACGTTTGCGGTGGCTTCATTCACACCGCTAAAAAAGACGCGCTGCACGCAGCCTAAAATCATGCCAACGCGGTAGCGCTTTTCACCTTTGGCTGGAATCAGCTCAGGTAAGTTATCCGAAAAGCAGCGGGGGGTCACAGGTGGCAGCAAGCTTTCCATGGCGGCCAAGTTTGGGGATAGCCGCTTGAGCAGTCCGCTCGATTGCACTAGCTTGGAGAGCCCGAGCTTTTGGTAAAGGGCGAGGGGCGTCAGCAGTAGGCGAATGCGATCGGGGTAAGGAAAAAGTGTGAAGATGAGCTGGCGGATGGCTTTTTGTGGGAGCGATCGCTGGGCATTCCGGCTAACTTGCGATCGCACATTGCTAATCAGCTTGTCGTATTGCACACCCGATGGGCAGGCCGTTGTGCAGGCCAAACAGCCTAAACAGCTATCAAAATGTTGCATTGAAACCTCAGACAAAGGCGCTTCGCCCTTGTTGATGGCATCCATTAAATAGATTCGGCCCCGAGGCGAATCATTCTCTTTGCCAATGACCCGGTAGCTAGGGCAGGTCGGCAAGCAAAATCCGCAGTGTACGCAGGCATCTATTAAAGACTGTTCTGGTGGCTGAGCGCTGTCAAAACCTTGCTCAGCGGTGTTGCTATCGAGGCCAGTATCAAGTTTGAGCGGAGCGTTAGACGGTTGCATACGCAGGCAGCTAAAGGCTTCTGAAGATTTAAGCTTCTGATTTTATTAAATCCTAGCTTACCAACGTACTCGCTGCCTTTGTGAAGATGGATTTAAACGTGCCGTTGTTTCTATAGGAACAATAAACCCAGGAATATTGCTCAATAGAACTGATTGTCTAGGCGCGTTAGCAACAGCAACTTTTAGCGTTAGCAGTGCTCGTTGCTAATGCTCGTTGCTAACAACATCCGACTTTTCATCCGACCTTTTTCCAGACTTTTTCTGGCGCTTTGCGGAATGCCTGTGCCAATTTTTGTAGCATCCTATAACAGAGAGACCGCTAGCGCATAAACAACTAACAAAAATTGTTGATTTATTAGCTTTAGATACTTCAATTAGATTTTATTTAGTTGGTTTTTGTGCGCTGTTTTGACCACTGTAATGCTTTCTATACGGCGCTTAAATCCAGAAAATCATGACTCACTTTTCAGTGCTTATTCGTCTGCTTCGCGATCGCAAAACGTTTTTAGAAGAAGTTCGCACCTCGACCAAACTAGAGAGCAAGATTGTCTCATTGCTCATTGCCAGCACTGTTTTCTTTGCCGTATACGGTGCCATCATTGGCGCATACGGCGGTGGCTTACAAATCATTTCATCTGCTATCAAACTTCCGGCGCTGTATCTCTTAACGCTGCTCATTTGTCTGCCAACGCTTTACTTTTTCGATATTCTTTCTGGTTCTAAACTAGACTTTCGTCAATATCTCACGATGGCGCTGACGGCGGTGTCTATTATCAGCGTGCTGCTGTTTGGCTTTGCGCCCGTCATTCTATTCTTTCTCATCTCCATCAAAGACTACATTTTCTTTTTGCTACTGAATGTCTTTGTCATGGCCATTACCGGTGCGATTGGGGTCCGACTGTTTTATAAAGGAATGAAGGATATGGTGATTGACCCTCATGCAATTGCCCTTCAAGCGGTAGACGGCATTGAAGAAGTGTTGCCCCCTGCGGTAGCTATGCGAGAAAAAGTCAAAGCTAAAAAAAGCTCACGCCGATATTTGTTGCAGGGTTGGGTGTTGCTATATGCGCTCGTGGGTTCTCAGCTGGGCTGGACGCTGCGCCCGTTTTTGAGTGTTGAAGGCGAACCTTTTCAGATATTTCGCCCTGAGATTGATGGCAACTTCTACGCTCAAGTTTTCCGCTCTATAGGCACGCTACTGGGCTGGCACTAGCAGTCTCAAAACTGTCACTACGTAGAAGATTCAGCACCGTTCTCCTAGGCTAGGACTAAGCCATCGTGCCTGAAAATTTGGTTGTAGGGCAGCCGCAAAATGACCCTAAACCGCAGCTTATAACCTTCAAAATTCTGTTAATCATGACTCACTTTTCTGTTCTTATTCGGCTACTGCGCGATCGTAAAACCTTTTTAGAAGATGTTCGCACCGGCACTAAGTTAGAAACTAAAATCGTTTCACTTTTAGTGGCCAGCAGCTTCTTTTTTGCCATTTACGGCGGCATCATTGGTTCATACAGCGGTGGCCTACAAGTAATTTCCTCTGCCATTAAGCTGCCGGCGCTTTACCTGCTCACTCTGTTAATTTGCTTGCCGACGCTCTATTTCTTCGATATCCTATTTGGCTCTAAATTAGACTTCAAGCAGTATCTTGCCATGGCACTAACAGCTGTTGCTGTCATCAGTGTTTTGCTTTTCAGCTTTGCGCCCGTGGTCTTGTTCTTTCTCATCTCTGTCAAAGGCTACGACTTCTTCTTATTGCTTAATGTGTTAGTCATGACCATTACAGGCAGTATCGGCATCCGCTTATTTTACAAAGGGATGATCGATATGGTGGGGGGCCCGGAAGTGATTGAAAAGAGCTTGCGGCACCGTTTGCTGAAAGGGTGGATGATTCTTTACGGGTTAGTCGGTTCTCAGCTGGGCTGGACGCTGCGGCCATTTTTCGGCGCTGAGAATCAGCCCTTTCAAATCTTTCGACCTGAAATCAACGGTAACTTCTATGCCAAAGTGCTAGAGTCCATCGGTTCTATGATGGGATTTTAAGCCAATGCCTACCGCAAATTTAGATAATCTCCGCATTGGCTCAAAAGAACTCGATAAGCTAACCGATTTAGATATTAGCGAGACCGCCATGGGCTGGGCTTACCGCCAAACCGCACTGGCACCTCGGCGTCGTTTGTCGTGGCTCAGCGACCAGCTGCTTACGTTTGGTGTTTCTCTCATTTTTTGCTTGCCTGTCACCGTGCTGTTGGCGCGGGCTAGCAGTGACGATAGTATGCAGGCTGTGTGGCGCTGGTTACCGGTTGGGGGTGTTAGCGCCGCGGCGCTAACCACGGCTTGGACGGGATATCGCTGGCGTGAGGGCCAGCGATTGATAACTTTGAGCCACCTGCTGGATGATATCGATCGCTTTAATGAAACCGTTGCTGCGGTTGAAATTTTAGAAGAGCTGGGCTCGACTCAAGACAGCCGGTTGAATTTAGAAAACCGACAAGAGGTGTTAGAGGCACTGCATCTTACGCGTGAAAGTCTGGTGTGTGGATTGATGACTGAGCGGGTGATGCGTAAGCATCAAAGGTTCATGGCTCGCCGCGCTGAAATGTTTTCTAACATTGAGCGTAATTTGGCCACCCTACAGCTGTTCAAAGTGTCTGATGAGGCCAGTGACTATGGAAAACTCTTGAATGAGGCAATCCAAATTGGTACCAGTGTTCATCATGAACTCAGTAGCAGCAGAGATATTTGAGCGAGACAGGCCATGCGAGCAGGTCTAATTGCACTTTTCTAATGGGATGCACTTTTCTAATGGAATGCACTTTTCTGATGGGATGCACTTTAGCAGAGCAAAGATAAAACAATCGATAACACAACACAATAGAGGTCTATCAAGCCTTAGACTAATGATTCAGCGCATGTAGCCTGTACCGGATGCATTCATTACAGGTTAGTCGCTTGGCCCGCTGTCACATGTAGCTTTTAGCCAAGGCTGTGTACTTCAGCCAAGCGACCAAAGCGATAGATGATTCAGTGCATAGAGAAGGTGAAAGCTATTGTTTTCAAGACGTCAGCTTATAAAATCAGCCTCTTTAGCAGCAGGTGGATGTTTACTAGGGTGTTCTACTAAGCCGCTAAAGCAGGCTACATCAACGAATTTAACCCGTGAAGTGAATATGAACTCGTTTGTGATGCCAGAAGAAAGTGATCGCCACAAGAGAACATGGATGTCTTTCGTGGCAAATGACAATATCTGGTCGAGGCGTCAAATACCTGCCGTCAAAAGAGATTTGGCTTTAATCGCAACGACGATTGCTAAATATGAACCCGTTTCTATGTTGGTAGGGCCAGACGATTATCGCGAGGCCGTTTCTCTATTGGGCGGACTAGATGCCCATACGCACCCAATAGAGCTGCTCCCATTTGCAACGGATGATTTGTGGTTAAGAGATACGGGGCCAACGTTTGTTAGAGGTCGTGATGGACAGAAATACGGTATTAACTTTAACTTCAACGGCTGGGGAAATAAACAAGAACATACCCTAGATGCTCAAGTCGCAGATTTTATTACTGAACGTGCTAATGCAATTATTCAGACCACACCTTTGGTATTAGAGGGTGGCTGTTTTGAAATAGATGGCTATGGCACTGCTATTTTGACTAAGAGCAGTGTGCTGAATGATAATCGTAACCCTGGGATGAGTCAGGCTGATGTCGAAGAAGCGTTAAAAGCGCTGTTGGGCCTTAGGAAGATTATTTGGCTAGAGGGTATTCGAGGGAGAGATATTACGGATGGCCATATCGATTTTTATGGGAGATTTTCAAAAAAAGGAGAGGTGATTGCCAGTCGTGACAACGACCCAGGCTCATTTGACTACGCGGTGACCCGAGAAAATATTGAAGTACTCAAAGCCGCGACAGACGCAGACAACAATCCGCTGAATGTAATTGTTATGGATGTTCCTGATTCAATCAACGAGGCCTATGGCGTCAGTGATTTTGCTGCGGGCTATGTTGGCTATTATGTTTGCAATGATGCCATTATTATGCAGAAATTTGGGGATTCAGCTGCTGACGATAATGCCAGGGCCCTGTTGACCACAGCTTTTCCTAACAGAACGATTGAGCAAATCTCCATCGATGGGATTGCCTCAGGGGGCGGTAGTATCCACTGTGCAACACAACAAGAACCCAAAATTTGAAGCTTCAAATATTTGTTACAACTGTTTGTTGCAGCTGTATACGAAGAGCCAACGGCCACCGATTAAGAGCCAGTGGCCGCCGAGGGTGCCGTTACACTCGAATCAACGCGCACCCACAAAGATAGGTCTAAGCTCCCTGGTTCCACTGCCAGGTTGATTACTCTTGCAGTAATGCCCTGTTCTTCTAGTCGCTGTAAGCTCAGTCGCTCATTGATATCGCCCAATAAGGCTTTGACTAACCGATCAGGTGCGGGCTGACCATTCACGATCAAGACAGGGCCGATTAGGGTGAGACGATCGCCCTGGGAAATACTCAATCCTGACTCTGCCTCGATAAATAATGTCCCCTCCTGTACCAAATCGACCAGTTCAACAGAAACCCTGAGTCTGTTATCTGCCAAAAACTCAATCGCAGGATTGTTGATGGCGTAGCGTTCTCGCTCTCGAGCTTGGGCCTGGTTCAAAGAGCCAATCTTGACCTCACGCAGCCGTTGTGTCACCAAAGGCGAGCGGATAAAGGTATTCACATCTTCTTCCGTCAGTCCCAAATGCAGCGCCCCTTGCAAAGCTTCATCTAGCACCACTGAACCGCGACGTAGACTTCTAAAATCCAGATCAATTGGGTCGGTTTCAAAATCGGCCAGCTCCACCCGCAGTCCTGGTATCGGTACTATGCCGCGCCCTGCAATTCGCACCCGGTCTACCCGGCCCTGCAGAATTTGAAACGAGGGGCCATTGTCCACCCGCACATCCAAACTTTCTACATCTGCAAGGCGCGAGCGAATGGCCTCTTCTGCCACCTGATCGACCACAATGCCGACTGGCGAGATTAACAGCAACAAACCGGACAGAAGAACAGAAACAAATTCCATGAATTGCTAACTTAAAGATTGCTAACTAAGAGATTGTTAACTTACCGCTGCATCCACCCAGCTTTTAATCGTACTGACCACATCCGCGATCGCCATATCTTGCTTTTCACCATCGGCGCGTTTGACCACTTCCACCTTGCCGTTTTTAAGCGATCGCCCAGTCACCACCCGAAACGGAATACCAATCAGCTCAGCATCTTTAAACTTCACCCCGGCCCGCTCCTTGCGATCATCCAGCAGCGTCTCCACACCCGCCGCATTCAGCTCGTCATACAGCTTCTCTGCTGCTGCCATTTGGTCCGCATCACTGATATTCGGAACCACGACGACCGCGTGATAAGGCGCAATCGCCACCGGCCAAATAATCCCATTATCATCATAAGACTGCTCCACCGCAGCCTGCGCCAAACGAGACACGCCCACGCCGTAGCAACCCATCTCCAGTGGTGCATTCTTGCCGTCTTCTTTGGTGTAGGTCGCCCCCAAGGCTTCTGAATACTTATGACCGAGCTGGAAAATATGGCCGATTTCAATGCCCCGCGCGGTTTGAATGAGCTGACTCGGATCATGCACCGCGCGATCGCCCGCCATTGCCGTGCGCACATCTAACTGCAGCTTCGGTAGCTCAAACTCTTGGCCCCAATTTGCACCCACCACATGGAAGCCGCTTTCATTAGAGCCCGTAGCAAAATTCTTCAGCGCGATCGCCGTATCATCCACAATCCGCAAGAACTTAGGCTCGATATCTTGTGCTTTAGCTTTCACTTTATCAATCAGCCCATCCGGCAAATCCGGCGCAATGTAGCCCAACGGCAGCGGTTTCGTTGCCCACTTACTCTGCGCTTCCGCATCCGGCACTTCCAGCTCCAGCACGGTCGAAGCGTCGTAATCCCCCGCCAAATTCGTCAGCGCGTTTTGCAGCTTCGTCTCGTTCACATCCTGGTCACCGCGAATGCTCACAATCATCAGCACCCGTCGTCCATTGTCATAGGCCGCCTCATACAATACGTCCTTGACCACCTGCGTCGGTGAGCACTTCAAAAAGTCGGTCATTGCCGCAATCGTCGCTGTATTTGGCGTCTCTAGCTTTTCGTACTTATCAAAAGGCGAAGGCTCTGCAGCGGGTGGCAGCGAAACCGCTTTTTCGACGTTTGCCGCGTACTGACCATCTTCGGTGTAGAGCACTTCATCTTCACCGGCTTCGGCGAGCACCATAAACTCCGTAGAGCCAGAGCCACCAATCGCACCCGAATCAGCATCCACTGCCCGAAACGCCAGCCCGGTGCGCCGCAAAATATTGCTGTAGGCCCGATACATATCGTCGTAGGTTTGCTTCAGGCTGTCGGTATCAGGGTGGAAAGAATAGCCATCTTTCATGATGAATTCCCGCCCTCGCATGAGGCCAAAGCGGGGCCGAATTTCATCGCGGAACTTGGTCTGAATTTGGTATAGGTGCAGGGGTAGCTGTTTGTAGGAACGGATAGTATCCCGGGCAATGGCGGTAATCACTTCTTCGTGGGTGGGGCCAAGGGCGAGCTCCTGCTGACGGCGATCACCCAGCGCAAACATAATCCCTTCCGCTTTCGTATACGTATCCCAGCGCCCTGATTCTTTCCACAGTGAAGCCGGCTGAAGCTGTGGCAACAAACACTCCTGTGCGCCGGTCGCATCCATTTCCTCACGCACAATATTAGAAATTTTGTTCAACACTCGCAGCAACAGCGGCAAATAGGCATAGAGTCCGCTGGAAATACGTCGCATATAGCCCGCCCGCAGCAGCAGCTTGTGGCTTGGGATTTCCGCCTCTGCCGGGTCTTCTCGCAACGTGACAAACAGCATTTGAGACAGTCGCATGAGCCTTCCTACTACCTAACTCTGGATGAACTCAGATCAGTCTAAAGCATCATCTGTCCAAAGCCGTAGATATTAAAGCCACAGACCCACAGAATTAGGCCCGCCACTATAACAGCAGCAGAGTCAAAAAAACGTGGCAACTGTTGGGCTGAAGGGTTGAGTTGGAACTTGACAACAAGCAAGCAGTCTAGAGCCGAATCAGCCCTAGATACAAGACCACTGCACAGCTCTAATCTAGTAATAGTCAAAAGCTAAAATCGAGACTACGAAATATTACGTTAACTTTGTATCTAAATATTAAGCTCTCTCATTTTTCTTGTTTGCAATCGCTCATTGTCTCTGTAACCCTGTCAGAATAATGGTTCTTAGGCCTTCTAGAACGCTAGAAAGTTGGCTGTCACGTGCTTTTTGTGTCCTAATCGGTTGATTTTGAGGTGGCAGAGGTGTCGTAAGGGTCAAAGATCCCCTTATATTGCTAAGTGGAACTTGCAATAGCCTTTGACCCTGAACGCAGACGTTTAAACGTTTGGGTTGTGCTTTGGCACAGCTCGGCTTTGTTCGGCTGCTCTCATTTTTCAAAAGTGCTTAACATTCAACTCTTTAAAAAATCCCTAGTGAGCAAGTCAAGTTCCACCATCCTCATCGCTGAAGATGATTTCCGTACCCAACAAGCCTTAGTTAACAGCTTGCAGAAAGCTGGCTACACTGTTATCTCCGCTACCGATGGTCAAGAAGCCTTAGATAAATTCGAAGCCGCAGGCAATGTCGATCTTGTCGTTCTAGATGTGCTCATGCCTCGGCTAGATGGCTTTCAAGTCTGTCAGGCGCTGAGAAAAAAGTCCGATGTGCCCATCATTATGGCCACTGTGCTCGGCAGCTCTGCAGACCGTATTATTGGGTTAGAGATGGGGGCTAACGACTATATTGTTAAGCCTTTTTCCACCAAGGAGCTGATTGCGCGGATTCGCTCCATTCTTAGACGGGCACCTAAGCGGAGTGAGCGCCTTGAGCCACCCACACCGCCTCAGCAAGTGATTAAAGTTGGCTCACTCACCATCGATCCCATCACTCGCAGAGCTTACCGAGGGAGCCATCATCTCCGCCTGACGGAAATAGAATTTAGGCTTATAGAGCTACTGGCTTCGCGTCCAGGACATATCTTCTCGCGCGGCGAGATTCTCGAATCGCTCTGGGGCTATGACGCGGCTAGTGCTGCTGATACCAAAACAGTAGACGTTCATATCTCGCGCCTACGAATTAAGCTCAACGACCACACCGCCGATCCTCAGTTCATCCTCACCATTCGCGGTCGCGGCTACATGTTCCTTATTCAGCGCTAATCGCCCCCATCACCGCTTCGGTGGCGCGCACATAGTCATCTGGGCTTAGCCTCAACATCCACCCGCGCGTGCCGGCTGAGACTGCGATGTGCTCGTATACCTGCGCCCATTCGTCTATAAACACCGGATACGGCTTTTTGCAGGCTAACGCCGTCACGCCTCCTCGGATGTAGCCAGTTAAAGGCTGAACTCGCTTAAGGGCCACTGTTTCAACCTTGCGATTTCCGCTCAGCCGTGCCAAAGCCTTAAGATTGAGCTGATAGCTGCCTGGAATCACAGCCAAGGCCACACCGTGGCGATCGCCGTCTACCACCAATGTCTTAAAAACTTGATCGGCAGGTAGCCCTAGCTTTTGAGCGGTAGAGGTGGCTACTAAATCATCTGGGTCTACGTCATAGCTCAGCAGCTCGTAGTCAATACCCAAATTGTCTAGCGCACGAGCAGCGTTGGTTTTCATACTGCAAGTCCTAATTTTACGGCGTCCTACGTTCCCCTAAATTTCCGGTTCGACTTCACTGAGGCAGAAGCGATTGCGTCCGTCATGCTTTGCCTGATACAGCCCTTGATCAGCGGCGGCAACGAGTAGATCAGGATGAATATTTTTCGTTGAATTGACCATGGCTAGCCCCAAGCTTACCGTAATGTACTGACTTACCGCCGAGCCGCTATGGGGAATGGCAAGCTTTTGAATTTCACGCTGAATTTCACTGGCCACTTTCATCAATCCGGCGACAGCTGTGTTCGGTAAAATAATCGCAAACTCTTCACCGCCATAGCGAGCCACCAGATCTGTACTGCGCTTCACAGCGCGTTCTATCGCCTGAGCGACCTGCCGCAAACACACATCACCAGCCTGATGCCCATAGGTGTCATTAAAGTACTTAAAGTAGTCGATATCGCACAAAATGAGCGATAGTGGAGAGCGCCTTGTCCCCAATTTTTGCCACTCCTGGTGCAGTTTCTGATCAAACGCACGCCGGTTAGCAACCTGAGTTAGGCCATCCATCCGAGCTAGCCGGGTGAGTTCTTCATTGAATTCTTTAAGGGAATCCTCGGCTCGCTTGCGCTTTGTGATATCTGTTGCGGTTCCAAAAATCTGGCTAGGCTGTCCTGCTTCATCGCGCTGAAAGACGGTCTCACGGCAGAGTAGCCAGCGCCAGTGGCCTCGACGATGTCGAAATTGATATTCATTTTCAACTACTTCACCGTCTTTAATGGCTGCAAGCTTTTGGCGCTCAGCAGCTATTTGTTCTTTTTGGTCGTCATGTACGAGCTGCTCCAGATAGTGCGGCCCTAACCGTTGCACTTCGTCGATTTTGTAGCCCAGGACGTTTTCAATCCAGCGACTAATGTAAACGTTGCTGTTATCTGCAACGTTATCGACGTACAAAATGTTAGTGCTAGCGTCGATGATGCCTTGGATGAAGCGTTGGCTTTCTTGCCAAGCTTGCTCAGCTTGTTCGCGCTCAATGGTCTCTCGCTTTAGCTGCCGGCTGTGGTTAGCAAGAGATCGCGATAACGCTTGCTGCTTTTGGGCTGCAATGGCGGTTGTGGTCAGCAGCGAGATAGACACTGCGGTCATATTTTCTAACTCGCTCCAGCAGTGAGGCTGGGCATATTCGTACCACAGGGCCCCGGTGACGTTCCCTTGGTATCGTATGGGCACCTCGAAGAATGCGCCGGATGCATGGAAAAGGAGGTTCTGTTGCTTGAGACACGCTATCCAATGAATGGCCTCAGACTGACTGTCGCCAGTATTTTCGATGGCAAACCCGCTGCGTTGCTGCCATGTCTCGAAGTAGGAGGCACCTTGAGCGGCCGACAGTAGGGCACCCGAAGCGTAGTTGTGCTCAATTGAGTTGTAGCTTGCTATTTGTTTTAATCCCCTGTGGATACATAACTCAGAGCAGTCTTCGGTATGTGACTTAGCGCATTTTTCGCTCTGTTGCTTGGCACATACATCGGCAGTGTGAAGCCACAGACTGACGCGGTCTGCGCCTAGTGCGATCGCTGCGGTTTGGGTAATGACTGCTGCTGCTGCCGATAAATCGCCGCTGTGAATAATGGCGTTTTGGGTGAGTAACTGTAGCCCTTGCTGCTGACGTTCTGCGGCACTGAGGGTTGGAGCCATTAGCGCTGCTATCGTCTCCGCTTCAGCGCTTTGGCTCAAACTTTGGCCCAAATCCGTTGTCGAATCACACGGTGGCAATCCTTGAGAAGGTAGGGAAGACGCCTCTTGAGAGGACTCAGTGACGGCTGAAGTAATAGATTGTTTAGAAAGGGTTGACATTCTATTACGGGAAAGCAGCCGTGCTTAATGCGAGAGATGAAGCGTTAGATGAAACGTTGAAATAGTTGCTGGGCAGAGGTTTGGGCTGACGTTATCCTTCTTAGAATGCCCCGAGCAGTGGTTAAATATTCATGACTTTGTTCGGGTCGTCGTTCAGGCTGTTAACGTCGGGAGCTGCTGCCAGCTCAGCGGTTACAGATGGCTGGAGAAGAACCGTCGACGGAATTTCGATGGTGAAAACGGTCTGTTTATCATCTGTTTGGCTGTGTTCCAAAGTGCCTTTGTGCAAATCTACGATGGTTTGATAGCTCACCGCTAATCCCATGCCAGTCCCCTTTCCGATGGGCTTTGTGGTGAAAAATGGATCAAACATGCGCTGAGCGGCATCGGCTGGAATAGGCGGGCCATTATTGGCTATTCGGATGATGACGCGCGCTTCCTTTTGAAAGGTTTGCAGTGCAATTTGATAGGCTTTCTTGCGGTCATCTTTGGGCGGTTCGTCTTCATCCGATTCGCACCCGATGTCAATGGCATCAATGGCATTGACTAAGATGTTCATAAAGACTTGATTGAGCTGACTGGCGTAGCAGTCTATAGGTGGAATATTTTCGTAGGCTTTGACAATTTTGATAGCGCTGCGGAATGGGGTTGCTTTGAGCCGACTGCTCAAAATCATGAGGGTACTTTCAATACCTTCATGAATGTCTGTGCGCTTGAGTTCTGATTCGTCCAAGCGGGAGAAGTTTCGCAGGGAGAGTACGATTTGCCGAATCCGGTCGCTGCCAGCTTGAACAGATTGTAAGAGTTCGGGTAAATCGCACAGTACGTAATCTAGCTCTAGCTCGTCGCTAATGGCCTGAATGGCAGGAATAGGCGCAGGGTAGTGAGCCTGATAGAGCTTGATGATTTTCATCATGTCTTGGATGTACGCTTCTGCATGGGTCAGATTGCCTTGAATGAACGTAACGGGATTGTTAATTTCATGGGCGATGCCAGCAACCAGCTGACCTAGAGAAGACATCTTTTCACTTTGGATGAGTTTGGACTGAGTGCGGCGAAGTTGCTTTAGTGCGGTTTGGAGCTGTTGGGTTTGTGATCGCAGTTGGGTTTCTGACTTTTGTAGGGCCGCTTCGGCTTCCTTGTTTTCCGTAATGTCCATGAGTAAGCCGTCCCACAGAATGCTGCTATCCGGGCGTCTTTCTGGCCTTGATGCGGCCTGTATCCAAACAGTCTTACCGGATAGCTGTGTTTGGCCAGATTGATCTGCTTGACTTGCCTGCTCTGTTTGTTCGGTCTGTTTGGCTCGCAAAACAGCGCGTCCACACCACTGCCAATCACTCAGGTGCTGGGCAGAGAGGGCAATGGATTGATCAAAGTCTGTTCTATCTTCGGGATGGATGCATTCTAGAAAAACGTTGGCATCTGCCTGTATTTGCTCTGGCGATAGCCAAAGTAGGGTTTCGCTGCTTTCGCTGACGAAGGGGAAAGAGGGCGATAGATCAGCATCTAGGCGGAACTGAAACAGCATTCCTGGTACGTTAGCGGTCAGTTTTTTTAGCCTTTTCTCACTGGCTTTAAGGGCTTTTTGCGCAATTGACTGCTGAGTGATGTCACGAATCGTGCCCAGCAAGTAGGGCTGATTGTCGGCCCCTCTAAAGCTGGTTTTGGTCATAGAAATGTACTTTATTTGCCCATTGGCATCTGTAAAGTAGCTTTTTTGAGCGTCACAGCGTTCCCCGGCCATGATTTTCTCGTCTTGCTGGAAAACTTCGTTGGCGTCTGCTTGAGGCATGAAGTCGGTATCACTGCGGCCTATTAAGGCATCGTGCGATCGCCCCACAAATCGACAAAAAGAGTCATTAAACAGGATGAGTTTGTGGTCTTTGTCTTTGATGAAGAGCGGATCGGCGATCGCATTTGTCAGATGCTCTAAAAACGTGTAGGTATCTTGGAGCTGTTTTTCAGTTGTGCGCTGTTTGCTTATATCCATTAGCATGCCTGACCAAATCGTATCGCCATTGGGCATCTGCTGAGGCTGAGCGGTCATTTGTATCCACTTTTTCTGGCCGCTGGCAGTTGTTATTCGATGCTGCAATATCAGAGGGCACAGCGTCTCGGCTGATTTTTGTATAGACACCTTCAGACTGAGGCGATCGTTTGGCTCTAGCAGCGCCAGCATGGTCTCAGCGCTCTCACTGAGCGCACTCGCACTCAGTTCATACAAATCTTCGCAGGTCGCGCTGATGTAGGGAAAAAATTGATGTCCATCGGCCTTGAGGCAGAACTGATAGAGGGCGCCGGGCAAGTTGGCAGCGAGGCTATCGAAGCGAGTTTGATGCGCCTGCAATGCCGCATCCGTCTGCAGGCGCTCATTCATCACCTGCTGAAGCTGCTCAGTGGTGTGTTTTAACACGCGCGTTCTAGACTGCAGCTGCGATTGCAGTTCCTCATTGGATAGCGCGGTTTGGTGAGTCGTCTCAACAATCGTCGCCAGCGTGCCGACCCGTTGACCGTTGACCAAAAAAGGCGTGTTGTACCAGCGGCAAAGCTTTTTCCCCATAATGGTGACGTGCGATCGCAACACACCAGATGGCTCACAGCTTTGCCAATCCTTTTTCTCTAAATCAGCCATTTGCCGCTCATCGAGCAGCTCATTCAATCGCTGACCCAGCGCTTCTTCCTCAAAAAAATTAAAGAGTGCAGCCGCTGCCGGATTCCAGCTCTGCACAATGAGATTGCGATCCCACTCAATCATCGCCAGCGGAGAATTTTGCACCAGCAAACTCAGCTTGCGACCAGGCTCAAGTGTCGTCAGCGAATCAGGCGAAGAATGAGCGCTATGCGGCATGACGGGAATAAAGGCACTGATGGATGCCTCTAGAATGCCTGCGTCTTCGTTAAAACTATCGGAATTGATGTAACTCTTGCTGGAAACACGCTGTTGAAAGTGTGATTTGCGCTGAAAGCGCTACTCAGACAGTGCTATTCCGAAAGTGCTATTCAAAGACGGTGCCAAAGAACTCAATCGTCTCTTTAAGCGCTTTGACAAAAGCATCTATTTCATCGGGTGTGTTGTAAAAATACAAACTGGCCCGCGCTGTTGAGTTAACACCGAGTAGGTGATGTAAGGGTTGAGTGCAGTGGTGGCCGGAGCGAATAGCGATGCCAGATTGATCTAAAAACGTGGAGAGATCTTGGGCATGGACGCCGTTGACCGTGAAGGTGGCGATCGCCGCTCTGCCTGAGCCATCTTTTTTAGGCTTTGGCCCGTACAGCGTAATCTGTGGTATCTCCGCTAGTTTGTCGTATAGGTATGCCGTCAGCTGATGCTCGTAGGCCGCAATTCGCTCTATGCCCACCTTATTCAGATAGTCAATGGCTGCGCCTAGAACGACAGCTTCTGCGATCGCGGGCGTTCCCGCCTCAAATTTGTGGGGCAGCTCTGCATAGGTTGAATGATCCAAAAACACGTCTTGAATCATCTCGCCGCCACCCAAAAACGGCGGCATTGCGTTCAAGATATCCAACTTTCCATACAAGAAGCCCGCACCTGTCGGCCCACACATTTTGTGCCCTGAAGCCACTAGCCAATCACAGCCCAACGCCTGCACGTTTACCGGCATGTGCGGCACACTCTGACAGGCATCTATCAGCACCTTCGCGCCGTAGTCATGGGCGATGCTCACAATCTCTTCGACAGGGTTAATACAGCCCAGGGTGTTGGAAACGTGATTGACGGCTACCAGCTTAGTTCTATCTGTCACCAGCGCTTTAAAGGCTGTCAAATCAAATTCTTGCGTCTCAGATAGCGGCACATGCTTGAGCACAGCGCCTGTTCGCTGTGCCACCAGCTGCCAAGGCACCAAGTTGCTGTGGTGCTCCATCACCGTTAGTACAATCTCGTCGCCTGCTTTCAGCTCACTCAGGCCCCAGGCGTAAGCGACTAAATTAATGGCTTCGCTGGCATTGCGGGTAAAGACAATCTCATCGCGGGACGCGGCGTTCACAAATGCGGCCACTTTATCCCGTGCGCTTTCGTAGGCATCTGTTGCTCGTGCACTCAGGGTATGTACGCCCCGATGTACGTTGGCATTGTCTGCGGTGTAGTAGCTGGTGATCGCATCTAGCACCGCCTGCGGCTTCTGTGAGGTGGCCGCGTTATCGAGATAAATCAGCGGCTGACCGTTGATTTCTTGGTTCAAAATGGGGAAGTCAGCGCGAACCTCATCCGCCAACAGTGCGGGCTTGGGATGGCTAGGTTTAGCAGGGGCGATAGTGGTCATGATGTTCCAATCAGAAATATAGATGAGGTCAACGCGCCCATATCAACGCGCCCATTTTGAAATGCGATCCCTTAGCGTCTCACGCAGGGCATCGATAGAAATCTTGTCAATAATTTCCATGGCAAAGCCATAGAGTAGGAGCCTTTGGGCTTGCTCGGCTGAAATGCCTCGGCTTTGAAGATAGAACACCTCATCGGCCTGAAGCTGACTCACCGTTGCGCCGTGGGCGCACTTGACGTTGTCGGCCACGATATCTAGCTCAGGTTTGGTATCTACCCGCGCTTTATCAGAAAGCATTAGGTTGCGATTAAGCTGGGCCGCATCCGTATGCTGTGCGGCCTGAGAGACATAGACCTTGCCGTTAAACACGCTGCGAGCGCGATCATCAACCACGTTTTTCTGAACTTGAGTGGCGCTGCTGTGGGGATGGGTAAGGGCAATTAAACTGTGGGTGTCGGCTAGCTGCTGGCCGCTGAGGGCGCTCAGGCCATATAAGTGGGTTTCGGTCTGCGGCCCCGCTTGATACATCTCGTGGTGGTGACGTGATAGGCACGCGCCCAATTCGATATTGGTGCTGTGATAGCAGCTATTTTGCGCTTGAGAAATGGCCGTTTTGCTAATGTGGAACGTTTTCGCCCCTTCATCTTGTATCCGAACGTGGGTTACCTGTGCGCTTTCTTCTAGCAAAAACTCACTGACGTTGTTATTGAAGCGGGACTGTTCGTCATCGCCCCAGAAGGTTTCGATGAGGGTGAACTTAGCGTGACGCTCAGCAATGACCAGGGTTCGTAAATGAGAAACGCCGTCGCCCACAGCGCCACGCGCGATGTGAATCGGGGCTTCGATGGCTTGATCTTTACGTACCCAGATCACCATTACATCTGTGAAGCCTGCGGTGTTGAGCGCGGTAAAGACTTCGCCGCCGCCCTGCACTTGGGCCAGCTTTGTCTGGAGGGTATCTTTGACGCGATCACCGTACGTCGGATGGGCAATTAATGCGGACAGGGGCGCAACTACTGCGCCTTCAGGAAGTTCTGGAGCGGCCACGTCTCTTCCAGCAACAGATAGATCAGAAACGTAGTGACCATTCACGGTTACGAGTCGATAACCGCCTTCCAAAAGCGCAAGATGGTTAGCCAGTCCTTCCGAAATGGAATCTGCCGCGGGCGCAGCGCGAAATGGCAGATCCAGCATGTCAGCGAGATCGGTAAAGCGCCATTCTTCGTCTTTCCCGTAGGGGAAAGAACGCTCGTTGGTGAGGGCGATCGCGCTTTCCCTCAATTGCTTTAGCCCCAGCCCAGAAGACTCAGCTGCAGCCGTTGCCTGTGTTAGCAAGTGCTTCAAATAGCTTGCTCGCTTAGCCGCCGCAGCACTGCCATTTATGGAAGCGGAATTTGCCGTTGTCGCCATAATCACGCTACGGCCTCCTCTGCTCTGTCTTCGGCCTTTTCTTCGGCCATAATCCAGTCGTAACCACGGGACTCTAGTTCTTGTGCTAGCGCCTTACCACCCGTCTTCACGATTCGCCCCTGTGCCATCACATGCACATAGTCCGGGACGATATAGTTCAAAAGCCGCTGATAGTGCGTAATCAAAACCGTCGCATTATCTGCCGTACTGAGCTGGTTTACACCTTCTGAGACAATCTTGAGCGCGTCAATATCCAAGCCCGAATCGGTTTCATCCAAAATGGCCAGCTTCGGCGCTAACAGAGCCATTTGCAAAATCTCATTGCGCTTCTTTTCTCCGCCCGAAAAGCCTTCATTCACGCTTCGATCCAAGAAACTCACATCCATCTTCACGATGTCAGATTTCTCTTCCACCAAATCGTCGAAATCAAATACGTCGATCTCTTCTTCGCCGTTAGCCTTGCGGTGCGCGTTATAGGCCACTCGCAAAAAGTCGCGGTTGCTCACACCCGGAATCTCTAGCGGGTACTGAAAGGCCAAAAACACACCAGAATTAGCCCGCTCATGCGGCTCCAGATCCAGCAGATTTTGCCCTTTAAAAATCACCTCACCTGCAGTTACCTCATAGTCAGGATGACCGGCTAACACTTTAGAAAAGGTACTTTTACCCGAGCCGTTGAGGCCCATAATGGCGTGAACTTCGCCAGCCTTGACCTCAAAGTTTACGCCTTTGAGAATTTCGGTGCCATCGACATTTGCGCGAAGATTACGGACGGAGAGAATAGTGCTGGCGTTTTCGTTGATCATTTCAATAAAGGGCAGTTAGGAGGGGAGGCAGGATGTCAGCGCTGCCCGTCAAGGTTGGATGGGCTTCAGGTCTCTAGTCCGCAGTTAGCGAACAAACTTTATAGCGAACAAATTTAACCAACGGAATTTTCCAGCTTCAGGCTCAGAAGCTTATCGGCTTCAGCCGCAAATTCCATGGGCAGCTCGTTGAAGACATCCCGGCAAAAGCCACTGATGATCATGGAGACCGCATCTTCAGGTGAAATGCCCCGCTGCGCGAAGTAAAAGAGCTGATCTTCGCCAATTTTGGACGTTGATGCTTCGTGCTCAACTTGAGCAGTGCTGTTTTGCACCTGAATGTAGGGGAAGGTGTTGGCATTTGAGGTGTCACCCAGCAGCATGGAATCACACTGGGAGTAGTTGCGAGCGCCGACGGCTTTTGGATTGACCTGCACCAAGCCGCGATAGCTGTTTTTGGACTTCCCGGCTGAAATCCCTTTGGAGATAATCGTGCTGCGGGTGTTGTTTCCCACATGCACCATTTTGGTGCCCGTGTCAGCCTGCTGATAGTGGTTCGTCAGGGCCACAGAGTAGAACTCGCCGACAGAGTTGTCTCCCACCAAAACGCAGCTTGGATATTTCCAAGTAATTGCAGAGCCTGTCTCTACCTGTGTCCAGGAAATCTTTGAGTTAATGCCCTTACACAAACCGCGCTTGGTCACAAAGTTATAGATGCCGCCTTTGCCATTCTCATCCCCCGCAAACCAGTTCTGCACCGTGGAGTACTTGATTTCAGCGTTATCTAGGGCAACCAACTCCACAACGGCTGCATGAAGCTGATTGCTGTCATACATTGGCGCGGTGCAGCCTTCTAAATACGTGACAGAACTACTTTCTTCCGCCACAATCAGCGTCCGTTCAAACTGACCGGCATCACCGTTGTTAATACGGAAGTAAGTGGACAAATCCATCGGGCATTTCACACCCTTAGGGATATAGACGAAGGACCCATCTGTAAAAACGGCTGAGTTCAACGCCGTGAAGTAATTGTCACCGACTGGGATAACAGAGCCTAAATACTTTTTGATGAGCTCAGGATGCTCTTGAACCGCCTCTGAAATAGAACAGAAGACAATGCCGTGCTTGGCGAGGTCTTCTTTGAAGGTGGTTGCAATCGAAACGCTGTCAAAAATGACATCTACCGCAACGTTCGCCAAGCGCTTTTGCTCGCTAATAGAGATGCCGAGCTTATCAAAGGTCTCCAGCAGCGCCGGATCAACGTCGTCTAAACTATCGAGTTTTTTCTCTTCTTTCTGCTTGGGCGCTGAGTAGTAGACGATGTCGTTGTAGTCGATGGGCGGATAGGCGACGTTGGGCCATGAAGGCTCCTCCATTTTCAGCCAGCGGCGATACGCTTTCAGACGAAAGTCCAACATGAAGTCGGGTTCTTCCTTCTTGGCTGAAATCGCTCGAATCACATCCTCGTTGAGGCCACGAGGAAGCGCATCGGCTTCAATATCCGTAACGAAGCCGTACTTATAAGGTTGACTAACAACAGACTGAACGCTGGATACCATGTGTGTGCAGGTTGCGTGCGAAGCGTAGTGGAGAAGGTGGATAAATCGAACGGGTCAGCAAAGCAAACGAAGCAGCAGAGCGGGCAGGGTGCGCTTAAGACTTGACAGCGCTTGTTTCAGAACGGATTTGATCAAAGGAAATTGCTTGCTCGGTGCCAGAGAAAGGATTGTCTTCGGTGAGGAACAGCATGCAGTGGCACTCTTGACGCTCTTGCATAGGCACACAGGGGCAGTTCCAGTAAGAGGCCTTAACTTCTGCTTCTTTGTCTTCGTAGTGACGACAAGGGCACAGAGGCGCACCAAGGTCGTCTTTATGTTTGGCTAGGCCCTCCAGTACAACGGCGGTGACGCCCAGGTCTTGGCAGAAATAAGTGCCTGTACGCTTGGCGTAACTCTGGGCAAAATTTCGCATGATTTCGAGGCTTTTATCTGAACCCTGTACAGGCGTGCTTGCGCTCATTGTGCTTACTGGAGAATACGGCTTAAAGGGAATAATTGAAGTCAATCTCTGATTTGTAGACCTAGAGACAAACCGAAATGCACATCTGCTTCGTCAGGTTTCAAGATGCGAAGCAATCTGCAATCCAGCAGTTTTAGTCTAAGATTAGAGGGAGTTAAGCAACATGGACGTTGTTTAACTACTTAAAGAGTACTTGAACGAGATTAGTTTAGCAACAAAAGTGTTTCTAAATTAATGTAAACAAGAGCTTGCGGCTTTGCTCATCGCCGTTTACACCCGAGATTGCCCAGTCCGGTATACATCTGTCTGACTTATGACTGTGCCTGATATGACTGCGACGCCGAATTCGTCTCCCCCTGCGCCTGCTGCGTCCTCTGTGAAGGAGGATATTCTGCGGTTTTTGCTGAAACAGGGGACGGCGACGGCTGGGGCGATCGCGAAACAATTAGATGTTACGCCCCAAGCCATCCGCCGCCACTTGAAAACGCTGGAAGGCAACGGGCTCATTGAACACCAAATTGCTCAAGAAGGCATCGGCCGGCCCAACCACCTCTATCAGCTTAGCCGCCAGGGCAGGGAGCACTTTCCAGACCAGTACGATCAGTTCGCGCTGTCGCTGCTAGATACGGTGGCCGATACCCTGGGGCCAGAGCACGTGAGCAAGCTGCTGAAGCATCAGTGGCAGAGTAAAGCCAAGGTGTATAGGGAAAAGCTGGGAAAAGCGCCGCTGAAAGAACGGATGCAGACGCTGGTGAAGCTACGGCAGGCAGAAGGCTACATGGCCGAGTTCTATCCGGCTGAGGTTGCTGAAGATGGCACAGTCGCGGGGCGTGAAGCTATGGCCAAGGAGGTTGATAGCCCTAAAAACAGCAGCAGCTCAGATCAAGATGCGTTTGTGATCACGGAGTATAACTGTGCGATCGCCCATATTGCCGAGTCTTATCCGACGGTCTGCGGACATGAGCTGGCGATGTTTGCGATCGCCCTGCCGGACTGCTCAGTGGAGCGCACACACTGGCTTGTCAATGGCGAGCATCAATGTGGTTACCTTGTGAAGACCAAAAAATAGTGAATTCTAGGAAATAGTGCAGACTAAAAGCACAGTGAATTCGAAAAAATAACTGATAGCCTACCTGCTCAAATGTCCCTTCAATTTTTAACCCCTGAAGAATCGGCTGCGGTGGATGCCGCCTTGCTAACCACCCCAGAAAAGTTTTTGACTCGATTAACGCTTTCAACTGGCAAGCTGCTGGCTTACATCGCAAAAGATTTAAACACGACGGTAGAAGCGCTAACGAATGAGCAGATCATTGCCTGGTTTGAGGCAGACTCGAAACGTAAGCAAACCGAGGGCGTTGAGGCTTCTGTGCTGAAATGGGATGCCAAAGATCTAGTCGATTTGCCTGTGGAATAGCGGGGCGACAGCCAGGCGTCACAAAAGGGATCCACTTCTCTGATTGCCCCTGCCATTCTCTGTAGAATTGACTATGCGCTTACTATAATTGGGATAAGCAAATCGAGTCTGATTGTTACGCTTATTTCAATACTGGGCAATTCTAGTACTGCATGAATCCTTATTGATCCTTATCGGCAAAGTGCCTGCACGTATCTCTTATGAAACAGCCACTCCGCAATACCCTTCTCATGCTCGCTGCTGTGGGCATGGCCGTCATTCCAACGAAAGCGTTTGCGCACCAAGTGCAAACTAACTACATCCTCAAGAACACGCCTTTCGCGAATGAAGTGCAAGGCAGTGACCAAACGCTAGAGCTGCAAACCACCTTTAGCAACGGTCAGCCACTGAAGGGGGCGAAGGTCAAAGTTTATGCTCCAGAACAGTCTCTTCGCCCTTATAAGACGGGTGTTACTGATGGCCAGGGCCGCTATTCTTTTAACCCCAACGAGTCTATTGAGGGTGAGTGGGAAGTTCAAATTCGCCGCGAGGGCCATGGTGACATTTTGTATGTGCCTGTGAATGAAGACGGCATTGATGCGCAACTGCTCGCCAGTGAGCCTGACATTATCGATACTCACTATGCCAGCTCACCGCTGATGGCCGTAGGATCTATTGCCATTGCGGCTGCGAGTCTCGCGTTTGCGCGTGTCAGTCGTCAGCGCAAAGCCTAGGCGTACTAAAGCGTTGCGGGTGGTGCTCTGAACGGAAAGACTGAACGGAAAGACTGTACCCATAACCGTTAGAAAAAAATAGTGTAGGAAAAGTCCTCGGTGTGCCAATAAACGCACCGAGGACTTTTCCGTAGTTTGACCACTCAAAGCTGTTTAAAGGTTACAAGGCGCTCGTCAGCACAAGTCTTATCGATATAATCAGGCCTAATTCAAGACTTTATTGCTTGCGGCAGGGAATTGATAATCATGACGTTTCAACCTCTGAAGTATTCTCTTTTGACAGCGGGCGCACTGTTTGCATTAGGGCAGACGGCCCGAGCCGAGGATGGTTCGCAGCTTTATGCGCAGACGGTTCAGCTTTGTAATCGCGGTGAGTTTCCCAGATCTTATGTGCGGGTAAACACGCAGTCTGGTGATCCGCTGCGGGTGCGATCGCAGCCTGCGGGCACCCAAA
Organism: Cyanobacteria bacterium P01_D01_bin.105; assembly: GCA_039025345.1. Taxonomy (GTDB): domain Bacteria; phylum Cyanobacteriota; class Cyanobacteriia; order Phormidesmidales; family Phormidesmidaceae; genus Phormidesmis. Next base: position 6,369 of record JBCCOO010000046.1, on the reverse strand, counting down.
TTGGTCTGATTCCTGATGGCTGGGCGGTGCGGGTATTGGAATGGTCTCGCAATGGCTATTGGGTAAAAGTAACCAGCCACTTTGGCTTTGACCCAGGAGAGTTTGGGTTTGGCAGTGCGCCAGATTTTGCTGAGGGCTGGGTATCAGCAGGCTATGTGAAGGATGAGGGCAGGCACTGCTTTAAGCCGGAAGGGGTGGGACAGCTCGTGGCGCCTGAGGTATTTGGGACATTGCCTGTAGAAGTGCAGGGTGACTGGCTTGCTACGGCAGATAGTTTGTTTGAGGCGTAATCGTTCTTTTAGGAAAGGCTGCTTTGAAAAAGGCTGCTTTAAGAAAGGCTGCTTTAGTTTTAGCTTATGCAGTGCAGGCCCCGGGCAACCGTCAGCGATTTGAAGTCGCGGGGTTGATCAGCGATGCGGGCCGATTAGCTGTGAATTGGCAAGATGGCTTCACTCGATTGGCCGTGTTGCGCAAAGGTGAGCTAAGGGCGGCGCCTGGTGCATTTTTAGCGAATGCATCGGATGTGGTTTATCGCGGAAAAACGAGTGGAACGACCTCTGATGCGCTGACTTATTTTGCCGGTGAGCGCTGGAACCATAAGAGAGTTGAGGCGCGGGCACGGGCTCAACGCTGGTGGGGGTTGGGTGAAACGCCGGTGGTGAATGTTGCGAGTCGGCTAGGGCCGGTGTCTTGTCTAGATAGCAGTTTAGTTGGCCCAGTGGACTATGGATTTTTGTCAGCGCTGCTGACAATTGTGGGGAATGGGCCGATTGTCTTGCGGGGGTATCCCAGTCGGCTGTGTGAGGTGGCGATCGCCCTCCATCGCAATCAGCTATCGCTGCCGGCCAATGCAGTTGTGGCCGTGGTGGCCACCGGGGAATGTTTGTTTGAAGTGCAGCGAGCACTCCTCCACAAAACATTTAACGCACCTGTGGTCAATGAGTACGGCTGCCAAGAATCGGGCATATCGGGTATGAGCTGCCCAGAGGTGGGACGCATTCACCTGGATGAAGATCGCTGTTTATACGAAATCATAGATGGGGAGCTGGTGACCACAGATTTGTGGAACCTCACCATGCCGATGGTGAGGTATGTGAGTGGAGATGCGATCGCACTTTATCCTGACCCCTGCCCTTGCGGTAGAGCTGGCCTTACTGCAAAGATCCTGGGGAGACAAGATACGGATAGTCAAAAGCTGGCCAATCAAAAGCTGGCCAATCAAAAGCTGCCAGGAACCTTAGAAATGCCTGCTTTTTCTGGCTTATTGAACTATCAGATTGAAATAAATGGCTCCCATCGTCGCGTGCGGGTACAGCCGGAAAACGTTCTTACAGAGAAGACTTTGCAGCCGCTTAAGCAGTGGTTTGAAACAAGGTTTGGCCAAGGAAATACTGAAGTTTTAGTAGCGTCTCCTTTCGCAGATGATTCCAATGCATCCGCGAAAGGCGCGTTGGATGTAGGCGATTTGTTGCCTGCTAATAGTGAAACTTGGTTACGACGAGTGACTCAGCAAGCATGGAGCGGATGGATTGAACAACCCTTGCCGGTGGGCGCAGCGACGAGTGTTGCTGCACTCTTGCAGCAGATCGTAATGCCCCGGCAGATGGTTGGCCGGGGCGTCAGTCAGGACGTTTTGAACTTAATGCATGAAGTGGAAGCCAGCGAGCTGACGGCGGATCCAGCCTTAGAGGCCATGAGGCTTAGGGTGTTGCTTTGGGCTGTGAGCTTGCTAACAGAGCGCGGCCTGAGCGCAAAAAATAATGAATTAGACGACATATTCAACAGGTATCTTGAGCTTTTAGCGCGATTTGAAACGTGGTGTCATCGGTGCGATAATCTCTCAGATTTTTCGGCCTTAGGATTCGATCTTTTAGCACCGCTATTAACCCTACAAGTGAGCAGTCAATTGCCCCGGCAAAGCAGTCAGCGCAACTGCTGGTGCGCTGTCAGAAGACGCGTTTTAGAATGCTGGCCAGACGGCATCCGAGCTGATCGATTTACGGTTCATCACTATCTCACCATCTTAGATATTGCGGGGCAAAATGCGCAGCGCAGCGGCCATGTTTGGGCCACAACGCTCAGACCGCTTTCGGCGCTGCTGTTGGGAGATTTTTACCGTGTGGCGGCTTCGCTGTCGCTGGAGCATGTGGACATGTGGGCGGGAATAGTGCACGGACAGCTGTCAGCTTTCACAGGTAAGCGTGACGCTGGGTTTGAGGAGACATGGTGGGCGTTTAGGCGATCGCTATTGCAGCGCAACAAAACGGCCTCATTTAAACATCTGTCACGGTTGTTTGAGCTGGCTGGCTCAAAACAAGAGATTGCTCGATGCTGGTTAGAGAAAGGGTATGCAAATTTGGTGTTTGAAGAGAGATTTATCGCTGATGAGTGGCTAGAGATTTTGAGTCAACAGATTGGTGTTTTGAATCCGGCAGGAAAAGCTGTGTCTAACCCGATGGCCTGGTCCCCTATTTTAAAGGCGTTGAGTCCTGAGCTGATAAAAAGTGGAAAATCTGAATTGGCCTATGCCTGTTTGTTTGCAGCGGCTCCGCCAAATCGGCAGATGTCAGGATTTGATCGGCTCTCTGTAGGCGTGAATGGGAAACAGTCTGTGATTTCTATCGCATGATGCAACAGACGATGACGCTAATGCTCCAGGTTCCGGACGCCGCACTGCCAGAGATTACCGCTAAGGTTTTATCTGAAGAAGAAATAGAGTGGACGCTCATAGATTGGGCCGGCATTCAGCGCAACGCGTCTCAGCTAATTGGGAGAGGATTGGTTGGAGAGGATGAACAAAATGCGCTGAAGATCGCAGATAGGTTAGAGGCTTTAGGGTTTGTTGTTGAATGGCAAAGCACCCGTCGCCATAGCGACAATCGTGATGAGTATGACTGTGATGGTGATGGCCATCACGAGTATGGCTCGAACTCACACAACAGCAGACCAAAATTTGATTGGCCAGACAGCCCAACGGTGCTAGCCCTTGTTCCCCATTGGCAATGTGAGCAGTGGCTCTCTCGATGTTTACAGTCTTTAGTGAGTCAATATTATCCATTGACGAACATTGTTGTCATTGACGATGGCTCTGAGGCGCCGCCATTTGAGATTGTCAGCGCCTTTCCACAGGTCACATTGCTCACTGCTAAGGTGTCTCAGCCGGTAGGGCCGTATCGGCTCGTGCAGTCTGTGATTGAGCGGGTGGACTATACGGCGTTTTTATTTCAAGATGCAGATGATTGGTCGAGCTGCGATCGCCTCCAAACCCTGTTGACGACAGCTAACCGCTACGGCGCAGACCTTGTGGGCAGCCAAGAAATTCGCGTGATAGAACCTACGAAAATGTTTCAGACAGTGGGCTACCCAATGGATGTAAACGCTGCCATGTGCAGCGCACCAGGGCACGGCCTTCTGCATCCCACTAGTCTAGTGACCCGTCGTCTTGTGCAGCGCGTTGGTGGCTTTGCAACGGGCCTACGATTTGGCGCAGACAGCGAGTTTTTGTTGAGGGCGCACTGGATGGCTCGTGTGGTCAATAGCCCTCAGTATTGTTATTTTCGGCGTAAGCGGCCTGAGTCGCTTACGACAGCTAAAGAGACGGGGTTAGACTCTTTGGCGAGAAAACAGCTAACCCAAAAGATAAAAGAGAAAGCGCTGGAAAGGGCTCACGCCATGAAAGCCGGAATTCCCGTTGATGTTAGGCCTTTAGCGATACAGCCTTTGATTGATTTCTCCTATGTTTGTGGGCCAATATTACGATGGCAATAGTGCCCGTAGATATTATTTTGCCGGTGCAGAACCGAGACACGCTGCTCATGGTTGCCAGCACTATTTTGAGTGAGATGGCGGCAGTTGAGCATACTGCACTCGGGCAGCTTTTGGTGTGTGATGGAGGCTCAACAGATCCAACGTGTTTACGACAGATTGAAACGGTGAGTCAGTGGGAGAAGGTACGGGTGTTGCACTGTAAGCACGCTGAATGCAGTGCAGAGTTTAATAAAAGCTGGCTGATGAACCAGGGTTTGGCGGCCGCGACGGCTGAAGTGGTGCTAATTTCGGATGTGGATATTTTGTGGGAAGCGGCGGTGTTGGAGGCGATCGCACTGTCTGCGGCCAAGCATCCACAGCGTGTCTATTCTGTTTTGAAGGTGAAAGAATCTGACCCAGCAGCGGTTGCCGTGCGGCGGCAGCGATATACCTATCGAATAGAGGAGAGCGCAACCCATACGCTCGTAGAAATTTGCCCAGCGGTAATTGGGGAAAAGACTCGCCCAGGCTGCGGGATGGTGTGCGCCCAGCGGCAGGTGTTTGAGCATGTGGGCGGCTATAAAACTTGTTTTATGGGCTGGGGCTGGGAAGATCAGGACTTTCTAATTCGTGCTCAGCTCTTGGGATACGAAGTGAGCGCCCTGGGGACAGTGGTGCATTTATCCCATGGGGATGCTCAGCGGCATAGCGCAGCAGAGTCGATTGAGAAGAGCCGCGATCGCAATATAATGCGCTGTTTGAGAGCACTCAAAGAAGGAGATTTAAGGGGGGACTTAACGGCAGCTAGGCTACAGGAGCGGCCTAGCGATCGCACCATTTCTGTTCGTTATCCGCCTGATTTAGACTCGCTTCAGTCTCAATAATGTTGTTAGAAAATATTGAAAGAAAATATTGCCAGGAACCTCAACTATGCGACTGAGTTTGATTACACCGTATCGCGATCGCCTCTCCCATCTCACCACTCAGCTTGCCTGGTGGCAGCAGTTCTCTTTCAAACAATCTATAGAGTGGATAGTCATTGAGCTAACCGCGACACCGTCTGACGCTGTCAAAAAATTGCTGTTTCAACAATCTGTACAGTATCTGCATTTGCCGTGCGAGGGGGCATTTCATAAAACCAAAGCCATGAACTTAGGACTCCGTGCAGCCAGCGGAAAGCTGGTTGCTGCCTTTGATGTGGATCTTATTCCGCTGGGCAAAACTCTAAGGCAACATTGCGAACTGGCCGAAGCCGCACCCAACTTTTTGGTGACGGGTTATCGGCTGATGGCACAGACTGAAACCGTAGACATTGAGTCGCTAGACAAAGCGGCTGACGCTGCGGCGTTGGGGCCAGAAGAGAATCCTTCTGCTTTGCGTAAGTACTTGTTGAAAGGTGAGCGGTTTGGGGTAATGCCTTTGTTTTGGCGCGATCGCCTCCAAGCAATTCACGGCTGGGACGAAGCTTTTATTGGTTGGGGCGCAGAAGATCAAGATTTAATAGAGCGATATTTGGCCGACAGAGAAAATGGCGCAGATAGGCGATCACTCTGCCGCTGCCCAGATCTCACATATCTGCACCTGAAGCACGAACCCGCCGCAGACTGGAATTCTGAAGCGCTGACCCAAAAAAACAGAGCTTACTATTACGCCACTAAACAACAGCGATCGCATCGAAAATGTAACGTTCTTCCCAATCCCTAACGGTTTCGTGCGTAAAGCTGGAAGCCGCGAAGCAAGAAGAACTCGGTCACATCCCGATAGCTGAGCTTGTAACGAACACGACAGAGCAACACTTGGAAGATGATGTCGGTAGGGACTTCCACAAAATTAAACGGTGTGTCCGTGCGCTCGTTGAAAGTTCGGCGACAGTGCTTGCATCGAAACATGTCGTAGCCCAAGTTGGTCTTCTGCTGGAGCCGTGAGACACGAGACGATTGGCAATGCGGACAGTCCATTGGCAATGCGGACAATCCATGAGTGGTTGATGAGATGGGCTGATCGCACCTAGCCTCTCAGTTGGCCGAATACTTTATTTTAGCTACTCACGGTTGACAGTTTAAAATAGAGAGCAGAGAAATCTCATTGACGGCAATGCAACACAATTTGGCTACTCAGTTTTGACATTTTCAAGGGATCAGCGTCGGGAGAGAAAATTAGTGAGCAGGAAACTAGTGAGCAGGGAGATTAGTGAGCAGTGGGTATGGTGAAGTAAACAGTAGTCCCTACGCCAAGCTCAGATTCTATCCAGATGTGTCCGCGATGACCTTCAACAATCTTTTTACAGGTAGATAGGCCAATCCCTGTGCCAGGATAATCGTCTTTGCTATGAAGTCTTTCAAATATCTGAAAAATCTTATCGAGATATTCTGACTCAATTCCAATGCCATTATCTTGCATTTTGAATGTCCAGCCGTTCTCTTCAGAAGTAGCAGATAAGACGATTCGTGGAGTACTTTCAGGAAGATAATACTTGAGTGCGCTGATTGACTTGTATGTTCAGATTGTGGAATGAAGGAACGCATCAGGCATCTTCATTCTGCGGTAGAAGAAAGGCAGGGCATAGAGAGACTGGTGGTTGACTAAGGCCTACGAGCCCGGTTGTCAGATAAGCCTCTATAC